>JBEKTT010000004.1:0-159462 GCA_049515795.1 Syntrophobacteraceae bacterium
TGTGTTAACTCAATCGAGTATGGGCTTCTCCTTGGCATGTCATCCCTCCTTTTGGGAGAGACTATGCCATATTTGATTCAATTATGCAAGAAATACGTCATTGTATTTATGTAAATGACCACTTAGTTAAATCGAAGAGAACTCTGTGCGTACTCTCCCCCGATTACATGGAGGCAAATTATACACAGCCAGAGTGGGCGGAGATGATGAGACGCGACCCACATGGGGAGGATCGCAAAATCATTCCCGTTCGTGTTGTCGATTTTGAACCCCAAGGACCGATATCCGTGTAGAGGCCATTACACCTTCTCGCGACAGAATTAGTGTGGTCATTGAAGTTAAGGGTTGCTGGCATCCCGCCTTAAAAAAGGCAATGGAGACTCAATTGCGGGATCGATACTTAAAAGGGAGTCAGTGCAAGCTTGGACTGTACCTCGTAGTCTAGTGTTTATGTGGCAAGCGGGACCAAAGTGATTATCGGAAGAGGCGGACGCCACAATGGAGTCTAAGCCAAGCGCGGGAATTTTTTGATGCTCAAGCGCAAGACCTATCAGGCCAAGACGCAAGTCTTCGGTCTTTTGTATTAGATGCTACTCTTCGATAGAAACGTAGATCGTGCAATTCTAAATAGTCATAAACCTCCAGGTTCTTCGTGGTGCATAAAATCATGTAGAAAGTGCGGTGAACGATTACCCGGAATCAAGGGGTCGTTTCGGTGGGCAAGCCGGCGTCCTGCCAGACGGACAACCCGTTTACCAGCACCTCGACGTTTGAGTACCCCCTGGCGGACAGCTCCAGGGCAACCTCTTTGCTCAGCGAGCAGCTTTCGCCGTCGCAATAGGTGATGATGAGCGAATCGGGCGGGACTTGCTCCATAATAGCGGGAAGTGATTCCTCAAGGCTTTCCGCAGGCAGATTGAGCGCCCCATTGATATGGCCGGAACGATAGACTTCCGCCGGCCTGGCGTCGATAAACACGGCCCCGTTCGTGAGGAAGAGGGCCCGCGCTTCCTCGAGCGAGACAACCGGTTCCCCGGCTGTTTTTGAGCCGCTCAAGCCGGCTTCGGGGGACCTAACCAGCGGCAATCCGCCTTGCCTGAAATGATTCACCGAGAGCGAAAGAGCGGCCGCGATCAAGATGATCAGAACGCTTTGCCAGAGGGCCTCTATTATGTAGTTGTTTCGCATACGAACCTTGAATTGAGGAATTGAGGAATTGAGGAATTGAGGAATTGAGGAATTAAGGAATTGAGGAATTGAGGGATTGAAAAATCCTTAAATCCCTGAATCCCCTAATTCCTAAATCCCTAAATCCCTTAATCCCCTAATCCCGGCTTATAGAGGCAAAGGGGCTCTTCGGCCAGATAGTTGCCCGCGATCTCATAAGCCCTTGCGCGGCACCCGCCGCACACTCTTATGTACTCGCATTTTCCGCATTTGCCTTCATAGCGTTTCAGGTCTCGCAGGTCACGGAAAACCGGCGAATTGAGCCAAATCTCCCTAAAGGATTTTCCCCGCAGGTTTCCGGAGTCCACCTCCAGGTATCCGCAGGGCTGCACCTGCCCCACATGGGATATGAAGACAAAGCTGCTCCCTCCGAGGCAGCCGCGCGTAACGGCGTTCAGCCCAAAGTTCTGGAAGCTTATTTCCCTGCCCTCGGATTTGGCCCTCTGGCGAAGGATCCGGTAATAATGGGGAGCGCACGTGGCCTTGAGCTGTAAGGGCGCCTTGCCCTCCTGTTCGTAAAACCAGTGAAGCGTTTTCTCGTATTTTTCGGCGCTGATGGCCTCTTGGGCCAGGTCTTTTCCTCTTCCCATCGGCACCAGCATGAAGATATGGTGTGCGGCAGCACCGAGCGAGACGGCCAGTTCGTGGATCTTTGGGAATTCCTCGATGTTTGCGTGTGTTATGGTCGTATTGACCTGGAAATCCAGTTTCGCTTCCCTGGCCACGGAAATCCCCCGCAAGGCGCCTTCGAAGGCCCCGGGAACCTTTCGGAATGCGTCATGGGATTTGCCTGTGGCCCCATCGAGACTGACGCTTATCCGCTGAATGCCCGAGTCGATCATCTTTTGGGCGATTTGCGGCGTAAGCAGGGTGCCGTTGGTGGCCAAGGTCATCCGAAAACCCAGGCTGTTGCCGTATTGCGCGATATCGAAAACATCCGGGCGAAGCAGAGGCTCTCCGCCCGTCAAAATGACGATAGGCCTGGCAACTTCGGCGATTTCGTCCAGCACCCTCCTGCACTCATCCAGGGTGAGTTCCCCTTCGTAAGGGCGGTCCTGGGCAGCGGCGCGGCAGTGAACGCACGCCAGATTGCAGGAACGTGTAAGCTCCCAGGCTACAAGACGCAAGTTTGCCTGAAGAGTTGCGCCCGTTGCCGCAGGGTGCGGGCGGCCTACTGTTTTGGTGTTGTCTGTGTTCATTTGCCGACTTTCGTAAAAAAACCTTTTACAGGATTAACAGGAAAACAACAGGTACAGATGAACAATTCTCCCTTTGCACTTTAAAAACCGATTGAGGAATTGCCGAATTGAGGAATTAGATCCCTTAATTGCTAAATCCCTGAATCTCTAAATTGGAGATTTTTCAATCCTGTTAATCCTGTCAAAATCTCTGCGTCTTCCGCAACAACCCGGCCGCATCCTTTGCAAAGTAAGTTAGTATGAAATCGGCCCCCGCGCGAACGATGGAGGTCAGGATTTCCATCATTATGCGGTCCCCATCGATCCACCCGTTTGCGGCGGCGGCTTTCACCATGGAGTATTCTCCGCTCACGTTGTATGCGGCGACCGGTCTGTCGAATTCCTCCCTGATGCGCCTGACTATGTCCAGGTAAGCCATTGCCGGTTTGACCATGACTATGTCCGCACCCTCCTCTATATCCAGGGCTACTTCCCTTAGGGCTTCCTCCGTGTTGCAAACGTCCATCTGGTAGGCGCGCCGGTCGCCGAACTTGGGCGCCGAATCGGCTGCCTCCCGAAAGGGCCCGTAGAAACCCGAGCAGTATTTTGCCGAATACGCCAGGATGGCGACACCGTTAAATCCGTCTTCGTCGAGCGCTTCCCTTATTGCGGCAACGCGCCCGTCCATCATGTCCGAGGGGGCGATTACGTCAGCCCCTGCCTTGGCGTGAGAGACGGCCACTTTGGCAAGTACCTCGAGGGTGGCGTCGTTGTCCACCTCATTTCCTTCGAGAATGCCACAGTGGCCATGGCTGGTGTACTCGCAAAGACACACATCACCAATGACGGTAAGTTCGGGCCAGGCGTCCTTGATTGCGCGCATGGCCTGCTGGACCGGGGCGTTTTCCGCGTGCGCCTCAGAGCCGCGCTCATCTTTTTTTTCCGGCAGGCCGAAGAGCATGACACCGGGTATATCGAGTTCCACCACCGAGCGTACTTCTTCGATGAGCCTGTCCACCGAGAACTGGAAGACCCCGGGCATCGATTGCACAGGATTCTTTACGCCGCTGCCGGGCACAACGAAAAGAGGATATATGAGTTGATCGACACTGAGCCTGGTTTCTCGTACCATTCGCCGCAGATTCTCGGTACGCCTGAATCTTCTTGGTCTGTAATCCGGGAAATACATCCGGCGCCTCCTAAGTTTTATAGGGTTGAATTATAAACCGGTGTTCATCCGGAAACACCGATGAGAATTCCACGCCAGGGCAAAGAGCGGGGGAATCATTCCCCCAATCTCCAGGCTCCGCCAAAGCTGATCTCGACAGCCCGCCCACCCACCCGCGAGGCGGGTCCCACCGCCCTACTTCGAGAATTTACCAAATCTGTCACCGGGTTTCACGCTGGCGGCCGCAGCCCATGACGCCGCATCGATTTTCCCCGCCGAAGCGGTACGAACTTTGGCTACGAGCAGCTCCCCTCCCGCAACCGCTATTCTCACACCCTTTAGATCAAGTCCTGTGATTGTCCCCAGCGCAACGTCGATCTCCCCGCCGATTTTTCCCGGCACGAAGCCCGCGCCATAGAAACGCACCTTCTCTCCATGCAACTGCGCGTAAGCCCCGGGCTGAGGGTCGCACCCGCGGATGAGATCGCAAACCTGCCGGCCGGCGCTGTTCCAGTCAAGACCCGCAACCCGGTCGTCGCACGGAGGTTCGTATGTGGCTTTCGAATCGTCCTGAGCAATCCGATGGGCTTTTCCCTCCCGAATGAGTTTTACCGACTCAACTATCGCTTCCACTCCCATCGGGAAAAGGCTGTTGAAGTAGAGTGAGCCGGCGGTGTCCTGCGGACCGATATCGACCTCTTTTTGCAGCAATATGGGACCCGTGTCGATCCCCTCGTCGGGCCAAAAGATGGTCAATCCGGTCCGTTTGTCTCCCATTATCAGCGCCCAGTTTATCGCGCTGGCTCCCCGATGGCGCGGCAATATCGAAGGATGGTAGCAGATAGCCCCGTTGCCGGCAGCGCTGAAGTAGCGAGCGGGCACAATGTCCGTGACGAAAGCAAGCACCACGAGGTCGGGCCGCAACCCTGCAAATTCGCTGAAAACCTGCTCGTCCCTGTATGTTTTCGGCTCGACGTTTCTTATCCCCTTTGCCAGCGCCGCTTCTTTCAGCGGGTCCGGTTTCGCCCCCGGCTTTCCCAGCGGCGTGTACGCCGCGACGACATCTTCACCTGCGTCCAGCAGCGCTTCAAAGGTTGTGGCCCCAAAAGGCGCCTGTCCGATCAAAATGATGCGCATCCGCAGCCTCCTCCCATACCATCGTGTTCTTAATCAGAACCTGCCCTCGTGAACTTCCTGCCGGATTCGCTCTGCACAGGGTCCGAATCCTGTTCGGTCTCCGCCGCACCTGGGTAGATCACTTCCTTGCGGCACCAACTGGGTTGTTGGGAAAACACCTGGCTGCGGATCCCGCAATGTTCCTGCAAGCAAATGCGACACTCCGGGCCGATACAGGGCTCGACATGAATCATTGCCTCTCCCACTCCAGGCAGTTGGGTTTTTAGAAGCTTCTCCATCTCCATAACTTCCCTGTGCGCATCCTCGAGACTTAAATCGCGCGGGAGGATGAGATGGAAGTCTATGTAGATTTGCCGGCCCGAACGCCATGCGCGCAGGCGGTGCACATCTATCCATTCAGGTTTTCGGTGCTGCGCGATAACCGCGCTGATCTGATCGAGCAATTCAGGGTCGTATGCATGCATAAGGCGCACTGAAGACTGATGGACCAGCCTGGCGCCTATGAAAAGGATGTTTGCCGCAACTACGCAGGCCACTGCTCCGTCCAGGAAGTACCATCCAGTTTGCCGGACCAGGAACAGTCCTATAAGCACGCCCGTCGTAGTGTAAACATCTGTCAGGATATGCTTGCCGTCTGCGGAAATGGCTATCGACCGCGTGCGCTCCCCGGTGCGGATCAGGGCTTTTCCCAGCCAGAGATTCACCAGCGCGGTCCCTAAAAGGATGAGAAGGCCGAAATCGAGTTCAGGCAGTGCCCTGGGTTCAATGATCCTGGGCAGCGCCTCCCATAATATTCCTCCTGCCGCCAGGACGATCAGCGCCCCTTCGAAGCCCACCGAGAAGAACTCGATTGTTCCGTGTCCATAAGGGTGGCGTACATCAGGGGGCTTTGAGGCCAGCACTACGCTCCACAGGACAAATCCGCTGGCAACCACGTTTATTATGGATTCGAGCGAGTCCGAAAGGATTGCAGACGAACCGGTGAGCCAGTAGGCATAGAACTTCAACACCATGAGAAGAGCGCTGACGGAAACCGACAAGGCCATCATCGAAAGCCGCTGTTTCTTTTCTGCTGCTGCATTGGGTCCTTCGTCCATCGGCATTTCCGCAAAGCGCCGCGCGCCGGCGTCATTCAAGTCCATTGATCCATTCATTCACTTATAAGCCATTGCAACCGGACCGGCAAGGCCTCCCGCGCCCGCCCCGTCTCTGGTCATAGACAGGTCATGGAAAGCGTCGAGAATGAGCGGTCGGCCTTCCGCGCTTCGCGAGACACGATGCGAAGGGAAGCCTGCCTGCGGCGCTATGTCTTTTTGAAGCGCAGCAGGCACGCGGAGCGGCTATTCTCACGCGCTTGCTTCTATGGTTGCAGCGCACGCCATGAAATAATGTTCAAACGTGCCGGAGTTGCATCAGGCCCCCTCGCATGGCTGCGCCGAGAAACCATTCTTCAGTATAGACTGTAACAACATGTTCAGTGTTGTATATAAGTCCATCATACAAGGAGGTCGTTCAACAGGAGGCCTCTGCCTTGCTTTTAGACTGCCGGCGCTCCTCGCGCCGCAGTTGGGCCTCGCAGTTGCGCCGTATGTCTTCCTTGGTTTCCAGGATCAGAGGCGGGACCTGCACCGGCCGGCGGTCTTTCCCCAGGGCCACATAGGTGAGGTATGCCGAAGCGGCTTTTCGGACTTCTCCCGTTCGCAGGCTTTCCGATTCCACCAGGACGCCAATCTCCATCGAGGTTCTGCCGACCAGGTTAAGGCTGGCTTTAAAAGTAACGAGGTCCCCGATGAAAATGGGCTGATGAAAATCGAGCCTGTCGATCGAAGCGGTCACCACATTGCTGCGGCAATGCCGAACCGCAACCACGGCCCCCGCAACGTCAATGAGCTTCATTATCACGCCGCCGTGAACGTTCCCGGCGAGATTGGCATCCTGCGGGTTCATGATCTGCGACATTGTGAGTCTGCTATCCTCAACTCTTTTTGCTTCCATCTCCATTGCTTGCCCAACCTCATTTCAGACGCGGATACCGGTCTCTTGATATGGAATCAAAACCATGGAAAGTTACGCCCCGTTTGATAGACTTATACAATACCCTGCGCGAAAAAAAAATGAGCTGATCTGAAGAAAATACCGGTTGAGCTTACGCATAATACTTTACTGTGCAAATGTGTGGGGCACTTAGATCCCGATTTACTCCATTAACGCCAGACGTTAGCAAATGAGGCGGGGCCAAGTGGACATACGATCAACGCATGGAGCGGAACCAGCACGTACACGAGAATCGTTCACATTCACCGAAGGGGTGGATTTAGAGCTGATCTTGGATCGCTACGGCGTCGGTGTCGATTGCCACAGTCGATTCTTTCAGGTCTGTGCGCTCGCTCGAAACGGTGACAGCGTCCTGAAGTACAAATTTTCACAGAGCGAGAGCTGCACGCGCAGCCATGCAGACAGTGCAGATAGTACCCGTGGTGCGTTTGGAGGCAAGCCAAATGTGCAGCACATCAAAACGTGAGGTGAAAATGGTGTCAGGATCACGCTTCGCGAGCTTCGCACGGCTTCACTTTGTGAAGCGTGCTTGCCGGTCTCCCTGCTCGATGTGTGAGCGCGTAGCGCGGAGGCCGGCCGCTCATTCTCGACAGCCCGCCCACCCACCCGTGAGACGGGGCGGGAGCGGGAGGCCTCATCCAGTATCCGGAACTATCCTGCGTCTCCGGACGGACAATGGGCCTACGATTTACGCAAACGAACAGTAAGCACCGAACATGCGGCCTTTCGAACCACCCTGTCCGCAGTGCTCCCGAAAAGGACGTGGGCGATGCCCGTTAAACCGTGAGACCCCATGACCAGCAGGTCTAATTCCTTTTCCTCCACGATCTTGAGGATCTCCGTAGCAGCGTATCCTGACTCCAGATTCACGTTATAGAGCAACCCCTCGGGAAGTTTTCCCACATAATTTTCCTGGATCGATTTCAGGGCGGCCTGTGTGATTTCTTCGATAAAGTTAGCATCATATTCGACAGGCATATAGGTGGCATGCACGGGCGGGGAGAGCGCAAGATTCGTTGTTATATGGATAATCTCGATGGACGCGCCGAACTGGACCGCAAGGTCTCTGGCCACGATAAACGCCTGATCGGCGTTTTCGGAAAAATCGGTGCAAAAGCCTATCTTCGTGAAAAGTGGTCTCATGTTCTTATCCCTTTCATTTATCTGTTAGATTTCGATAACCCATACCGCCGATCCGCGAGCAGATTTAAATACCGAGGTCGATACGCTGCCAACCAGCAGTTGCTTTACCAGACTCGGGCGCCTGCGGCCGAGCACTATGGTCGAACACCCGAGTTCGGCAGCTTTGGCATGGATGATTTCGGCCATGTCACCGGATTGGACTGCGAACAAAAACAATACCGATTCCGGCCGGAAGCCCCCGATCACCAGCTTTTCCCTGGCCTGGACAAAGCAGCGCTCCATGATTTTCTCATCCTCCTTTTTCCAGAAATATCCCGCGAGGTCCGGCCTGCCGGCATGCATATGTTCGATCCGCTGGACCTCCTCCATTCTCAGTTTGTCGGGAGACGCGGTTGCAAGGATGTGCAAAATCTTGAATTCGCAGTCTTGAGTCCCTTTGAGGACCCGAACCATGTAGTCGATAATTTTTTCGCAGTCCGTCTGACAGTCGAGCGCGATAAGGAAGCGTTCCATGAATCCCCTTTCAAATTTCTTTGAAGACATTAGATAGCGTTCATCCGGAAACACCGGATGAGACACTCGCAATTTTCGATTCGGAAAGGAGGGATAATCTTTTCTCCACGCTCTCCTTGGCCTGTCGATGACAAGAGGCGTTTAGCCGGAATGTTTTCGTCCTGGCCAGGAAATCGAGATCCCCCCTTTCCTAAAGGGGGGCAGGGGGGATTTTAGCGCGGAGACATACATAATCTGGTCATTCCTCTTACCGCCTTTAGGCGGAAGAATCTGGTCATTCCTCTTACCGCCTTTAGGCGGAAGGGGTACCGCCTCGCGGGTGGGTGGGCGGGCTGTCGAGATCCTGCCTATGCCGCCCGCCTCGCGGAGCGTCGAAATATCTGGCTGCGGTCGTGCCGCCCAGGGCGGAAAAGGACCCTTTCCGGAGGGAAACTAGATATATTGGTTCGCCAGCTCGTCTATAATCTCTTCTATCCCTCCCGGACCCAGTTGGCACAGTTCGCGACGAGCTGCCTGGAGCCTTTGTCCGAGCAGTGGATCGGAAAGTTCGTCAACCGAACGTAATGCTCCTCCCCGCCGTCCGATCCGAAAAATCAGTTTCTCCTCGGCGGGCAACCCGAGATATGTGTCCATTACGGCCAGCATGGCGCTCCTATCCTCGGGCAGTTTACCACAAACCTCTTCGAGCAGGTTCATAATGTATGCGATTTATAGGTCAGTCATCTATCCTGCATTGGGGCGAGGCTTAGCCTTAAGCAAGGATTTCTGAACGCATTCACAAGTCCAGAGGTACTTGAGGAACTCGGTCCTTTTCATAACGCAATTTTCACTTCCTGAAAGTCCCTTCCTGCTGCAGACAAAGCATCCTGCCTATTCAATTCCAATGCCTTGTGCAGAGTTACTTTGAGGCTTTCAACGAGTTCTTCCCGAGTAGGCTCCCGGCAATTGACGCCTGGGACTTCTTCTATCCAGCCAATCCACCAATCACCCTCTTGTTTCAAAACACCTGTATACTCTTCATTCATACAAAAAAAAGCTCCATGTATGGCTTCTCTTCAGATGTACTGGTCCGCAAGTTCCGTTATGAGCTTCTCCAGATCACCGTCCGTTTCCGATACCATCTCCTTCATTGCAAGTTGCAACCGCTGCCGCATGATGGGATCGTTCAAGTCATCGAGCGACCTCAAGGCCCCTCCCCGCCGTCCGATCCGAAAAATCAGTTTCTCCTCGGCGGGCAACCCGAGATATCTGTCCATTACCGCCAGCATGGCGCTCCTGTCCTCGGGCAGTTTACCACAGACCTCTTCGAGCAGATTCATTATGTGGTCCGATACGACCCGGCTTGAAACCCCATCGAGCAAAGAGATGAACAGTCTGATCTCAACGACCGTCTCGTCGTCTGAAAGGGGTGTAAAGCGGCCCGCCCGCTTGTCTTGAAAAAGAGGGACGCTGGGAGGAATGCGCAGGCTCCGAAGCCTTATGAAATGCGGGTTGATTGCATTCAAGACCCGCGCCGATTCCCTTGCGTGCTCCTCGGAAAGCTCCTTTCCCCCAAGGCCGGGCATGAAATATTCGGAAAGCTCCATGCCCGCTTCGATAACTTTTTTACCTGCCTCCATCTGGCGCTTTGCGTCGACCCCCTTCTGGACCAGCTTCAACACGCGGTCCGAACCACTCTCCATACCTATGTGAATTCGGTCAAGCCCTGCCTTGCGGATTTCTCCGAGTTCGGCCACGCTCATTTTGGCGAGCGTGCTGCTCCGGGCATAGGATGTGATTCGCTCGATCCCGGGAATCTTTCGCTTCAGATGACGAATCGCTTCGGCAAGCACATCGGCGGGGAGCACAAAGCTGTTGGCGTCCTGGATGAATACGCTCCCTTTTCCCATATAGAGCCAAACGGCTGCCTGCCGGTAAAAATCATTGAAGCGAGCGCTGGTAAATACGTTTTCCAGGACTTCGCGGGTAATAGTCCCCCCGTAGCCCAGGGTGGAGGAAATGGCGCGAAGTTCCAGACAAATCTCCGCAGCGGTATCAATGTCTCCCTTGATTTCTTCCAGCGAGCGCCTGCTGAACTGCCTGCCCTTGTACACCGGACAGAAGGTACACTTGTTCCAGGGACAGTTTCTCGTGAACCGAAACAGCAGGCTCCCCGCTTCGCTGGGAGGACGTATCGGACCCTGTTCGAACCTCTTGTCACTCATTACTCAATCCCTTCGCCTGATATTGGCTCTTTCCAGCAGTGGACCTTTACTGCTAAACTGATCATTGCGAACAGCAAAGACAACTTAGTCAAAAAAATAACAGATTTATGGGGAAAGTATGGAAGAAAAAGTGACAGCCGTCTACCTTTTGGTATGGAAGCACGAGTTGACGGCCGAGGACAAAGGCAGCTACGAGCGTACCCTGGCCGCACAGAAAGAAAAATGCCTCAAGTTTATCAGGGAAAAAGGAATAGATGAGTCGCAGGCAGTCTTCTATACGAGCAGGAGTGATTTGTTCAGGGACGTCGAACGGAACCGGGTGGCGCGTCTGGTCATACATGACGTTGGGAGGCTCGCCGCAACCCCGGAAGATATGGAGGGCGCCCTGTTCGAACTACAGATGAGAAAAGTCCGGATTCTGTGCGTGGAGGGAGAAGACCCGGCTGAATAGGAACATCGCCGGCGGCCGTGGGGCGGTCCCGAGACCCGCCCCCCGTTGCGGTTTCAGCCTAAAAAGCTGTGCAGGTATTTTGCCAGGACACCTGAGCTTTTTTGCTCCCCGGGTTCCTCAAAAGACTGCGGTTCACGGTCCAGGGGGATTTCATCCTGTGATCCCTTAGCCGCGCGCACTTTGTTCATACGCACCGCAAGTGAATCGAAAAGGCCTCGGGCCACCGTACGAGCCCACGTTTTTGCGTTTCCGCCTTCCTCAAGGTTGCCGCCAACCAGTCCTTGCAACTCCTGGATCAATATCTGCAACTCCTCCGCACGCGAATTGAGTTCCGAGGAAGACGCTGAAGACTCCTCCGCGTTGGCGGAATTCATCTGGATGATCTTGTCCATCTCTGCGGCTGCACGGTTTATCTGCTCGACTCCCTGGGACTGCTCTTGCGAGGCGGCGGCAATCTCGCCGATAAGTTCTCCGGTTTTGGATGCGCCGTCCAGCACCCGGATGAATTCCCCGTTTGTCTGATCTACCAGGACTGCGCCGTCTTTAACCTTCTTAACGGTTGACTCGATTAGACCCGCCGTATCTTTGGCGGCTTCGGCCGTTCGCCGCGCAAGGTTTCTAACCTCCTCGGCTACCACTGCGAAACCAGCCCCCACCTCCCCGGCCCTGGCCGCTTCCACGGCGGCGTTGAGGGCCAGCAGGTTAGTCTGGAAAGCGACTTCATCAATCGTCTTTATGATTTTCTGGGTCTGCTCGCTTGCCTTGGAGATCTCTTTCATGGAAGCGGTAAGTCCCTGCATGGACATGTTTGCCTGCCCGACCGTTTTTTTGGTTTCCAGCATGAGACTGTTTGCCTGGGCTGCATTTTCCGCATTCTGCCTGGTCATCGAGGCCATCTCCTCAAGAGAGGAGGAAGTCTGCTCAATTGCCGACGCCTGGCTCGAGGCGCCCTCCGAGAGTTCCTGGCCGGCATTGGATACCAGGACCGAAGCGGCGTTCACCTGTTCTGCGATTTCCGTCAACCCTCTGACGGCGTTTTTGACCGGTCTGGTAATCGATCGAACCAGTAACAGGGACATGCCCCAGAAAACCAAAAGGCCGGAAAACAAAATGGCACACACCATTTGCAGCGCGTCTTTTTTTTGAACGGCTATCGATTGGCCGACCTCACCCAAAAGGGCATCAGCCGTGCTCAGGATGTTCGCGCCGCTCTCATTCAGGCTGCCCAGCCTGTCGCTTTCCTTTTGATACAACTGCTGGGACTGATCGATGAGTCCGACAAATTTGCTCAAAGACTCCCGGATGCCCTCGGTCGCCTTTATCCAGGACTGGTTTTTCATGGAGGAGGCGAACTGGTCCAGAGCCGTGAGATAGACCTGCACGTTTCCGGAGGTAAGTTTCTTGTATTCCTGCATGAATTTCTGATCCCCTGTCAAAAGATATTGAAACTGGATATTCTGCAATTGAAGGAACGCGTGCCTGCAATCCTTCACGACGTTAAGCATTCCGAATTCCTGGCTGCTGATAGTTTCCCCGTCCATCTGGAGTTCGGCCTGCTTTGCCTCAATATCAGTCTGTATCTTCCGTAGCGCTTCCTCGGATGTGCTCAGAGGTTTTATCATTTCCTCCTTCAAACCTTTTTGCCGGAAATGGACCTCATCAATTTCTTCAAACAGCTTCTTATAGTTTCCGAATTGGCTCTCCATCGCCTGGACTCGTTTTTTCCATCCTTCGTCGGCGGCTGCCTTGAGTTTTTCAAACTGCCCCCCGACCTCCCCCGCCTTTGTTTCAAACACCTGTTTCTGTTCGGCTTTGAAAAACTGTAGATAGGTCTTTTCCGCCGCACGGGTGACGAGCACCTTTTCCACTGTTTTAGCGACGTCTTCTTTCACCAGGCCGGCTTGTTCGATTTGAGAAAAGAAAAAAACACCTGCACCCAGAGCGGAAAGCACCAGAAAAGAAGTCAATCCGACGAAACCGAAGAGTTTCTTGCTGAGGCTAACGGGTCCTGTTTTGAATGTCATCGTCCGCTCCCTGTAAGGAGAAAATCTCACTGCGCCTGGAGGCGGCCCACCCTTTCCGTAAGGGAACCACCCGGGCCGGGCCGGCGCTGAAATCATTTCACGAGTTTCTGAGCCTCTTCCGGCGATATATCGTATGAGCCGCAGCCGATTACGAGGTCCTCGCCGTCAACTTTGCCCAGTTTTACGTAGGACACCTTCAGGGAAGGTGTTTTTTCTCCCGGTTTGGGCCACATATATTTTACCCAGCCTGCCCCCTTGGTTTTGGCCACTTCGTTCATGGCCGAGAAAATGAGATATCCGGTGGAGTCCTTGAGGTCGATATAGTTCTGGCCTTCCATTTTGTACTTGAGCGGGTGCACGCGCATTGTACCCGCCAAATCGTGGACCCAGATGTAGGTGCCCGCAAAAAGGAACTCACTGTCCTTTCCTTTGAATTTCGGGTAAGCCGCCTTGCCCTCCTTTTGCAGAAGAGCGGCTGCTTTTTCCACCTTGTCCACGATCATCTGGGAAGTTGCCTTTGTCGATTCGCTGGCTACGCAGGCAGCCTCGGATTCTTTGGCCAGCTCTTCCGGGGTCTTTTGCGCGAGCGCGGGAATTGCACTAAACAGAAAAAGCGCACAAAAAGTAACAATCAACACTCTAAAAAACACTTTCATGATTTCCTCCCGTTCAAGTCTTCTTAAGGTTTTTACCTGATTTGGACGCACACGGGTTTGTCATCCTCCGTACAGCGCCCGTGCAGCTTTGAGGGCTTGTGAAAAACCAATAGGCGGCCAAAGCCTCACGTTCACTTAATTCGGCATAGGTATATCGAATCTTTAGGGAATTTTTATACTGTGCGTGCGCCGGATTAAGAATGAAATTAAAAAGGGCTCGGCCCGGGTGTATCTGTTTTTCTTGACCGGACAGCCATGAGTGAAAACAAAATGATGAGGTTTGTACTGATTAAAAACTCAGTGTTGTCTTGTTATTGGTTAAGCCTGTGCATAGATAAAGAAAGCCGGCTGCCTGCTTAAGACAACCGGCTGTGTTTGACATTATTTCCCTCCCCCGTGACGAGGAAGGTGAGGATTAAATTTTAACTCCGATAAATGCGCCGACAAGTGGGAGCGAGGAGATTTTTTTGCTTTAATTCGATCTGCGGGGATAGAGTGAAGGGTGAACTTCAGGCAAAACGCCTCTGGTCATAGACAGGCCAAGGAGAGCGTAGAGAAAGGACCAGATTATTTATCACTCTTCACTTACTCCCCCATTCACCCATTCACTCCGAAAGCCGCTGCGTGCACATTTATGCTCTACGCGGCACAACCCGCGCCGGCCCACATTATATTCTTTACAGCCCGCCCACCAACCCGCGAGGCGGTGCCGACGGCGGGTGGCCTTTTCTTGAGAATACTCAAAATCGACTCGCAATCCGTCGCCCAACCGGAATAATTGATTGTGATGCTTCCATTCAGAGCGTTAATGGAAACGGCATCGACCCCCGAGAGCGCTTGAAGCATTGCGCGCACTTTCTCTATTTCCACCTGGTTCTGCTTGATTATGGGTGTTTTTATTCTGAGTCTCTCTGGAGTACTGTGGCAATACCAGCTCATTGTCACCTCTTATTCCAAAATCTTGACTCCAAAAATCTTCTGCTTCTAACATGCAAGAGACCCGGTTTAGTTACCGAGCATCCTTGCGCACAGTGTAAGGATAAACGCCGGATACTATGGAATTGTGACAAAATACATACAATTCTCAGACATTTGGCATGACTTGAAGGTTTATAGGTTTAGCGGAAGCTTTCTTGGGAGATTATAACCGGCTCGATGTCTGGCCGACAGCCGGCGCAGTTGCAAACAAAAACAGAAGCGTTTCAAATTTGTTTCTGGTCTTCTCCGTCATTTTTGACCTGCCCTTTACGTGGTATATCATGTCACGGAAATTAGCTTGACACCACACAACCGGCAACCTATCGTAATGGAGGAATTATCTTTTTTCCGGATTTTCCGATACAGGACTTAAGTCCTCATGGCCGACCATACAGAAATTGTGTCCACCACTGCGAGGCGCACCCGGATCAGGCTGTCGCACAAAAGGCGGCATCCAAAAGAAATGGCCCGGCTTGCCAAAGTACTCGAAGCATCTCCGCAGGTCATCAGCGTCCAAGCCAATTTAAACACCGGCACCATCATCGTCCACCACAAGGAAGAGGCGCTCGAAGATATCACGTCCAGGCTACAGGATATGGGCGTCATATTGATGGCGGCTGCGGGTGTCGAAACCTCGGCAATGTCGCTGGCCGATGCGGTTTCAGACCTCGAGAAGCATCTGAGTTTGGAGGCCAGAGGCCTTCTGAATTTGAAGCTGCTGGTACCGCTCGGATTCGGCGCCCTTGCCGTTTTGCAACTCGCCAGGCAGGGCCTTCAGATCGGCAGTGCGCCCTGGTATCTGCTTGCCTACTTCGCATTTGAGTCCTACATTAAGCTTAATCGTCCGGAGGACAAATGCGCGCCGGAAGGGCCGGCCGCCGGTGAATAGCGGCCTCTTTAATTGTGTAAACAGAATTTTATCAAAGCACATATTTTCAATATACGTATGGGCGCTATGCAGTTTCGGTTAAGTTGTGCCTGCTTGCGCGAGTAATTCAGGGGGTGGTGAATGACGTTTTTTGACAATGGATTAAAGATCGGAACAGGTCTGGCAATTGGCCTCGGAGTACTGATCCTGGCGCCTGCGATCGCTCCGGCGGTGGCAGCCGTGGTGAGGCCGGTGGCAAAGGCATCGATAAAAAGCGCCATACTCCTGTTTGAAAAGACCACAGAGCTGATTGCCGAGGCAAAGGAATCTGTGGAGGACCTGGCTGCGGAAGCTCATGCGGAACTCGCTCAACAAAGACGGCAAAAGACTTCTACACCGGTCTCAGGCGCCGAGGCCGACTCAGACGCCTACTAAACCACTCATTTACCGCAGCACTTCCGAAAGACCAGGGGTGAAAAGTTCTCGGAACCATGGCCTCATATGCATAGGGAATGCTATCTGCGGTCCGGTGCGCGGTATTCCGGCAGTGGATTTTCATTGCCTTCTCAGGCCCTTCCCCTGAATGAGCGCCGGGTGGGGCCGCGAAAACAAGGGAGTTGAAAATGAAAAAAAGCGAACCTGCTTCAGCACAGGATGCTCCTGCTAAAGGCAACGAGGGCGTCCAAAAAACTGTAAAGGAAGGCATAATCAACAGCTTTCAGATAATTACCCAGGTCGAGGCCGGGTTGGTGGATCTGGCGCGAAAGACGGTCTCGGACACGATAAATGCGACCGGGGCAGTTGCAAACGGGGCGATTGGAGTGGCGGGCGACGTTGTCAAAGGAACAATCGCGGCCGCTCAGCAAGCCGGCTCAGGTCTTCTGGATGCAACAAAAAGTATAGCAAAGGGGATAATCATCGGCGTGAGTGAGGTCGGAGGTGACGTTGTGGGCGCCGCCGCCCAGACCGCCAGAGACGCTGTGAAGGGGGCCGCCGATGTGGGGGCGGACGTCGCCGTCGTTGCCAGAAGAACGGTTGACGGAATCGTGGAGGCCGCTGGACAGATCGGCGGAAACGCCAATGAGGTCGCCAAGGCCGCTGTAAACGGGGCCATCGAGGCGGCCGGGTCTATAGGGGAAAACGCCGTAACCGCCGTGCGCGGGATTTTGATGGGCGTTGTTTCCGGTGTCAAGGACATAGCCGGAGCGGCCATTCCGCGCCGGGATAAGTGATTGGGCTGTTCACCGCTCAGGAATTCGCTGTGGTCGAGACTTTGCACGCCGCCATAACCGGCAGAGCGAGATTGAGGATAAAAGAGCTCTACCGCTGCGATTCTTTCAAGGAACACATCGAGCGCAGGCTTGGCGCAGACCCCGCCGTAATCAACGCGAGCGCAAACACTCTTACCTCAACCGTATTGTTGCGCTACGATTCCGGGGCCACGCTTGGCCATATCAGGTCTTTGGTCGAAAAGGCCGTTTCTGAATTCAATCAATCTTGCGAACCCGATACCCGCCAACGCTCAAGCAGAGCGGATATCGCTGATCAGAGGGCGGAGAAAAACCGCTTTCCACACCATCCATCATCAGCCGCCGTCCACCCCGCCCCGCGGGTGGGTGGGCAGGCTGCCGGGGTTTTGGCTCCGATTCCGCCGCCCGGCATCCGGCATCCGGCATCCGGCATCCTATATCCGACATACGAACGCCCCTGGCACGCAATCGGCGCTCAGGCCGTGGTGGCGGTCTGGGGAAGTTCGGCGGAGGCAGGGCTTTCGAGTGAGGTTGCCGGCGAAAAGCTTGCAGCATTTGGCCCTAATCGCTTTCCGGAAGCACCGCGCAGATCGAAGCTCCAGATTTTTTTCAATCAGTTGGCTTCTCTGCCGGTCGCTCTGCTCGGCGTTGCCGCCGGAATTTCCGTCCTTACCGGCGCAATCGTTGATGCAGTCGCAATAATGACCGTGGTGGCAATCAATGCTTCGATCGGCTTCGTAACAGAAGATAAGGCCGAAGGGACGATCTCCTCTCTGAAAACTCTTATGCATCCATCGGCGGTGGTGGTCCGGGACGGCGCCAGGAGGAGAATCGACTCCCGTAATCTGGTCCCCGGGGACCTGATGATCTTTGAGCCGGGAACATACGTCGGCGCCGATTGCAGAGTCCTCGAGGCCGCCCGCCTCAGCGTCGATGAATCAAGTCTCACCGGAGAGAGCATCCCTGTGCTAAAAGAAGCCGAAGTGATTGAAGAAGCCGATATTCCGCTCGCCGACCGCAAAAACACCCTCTATATGGGCACCCTCGTTACCGGAGGGCAGGGACGCGGGATAGTGGTCGCAACAGGCCGCTTTACAGAGATAGGAAAGCTTCAGGCGATGATCGGCCAAACCATCGCCCCACTGACCCCGATGGAAAGACAATTAAATACGATCGGCAGCCAAATGGTGTGGTTGAGCGGGGCACTGTGCGCACTTGTTTTTATAACGGGAGTGATGAGGCGGACCGCACTTGCGCTCATTTCCAAAACGACCATTTCTCTTGCCGTAGCCGCCGTTCCCGAAGGGCTTCCGACAGTGGCCACCACGACCCTGGCGCTGGGCATCCGCAAATTGAACGCCCAGCGGGTAATTATCAGGGACCTGGAAGCCGTGGAAACGTTGGGAGAAGTTCAGACGATCTGCTTTGACAAGACCGGAACCGTAACCCAAAACCGCATGTCGGTAATGAGAATATTTTCCGGAAATCATACGACTGAACTGAAACCGAACGGATTTTTCCGAGGCGCCAGAAAAATCAACCCGAGCAACAGCCCGGAGCTTTCGCAACTGGCCAAAATCTGCATTTTGTGTGGGGAAGTAAGCGGCCAGCAGGCAGATCAAGGTTCATCTACCGAAAAAGCGCTGCTCGAATTCGCTGTCAGTGCCGGCCTCAGCATAACGGAGGTGAACGAGCGCTATCCGAGAATCAAGACCAGATTCCGCGCCGAAGACCGCAATTTCATGTCCACCGTCCATATCGCCGGGACTACCGAAAGGTTTCTGGCTTTAAAGGGAAACCCGGTGGAAGTTCTAGCCATGTGCGACACACAACTTATTGGGGGTCGAAAGCTCCCGATCAGCGAGCAGGACCTCTCGCAAATCGAGATCGAGAACGAGCGCATGGCGACCGATGCGCTCCGCGTGCTCGGATTTGCATTCAAATCCGCCGAAGACGAAGAGGTTCTGGACGAACTCAGCGGTCTGACATGGGTTGGGCTTATTGGTATGGCGGACCCGCTTCGCCCTGGGATGAAGGAGCTGGTAGCGCGCTTCCACCACGCCGGGATAGACACCATAATGTTGACAGGCGACCAGAGCCCGACCGCTTATGCAATCGGAAAAGCGCTGGGCCTGAGCCGGGAAATGCCGATAGAAATCCTTGATTCGACCAGCCTTACCAACATCGATTCAAGGGCCCTGAGGGCTCTTTCGCAAAGGGTCCACGTATTCGCCAGGGTGAGTCCGGCCCATAAGCTGCAGATAGTTCAGGCTCTGCAGGATGCCGGAAAGATAGTGGCGATGACCGGCGACGGCATAAACGACGGGCCGGCGCTCAAGGCCGCCGATATCGGAATCGCCATGGGCCACAGTGGCACCGACGTAGCTCGGCAGGTAGCCGACGTGGTGCTCCAGGACGACAATTTGGAAACGATGGTCCTGGCAGTCGGCCACGGCAGGGCAATACACGACAATATAAAAAAATCACTGCATTTTCTTCTCTCGACCAATTTCAGCGAAATCATAGTGATGTTCGTGGCAAGCGCGGCCGGTATCGGTTATCCGCTAAGCGCCATGCAGCTTCTCTGGATAAACCTTATGTCCGATATCTTCCCCAGCCTCGCCCTTGCTCTGGAGCCCCCGGAGCCCGGCATACTGGAGCGGCCGCCTCGCGACCCTCAAGAGCCGATCATAGGGAGGTCGGATTTCAAGCGAATAGGGATCGAAGCCGGCGTAATCAGCCTTGCAACCCTTGGCGCCTATGGGGCGGGTCTGGCCCGTTACGGGATTGGACAGAAGGCCTCCACTATAGCTTTTCAGAGTCTCACCTTCGCCCAGTTGCTCCACGCCATAAGCTGCCGCTCGCCAAATGTTAAAATCTATGACGAGGAGAAGCTCCCCCCGAACAGGTACCTCACCCTGGCGCTTGGAGGCTCGCTCGGCCTGCAACTGCTCACTTTTGTCATTCCGGGGCTTCGCAGTCTTCTCGGGCTCGCGCCCGTAAGCCTCTTCGATGGCGCCATAATCGCGATCAGCGCGATCCTGCCGCTCCTTGTAAACGAGGCGACCAAGGGTGAAGGCAAAGGTGCGAATGCGGAAAATAACGGAGCCTATCGCAAAACGTCATAGGAGCATCTCGCGGAAGTTTCGCAAGAGACTCAAGGGACAAAAACCATGAAAAATAACTTCATGCTTACATCGGAATCGGTGACGGACGGCAATCCCGACAAGCTCTGCGATATCATCAGCGATGCCATAGTAGACCACTTCCTGAAGCAGGACCCATACTCCAGGATAATTGCCGAGTGTTCGCTCTCCGCTTCGATAGTCTTCATAGCCGCAAGATTTTCTTCGGAAGCCGTCTTCAGTCTCTCCGAAATTGCCCGCAAAGTGATCGCAAGCGTTGGATACCAGGGCGCCGATTTCAACGCGAGGACTTCCAGCGTGCTGACGAGCATAAAGGAGCTTCCCCTGGACCCCGTTTACCGGTTTGACGAAAGAAAGCTGACCTTTAGGCAACTTGAAACAATACCGGCCGGAAATCAGGTTACAACGTTCGGGTTCGCATGCAGGCAGAACGCTGCGTTGATGCCCCTACCCATTTGGCTCGCCCATAAGTTGTCGAGGCGGATGGCCGATGCGGCGAAAGAAAAAATTCTGCCCTACCTTTGCCCGGAAGCCAAAACCGACGTCGGAATCGAATACAGGGACCGAAGGCCCTCCCGCATTCACAGCATTACCATCACGGCCAGCCAGAAAGAAGCCGCAAAGCCTGAGTTGGAAAAGCTCAGAGCCGATATTCGAGAAGCTGTTATCGAGCATGTGTTCCGGGACGAGCCGCTTCGGCCCGATCCCCGCACCCAGATATTCATAAACCCGGAGGGTGTTTTTCACCTGGGAGGCCCCTCCGTTCACTCAGGCCTCACCGGGAGAAAAACCGCCATAGATACTTACGGCGACTACTCCAGGCACAGTGGGGCTGCTCTCAGCGGAAAAGACCCGCTTCGTATTGACAGAGTGGGCGCCTACGCCGCAAGATACGCAGCAAAGAACCTGGTAGCGGCGGAACTGGCTGATGAGTGCGAGGTGCAGTTGAGCTATTCGATCTCCCGGTCGCGTCCGGAAAGCGTCCAGGTGGAGACTTTCGGGACCGGCAAAATCCCTGACGAGAAACTGACCTCGCTTCTCCTAAAGCATTTCGATTTCCGCCTGGCCGCCATAGTCAGGGATTTCCAACTGAGAAGACTTCCGGCAAAGAGACAGGGAGAGTTCTACCGGAAGCTCGCGGTCTACGGCCAGGTTGGACGGCTCGACCTGGACCTGCCCTGGGAGAAAACGGACAAGGCGGACCTTCTGAAAGGGTCATGAACTGCTGCCCCCCCCGGTGAACAGCGCTTATTTGCGTCCCTTCTACAGCCATCGGATGCAACTTATTGTTGGAGTCAATCAATGAGCAGATTCTTGCTTTTGGATGTGGGCGCCGGGACATTGGACGTTCTTTTCTATGATGATCGATCGGGTTTGCATTACAAGGCTGTAGTGAGATCGCCGGTGCTTTACATGGCCGAGCAGGCCCAAAGCATTGCCGGAAATCTTCTGATAACCGGTGTTGAAATGGGCGGAGGTGCTCTTCTGGATGTCCTTTCACGGCATGCTCAAAAAGCCAGCGTAGTTATTTCCGCCTCGGCTGCCCAAACCCTTAGCCACAACCCCGAGCGCATTCGCAGCGCAGGTCTCCAAATTATCGAAGATTCGCAAGCCGCAACAATTTCCGCTTCAGGAGGATATACATCCTTAAGCCTATGTGATTTTCCACGTGAACATTTGGAGAGGATAGTAGCGAGTTTTGGAGTCCCTTTCGAATTCGATGTTGTCGGCGTGTGCGCCCAGGACCACGGTCTGCCTCCGGCAGGCAAATCCCATTTGGACTTTCGGCATGAAATCATTAAAGCGGCCCTGGATCGGACACCCTCACCGCAATCTTTGCTTTACGAAAAGGGAAGCGTCCCTCTTGTTTTAAATCGTCTGAAATCTATAGCTGAAACAGCTTCGGGTCTCCCCTGCACTGAAGTTTATGTCATGGACAGCGGCATTGCGGCCATAATTGGCGCATCGATGGACTTTCAGTTAAGGGGAAAGACAAAATTCATCGTCCTCGACATAGCCACTTCGCATACTGTATGCGCAGCTATTGAAGGCGATGAGATTGCCGGCGTTGTGGAGTACCATACACGGGACCTCAGCCTGGAGAAATTGGAATCACTTCTGGTCGATCTGGCTGACGGTAAACTGCTCCACCGGCAAGTCCTGGCCGAAGGGGGTCATGGGGCATACATCAGAAAAGCTTTCGGGTTCGAGGCTGTTGAACTTATTGTCGCCACAGGCCCAAAGCGGCGGCTGGTCGAAAATTCAAAGCTCCCGATCACATTCGGGGCGCCCCTCGGAGACAATATGATGACCGGAACAGCGGGATTGCTGGAAGCGATCAAAAGGCACAAAGGACTCAAGTTTTCTCTTTACCTGTAACAGTTGCCTCCTCTATGCGAAGGCCTCAAAATTTCCGGCGCTGTCTGCTCCAATAATGATAATCCCCGGAAAATTAGTAAATCATCGACTCTTTGGGCTGCCAGGCGGACCAGACGCACTGCAAAGCCCGTCACTCTCCGGCAGCCAGTGCCATTTGCCGGCAAAGGTATGGCATGAGGCCGGTAAGGCCACGTAAAGTTGCCCTGAGGGTCCTGTAGTATCTAATGAGCGCGGAAAGGCCTGGCCCAACGGACGACTTACGCCGGAGCGAAGACCACCGAAATCGCATCTTCAATCGACTCCGCATCCTGCTCAATCAATTCCACTGATTCGAAATCATTTGGATTTACATTGTCAAGCGCTACACTCCCAACTTCCACTCTTTTCCCCGCCACGTTGAGAAACACTGCGAAAACAGCCATTTCTTATCTCCTTATGTATTGTTTCAGTCGCTCTTTAGCCTCCTACAATGCTTGCTTTGAACTTAAAGGGCAATCCTAAACCAGACGGCTTGCGCACCAGGATTGAACAATGGCAAACTGGAGATGGGGTGCGATAAGCTGATAAGAACGCGGAAAAATGGATTTTTGAAAAGGATAGGCGCTGGAGGCTATTTTCTAATCTTTTCAGCAGGAAATGGATCTGCAAACAGAGCTGCCGCCTTCATAAGCATACTTCAACTATTGTAATTAAGCGTAGGAGTACTTCCCTGTAAATGTCAAGACAAAACCGGCTGCACCATCACTTATCGAGAAACGGCTATAAATTCCGGCGCTTGCTGACGGGCGGCCCGCAGACGCGGGGCCCTCAAGCGTTGGAGCGTATTTCCAGGCAACCCATTCAATTCACTGGGAGCTCATGGTTGTGTTTCCAATCAGCGCGTCTTTATATCACACCGGGCGGTGGAATATTCCAGTGCACAGGAATGGTCCAGCTTATAGAGAACCACGACCATGACCAGGCTGCCTAAAAACATCCACACCGGCCCGAAGAGCCAGAGTGTGGCCACCACCGAAAGGTAGAAAGCCCGCATGCCCATGGTGTAATGCACCATACCCGTATCCAGGGTGTTGGCTATTAACTCCGGCGACAGCATGGGATCGCAATCGATGGGGACGTTGATCATGAAGTTGATCTGGTTCATGTAGCGGATGGAAAGAGTGAAGCTAAAGAAGGCAAAGAAGAAGTGCACCATCAGCACCATCAGTTTGGCCATGAACAGGGTCTTCATCCGGGAAAATATCAGGCTAGGATCGAAGGGGATTTCGGAGATGTGATCGGGTTTGAAAAGAAAGCTCAAAAGCCCCAACCCGATGATCATGGCCGTAGAGGCCAAAAAACTGGAGGCCATGATCCAGTTGCGCAGAGTCTGCACCGAGAGCATGTCCCGCTTCTCGGTAATGACTGATTCCACCCACACTCGCTGCAGATGTTTTGTGACGCCCCGATATGTCTGAAGAGGCGTCCGGCGCACCTGGTAGACCCAGTGAATATGATATATCGTTAAGACAACGAAGGTTGCCGCACCGAAGACTATCTCCGTCCAGTGGATCTCACCCATTTCTCGGTCCCCTCTTCCATGGTTGTGTTCAGCCCAACGGACGGCATTGCGCATGAGAGGCGGCAAATGCCTGATAATTTACTCTTCGGGATTAACCAAATGTTTGACATATCCCATACAGCTCTTAATCTGATCCGGCCGCAATTCCAACGTCATGGTCCCCTTGTAGTGAACAGCATGCAATCTTTGAAAGATTTTATGAAAATCGATCTTACCTTCTCCCACCGGAAGATGGAGATCATCATCTGCCGAAGTACCTCCAAGGTTATCATGCAAATGGATGTGTTTAATCCTGTCAAGACACTTTCCCAGAAAACCAAAGCTGGTATTTTCCCTTGAGAGAAGTTCGGCATGTCCCAGGTCCAGGGTAAGATGCAGCGAGGGGACAGCGGCAAAAACCCCTGTCAACTGCTCGGCATTTTCACTCAGATTCTCCAGACAGACAGTAATTCCAACGCCGGCGGCCCTCTCTGTCAGCCTTTTGAGAAAGCCTACTTTATATACAATCGTCTCCTCCAGCACGAATCGGGGGTCCAGCCAGAGGTGTAACGTTAATAGCCGCATCTCTAACTCGGGCATAACACAAAGGACTTGGAGCAACTTTGGGAAATAAATCGTCTCCAGGGTATGTATATCATTGGGATCGCCTTCCCTTGGGCCATGACAAAGGTAGTAGAGACCAGTTTCCCCTGACCGGGCCCGATACTCATTTTGAAGAAGGCCGAAGTTCGCCGGCTCCGTGATGGTAATTTCGGCGAACCGGAGACCTAGCTTATACAGAGAAATCACCTCATCAGGGCTCCTTGCCGTGCCGCCCAAATGGATTATTTGACTTAAGTCGGAAAGCAAAACCGCCGTCATTTAAGTAACTCGATTCCCCATGATTCCGGTAAAGTCAGCTCAGGTCTTCGTGATTGGCGGCCGAAGGCTCATCCGGCTTGGTTGTTTTCGCCACAACGAGGTAAAACCCGGGCTCGTCTCTAAACCTTATGACCTCAAAGCCATGCCGCTCGAGCAATCCTCGCGCGCCCTCTTCATCAGGCAGCAAATCCAGATAAAAAGGCGTGTGTTTCTTTAGTTCGACGATGAAGTCCCTGCCCAGAGGATGACTGATAACCAATCTGCCTTGTCGCCGCACTAACCGGTAGATGTTATCCAGGCTTTTTGATTTATCCATTATATTGGAAAAACAAGCGTTGATGAAGACTAGGTCCAGACTGTCGTCGGGAAGTGGCAGGTCCCTGATATCACACAGGTGCACTATGACCCGGGGGAATTTTTCCTTTACCCGCTTAAGCATGTTTTCTGAGAGATCGCAAGCATGTATCTCGGAAGGCCCATACTTCAGAATAAAGCTGATGAGAATCCCGGTCCCGGTTCCCACATCCAGAACCCTTTCGCCGGATCGAAGGCCGCTTGCTTTTACGGTGGTTCTCAGCCGCTCCGGCACCCCCTTCGGGAGGGGAGCTTCAAAGAGGTCCACCGTGTCGTCGAAGTACTTTTTCTGCAGTCTGTTTATCTCTTCGATTTGTTCCGGTGTGAAGCGATCGGCCATGGCAGGTTCCAACCTCCTCGTTCAGTGCCTTCCGGACTCTCGATCCTCTACGATAGGCATTGCCGGCAAAAGATGACGATAAATCACAATACCACACCTGCGAGGAATCGCAGGCAAAAACATCCCACTAATAACGTCGATGTGAAACCGGGATTTGAGACAGCCTTGACCGAATGAGAAAAAGGGATTGTAATCCTACTAATCATATTATATAAGTCACATTATTCGAAGCTCAGATGCATGCTCCCGCTCCTGGCGGCGCGCAGGACGGAAGATCGGGCCGGCAGGAATCGAGGTGAAGGTGAAACTGACATACCGAAGTGAATACGCTTTGCTGGCCCTGGTCTACCTGGCGCGACACCAGAAGGAGGAATATATTTCCGTACAGACCATCGCCACAGCCCAGCAAATACCCTCCAAATTTCTTGAGCAAATTCTTCTCACCCTGAAACTGGCCAAGTACCTGAACAGCTCGAAAGGTAAGAACGGAGGGTTCCGTTTGGCGAAATCCCCTGACAAGATCTCTCTGGCCGAAATCACCCGGCTTTTCGATGGCGCGTTGGCGCCTACGGAATCAGTCAGCAAATACTTCTATACGCCTACACCCATTGAGAAAGAAAGAGGACTGTTGGCCCTGTTCAAGGAGGTGCGGGACTGCATTGCGGCTAAGATGGAAAATACGACGCTGGCCGATGTATCCAAAGATCTCAACGCAGAGCACAGAGAGGGACCGTTGGGAACTACAAGGCACGGAGAGGGGGAGATGGGGTGACGCGGCGATGGTTTTACCCCCGTGTCCCCGTGTCCCTGCGTTTCATCGGTCCTCTCCGCGTCCTTCGCGTAATATATATAATCTGGTCAATCCGCTTACCGGCTTAAGCCGGAAGCTCTGCCGTGAATTTTTTGTCATGGCGGGCTTCTGCTAAGAGGGGGAAGGCTGTCGTGCCCGGTTGGAGCTGAATGCTTTCTTCCCCGCAATCGTTATCTGCGATGTCCATTCGATCCCGATTCGGCATCGGCCACTCGAAAGGGAGAAAAACTATGCGATCTTCGGCTTTTGAATCAGAGGCATTGCGTTTAGGCGAGAAGACTTACCGGCTGGATGAAGAAGGATTCCTCGAGAATCCCGACGAATGGGATGAAGGTTTTGCTGAGGCAATGGCGACTCTGACAGGAATCCATAAGGGATTGACCCCTGCTCACTGGGAGGTCATCCACTACATCCGCAAAACTTTCAGGGATTCGGGAAAATGCCCGCTGGTCTATGAGATTTGCAGGGCTCACAAACTGCGTCTTGCCGACCTCAAAGGGCTTTTCCCATCCGGCTATCTGAGAGGGGCGTGCAAGGTGTCCGGGCTCACATACAAGGAAGAGCAGGCACACCAGGGATGGCTCCCAAATCGAAAGGCCAAAAGACAGAAATCCTTGGCGGAGAAGGTTTATCGGGTAGATATCAGAGGCTTCCTGGTTGACCCCTCTGAATGGGATGAGGGATATGCGGCGCTCAGATACCTGGAAATGAAAATGCCCGGGAGCCTTACCGACAAGCACTGGCGGGTCATCCGGTTCTTGCGGAAAAAATACCAGGAAAATGGAACAGTGCCCACAGTTTATGAAACCTGTGAAGCCAATCAGCTTGAAATAGAAGACCTTGAACGGCTGTTCCCCGATGGCTATCATCGAGGGGCGGTCAAGATCGCCGGGTTAGAAGCGAGATAACCTTAGACAGAGGATCCATAGAATTCAGGCGTGTAACCTTTTTCCAGCTTCAGTAGTCCAATCGGCGCCAAAAGGAGTTTTGGAGCATCGTAAGAGAGACTTAACAGGGTGATGAAAAAGGATTGGAATTCCCACATCAGGGCGAAAGACCCTATAGAGGTCACCCCGGCGCAAGCCGAAGTCCAGTGTCTTTTGCTTTGAAATCAATTAGTTGGGAAAAAGCCTGGATTCCGGCTTCCGAGACTGTATCGCAAACGTAATGTTTTTCGTATTTCCCCCCCTTTTTCTAAAGGGGGGCAGGGGGGATTGTAATTCTCTGATACTACATAGGCACTTGAAATCCCCCTCGCTCTCCTTTACAAAAGGGGGAAGCAAAACCTGGTCCCGTGGGATTTTGCCCGGGCATTACTGAATTACGACACAGCCTCTTCCGCCGGAATGACGAACTCATTATCAATTTTCAGGCGTTTCACCCACCAGAGAACCCTTTTTCATCACTCTGCTAAGGCATAGATGGGGAAAAAATACTCAATGGCCTTAATAAACATCATTTTGCTCACGACAAGTTCCCTGCGCCGGCCCGCGTGGGACCGTGTCTTTCATCAAACCCCACGCTCCGCGAGGTTGGCGGCCTGATCAGGGGTGTCAACAAATGTCAAGCGTGGAACCGGGTATCGTGATCTTGATGGCCTACGATGATGAGGATGACCGCAAAGCGGTGGAACAAGCATGTCCTTACCGCTTTTCAGGGGTTCTGGACTGAACGCCCCGGACCACAGGAATGATGTATGTAGGTCGACTGGAGCAGGCGATCGAAGCCGCCTCAACCAGGGCGTAGGAAACGCATCCGGTTTTGCGATTAGAGGGAGCAGGAAGTGGTGACTCGTAAACCCAGCTACGAAGAGCTGGCGAGAAAAGTTCACGAATTGGAAAAAGAAGCGCTCATGCGCAAGCAGTCGGACGAAGTTCTCCGGAAAAGCGAAGAACGATACCGAATGATTTTTAATTATTCTCCACTGGGAATCGTTCATTTCGACTGTGACGGTCTGGTCATAGACTGCAACGAACGTTTTCTCGAAATCGTCGGCACGGCAAGGGAGCGACTCATCGGATTGAATATGTCCGCGTTTCTGCGTGATGAGAAGATTATGGCTGAGGTTATCGCCGGCCTCTCGGGAGAGCCTTACTATTTCGAGGGGGATTACCTGCCCGTATGCGGGAATAAAGTCACACCGGTCAGGGCCGTGTACAGCCGGATAAACTCCGAGGATGGCGCACTTTTGGGAGCGGTGGGTCTTTTTGAGGATATTACCGCGCAGAGGCAGGCAGAGGAAGCTTTGGGGGAATCAAGGGAGTTTCTTGGCAAGATAGCCAACTCCATAAGCGACCCGATATTCATAAAGGACAGACAACACCGTTTGATCCTGGTCAACGACGCCGAGTGTATACTTGCAGGCAGGAAACGTGAGGAAATCCTCGGCAGGACTGATTACGATCTTTTCCCTAAAGAGCAGGTCGATGTCTTCTGGGAAAAGGACGAGGCCGTTTTCGAAACCGGAGAAGAGAACGAAAGCGAGGAGCAGATAACGGATGGAAAGGGGCTAACCCGCACCATCATCACAAAAAAGGCCCTGTACAAGGATAAGGCTCGAAATAAATTCATAGTTGGCGTGATAAGGGACATAACAGAGCGCAAAGATGCCGAGCTGGCTCTTCAAGCAGCCCACCAGGAACTCCAGGACATCATAGAATTTCTGCCCGACGCCACACTGGTCATCGACCGGGATAAAAAGGTCATATACTGGAACCGGGCCATGGAAGAAATGACCGGGGTCGACAAAAGGGACATCCTCGGGAAAAGCGACTACGCTTATGCCGTTCCGTTTTATGGCGAAAAAAGACCGATGCTCATCGATCTTGTGATGGCTGATGAACCTGAAATCGAGAAGAGATATGACTTCATCAAAAGGATAGGTAATACGCTCTATGGGGAGGCGTTCGTGCCCGGGGCTTACCAGGGAAAAGGCACATTCCTGAGGTCAATAGCAGCTCCGCTTATTGGCAGAGACGGGAGCATAATCGGTTTTATCCAATCCATTCGCGATATCTCGGATCGTAAGCGAGCCGAGGAAGCGCTCAGGCATAGCGAAGAAAAGTACCGGCAGCTCTTTGAGACCGTATCAGACGCCATTCTCGTTTTTGATGGGCAGACCCGCAAGCTCATCGACGTCAATGAGAGCGCCTTGCGCTTGTACGGCTATACGCGCGACGAGTTCCTCGGACTGAAACACTCACAGATTACCGCAGAACCCGATCTGTCAGAGGAATCCATAAATGAAACGCTGGACGGCATACGAACGAAAGTGACGCTTCGCTATCACAGGAAGAAGGATGGGACGGTCTTCCCTGTGGAAATATCTTCCAGCACCTTCGATCTGTCCGGTCGGAAAGTTCTGTGCGGCGTAGTCAGAGACATCACTGAGCGCATACGGGCTGAAGAGGCCATAAGACAACAGATGAACCTTCAACAGACGCTGATTGACACGATTCCAAGTCCCATGTTCTATAAAGATACTGAAGGCAGGTACCTGGGCTGTAACTCCTCCTTCGAATCCTACATAGGTTTGAGCAAAGCCTGTATCATCGGGAAAACGGTCTATGACGTTGCACCCATGGACCTGGCAGACATATATCGTGAAGCCGACCTCGCCCTGTTCAATGATCCTGGAATCCAACAGTACGAAACCTGTTTCCAGTATGCGGACGGTACCCGGCACGATGTTATATTCATCAAAGGCGCCTTCACGGACCTGGACGGTAAGACCGCCGGGCTTGTCGGAGTATTGCTCGACATCACTGACCGTAAGCGGGCTGAAAGAGAGCTGAGCAAATACCGCGATCACCTCGAGGACCTGGTAAAGGAGCGTACGGCAGAACTGGCCATAACAAATGAACGGCTTACGCGTGAGATAGAAGAGCGCAAACGGGCGGAACAGGCATTAGAGGGCGCCTCGGAAAAGTTCAAATTTTTTGCCTATTCGGTCGCTCACGATCTCAAAAGTCCGGCCATCGGCGTTTACGGACTGACAAAACGACTGAGCAAATACGCCAGGGAGGTTCTCGATGAAAAGGGCAGGACCTATTGTGAGCAGATACTGAAGGTATCGGAGCATATCGCGGCCCTCGTTGAAAAGATCAATATCTACATAGCGACAAAAGAGGCTGCTCCGTTGATTGAAACGATAAACGTTGCAGAGATTCTCCGGATGCTCAAGGACGAATTCTCTGCGCAACTCAGCCTTCGCCGGATTGATTGGTTTGCGCCTGAGTCTGAAGTGAAAATCGAGGCCGATAGGCTTTCGATCCTTAGAATCTTCAGGAATTTAATTGATAACGCGCTTAAATACGGCGGAGAGAGCCTCACCCGGATTTCGATCGGATACGAAGACTCGGAAAGCCTCCACATTTTTTCCGTAAGCGACAATGGCAAGGGACTTAAAGAGGCCGATTCCGAAAAGATTTTTGGACTGTTTGAACGCAACGAAACATCCAGGGGCGTCGAAGGCGCGGGCCTGGGCCTTACCATAGTAAAAGAAATAGCCGAACAACATGGCGGCAGGGTATGGGTGGAACCCAGAGGCAAAAAGGGAATCACTTTCTGCGTGTCCATTTCAAAGAATCTGCTCGCTGCTTGAGCCTATTTTCCCGGAGAGCTCTTGAATAGTTTAAAGCCGGCTATAACAGCATCCCGCTGGAAGCCGGGATTGCTCAAGATAAATCTTGCAGCAGCGGGGAAATCACCGTTCCCGCGCATACTTGTTTATTGCCTTTACTGCACCCTGTGTTTCTTCGGTGAATAGAGCCAAATCGCTATCGGACACGAGGCCGTGGATTTGCCACGCCGCAAGCTTGAAAAACGCCGTGCTCCGTTTTAGATCATCAAACATAGCGGCGATCTTGTCATCTTCTTTATGGAGCAGATCCCAGAGCTCCAGGTAGGCTTCGTGGTTGCGCCCTTCCCTTTTCTGCACGATCGACTCCACGCTGGTAACAATTCGCGCACACGCGTCGTCCAACACACGCGCCTTCAGCGATCTCATTTGCTTCCAATCTTTTTCAGGGATGGTTCTCATAGTTCACAAAGTCCTGCTGTTGTGCGTTGCCGCACGCGCCAACATGCCGCTCACACGCGTATCAGCCGTCGCGTGCAACGGCTGATTGGCTTTCCGCCTCCATTTCCTCCAAGACCGTGGCTGCGTCCTCGACCATTTTGACGCATGTCGTCTTGAACAGATTCCGCTCCAGTGCCTGTGTCATTCCATCCGGCGTACTGATGTCGCACCCGAGCAACGCGCGACAGACGACCGACCCGTTCCGCCCTCGGAATCTATTCGCGAACTCCACAACACGGGGGTAGAATCCACCACGTCCTGCGAGCGCAGGCCGTTTCCATCGGCCAGCCTTCCAATTAGGACCCCCAAAATGCTCTTCTAAGCCAAAAAGAAACATTCATTGCGAAAGCTTTCCGGGTGATATAGTTGATATTGACTGTATAATCAAATGTCAGGACAGCACGTAATCGTAGATAAGGGGGGGTTACCATATGATACTTGAGTACATCCAGGCGGCGCTCCGCCATGCAAAGTACGAGATCCTGCCCGATGACGGAAGCTACTATGGGGAGATCCCTGAATGCAATGGCGTTTACTCGAGTGCCGGAACCCTTGAAGACTGCCGTGGAGAGCTCCGTGAGGTGCTTGACGAATGGATCCTGTTCAGGGTTCACAGAAACCTTCCTTTGCCGGCGATAGACGGGATAGAACTCACTATTAAGGAAGTCGCCTGATGCCTCCTTTTGGACCGGTAAATAGGAAAGATCTGATCCGGCACCTCAGGCAGTTTGGATTTGAGGGACCCTACTCGGGAGGCAAGCACCAGTTCATGGTCAGAGGCGAGACCACCGTACGAGTCCCCAACCCTCACCAGGCAGACATAGGCAGAGAACTTCTGGCGAGAATCCTGCGTCAAGCGGGGATCAACAAGGAAGAGTGGGAAGAGTTATAGAAATTTTCGCGAACTCCGCAACACGGGCGTAGACTCCACCACGTCCAGCGAGGCAATCCATTCCGCTGCATGCGTTCGTGGCGGCTCGCCGGGCTTAGCGTCTGAGCCATGCAGGGTGGGCACAGCCTTTTAGTGCCCCGCCTCGCGGGTGGGCGGGCGGGCTGTCGAGATCGAATGGATATTTGGTGAGCAGTTAAGGCTTTGGCCACAAGGGTTCACTGTCCCAGCGCTACGGGTAAACACCTGACCTTACGTATCTTTTAGCGCGCATACTCGTTTATTGCCTTTACTGCGTCCTGTGTTTCTTCGGTGAATAGAGCCAAATCTCTTTCGGACACGAGGCCGTGGCTTTGCCACGCCGCAAGCTTGAAAAACGCCGTGCTCCGTTTTAAGTCATCAAACATGAAAGCGATCTTGTCATCTTCTTTATGGAGCAGATCCCAGAGCTCCAGGTAGGCTTCGTGGTTGCGCCCTTCCCTTTTCTGCACGATCGACTCCACGCTGGTAAGAATTCGCGCACACGCGTCGTCCAACACACGCGCCTTCAGCGATCTCATTTGCTTCCAATCTTTTTCAGGGATGGTTCTCATAGTTCACAAAGTCCAGATGTTGTTCATGAGCGCAAACGACAGCGTTTCGCTGCCTGGCGCGATTGCCGCCCGCATTCTCCTTTGCCCGTGCCCTCACACCTTCACGCCAAGGGGAAAAACAAGCGTGACAGATCAGCGATGTAGCCAATATAAGGTGTGTATAGCTTTATCGTGCCCACAGTTTTTCATCCACCCTGTAGTTAATGCCTTGCTCACGGCACGGATGAGACATTAATTGTTGTCCCGCGATCTAACACGCTGACTTGTGCGGGTTGCCTGCACATATTCAGTGCGGCTTTTCCTATTTGCAGAAGGCACGCGCATTCCATGGCCCGTTGCTCATAGTGGCCTTGTATAACGACATTTCTTCTTTGCATAATTCGAGCATCCAAGAAATTTTCTGCCGTATTTAGATCGAACAACAAGATCGCCGCCACATTCCGGTTCAGGACATTTCTCTCCGGTTTGACTTCCGCTCGGCATCTCCTCGTCAAGCTCTAAGTTTCTGATAATTTCTTCAATGGTTGAACCGCCTTCAAATCGTCTCATGTGTTCTTCAGTATCTTTATGACTGAGTATATTCAAACTGCCTTCCCATGCCGTAGCATTATCAATGATAGCCACCTTCTGGTGCATGCTTTGCCGTTCGATGACATTAACACCGATGCTGCGTAGCCGGTCGATTACAATATCCGCTTGGTTAGCCATGTCACCGATTTGCTGGTTTTTTGGCCGCGTATAAACCCTAATATCTACACTCCGTCCTTTCAGAACCCTGAAATAATCCATAAAAAAGCCGCTGCGCCTTACTGTAAGAAAAGGGCTCAGGATAATTATTCGCTCTTTGGCCGTTGTTATATCTTGAAAGAATTTTGCCCAAAAATTCCTTTCCGTATATAGATTGCCATAAACAGGGTCGCGGTTGGTATTAGTTGGAAGAAGGGCATTGGCCCACCTTTCAAAATCGTTTGTAAAGTAGCTGTCCACAAGACTTTCGGACACTATCAGTTCAGCGCTGCTATAAAAATGGTGAATTATTCTTGATAGGGCAGAATCAGGATGTAAGTCCGAAAGTAAGTGTTTAGTGTGGCCTACCAAGTAAAATCGGTTTTGGGCTCGTGTTAAAGCAACATTCAATAGCAGGTTCGCATCAGAATCGGGCTTTTGGTCGTCAAGCATGGGCGCAACCCTGGTACCTGCCCCCTCAACGGTATCAAAAATGATTATCGATTCCTCGCCACCTTGAAATCGGTGAACAGTACTTGTACGTAGGTGATCCAATATTCCACAATCCTTCGCTATCTTGTTGATTAAGCGCGCCTGTGCAGCATACGGCGTAATTATACCGATCCTGCCCTCAGAAATTATTGGGATAATCTTCTTTGCAAGCGTGCAGCAGAGCAACGCATTATATAGATTGAAACGACTGCCTGTAGAGAGCCGACTGCACCACGGATTTATTGAGGATGTTTCTAATAATACGAGTGGTGATCTTGAAACACCATCATCCAGCCTTCGGTTGCTTGTACTAGGGTGATCCTTGAGGTTGTTTTGATAGAAAAAACGATTCGCAATTAGGGAAATTTCAGGGACCATCCTGTATTGCATGTCAAGGAGTTTAACCCTCTGGTCTCTAATAGCTTCTTTTACCCCATTAATGCCCAAAACAGAAAAGATACTTCTTCCTAACCATTTTTGGGCCATGGTTGCTTCTGAGATGCAGATAGGTGGAAGTTGAAGAAAATCTCCAACAATAGTGACATATCCGCGGCATCGACTTACTGCCCAATACAGATGCGGTAATGGCGCCATGCTGGCTTCATCTAGAATAAGTACATCGAACGGTGTATCTGGAAATTGTTTGGCTACAAAAGTTTTGGTCAGAGTTGTAGCAATAAGTCGTGCTTCTGAAAGAATTCTTTGTGAGATTTCGTCCAACTGCTGATTTATTTCTGCTAGCCTTGCCAATATAGTATCTTTTCTTGTCGTAATCTCCTTGATCTTGTTCTTTATTTCCGCTACGGTGACCCTTAAATGATTTAGAAGTTCGGAGGCTTCCGCCTTCGCCCTCTCAGTCTCTTTCTGTTTTGCAGCATGTGCATTTTTGATCGAGTAAGTATGCTCGTTTATTTCCTTTACAAGCCGCTTCCTTGAATCAATCAATATGCTTGTTTGGTCGATCTCTCGCTGAATCTTCCTAGGATCAAGTCCTAGAAAAAATCTCTTTAGCATCCCGGATGATCGCGCCTCATTCCATTTATTCTTATTCTTACTTTGCAGGTTCTCTAATTCCTTTAGTTCATTATTGGCAACAGAGACGTTAGTTGATAATTTGGATAACTCCAATCGTAATGCATTCAGCTCGGCGGATAAGGATACGACGATCTGAATCTTGTTGAATACAGTTTCATATTCATTAAGAATGCTATCGAGACTTGCTTTTTCTGCCTCCAACTTGTTTTTCTCTTTAGATAATGACTCACCAAGTCTTGCTGCGATCTTATCAAGTAGTACTAAAGGGCATTTCTCTATCAATTTTTCCAAATGGCCAGATTGTGGAATACCAAGCCTGACTAGCTTTCCCTCGTTATAGAAAGAAGTGGCTTTTAACTGCTCGGCAACGTCTTCCAAGGCTTCATCAACAGCAGCATTGGCATGAGAAACGAGAAGCACGCGTCGTCCTGCACTCAGATGGGCTTCTATGGCTTGAGCTATGGTTTTAGTTTTTCCGGTTCCCGGTGGTCCCCAAATGATCGACAGCCGAGAAAAGAAGGAAGCCTCGATTGCTCGCTTTTGACGGTCATTAGGGGGGACTGCCGAAGATGAATAATTCGGACATATTTGGTGCTTGCATTTGCCACAGATCGGAATTTGGGAAGGGGCATGATCCCCTATTCTATTTTTGGCCCCACAGTTCCGACAGGATACTATGTTATCAAAGTTCGTATTTATACCAAATTGACTATTAAAAAGAGCCTCACTGAGGGTAAATAGGTTATTCTTTTCGTTCTGCGATTCGACAAATTTCTTTTTAAGCAGTTCGAGTAAGTACCATAGATTAGTTTGTAACCTAGCCTCTGCTATATACTGACCACAAAAACGCTCGATCCCGATTTCTACTTCCAATCCTTGTGTCACGAGCACTTGCGCCGGGTATCTATTGCCGCGGATTTCTATTTCTGCAGGCGAATCATCGAGGACAGCCAGGAAGTTTTCAAGGTTGAAAATATATACAAAAAGGCCGGAAACCTCGCGAAGGAAGTGGCCATTAAATACTTTAAAAACGCTGCCGCCCTTGCCTTTTTTTATGGCGGCAATTTCTTGGTCAAGGGCAATGACGAACTCTTTGATAGTATTTGCACTCATTGTTTATGCTGCGTCGTGTCCTTCGTTTGTAGCTTGGTGAAAGGGGCATTCCGATGATGTAGCAATTTCCCTTGTTGGCATTTTCCTTTTCATGCGCAACGCAAAAATCAGCGGCACACAATCATGGGCCAACCAGCATACGGGAAAAGCCAAGGAATATTCACCACGTAGTTGCTCGGCCCAACTCCAAGCCGTTGGTGTACTGCAGCCAATCAATTTCACAGCAACCTCGAATTCTCAATTGCGGTAAGTACTTGAACAATCTCCTGATCCAGCTCATCTCTCTTGATTGCGTAGGCTATAGCAGCTGCACCAAATCCTATACCGAAATTCTCTTGGCACCAATGGGACAACCTGGATAGAAGATCTTTCCCAGATATAATAGATATGCGGCCGTTCTCTGACCGCCAAGCCTCTTCAATTCTAAATCTTGCTCGTACATTGGCATTGGCAATACCTCGAGAACGATCTTGGTTATATATTTCCTGTGCTAGCGCGTCGGTAGTTGCATCTTTCATGGAAGCTGCTATGTCGCCAACAGCTTTCTGGATACTCGCAAGAGAAGGTGCCCCCGTTCGTGGTTGCCGTCTTGCATAGATCACGCGACTGATAGCAGTGGGGACAATAAGATAGTTTTCGATTTCTTTCTTCTTCCATATGTGGAGTTGGACATTTTTCCTCGCAGCCTCTGCCCGCCTTTGTTCATTTTCTTCTTCTGTGTAGTAGTCGGAATCGAGAATGCAATAGGTCAGTATGTCTTCGCCGACAGCATTTTGCAAAAGCATGGCTGACCCGACTGCGTAAGGCCACCCAGCCCAGCCGCCAATGGACATATTGGGAATTGCATCGATAGGTTGTTCTGATTCGGGAAAGAGGAGATCTTGAAAGCGCTTCAGGAATTTCAGATCCTTACCTTCAACTAGAAGCAACCGTTTAGAAGTCCATAGTCTTGTAAGCTGCAGATTCTGTGAACTGCCAATGTGATCGAGCACACTTTGCACCGCTGGCAGTGCGGTTGTGAATGTAGACTTCTGTCTGGTGCGATCTAAAATCAGCACATTATTGGCCTCTGCTTCAGCTAAGATCTCTGTTGAATGCGTGGCGATTATGCACTGAGGATACCTACCGCGCAGAAACCTGAGGAGCTTTCTTTGTAGGTCTGGATGCATGTAAACATCTGGTTCGTCTAAAACTATAATGGCTGTTGCTGCAGTTCGGGTCAGGAACCATATAGTCTGAAGCCACATTTGTACGCCATGTCCCATCCATGCTACTTCGGCAACAAAGTCACCATCACGGACCAGCAAACCCAGCGGGTCTCCTGGTGCTCTACCGCGCTGTAATTCTTTTATCTGTAGCTCTGGCCAGCTATCCTCGACCATGGATTTGAAAGCGTGAAAATATTGATCGTAGAACAGGTTGAGTTGATTTCTGAAATGCAGAGGCGATAGGTGAGAAGAGAGATTGGCTCGCACATAATCAGGGCCTATAACCCGTTCATCCTTATTCAATGGCATCACTTGCGGCAGAACACTAAGGATCGGTAGCTGAAGCAACCGAGCCTGGACTTTTGTGCGAATCACCGATTGGAACCGATCTTTGAGCACGGCATGCATGGCGCCTTTCGGACCAAGGTGTACATCCACTGAATTGCCATTGTCAAAAGTGGCTGTGATCCGCGCTGGGGGCTTTTGGTATCTGTGGAAAAGGCTCTCCCAACTTAGGTTCAATCCAGACAAGTCGACGCGCATACCCCTATTAGTGAAAGGGAGGTCTAACCAAAATGGTACATCGTGGTAGTTCACGTTTCGGTACCGTTCGGTGACTATTCCCATCAAGCGAAAACCCTCGATGACGGTGGACTTACCTGCATTGTTGCGTCCAACGATGATGGTTTCCTGCTTCATGGGAAGAACATGAGATGAAAAACAGCGGTAATTGTAAAACTCCAGTCTTTCGAGCATGACATTATCTTTGGTTGGCGTACAAAGTTAATAGATCGTACACTGTGAGCGGTACGCATTCGTAAGCGGCGCGCGGCCAAGGGGCTATGGATAGCGAGAACGCTTGGTCCCCGCGCGTCCGCTTGATGAATTGGTTTGGCATCTCACTCTTCTAATAGTAAGTCAACCTCATACTTCCTCTTCTGACGCTGGACCGTCCCATTCGGGTCGTTAAGAAACTCCACCAGTTCCTGCAGCACGATGAGGTCCATTTCTCTCTGACCGGTGTTTACATTCGTCATGACATGAGTGACCCCGTGGTATTGGCGTTCCGAGAGGTTGTCGGGGTCCAGCAAGGATGTTATGTGGTAATTATCTTCGTAATCTGAACCGCTCTCCCACACCACCACCAGATCAATGTCGTTCGAGTTCTTATCTCCCGACTGTAAGTCCTCGATGAGCGCATCCAACGAGTACTTGTATTCCATAATCTTCGGCTTGCTTCGGAACACGCCCACCTCTCGCACGTAGTCTTCCAACACTCCGAGCGGATTCCTCTCGGCATCGAAGATGTGGTTTTGCAATGGTTCATCGAAAACTACCCTATACATGCCGTCGTAGGTAAACCGTTCGTTCGTTGCCATGATCTGAATGCCGCGCATGACACCTCCAGCGAGCAACTGGTTAAAGAGAGCGATGACATCTTGCTCCCTGGTAGGGAGCGACGTAAGCGAAATACGCCGCGTCGGAATAAAGAAGTTCTCATTGTTGATGGTCAGCGGATGGTCCCCTTCGTGCTTTGCGAATTCATCCTTCCAGTCATCGACTGCACTCTGTCTCGCGAGATCACTCCTTGCTCCAGTTACCGGCCGGAGGTTCGGGCGCTGGCGCTGAATTGGACGATCTATTAGTTTGCGAGCCACCGATTGGCTAAACTCCACGACCTCCCTCTGAAATCCCTTGCGACCGAGGTCCGAACGGCAGTTACGGAGATGCACCACAATGTGAATCTGGTTCTGGCGACCGATGTTTCTGCGCAGTGGGACCTGTACAATCTCCCCTTGTGGCATGTTGTTCGCTGCGATCTGGATGCCTGGAGCAAGAACGGTCTGACCCTGTCTGAGCCCTAGCCCCTCGTTAAACTCAGGCCAGACTTTCGCTGAGTAGGTGAAGCAGAAATAGATTGTGGGATCATACTGCGAGCAGATAGCTTTTTCGCCTTCTTCCAAGGTGATTCGCTCTTCGAGATTGGCCACAGTGAACGTATCGAAGATTGCATCGAGATTGCTCATGGCTGCTGGCATGCGAAAACCCGCGCCATAGCGATCAAATAAACGCTTCTGCGTAGCTTCGAGATCTCTGAGGGATACGCTATGGCGAACAATTTCGTGCGGCCATAGATACTTCACGCCTTGCTGGACAGCTCTTGTGATTTGCCCCGTACTATCAACGACCTCCACGGTGATAGCAATTCTCTCGTCCGGGAAGATGGCCCCAATGCCTGTTTTGAGACGCAGGATGGTCATCCATTGATCAGCTGTGTTCGCCCTGAGCCACGATAGGTTGCCCGGTCGCGTCGTAGGGTCAAACCGCAGTGAGACGGACACGCCTCTGTCAAAGTGGGCGAAATGCGAGTCCTGTGCTCCAGACCCGTCTGGGAACACCTTCGGATTTCCCGCTGGGTTCTCATCCGTGAGCCATTTTCGCGCATCCGTCATCTTGCCAACCGCAGTAAAGTCGGGGGTCTTCGTGGCGATCTGGATGTAGTTGAAGCCGTAGGCCAGGTACGTTGCCCCGACTCCCTTGTGGCCACGGGTGTTGCCGGACTTGAAGGAGAATGAAGGTGCCAGAAACTGCTGATACTTGTCTTTGGTAAGCCCGGTTCCGTTGTCTGAGACGGTCAGCGTGTTCTCTGCGATGTTGATAAGGACCCTAAGAGCGGGAGAGAAGGACTCCGAGGTTTCTCCGATGCGCTCTTCCAGCGAGTCAAGAGCGTTTTGAGCCAGTTCGCAGAACGGATCGAACCAGCCAACATATGAATCGAGAATGTTCTGGATTTCGCGCTTCATTGCGTTGATAGCAACTTCCGTATTCAGCGCTTGCTTGGCGGCCAGAGGGTCAAACTCGTTAAACATATCTCCTCCTGGTGATCTCGTTTCTTGGTCCTGAACAATGATACAGTCTGTATAAAACGGCAAACGTAAACCGTCTCTTTCCGTGCAAGAAGCTAGCGAGTCTTCCTGTACATTCAAATAACGCCTGTCATTTCATATAATTAGGACCATTTCCCTTTCGGGGAGTTCCGGTTTATGCGGTCTGTATAAACCGGCTCAAGGCCCATCGACCGGACTTCGCACCCTGTGGCCTCCTTTGTTCAATACATCGGTGTAAATCATGGTGTGACGATGTCTTTTTCGCCCGAGAAGCTTCTGAATAGTGCGGATATCCCGCCAGGGAATCCTGTCGTGGCGGTCTGAAATCAGCCTTTCCTGCGGAAGATCGCCGCGATCGGCTTGGCTGTCCACCTGTCGTCATTCTTTCGCTCTCTCCGGTAGACAGGCAACTGAGGGCAGACCAACTTTGTCAAAACGCCCACAACGGGCGAGCCTGCTTTTTTCAGGCTGTGCTGGCGAAATAGTCATATCTTGATGTGAAAAGATGAATTAGTGCAGAGGCATTTTACGATTGTGTAAGAACGGCGTCAATGAGCGCATGCTTGATTCGACAAATTCACTTTTAAGGTGGCCCATGGGGGTGTCGATACCTGCCTGAAATCGCATTCCCATGACCCCGCACGCGGACAGTCTGGTGTCCAACTGGAAACACCGGGACAAACTCCACGCCCCGCGAGGTTTCTGTTCGGAAAGGAGGCTTAATCTGGTCATTCCGCTCACCGCCTTTAGGCGGAAGATTTTCGTTCTGGCAAGGAAATCGAGGGCTTGCGCGGAGGCGTACACGGGTACCGCCTCGCGGAGCGTCGAGATCGGTGATCGAGCCCGCCGAAGCCTCTGCGGCCACCGCCGAAGGCAGTGGCCAAATCGACCGGCGGTCCCACCGCCCCAGGGCGGAAAAGCACCCTTTCCGAACGGAAACCGGCTACTCCGGTCAAGTTTCGGAAGTATGCAATTTCTGAAGTTCCAGTTGATAGCGGGCCAGGAGGTCTTCCAGGCCCAGCATGCCGATAACTCCCGTCTCATTGTCTTCTACAGGAATTCGTCCATACCCGGTTTCAAGGAACTTGAGAAGGGCATCGGACAGGCTATCATCAGGCGCAACGCTCACCGGCGGCGAAACCAAATCCCGCAGAATCAGCAGATCCGAAATCGATTCTTCAAACATCACCGCCCTGATCTCCGGCAACGGCAAGATTCCTATGAGACGGAAACGATCATCGACAACCGGGAAGTAAGACTCGCGTGTATTGGTAATCAGCCGCCTCAGTTGACCAAAGGTCATGTCTTCCGGAAGAATGGTGACGGCAGCATCCCGGCGATGTGCGTCTTTCACTGACAGCTCTTGCAGAATATTTATTACCCGGTCGGACCGATGCGCCGGAGAGTGGAATTTATTCAGGACCTGTTTTTCGTACAGGCTCCATCGCTGGGAGAGCAAAATTGCCACGACCGAGGTGAACATGATCGGCACAATTAGATGATATCCGCCGGTCATTTCGCAAACCATGAGAAGTGCCCCGATGGGGGCCTTTGCAACACCGGCAAAAAACGCGGCCATGCCGACAAGGGCGAATGCGCCCGGAGAACTCACAATCCCGGGAAACCATGCGTGCGCAAGTTGCCCGACAGCCCCGCCCAGCATGGCGCCTATAAACAGAGACGGCCCAAAAACCCCTCCACTTCCTCCGGATGATATGGTGAAAGAGGTTGCTGCAATTTTGAGAAAAGCCAGGGTGAACATGAGCACTATCGGGAGTTCTCCCATCAGTGCTTTTTGAATGGTTCCATAGCCTCCGCTAAGTATCTGGGGTTGCCACAGCGCCGTCAGTCCAACCAGCAAACCCCCGAATGCGGGAATCAGTGCGCGTCTGACCGGGAGCTTTCGGAAGAAGCGGTCTCTTAGACCATAAAAGGTTTTCACGTACATGTATCCGAAAGGAACGCAAACCAATCCGAGAACTGCATAGAGAAGCAGTTCCAGGGCGCTGGAAAACTGTATGGAAGGAATTGCGAATATGGGCTGGTGGCCAAAAATGCCAGTAAAGATCTCATAGGAAACCGTAGATGAAATGATGCACAGGATAACTCCCTCGGTTTCGAGGTCCTCACGGTAAAGAACTTCCACCGAGGTCAGGGCGCCTCCTAATGGAGCGCGAAAAATAGCGCCCAACCCCCCGGCGCACCCGGCCAGAAGCATTAGCCTTCTTTCCCGGATATTGAGCTTGAGCATACGCGCGAGCCCCGAACCTATTCCCGATCCAATTTGCGCGATGGGTCCTTCCCGGCCGGCGCTTCCCCCTGTTGCAAGAGTAATTACTGAAGCAATTGCCTTGATAAAGGGAACACGCGCCCGAACGAACCCTTGCTTATTATGAAAGGCGTCGATGAAAGCATCGGTTCCATGCCCTTCTGCTTCAGGGGCCCAGGTATAGACAATCAGACCTGAAAGAAGCCCTCCGATTGCGGGGAGCAAAACGAGCAGCCATAGGTGGAGAGGGGTTGTGGCCGCGAAGGGGACGAGATGTTCTCCTGCCGGCTTTGCCATTGCATAACCGGCAAGATACTCCAGGGCAAAAAATGTAGTCCATTCCAGGAGAAAGAAAACGATGCCGGCCATGAGCCCGCTCAAGGCGCCGATTACTGCACCATAAACAAGCCAGCGGAAGAATTTGTGTTTCCCAAGTGCTTTAGAGAGAGCAGGAACCCACTTTCCCGGCCCAATCCGATTGACACTTTTGCCGCCTGCGGCCTGATTTTCCGCTTCCAAGCTCCCGGCCTCCCCATTCGGATGATTTCAAAGCCGGTTATATAGCACCTTCATGCCTGATATGTCATTTTCGCCACAAATCTTTACATGCTCCACCGCGAAACTTACTAATACGACACAACAATGAAAAGGAGAAAACAGTTATGACAACTCCAACCAAGCGGCCGATGGCAGTTCAAAGAGACGGGAGTATCAGCGCTTATGGGCCGGCTCGCTCCACGGTCAAGGGGACCCCGTTGAGCATGGATGAGCTGCGCAAGATCGACGCATACTGGCAGGCCAGCCTCTACCTGTGCCTGGGAATGTTGTACCTCCGGGACAACCCTTTGCTCAGGGAACCGCTCAAACTCGAGCATATAAAGCCGCGGCTGCTGGGCCACTGGGGCTCGGACCCCGGCCAGTGCTTCACCTACATTCACTTCAACCGGCTGATCAACAAGTACGACCTGAACGCAATCTATATCTCCGGCCCCGGTCACGGGGCGCCGTCGGTCCTGTCCCAGGCATACCTCGAGGGGACCTACTCCGAGATATATCCGGACAAGAGTGAAGACCTGGCAGGGATGCAGCGCTTCTTCAAGCAGTTCTCCTTCCCCGGGGGCATCGGCAGCCACGCAACCCCGGAAACGCCCGGCAGTATCCACGAGGGCGGCGAGTTAGGCTACAGCATTTCGCACGCTTTTGGGACGGTCTTCGACAACCCGGACCTGATCACCCTGGTGATGGTGGGCGACGGCGAGTCCGAGACCGGCCCCCTGGCCACGAGCTGGCACAGTAACAAATTCCTCAACCCGATAACCGATGGGGCAGTGCTCCCGGTCCTGCATCTCAACGGCTATAAGATCAACAACCCCACCATCCTTGCCCGTATCAGCCACAAGGAATTGGAGGCCCTGTTCATCGGATATGGGTACACCCCTTACTTCGTGGAAGGCAGCGAACCCGAGAGCATGCATCAGGCGATGGCCGCCACCATGGAACACTGCGTATTGGATATCCGAAAGTTCCAGAAGGAGGCGCGGCAGACCGGCAAAGCCTTCCGGCCGCGCTGGCCGATGATCGTCCTTCGGAGCCCCAAGGGCTGGACCGCCCCCCGGGAGGTGGACGGGCACTACCTGGAAGGTTTCTGGCGGGCGCACCAAATCCCCATCACGGACGTCGCCACCAACCCTGCCCACCTGAAATTGCTGGAATCGTGGATGCGCAGCTACAAGATCGAGGAACGTTTTGACGAGCAGGGGCGGCTGGTTGCCGAGCTGAAGACCCTGGCGCCCAAGGGGCAGCGGCGCATGAGCGCAAACCCCGTGGCCAACGGCGGTCTTTTGCACCGGCCTCTGGACATGCCTGACTTCCGCAAGTTCGCCGTCGAGGTCAAGGACCCAGGTGGGACCCTGGCCGGGAACGTCCCCACCCTGGGCAACTTCCTTCGGGAAATCATGAGGCTGAACATGCAGAACTTCCGCGTCTTCGGGCCGGACGAGACCCAATCCAATAAGCTCGAAGCCCTCTACGAGGTCACCAGGAAAGTCTGGCTGGGGGAGTATTTCCAGGAGGATGCCGACGGAGGCGAGCTGGCCTTGAAGGGCCGGGTCATGGAGATGCTCAGCGAGCACACGGTGGAAGGCTGGCTGGAGGGCTACCTTCTGAGCGGCCGGCACGGTTTCATCAACAGCTATGAGGCGTTCATACACGTAATCGACTCGATGTTCAACCAGCACGCCAAGTGGCTGGAAAAGTGCAACGAGCTTTCCTGGCGGACCAAGGTGGCGTCACTCAACCTGCTGATCACAGGACTGGTCTGGCGGCAGGACCACAACGGTTTCACGCATCAGGACCCCGGTTTTCTTGACGTGGTCGCCAACAAGAGCCCCGGCGTGGTGCGCATCTACCTGCCGCCCGACGCCAACTGCCTGCTTTCCGTAGCCGACCACTGCCTGCGAAGCATGAACTATGTCAACGTCATAGTGGCGGACAAACAGGTACACCTGCAGTACCTGGACATGGAGGCAGCCGTCGCGCATTGCACTAAGGGCGCCGGCATCTGGAACTGGGCCGGTAACGACCAGGGGGCCGAGCCCGACGTGGTCATGGCGAGCTGCGGCGACGTGCCGACCATGGAGTCTTTGGCCGCCACCGCCCTGCTCCGCCAGCACCTGCCCGACATAAAAGTTCGGTTCGTGAACGTGGTGGACCTTTTCAAGCTGGTGCCTCACACCGAACACCCCCACGGGATGACTGATCGTGAGTTCGATGCCCTCTTCACTTCAACCAGGCCGGTGGTCTTCAACTTCCACTCTTACCCGTGGCTCATCCACAGGTTAACCTACCGCCGGCCCGGCCAGCACAACATTCATGTGCGCGGCTACAAAGAGAAGGGAAATATCAATACGCCGCTGGAGCTGGCTATCCGCAACCAAACCGACCGCTTCAGCCTGGCCATTGACGCCATCGACCGGATACCGCGTTTCTGTGACACGGGATCCAGCGTCCGAGAGGCCCTGCTCGACCAGCAGATCGCGTGTAAGAACCACGCCTACGAGTTCGGCGTAGATCGACAGGACCTCACCGACTGGAAGTGGCCTTTCTAAGATAGTTAGCGTCCATCCGGAAACTCCGGATGGAACGCTGGCAGTTTCCGATTCGAAAAGGAGGCTTAATCTGGTCATTCCTCTTACCGCCTTTAGGCGGAAGGGGTACGCCGCACAAGCAAGCCCGAAGATTGACGCCGCCAGGACGGAAAAGGACCCTTTCCGGATGGAAACTAGTTAAAGGAGGTGTTTGAAATGAGTAGACAGGAGCTTGTTACCACGGTTCGAACCATGATGCACGCCGGCAGGGGCATCCTGGCCATGGACGAAAGTACTCCAACCTGCAATCGGCGCTTTGCCAACCTGGGGATTGCACAAACGGTGGAAGCCCGCCGGGCCTGGCGGGAGTTGATCTTGACCACGCCCGGTTTGGGGGAATTCATCAGCGGGGCCATTCTATATGACGAGACCATACGCCAGTCAAAAAATGACGGCACGTCTTTTATCAAACTCCTTACCGAGGCGGGAATTATTCCGGGTATTAAGGTGGACACCGGCGCCAAAGATCTGGCCGGCCATCCGGGGGAGAAAATTACCGAAGGTCTGGATGGCCTGCGGGAGCGCCTGTCGGAATACCGGCAGATGGGGGCCAGGTTTGCCAAATGGAGGGCGGTGATCACCATCGGCGGGGGCATTCCCAGTCGTGGGTGCCTGGAAGCCAACGCCCACGCCCTGGCTCGCTATGCCGCCCTGTGTCAGGAAGCCGGTCTGGCGCCCATAGTCGAGCCGGAGGTGCTCATGGACGGCGGCCACACCCTGGAGCAGTGCGCCCTGGCAACCGAGGCCGCCTTGCACACTGTGTTCAGCCAGCTTTACCGGCAGCGGGTGCTTTTGGAAGGCATGATCTTAAAGCCCAACATGGTGCTCTCCGGCAAAGATTGTCCCACGCAGGCCGGGGTGGAAGAAGTGGCGGACGCCACGGTATCTTGTCTGCTCAGGGCGGTGCCGGGGGCGGTCCCCGGCGTCGCCTTCCTGTCCGGGGGCCAGAGTGCGCAATTGGCCTCGGCTCGCTTAAATGCCATGAATGTCAGGTGGCGGTCCAAAGCGCCCTGGGCGCTGACCTTTTCCTATTCCCGCGCCATCCAGCAGCCCGCCATGGATACCTGGAAAGGCAAGGAAATCAATGGGGTTGCCGCCCAAAAGGCCCTGTATCACCGGGCTAAGTGCAACAGTATGGCGCGCCGGGGGGAGTATCGCGACGAGATGGAGAATCCTTGACCCCATTCAAGGGGAGGTTTCCACCCCAAATCAAATGGGGAAGTCTGAAGGAAACAAATGCCCATGGGCCTTATTCTCTACTTTCTTCGACATGGGGAAACCACCGCCAGCCTGACAGGCGGCTACTGTGGCGCCCTTGATCCGGACTTGACCCCGGCAGGGTATGAGATGGCCCTGGATTTTGCCGCTGCTTATAGAGACCTTGCCTGGAAGGCCGTCTTTTGCAGTTCCCTGAAGCGGGCCGTGGCCACGGCCCTACCTTTGTGCGAAGCCGTGGGACTAACGCCGCACCTGAGGGAAGGGCTCAAAGAGATCGCCTACGGCCGGTGGGAGGGCAAGACCCCGGAGGAAGTGAACCGCGAGTTTCATGACGAATACGTCCGATGGCTGTCCGATCCGGGTTGGAACGCGCCCACCGGCGGCGAAAGGGGAGTGGACATAGCCCGCCGCAGTTCCATGGTGATCGAGGAGATTGAACGGACACATCCCTCGGGGAATATACTGGTAGTCTCCCACAAAGCCACGGTGCGCATCATGCTGTGTTCCCTGTTGGGCATCGATGTTGGCCGCTACCGCGACCGCCTCGGCATGCCGGTGGCCGCGTTGAACATAGTGGAGATGACCGGACAGGGACCTTTGCTGCGGGTACTGGGAGATCGCACACATTTACGTCAAAGTCTGCGCCTCGGGCCAGGCGCCTAAGGGATTGCTTTCCCTGTCATGACTAACTTTTCTTTGCCCTGCAATCCGAAAACGGGGCTTCCTGTCTTGATGATCTGCTATCTGCATGAGGAGAGAGGGCGGTGTCTATGATTATCCAGGAGATCACCAATGAACTGGCGCAGCAACATTGGCGAACGGTGGGAATCATCTGGGCTTACTGCCTCGTTTGGCTCTTCATGGGCGACCTGGCTAAATTGGCGGTCCTGAGACACTTAGAAATGGGCAGCCGCTGGCACAAGAGCTTTCTGCGGGTGCTGAAGTACTGCGCGCATCCTTTTGCCCGGTAGAGAAAGATTCCTCCAGCGCATCCCCTTCAGGGGCCCCGTTGAGAAAGGAGAGTTATGGGCAGAGACAGCCACAATCCGACCATTAAATAGCGTTTTTTCAGAACCTCATGGAATACAGCGGTACTCAAGTCAAATAACTGTCTGAAAACACAAAAGGAGAAATGAAATGAGCAACCAGAACGCAGTTGTTGGAATCTACAAGGCCCACACCGAGGCCGATGCCGCGGTCAAAGAGCTCCAGAAATCGGGCTTTGACATGAAGAAGCTCTCAGTGGTGGGGAAGGACTACCACACCGAGGAGAATGTCGTCGGGTTCTACAACGCAGGGGACCGGATGAAGTTCTGGGGGAAGCTCGGGGCCTTCTGGGGAGGCTTGTGGGGGATTCTGTTTGGCTCGGCCTTCTTCGTCATCCCCGGGTTGGGCCAATTGGTGGTGCTGGGTCCCTTGGTCACGATAATTGTGGGTGCCCTGGAAGGCGCCATTGTTACCGGAGGACTGACCGCTCTGGGCGCTGGACTGTATAGCATCGGAATCCCCAGGGACAGCATCGTCAAGTACGAGACTGCCCTGAAGTCGGATAAGTTTCTGGTCATTGCCCACGGCTCAACCGGCGACGTCGCCAGGGCCAAGTCGATCCTGGAGTCCACGTCCAGGGAAGACCTCGTGGTGCACCAATAGCTACCAGGTGCTTGGGACTCATGAGAGATAGATTCCACCACAAAGGAGACAGCCCTTGAAAGATGTCAATCGGATTCTGGTCGTGAGCAGATCAACGAAACATTGTCAAAAAGCCGTTCACTACGGAATTTCACTTGCTCAAAAATACGGAGCAAAGCTTTTTGTGGTTCATGTCATGCACAATCCTTTCATGCTGGAAGGTTGGAACCTTGCAATTCCTTCTTTGCAGATGGAATATGAAGGATTACAGCAAACATTCAGGAAGGACATCGAACACATCATTGAAGCTGAAAAAACACAGGGTCTCCCTATCAAAGCAGTAATGAAAGAAGGGGACCCCTCTGATGAGATCATAAAGATGGTCAAGGAAGAAAATATCGACTTGCTCATCATGCTGGCTCACGAGGAAGGGCATATCGAGCACTTTCTATTTGGCCGCGAAAATGAGGATATGATACGCAAGATGCCCTGTTCCATCATGCTGGTCAAAAAAGAACCTCACAGGGTAGCGTAGTGCAGAGCCTCCCGGCCCATCGTGACTCATGGGAGTCGCATTCTCGAACAGCCTCCCGGCCGTAACGAAGAGGTGAAGGCGCGCGAGCTGGAAACGAGCAAGAATAATGTGACGTGGCAACTTGAGGACTAAGGATTCGAGAGATTCAACAAGCCGTTCGACAAGCTGATGAAGACTTTGGCGCAAAGGCGTGCACGGCATTTGACGAGAGAGTCATGAAAATAAGTCCTTGTGCAGGAAAGCCGGCCAAAGCATCGATGCTTGTGAACGGACCTTCCTCAGAAGCCGGGAAAGGAAGCTTTAGAATCCTGGCGCAATGAGGGAAACCCCAACTGATGCATTCGGGGATCCCGGCCGAGCCAAAACTGAAGGAAAAACTATGAGCAAAAGAACCCGCGCAAGCCATCCCATCTACAATCTTCTGCCCACTGAAATCGAGGGGTTCGATTCCCTTGCCGAGCTGGCCCTGAATATGCGCTGGTCGTGGAATCATGCTACCGACGAAGTGTGGCGCCGGCTTGATCCCGAACTGTGGGAAGTCACGCATAACCCATGGGTTGTCCTGCAGACGGTCTCGCGCGACCGGATCGAGCGCGTGTTGGCCGATCCCGTTTTTCGCAAAACAGTTGACGGCCTGGTGCATACCAGGCGGCAAGTGCTGGACGCGCCCGCGTGGTTTCAGCAGAATCATTCGCAGGGTCCCCTGACCTGCGCCGCTTATTTCAGCATGGAATTTATGTTGAGCGAAGCTTTGCCCATCTACTCGGGCGGGCTTGGCAATGTAGCCGGCGATCAGCTCAAAGCCGCCAGCGATCTGGGCGTGCCGGTGGTCGGCGTGGGACTGCTCTACCAGCAAGGCTATTTTCGCCAGGTGATCGACAAGGACGGAGCGCAACAGGCCCTCTTCCCGTATAACGACCCCGGACAGTTGCCGATCACGCCTGTGCGGCAGGGGAACGGCGAGTGGTTGCGGTTGGAGATCGCCTTGCCTGGTTACTCGGTCTGGCTGCGCGCCTGGCAGGTCCAGGTCGGCAGAGTGAAGCTTTACCTGCTTGACAGCAATGACGCGGCGAACTTCCCCGCTCATCGAGGAATTACCAGCGAGCTGTATGGCGGCGGGCCGGAGCTGCGCCTCAAGCAGGAACTGCTTCTCGGGATTGGCGGATGGCGGCTGCTTAATGCGCTTGGCATTCGGCCGGAAGTCTGCCACCTCAATGAAGGGCATGCGGCCTTTGCCGTGTTGGAACGCGCCCGCAGCTTCATGCAGGAGACCGCGCAGCCATTCGAAGTCGCGCTGGCCGTCACTCGTGCAGGGAACCTGTTCACCACCCATACTGCCGTGGCCGCCGGCTTTGACCGTTTCGCTCCGGCCCTCATCGAGCAATACCTCGGTGGTCATGCCGAGCGGGAGCTCGGCATCACACTCCAGGATTTACTGGCCCTCGGCCGCCAGAACCCGAACGACTCGTCGGAGAGTTTCAACATGGCATATCTGGCGATCCGGGGGAGCGGGGCGGTCAATGGCGTGAGCCAGTTACACGGGAAAGTCAGCCGGCATCTCTTTGAGCCCCTCTTTCCCCGCTGGCCCCAGGACGAAATCCCTGTCGGACATGTGACCAACGGGGTCCACATGCCGACCTGGGACTCGGCGGCAGCGGACGGTCTGTGGACGGAAGCCTGTGGAAAGGACCGCTGGCTGGGGCGCTGGCAGGGGACGACGGAAACCCTGGAGCAGGATATTCGCCGCGTCTCCGACGCCAGCCTCTGGCAATTTCGCACCGCCGCCACCAAATCTCTTGTTGAATTCGCTCGCGAGCGGTTGCGCAGGCAAATGGCCGCCTCCGGCAGGCCGCCCGAAATGATTGAGAGGGCGAAACATATATTTGATCCCAACGCCTTGTCACTGGGCTTTGCTCGGCGCTTCGCGACCTACAAGAGGCCGAACCTGCTGTTGCACAACCCGGAGCGGCTGCTTCGCCTGTTAACCAATCCTGAGCGCCCGGTGCAACTGATCATCGCCGGCAAGGCCCATCCGGAGGACCAGGCGGGGCAGGCACTGATCCATGAATGGATAAATTTCATCCGCCAGCCGGAGACCCAAGCCCACATCGTCTTCCTGAGCGACTACGACATGCTCCTGACCGAGCGCCTGGTGCAGGGGGTGGACGTCTGGATCAACACGCCACGGCGGCCCTGGGAGGCGTGTGGAACGAGCGGCATGAAGGTGCTCGTCAATGGAGGCATCAATCTCTCGGAATTGGACGGCTGGTGGGCGGAGGCTTACGCACCTGAAGTGGGGTGGGCGCTGGGGGACGGCCGTGAGCATGGCGACGATCCCGCCTGGGACGCTGTCGAAGCCGACGCGCTCTATGACCTGCTCGAACGCGAGGTGATCCCGGAGTTTTATACCCGCGACGAGAGCGGCATTCCCACCGCATGGGTCAAGCGGATGCGGGAAAGCATGGCGCGGTTGACGCCTCGCTTCTCCGCCAGCCGCGCGGTGCGCGAATACACCGAGCAACACTACCTCCCCGCTGCGTCAGCCTACCGGGAACGTGCTGCCGATAAAGGCTCGGTGGGCAGACAGATAGTTGACTGGCGCCAGGCACTGGAGCAAAAATGGGCCGGGCTGCGCTTCGGAGACTTGCGGGTCGAAACCAACGCGGACAACCACGTCTTTGAAGTCGAAATTTTTCTGAACGATCTCGACCCTAATGCGGTCCGAGTTGAGCTTTATGCCGACGGAATCAACGGCGGCGATCCCGTGCGTGAGGAAATGAAGTGCGCGCGGCCGCTGCCTGACGCACCCCCCCGCTGCGTCTATCGCGCAACGGTCCCCTCCACACGCCCGGCGGGAGACTACGCGGCGCGAGTGACGCCTCAGCGCTCCGGGGTGGCGGTTCCGCTGGAATCCGCTCGAATCCTATGGCAACGATGATGAATACGCCCAAACGCGAGTTGCACGATGATATCCCGGAGATCTCCGAACGCGCTGACGTTCGGGTGGGCTTTCCTCTGCCTTTGGGACCCTGGGAAATGGGAGGAGGGGTTAATTTCTCCATTTTCAGCCGTAACGCCAGCCGCGTTCGACTGGAGTTGTTCGATCATCCCGAAGACGCAGCGCCCGCCAGGGTAATCGATCTGGATTCAGCGCGCAACCGCACAGGCGACGTATGGCACGTTTGGGTGGAGGGGATCGGTCCTGGTCAACTCTATGCTTACCGCATGGATGGCCCTTACGAACCCGGCGAAGGACATCGTTTTAATTTCAACAGGCTTCTCCTCGATCCTTACGCTGCCGCGATTTCGCGGCTGCCCCCGTGGGATTTTGCATCGGCGCGTGGATACGATCCGACGGCGCCGGAGCAGGATTTGGTTCCCTCGAAGCTGGACAATTCCGGATCGATGCCCAAATGCGTATTTGTAAACGAGCCCTTCGAGTGGGATGGAGACCAGCCGCCCCGGCATCCATGGTCGAAGACCGTCATTTACGAAACGCATGTTCGCGGCTTTACCATTCATCCCAGTTCGGCCGTTGACCATCCGGGAACTTACCGGGGCCTGATGGAAAAGATTCCCTATCTCAAAACCCTGGGAGTGACCGCTGTGGAACTTATGCCCATCCAGGAGTTCAATGAAAATTCCGTCACGCGCAGGAACCCGCAAACAGGCCAACCGCTCAGGAATTACTGGGGATACGATCCCGTGGTTTTCTGTGCGCCCAAAGCTTCCTACAGCAGTTCGGGAGGTTTGGGCCGGCAAAAGCTGGAGTTCAAGCAAATGGTCCGGACCTTTCACAATGCCGGCATCGAAGTGATTCTGGACGTGGTGTTCAATCACACGGCGGAAGGAGACGAGCTGGGTCCGACGCTCTGTTTCCGCGGGATCGATAACGCGATCATATACACGCTGGCGGACGACAAACGCTACTACAAGGACTACACGGGCACAGGCAACACCATCAATGCCAACCATCCGCTGGTGCGGGACCATATCTTGGCCGCGCTCCGTTATTGGACGGTCGAGATGCATGTGGATGGGTTCCGGTTTGACCTGGCGTCGGTCCTCGGCCGGGACGGCGCCGGCAAGCTGCTGGCCAATGCCCCGCTTCTCGAACGGATCGCCGAGGACTCGATCTTGAGAGACGTGAAAATCATCGCCGAGGCATGGGACGCCGCCGGCGCATACGAGGTGGGCAGTTTTTCAGAGCGGCGCTGGGCTGAATGGAACGGCCGGTATCGGGATGATGTCCGGCGTTTCTGGCGCGGCGATGATGGGATGCTCGGTTTGTTTGCCAGCCGCATCTGCGGCAGTGCCGATATCTATACCAAGTCCGGCAAAGGCCCAGATGGCAGCATCAACTTCGTCACCTGCCACGACGGCTTCACTCTTAACGATCTGGTCAGCTATAGCTACAAGCACAATGAAGCAAACGGAGAAAACAACTATGACGGGACCGACGCCAACTTCAGCCAGAACTGCGGCTCTGAAGGCGAGACGGCGGATGCCGGGATCGAGGCCTTGCGCAAATGCCAGATCAAGAACTTCCTTCTGACCCTGCTGATCTCGCGCGGCGTGCCGATGCTGCTCGGCGGGGACGAATTTCGCCGCACGCAAGGCGGCAACAACAACGCCTACTGCCAGGACAACGAAACGAGCTGGCATGACTGGAGCTGTCTGGAACAGCACAAGGAAATTTTCCGCTTCACCCGTGGCATGATCGCCTTTCGTCGTGCCCATCCGATTCTGAGTAAGGAGCAATTCTACACCGACGCCGAGATCCATTGGTTTGGCCCGCAAAGGGGATTACCCAACTGGGCTGACCCGAAAGAAAAACAGTTTGCCTGTCTGATCGATGAAGACGAGCAGCGCGCACTTTGCCTGATGTTCAATGCCGGCGCCGATGCGGTCGATTTCATTTTGCCCCCCGCACTGCCGGGGGCTCGGTGGCATCTGGCCGTTGACACCTCCCGCGAAGCGCCACAAGATCTGTTTGCTGCGGGCGAGGAACCGCTTTGGAAAGATACACGAACTTACCGCCTGAGCCCCCGATCCAGCGCCATACTTCTCTCCAGCCGAGGTGTATTTCAACCGAAACTGAGGAGCGGTGCGCCCGTTCTTCCTTAGGGGGTTGGGAGGGAGCCACAACATGGAGGTAATCGAAATGAGAAAAAGCAGCGCTTTTGCAACATTGATCTTCATCGTAATTCTTGCCATTGGCGCAGGTCTAGCTTTTGCCATGGAAAGGGCATGGATTGGAGTCATTGCCTTTGTTATCGCCCTCGTTGTTTCTCTCGCAATCAGGGTTGCGAATCAGTGGGAAAGGGTGGTGATATTGCGGTTAGGCAAGTTCCGCTCCCTCAAGGGACCGGGACTGTTTTTCATTATCCCGGTCATCGACGCGATACCTTACTGGATCGACACCCGCGTGATCACCGGTTCTTTCAAGGCAGAAAAGACCCTTACCAAAGATACGGTGCCGGTGGATGTTGATGCAGTGCTATTTTGGAAAGTCGTGGACCCCAAGAAGGCAGCCCTGGATGTCGCCGACTATCAAAGCGCTATAAGTTGGGCCTCCCAAACGGCCCTGCGTGATGTCATCGGCAAGACCATGCTTTCGGACATGCTGGAAGGCAGGGAGAAGATTAGTGACGAGCTGCAGAAGATCATTGATGATCGCACCGAGCCATGGGGCATTAATGTTATTTCGGTGGAAGTCAAGGATGTACTTATTCCCTCGGCCTTGGAGGATGCGATGTCGATGCAGGCCCAAGCTGAAAGAGAACGTCAGGCCCGGGTGATTCTGGGAGATTCGGAGCGACAGGTGGCGGAGAAGTTTGGAGAAGCGGCCAGGACCTATACCAATAATCCTACCGCTCTTCATTTGAGGGCTATGAACATGCTTTATGAGGGTTTGAAGGACAACGCCACGATCGTAATTGTACCCAGCACGGTCGTGGAAACCATGCAACTGGGGAGTATTGCCGGTCTGACGGCCTTGACCATGGGATTGGGCAAGGAGAGCGCAAACAAAGAGAAGGAAAGCGAGCTGAGAGAAGAAGAATGACTTCCATGAAACCGGCTAATCCACGCATCCTTACGATCAATGGCGGCTCGTCGAGCATCAAATTCGCGCTGTTCGAGGCCGGGGAGTCGCTCCGACGGATTCTGGAGGGCGGGATCGAGCGGATTGGACTGCCGGAGCCCGTCTTGCGGGTGAAAGGCTTGAACCGGGCGGACAACTTTTCGCGGCTGGTGACGGCGCCGGATCACACGGTGGCGGTGGGCGCTCTGATGGATTGGATCGAGGAACGCAGCGGGCGTGACGTGTTGACCGCGGTGGGGCATCGCGTGGTGCATGGCGGGCCCAAGTATAGCAAGCCGCAGCGAATCACTGCGGAAATGGTTGAGGAACTGCACCGGCTCAGTCCATTCGATCCTGAGCATCTGCCGGAGGAGATTCTGTTGACCGAGGCGTTTCATCGCCGATTCCCCGACCTGCCCCAGGTGGCCTGTTTCGACACTGCTTTTCACCATGACCTGCCGCGCGTGGCCAGGTTGTTGCCGATCCCGCGCCGCTACGAGGCGCAGGGGGTGCGGCGGTACGGGTTTCACGGGTTGTCGTATGCTTTTCTAATGGGAGAATTGGCCCGCCTGGCCGGATCGGAAGCCGCACAAGGCCGGGTCATCCTCGCCCACCTCGGCAATGGCGCGAGCCTGGCGGCGGTGCGCGACGGCAAACCCGTGGACACAAGCATGAGTTTTACCCCGACAGCCGGGGTGCCGATGAGCAGCCGCTCAGGCGATCTCGATCCCGGACTGATTTGGTATCTGGCGCGTACCGAAGGCCTCGATGCAAAACGATTCAACGAGATGGTCAATTTCCAGTCCGGGCTGCTCGGCGTGTCGGAGACCAGTTCCGACATGCACGACTTGCTCGACCGTGAAACGCAGGACGTGCGGGCGGCTGAAGCGGTCGCACTGTTTTGCTACCAGGTCAAGAAATGGATCGGCGCATTCGCGGCGGCGTTAGGCGGACTGGATACGCTGGTGTTCGCCGGCGGCATCGGAGAGAATGCGCCTACAGTCCGCGCCCGGATTTGCGATGGGCTGGGATTTCTTGGAATCGAACTCGAAGAAAAGCGAAACGCGGCGCATGAGGGCGTGATTTCATCGGCGGTCAGCCGGGTTGCGGTCCGCGTCATTCGCACGGACGAAGAACAGATGATAGCCAAGACGGTATGCCGCGTTCTCGGCCTCGGCACGGCCAGTTAAAAGGCCACCCGCCGCAGGCCCCGCCTCGCGGGTGGGTGGGTGGGCTGTCGAGAATCCAATGTGGGCCGGCGCGGGTTGTGCCTCGTAGCGCACTAATGTGCGCGTAGCGGCTTTTTATAGGTTTCTTTGGGTTAATTACCTTATTTATAGTCTATCTCTGCAGGAATCTCGGCCATGCGGCGAAATACATCTCTTACGCTGTCGGCTGGGCGCCAACAGCAAACATAAACGAAACGCAAGGAACGAAAGGACTACCATGCTGGACAAAGCTAAAACACTAAAAGGTTACACATTACACAGCCTTGACGGGGAAATAGGGAAGGTCAAGGAATTCTACTTCGATGACCGGTACTGGACGATTCGGTACCTGGTCGCCGACACAGGCAACTGGCTTACGGGCAGGCAGGTGCTGATCTCCCCGTATGCATTGACCGCCGTGAGCAGAGAAGAGAGACACATCGCCGTCGATTTGACCAAAAAGCAGATTGAGGACAGTCCATCCTTGAACAGTGACAAGCCCGTCTCGCGGCAATTCGAGGAGACCTACTACGGGTATTATGGATGGCCGGCGTATTGGGACGGTTCATACATGTGGGGGTCTTATTCTTATCCCTCCATTGTGCGTGAGCGTGAAAAATGGAGACAATCCACCCAAAATGAGAAAGCGTGGGATCCCCATTTGCGCAGCACCCACGATGTTAGTGGCCATAACATCCAAGCCGCAGACGGCGAGATTGGCCACGTCGATGATTTTATCATCGATGACGAGACGTGGGCGATTCGTTATCTAATCATCGATACACGGAACTGGTGGCCGGGAAAAAAGGTCCTGGTTTCACCGCAATGGATCGAGCGCGTTAGTTGGAGCGAGTCGAAAGTCTTCGTCAATCTTCCCCGCGAGACCATCAAACAGTCACCGGAATACACGGAAGAGTCTCTGCTGACTCGGGATTACGAGACCGGACTGCATCTACATTACAATCGCAAAGGATACTGGGTCGATGAACCGGCTGCCAAATAAAAAAGGTGAAAGTAGCTTTCTTGACAAAAAAGGGGTACTGCCGGTTTACTTGGGTCCTGCCTTCTACATTGTAGGTCCTGGGCAGGCAAAACATTTTAAATCAGGCGATAAGGTCACAGTGACCGGCTCACAGGTCACCGATCGAGGTGAGCCTTTCGTGATTGCCTAACTGTGAAGCGAGGAAATGGAGTCTTGCGATTGAGAGACAAGGACGGGAATCCGGAATGGGTTGGATGGAAAAAAACTAGTGATTGATCGTTGCTCACCCCCCAGTGAAGTTGTGTTCCTGTTTGACGTAGACAATACCCTGCTGGACAATGACCGGGTGCTGGATGACCTCAGGAACCATCTTGAGCACGAGTTCGGAGCTGAGACTCGGGACCGCTACTTCGCCATCTTGGAGGAGTTGTACGCTGAGCTTGGCTATGCGGACTACCTGGGTGCTTTGCAGCGCTACCGGCTCGAGGACATGAGCGATCCGCGACTGCTGATGATGTCTTCCTTTCTGGTGGATTATCCGTTTGCAAACCGGCTGTATCCTGGTTCGCTCGCCGCCCTTGCCCATGTTCGCCCGTGGGGACCAACGGTCATCCTGTCAGATGGAGACGTGGTCTTCCAGCCGCGGAAAGTTCAACGATCCGGACTATGGGAAGCGGTCGAGGGCCGCGTGCTCATTTACATCCACAAAGAGCAGATGTTGGACGATGTCGAGCGGCGCTACCCGGCGCGGCATTATGTCATGGTGGACGATAAGCTGCGCATTCTGACGGCAATGAAAAAGATCTGGGGAGAACGGTTAACGACTGTATGGCCCCGCCAGGGACATTATGCCCTCGACCCCAAAACCCTCCCTGCGGATACGCCGGCTGACCTCACGGTTGAGCTCATCGGAGATCTGGTCAACTACGACTTAACCTCATTGCTCGACGCCAATGCAGGCCGTAGCACAGCACTTCGGGTTTGAGATCGCATGCAGATTATGGACCGGCACTGAACCAGCGACTCCGGCGAATCCCCGGAGCCACGGCCCGGAGGACGATCGGGGGCCGCGCAGTTTAGCGATGCTTGAGTTTCCTCAAGGAGATATGGTAATGACAGGAAGACCTTTTGCGGGTATTGAGGACAAAGGTTTCGCCAACGCTTTTGACTGGTACATTATGGGCACGCACCCGGCCCCATCTACGAGGCCTGACCATGGCTGAGACCAGGCTGGGACTGCCCAACAGCATCCACGCGTGCCTCTTCGACCTTGATGGTGTGCTCACGGAGACGGCGACGCTCCACGCCAAAGCTTGGCAGCGCATGTTCGATGACTTTCTCTCCGCTCGCTCAAGCGGCCGGCCAGTCGTCCCGTTCGACGTCGTCCGCGACTATGATCTGTATGTCGACGGCAAACCGCGCGAGGACGGAGCACGTTCCTTCCTCGCCTCGCGCGGCATTCAGCTTCCCGAAGGAACAGGCGGCGATCCGGCGACGGCAGACACCATCCAGGGGCTCGGCAAGCGCAAAAACAGCATCTTTCTCGCCTTAATGCGAGAACAGGGCGTAGAAGCATACCCGGGTTCGGTGCGCTATGTACGCGCAGTCAAAAGCTCCGGTCTGCGCACCGCAGTGGTGTCGTCGAGCGAGAACTGCCACGAGACGCTCATTGCCGCCGGCATCGCGGAGCTGTTCGACGCCCGCATCGACGGCGTCGTCGCCGCCGAGCGGCGCCTCGCAGGCAAACCGGCGCCGGATACCTTTCTTGCGGCGGCCCGCGCTCTCGTCGTCACTCCCGCCCAGGCGGCGGTTTTCGAGGACGCCCTTGCCGGTGTCGCAGCGGGTCGTGCGGGCCGTTTCGGCTTCGTCGTCGGCGTAGACCGCGTGGGCCAGGCCGATGAGCTTCGCCGTCACGGCGCCGACGTCGTAGTCACCGACCTGGCTGCACTCCTGGAGGCGTCATGATCCTGCATCCAGCGTTTCGCGTCGAGCCGTGGGCCCTCCACGAAACCGAGTTGCACCTCGACATCCTGGCTCAGAGCGAGTCGCTTTTCGCGCTGTCGAACGGCCACATAGGTTTACGGGCCAACCTCGATGAGGGTGAGCCCTGCGGGCTGTCCGGCACCTACTTGAACGGATTCTACGAACTGCGTCCTTTACCCTACGCTGAGTCCCAATACGGATCGCCGGAGTCGAGCCAGACACTCGTCAATGTGACCAATGGAAAACTGATGCGCGTGCTCGTCGACGATGAGCCCTTCGACGTCCGTTACGGTGTGCTCCGGAGCCACGACCGCTTACTCGATTTTCGGGCCGGGACGTTGACGCGGAAGGCCGAATGGACCTCTCCCGCTGGACGCACGGTGCGCGTGACGTCACTCAGGTTCGTCTCCTTCACGCACCGAGCGATCGTCGGCATCAGCTACGAGTTGGAGCCGCTCGACGGACCCGCCAACATCGTCGTGCAGTCTGAGCTTGTCGCCAACGAGCAGTTGCTGTCTGTCGCCGGAGACCCGCGCGTCGCCGGCGCCCTCGAATCGCCCCTCCAGTCCGAGGAGCACCTGTCACGCGACACTGAGGCGTTGCTGATCCATCGGACCCGACGTAGCGGCCTGCGCATAGCGGCAGCGATGGATCACGTCATCAGCGGCACTTCTAAAGTGCATATCGCGACGGAGACGTCGCCCGACTCAGCTCGCGTCGTCGTCACCGACGTGCTCGAACCGGGACAGCGCCTGCACCTGGTTAAGCTGGTGGCCTACGGCTGGTCCCTTGAGCGCACCGTGCCAGGGCTGCGCGATCAGGTTGCCGCCGCCCTCGCAGCGGCGCGTCAGGCTGGATGGGACGGTCTGCTCGCCGGCCAGCGGCAATACCTCGACGACTTCTGGGCACGCGCCGATGTCGAGCTCAGCGGCGATTCAGAGTTGCAACAAGCGGTGCGCTTTGCGCTGTTTCACTTGCTCCAGGCCGGCGCGCGGGCCGAGAGGCGCGCCATTCCTGCCAAGGGACTGACGGGCACAGGTTACGACGGCCACTCGTTCTGGGACACAGAGGTGTTTGTCCTGCCGGTCCTGACGTACACCATACCGGCTGCTGCGGCAGACACGTTGTGCTGGCGCCATTCGACGATTTCGGCTGCGCGGCAGCGCGCACACGAGTTGGGCCTGGCCGGCGCCGCCTTTCCATGGCGCACCATCCACGGCGAGGAATGCTCGGGCTACTGGCCCGCTGGAACTGCTGCGTTTCACGTCAACGCCGACATCGCCGATGCCGTAATTCGCCATATCAACGCAACTGGCGAAAAAACCTTCGAGCGTGACATCGCCGTCGACATCCTCGTGCAGACCGCGCGACTCTGGCGCTCCCTCGGCCACCACGACCTGCAGGGCCGCTTCCGCATCGATGGCGTGACCGGACCCGACGAGTACAGCGCCCTCGCCGACAACAACGTCTACACCAACCTGATGGCGGCGCGAAACTTCGTCGGCGCGGCGGGCGTCTGCGAGCGCAATCAGGACAGGGCACGCGAGCTTGGCGTGACGCCCGAGGAGATGGCCGACTGGCGCGCCGCCGCAGATCGCATCTTCATCCCCTACGACCAGCGGCTAGGCGTACACCCGCAGGCTGAAGGCTTCACCGACCACGCGATGTGGAACTTCGCCGATACGAAATCTGACCAGTATCCGCTGATGCTGCATTTTCCATATTTCGATCTCTACCGCAAGCAGGTTGTGAAGCAGCCCGACCTCGTTCTGGCCATGCAGCTATGCTGCGACGCATTCACCGACGAGCAAAAGGCGCGCAACTTCGATTACTACGAGCGCATAACCGTGCGCGACTCTTCGCTTTCTGCATGCACTCAGGCGGTGCTTGCGGCCGAGCTTGGGCACCTCCATCTCGCGCTCGACTACACCGCCGAGGCCGCCCTCATGGACCTGCATGATCTCGAGCACAATGTACGCGACGGCCTGCACATCGCGTCGCTGGCAGGGACGTGGATAGCACTGGTGAATGGTTTTGGCGGCATGCGCGATCACGCCGGCGTGCTGTCGTTCGCGCCCCGGCTGCCAGATGGCCTCACGTCGCTATCCTTCTCCATCGTGCGTCGCAAGCTTGGCCTTCGCGTGGAGGTGACCGCGCGCGTGGCCACTTACCGGCTGACGCGGGGCACGGGAACGCTGCGGATCACACATCATGGAGAGCCGTTGACGCTGAACGACTCCGATCCAATCGAGCGGCCGATTCCGGCGTCGCTGCTGCGTGAGCCGCCCGCGCAGCCACCCGGCCGGGAGCCGTGGCGCCGCTCGCCCGGAGCGGTGCCTCGGTGACAATTTACGAACGAGCTGTAAATAGGATAAAAGGAGCGCGAACATGACAACAGGCATGGCGCCACTCACCGAACGGCCGGCCTGGAAGGCCCTGGAAGCCCACTATCAACAGGTTCGGGAGCTGCATCTCCGGAAACTCTTTGGGGACGATCCAGGCCGCGGCGAGCGGATGACCGCCGGGGCCGTGGGCCTTTACCTGGATTACTCCAAGAATCGCATCACCGGCGAAACCCTCGGGCTGCTTGTGCAACTGGCCGAAGAATCCGGCCTGCGAACCCGGATTGACGCTATGTTCCGGGGAGAAAAGATCAACCTCACCGAGAAACGAGCCGTACTGCACGTCGCCCTGCGCGCCCCGAAGGGAGCTGTCATCGTCGTGGACCGCGAGAACGTGGTGCCACAGGTCCACGCCGTACTGGACAAGATGGCTGACTTTTCCGGCCGCGTCCGAAGCGGCGCATGGCTGGGCCACACCGGCAAGCGTATTCGCAACGTCATCAACATCGGCATCGGGGGCTCCGACCTGGGGCCGGTTATGGCCTACGAGGCGCTCAGACACTACAGCGAGCGGGCCATGACATTCCGATTCGTTTCCAATGTCGATGGCGCCGACTTTGCGGAGGCTGTCCAGGATCTTGATCCATCGGAAACCCTCTTCATCATTTCTTCCAAAACCTTTACCACGCTGGAGACGATGACCAACGCCCACACGGCCCGCAACTGGTCGCTGGCGGGTCTTGGGGGCGACGAAAAATCGGTGGCCAAGCATTTTGTCGCAGTCTCGACCAACGCCGGGGAAGTGGCTAAGTTCGGCATCGATACCGCCAACATGTTCGAGTTCTGGGACTGGGTCGGCGGGCGCTACTCCATGGACTCGGCCATCGGCCTTTCCACCATGCTGGCCATCGGCCCGGGCAACTTCCAGTCCATGTTGGACGGCTTCCATCAAATGGACGAGCACTTCCGCACCGCCCCCTTCGAGCGCAACCTGCCGGTGCTCATGGGCCTCCTGGCCGTCTGGTACAACAACTTTTTCGGCGCACAGACCGTGGCGGTCTTGCCGTACGAGCAGTATCTGAAGCGATTCCCGGCCTATTTGCAGCAGCTCACCATGGAGAGCAGCGGCAAGCACGTCACCCTGGAAGGGACCGAGGCCGCCTACCAAACCGGCCCAATCTATTGGGGCGAGCCGGGTACCAACGGCCAGCACTCTTTCTACCAGTTGATTCATCAGGGGACCAGACTCATTCCTTGTGACTTCATTGCCTTCGTCCAGCCGCTCGACCCCATGGGCCGGCACCACGACATACTCCTGGCCAATGTCTTTGCCCAGACCGAAGCGCTGGCTTTCGGCAAGACACCCGAGCAAGTGAAAGCCGAGGGCACTCCGGATTGGCTCGTGCCCCACCGGGTCTTCCAGGGCAACCGCCCCTCCAACACGATCCTCGCCGAACGCCTTACCCCGGAAACGTTGGGCAAACTGGTGGCCCTCTACGAGCACAGCGTCTTCACCCAGGGGACCATCTGGAGCATCAACTCGTTCGACCAGTGGGGTGTCGAGCTAGGCAAGGCTCTGGCCCAGCGCATCATTCCGGAACTGGAGAGCCGGGAGGATCCCCTACTCGGCCACGATAGTTCAACGAACACCCTGATCCGGCGCTACCGGAAGCTCAAGGATGCCTGCTGATGACTGTCAGCTTGCCCAAGCGGGTGGGAATCGCCACCGATCATGGCGGGTTTGGTTTGAAGGAAGAGCTGGTAGTCCAACTCCGCGCCGCAGGGCATGAGGTGGTCGATTTCGGTGCTCATGGTCTGAACCCTGGCGACGACTATCCCGATTTCGTCATCCCGCTTGCCAAGGCCGTGGCCGCTGGGAAGGTGGAACGAGGGATAGCCGTCTGCGGCAGCGGCGTCGGCACCCCGGCCTGCGCCAACAAGGTTCCGGGTATCCGCGCCGGCCTGGTTCACGACCACTTCTCCGCTCGGCAGGGGGTCGAGGACGATCACATGAACATCATCTGCATGGGGGAGGCCGGACCGTAGGACCGGCGGTGGCCTGGGACCTGGTGGAGACCTTCCTGGCGGCTGAATTCAGTGGAGCCTCGCGGCACCTGCGCCGCCTGGACAAAGTGGCTTCATTGGAAGCGCAGCCGAACCGCGACCGGCAGGGGGTCTGAACCGCTTTCCACGAGCCTCGATGAATGCATTCCAAATCTTGAGATGGCGTCTTCCCTGGGGCGCTCTTACCGGCTGGGCCAAATCCGGAGGCTCTGCAACCCGAGAGGCATAACCCATGACCGACGAGCAAATGGTTCAATTGGCGATCAACACCATCCGCACCCTTTCGATAGACGCGGTCCAGCAGGCCAAGTCGGGACACCCCGGCACACCTATGGCGTTGGCGCCCCTGGTCTACACGATCTGGAACCGCGTCCTGCGTTTCGATCCCCAGGACCCCATCTGGCCCAACCGCGACCGGTTCGTGCTCTCCAACGGCCACGCATCGATGCTTCTCTGGTCCGTGCTTTACCTCACCGGGGTTAAGGCGGTGAACACCGATTACGAGATATTGGGACAGCCTGCGGTGACCCTGGATGACATCCGCCGTTTCCGCCAGCTAGGCAGCAAGGCCCCGGGGCATCCCGAATACCATTGGACCTCGGGGGTCGAGGCTACCACCGGCCCTCTGGGGCAGGGCATCGCCACCAGCGTAGGCATGGCCATCGGCCAGAAGTGGCTCGCCCACCGGTACAACCAACCGGGATTCGACATCTTCGACTACGACATCTATGCCATTTGCGGGGACGGCTGCATGATGGAGGGCGTCGGGTCAGAGGCGGCGTCACTCGCCGGCCATTTGGGCCTGGACAACCTCTGTTGGGTCTACGACAACAACCATATCACCATTGAGGGGAACACCCGCATCACCTTCACGGAAGACATTGCGGCCAGGTTCTTGGGTTATGGGTGGAACGTCCTGCGGGTCGGCGATGCCAACGATATCGGCCGCATCCAACACGCCCTGGAGATATTCCGAGAGACGAAGGGCCGCCCCACATTCATTATCCTGGATAGTCACATCGGCTATGGTTCACCTCACAAGCAGGACACTGCCGCAGCCCATGGCGAGCCCCTGGGCGACGGGGAGGTTCGCCTCTGCAAGCGCTTCTATGGCTGGCCCGAGGATGCGCAGTTCTTTGTCCCCGAGGGCGTCCAGGAGCATTTCGCGGCCGGGATGGGGACCCGGGGGGCGGAGGCGCGCCGCCGGTGGACGGAACTCTTCGGGGTCTATCGGGGCAAGTACTCGGAGCTCGCAGCTGAGATCGACCAGATGCAACGCCGCGAACTGCCATCCGGATGGGACCGCAATCTTCCCGTGTTCCCGGCCGACCCCAAGGGCTTAGCCGGGAGGGATGCCTCGGGCAAGGTACTGAATGTGCTCGCCCAGAACATCCCCTGGTTCCTCGGGGGATCGGCGGATCTTGGACCATCGAACCGGACCACCCTGAAGTTCGAAGGTGCAGGAGATTTCCAGGCCGGCAGCCCAGCGGGGAAGAACCTGCATTTCGGCATCCGGGAGCACGCCATGGCGGCCATTGTGAACGGACTCTCACTATCCAAACTGCGGGCTTTCGGCGCCAGCTTCTTTATCTTCAGCGACTATGCCCGGCCCGCCATGCGGCTTTCGGCTTTGATGGAGCTGCCCTCCATCTTCATTTTCACGCACGATGCCATGGGAGACGGAGAAGATGGCCCGACTCACCAGCCGGTGGAGCAACTCGCGTCGCTGCGGGCCATTCCCGGCCTGATCACGCTGCGGCCCGGCGACGCCAACGAGGTCGTCGAGGCCTACCGCTGCATCATGCAGTTGCGCCACCAGCCTGCCGTGCTGGTGCTGTCCCGCCAACCTCTGCCGACCCTGGATCGGAGCAAATTCGCACCGGCTGCTGGAGTGGTGCATGGTGCCTACGTGCTGGCCGACGCCCCCGAAGGAAAACCGGAGGTAATCCTCATTGCCACGGGCAGTGAAGTCTGTCTGGCCGTGGAGGCCCACGAAAAGCTGTTGGCTGAGAGCATCCGCTCTCGGGTAGTCTCGATGCCGTCCTGGGATATCTTCGACCACCAGACGAAGGAGTACCGGGAAAGTGTGTTGCCACCTAACGTGACGGCCCGGGTCGCGGTGGAGCAGGCCTCGACCTTCGGATGGGAACGCTACGTCGGCTGTTCGGGCCACATCATCGGTATGAAGACGTTCGGGGCCTCGGCGCCCCTCAAGGAACTCCAGCGGAAGTTCGGGTTCGAGCCGGAACGAATAGTAGCGGCGGCGAAAGAGCAGCTAGGGAAGAAGTAGCCAGGACAGGCGTCCTCCGACCTCCTCACCGTCGTTTCAAAAGGGGCCCCCCATCTCAAACCCTTATTCGATACCGCTCCCTGTGATGCTAAAGAAACCCCCTTTAAGCATCTTCATAATTTTCTCCCGGTCCGGGAAGCTAGATCCAGCTCCACCCGGCATGTGCCCATTTCGGGCCTGAGGAGGTTAAATCCCATCTTTTTTACCAAACCAAGCATGCGCCGGTTTTCGGCCAGCACGTCACCGGATAGAGTCCGCACTCCATTTTCCTTTGCAATTTCTATGACCTGCTCGACGAGCTTCATACCAAGACCTGCGCCCTGCCATCGATCGGCCACGATCACGGCAAATTCGGCTGAATCCCGCTCCGGGGTCATCACCAGCCTTCCAACCCCCATCATGACTGATGGACCCGGCGGCAGCCCGATGGCGGCAATACCGATTTCCCGGTCGTAGTCATTTTGGGTGAAGCGGATCAAAGACTCATGGGGCCAGTTTTTGTTCACCCCAAAATAGCGAAAGTAGATCGTCTGGTCGGAACAATTGTGCAGCAGATCCGCTACCAGATGCTCATCTTCGGGCCTCACGGGACGGATCAGCACCGGGGTGCCGTCTTTTAGCAGCCAGTTACTTTCATACTGATTGGGATAAGGACTTATGATCAGGTGCCGGGGGGCAGCCACCTGGCTGGGCTCGATCGCAATGCGGGCATCGATGGCCACTGGGCGTCCGTCGCTGATGACCACGGGGTTGAGATCCAATTCGACTATTTCTGGGAAATCGGTCACCAGTTGCGAAATTCGAACGAGAAACTCGGCCACCAGATCCACGTTGGCTGCGGGAATATTGCGGTAACCCTGGAGGAGGCGATAGACTCGGGTTCGCTCCATGAGACGGCGTGCCAGGAGCAGGTTGAGAGGAGGCAGATCCACCGCCGAATCTTTGAGCACCTCGGTCAGAACCCCGCCCATACCGAAGAGGATGAGCGGACCAAACTGCGGGTCGCGCTTGCTTCCAACGATCAATTCTATTTCGGATTTTTTCACCTGGTTTTGCACCGTAACCCCCGAAATCCTCGCTTCCGGCTTTAGCCTCCTTGCTCTGGAGGTGATCTCTTCGAAAGCCGCTGTAACCTCCTGCTCGCTCCTCAAGTGGTCCCGGACGCCGTCCACATCGGATTTATGAGTGATATCGGGTGAGTAGATCTTGACTACGACCGGAAAGCCGATGCCTTTGGCAGCCTCGGCGGCTGCCGGCGGGCTCGATGCGACGACGGTGCGATTGACCGGGATGCCATACGCCGACAAGATGGCCTTGGATTTAATTTCCGTAAGGACTTTTTCGCGGCGTTTGAGACACTCGTCGATGAAGGTTCGCGCCTCCCTCGTATTGACCTGGATTTCGTGCGGCAGGCTTGGAGGCGTCTCTTGCAGGAGTTCCAGATTGCGGGAATACGAGTACATGTGCATGAAGGTATCCACTGCCTCCTCGGGAGTGGCAAAGATGGGAATGCTCGCCTCATTGAGTATTGTTATGCCGGCTTCCACGTCCCGTGCCCCCATCCATACGGCCATGAAGGGCTTGGACCAATTCTTGATCTCGGCAGCCAAGGCCTGGGCCACTCCCGTAGGGTCCGTCATGGCCTGAGGGATTAGAATCACGATCAACCCGGAGAGTTCCGGAGCTTCCAGGCAGACGTGCACCGACTGCACATAGCGATCCGGCTGCGCATCTCCGAGAATATCGATGGGATTTCCCCGGCTCCAGAAAGGGGGCAGGAACGCGTCGAGCTTTTGAAGCGTTTCAGGGCTGAGCGTTGCGGGATCGAGGCCCCATTTGCTGAAAGCATCCGCCGCCATGACCCCTGGACCACCGGCGTTGGTGATGATGGCCAGCTTGCCTCCGGTGGGCCGCTGCATCTTGCCCAGGGCTTGCGCACAACTGAAGAGCTGACTGATAGTGTCTACCCGGATGATTCCCGCACGGCGAAACGCCGCATTGTAGGCTTCATCCTGTCCGGCGAGGGCTCCGGTGTGTGAGGCTGCGGCCTTGGCGGCCGCTTCGCTACGACCCGACTTGACCACGATGATGGGCTTGACCCGGGAAACCGAGCGCGCTGCACTGATGAACTTGCGAGGCCGGGTCATGTTCTCCATGTAGATGATGATGCTTCGGGCGGTCGGGTCGTTGCCAAGATAGTCGATCATGTCGGCGAAGTCCAAATCGGCCATGGAACCGACGCTGACAAAATGCGAAAACCCGATCTTTTCCCTGGCTGCCAAGTCCAAAATGGCGCTGCAGATGGCCCCGCTCTGGGAGAGCAGTGCGAGGTTTCCCGGTTCGGCGGAGTGGGCCGCAAAACTGGCGTTCGGACCATTGATGGGGGAGAAAATCCCCATGCAGTTCGGTCCAAGGTAGCGTATTCCACTGCGTTGCGCCTCGAACCTGATTTCCTCTTCTATGCGCACACCTTCCTCTCCCACCTCTTTTCCACCGGCCGAAATGATGATGGCCCCTTTCACCCCGGCCTCGCCGCATTCCTTCATGACTGCCGGCACCCCCCGGATGGGGACGGCGATAACGGCCAAATCGATGGGGGAACCCACTGCCGCGATGCAAGGGTAGGCTTTAAGGCCCAGGATCTCCTCGTGCTTTGGATTGATGGGGTAGATCGGCCCGGGAAAGCCGTCTTTTTTTAAATTAGTCAGCAGCGCGCAGCCAATGGAACTCTCCCTGGGACTCGCCCCGATGACTGCAATGGCCCCGGGCTTGAAGAAATAGTCGAGGACCGGTTTTCTCAGCATCGTTTTTCTCTCCAATCGCTTGAAATGGGGGATTGATTCCCGGAGAAGCCATCACCTGCATAGTTAATCATCAGGGTTGACAAAAAAACGGCCGAACCCGGAGGATTATCCGGCTTCGGCCGCTTATTTTACGGCCGGGTGTTGGTCAGGCCCCCATACATGCAGCAGATAGACATGCCGCCGGGCAAAACCAACTCACCCCACCCACAACCTTGCTTCGATCTATTTGAGATTGTGGTGCACCTTGCAAGCGCGCACGGTGTTTTTCATGAGCATCGTTATGGTCATCGGCCCCACTCCGCCCGGAACCGGCGTAATGGCGCTCGCCCTTTGCGCCGCTTCCTCGAAGGCCACATCTCCCTTGAGGATCCGTTTGCCATCGGCGGTTTTTCCCACTTCGTTCACTCCCACGTCGATCACGACGGCCCCGGGCTTGACCCAGTCGCCCTTGACATATTCCGTAACCCCGGCGGCAACGACCAGGATGTCCGCACGCAGGCAGTGTCCCTTGACATCCTTAGTGCGGGTGTGGGTGACGGTCACCGTGGCGTTTGCACCCGGCGCCTTCTGCATGAGCATCATCGCAATCGGTTTGCCGACGATATTGGACCTTCCGACTACTACTACTTCCGCGCCGGATATCTGGGCCCCGGAACGCACAAGCAGCTCCTGGATCCCGGCGGGGGTGCAGGGCAGATAATCGGGCTCCCCTATCATCAGTTTTCCGACGTTTACCGGATGAAAAGCGTCAACGTCCTTTCCAGGGTCAATTGCCAGGAGCACGCGGTTTTCGTTCACATGCTTGGGCAAGGGCAACTGTACCAGGATTCCGTCGATCTTCGGGTCCTTGTTGTACTTGTCGATGAGCTTGAGCAGGGCCTCTTCGCTCAGATCGGCGGGCTGATTGTCCTGAATGGAGTAAAAACCAAGCTCGTGAGCAGTATTCTGCTTCCCCCTTACATAACTCTGCGACGCTGGGTTCTCGCCGACCAGAATAGTGACCAGTCCCGGCACGACCCCATGTTTTTCGAGCAACTGTTGGACCTCGGTTTTGAGTTCGGCCCGAATCTCCTTGGCCACCTCGGCCCCTTTTAGCAGTTTGGCAGACATATTATGCCTCCGGTGATTATTTGAGTTTCTGGATAAATCCCGACGCTCCGCGCGGTATCCAGTATCCGGCTAGAACAGGCCCATGACTTTTCCCGTCTTCACATCGACGTCCACTTTGCGGAACGCCGGGTCGGAAGAGGTTCCCGGCATGAGGCTGATGGCGCCCGCACACGGACAGAGGAACTTGGATCCGGAGTAGATGAGAACGTCGCGGATAGGCAGTATCCAGCCCTTGGGCACGCCCTTGACTGCCGGATCGTGGGTCAGGCTAAGGTGAGTCTTGACCATCATCGTGGCGTAGTCATCATACTTGGAATCCGCCTCGAGCATCTTGGCCTTTGCTTCAGCTTCGGGCGTCCAGGCGACGCCGTCAGCACCGTAAACTTCTTTGGCCACCAGAGAGACGCGCTCTCTAAGCTTCATTTCCAGGGGATAGAGGAATTTGAACTCGCTCGGTTGCTCGCAGGCTTCGATAACCGCGTCGGCAAATTCCAGTGCGCCCTCGCCGCCCTTGGCCCAGTGCTCGGACACGGCGCAACGGGCGCCGGCGGCTTCCGCATGCTTGCGGACCAGGGCGATCTCAGCCTTGGTATCCGTATGGAAGGAGTTGATGCACACCACCGGGTTGATCCCCGATTTGCGGATGACGCCGATAAGGTGCACCATGTTGGAAACGCCCTTCTCAAGCAAAGCCAGGTTTTCCTTGGTGTAGTCAGCGGGAAGCGGAAGACCGGCTACAACTTTGGGACCGCCGCCGTGCATCTTGAGCGCGCGGATGGTCGTTGTAAGAATCGATACGTGAGGCTTCAGGCCGCTGTACCGGCATTTCACGTTCCAGAACTTCTCGAACCCGATGTCTGCGGCAAAACCGCTCTCGGTGACATGATAGTCGAAGAGCTTGAGGCCGACCCGGTCGGCGATGATCGAAGACTGGCCGACCGCTATGTTTGCGAAAGGACCGGCATGAACCATGCACGGCTGGTACTCGGCGGTACACATAAGGGTTGGGTTGATGGTGTTTCTCATCCAGGCGGTCATGGCGTTTCCGACTTCCAGGTCGCCGGTGGTTACGGGGTTTCCACGCTTGTCGAACGCCACCGTGATTTCATTGAGTCTTTTCTTCAGGTCGGCCAAATCTTTTACGATCGAAAGAGTGGCCATTAATTCCGAGCTGACCGCAATCCCGAATTTGGACTGCATCATGTAGCCGTCCATCCTGCCGCCCATACCGATGGCGATATTGCGCAGGGCCTGGGCGCAGAAATCCATGATCCAGCCCATCTCGACACGGGTGGGATCTATGTCGAGGCGCCTCATTCGGGTCAGGCGCTGAAGCTGCTCATCGTTGTAGTTTCTTTCGTGCTGCATGCGGGAGGTCAGCGCCACCATCGCCAGGTTGTGGGCGTTCATGATGTCGTTGATATCACCCGTAAGGCCCATCGAGAACTCGGTCATCGGGATAAGAAGCGAGTTGCCGCCTCCTGCGGCCGTTCCTTTTATGTTCATGGTCGGGCCGCCAGAGGGCTGCCTGAGCGCCCCGCCCACATTTTTTCCCCTTTTGCCAAGGCCTTCCAGCAATCCGCAGGCAGTTGTGCTTTTGCCTTCTCCCAGAGGGGTCGGGGTGATTGCAGTTACTTCGATGTACTTTCCATCCGGGCGGGCTTTCAGCCGCTCGATGATTTTCAGGAAATCGAGCTTGCAGAGCCTCCCCATGGGGAGGATTTCATCTTTTTTCAGTCCCAGTTTTTCCTGAAAGTCCCATGGCGTGGGCATGTTCACTTCCGCAGCTTCCGAAATCTGCCAATCCTTCATTTTGGTCGCATCATAAGGCATGTTCCATTGAACCTCCGTTTTGAAATTTTAAACAAGTGGTCAGTGCTGCGGAATCATTGCGATCGCAGCGAGAGAGAAAAAGAGTCCGCAAGGCAGATACTGATCATCGGGCAAACTAGATTAGGGGCGCCGGTTTTGTCAAGAAAAAAGTCGGGATGTTCCACATGGTGCAGATTCCCTTACAAGGCGGGTTTTGCCTGTTGAGATTGACCGGGGGCAAAAAAACGTTTAACCATCGCGGGTCCTTCTGAGATTGAATGTTTCATCAGGGCTTGACTTTTGCTATATTAATTAATTTAACATGAGATGGATTTAGTAAATATTGCAGAATTTGGTGCTCGATTCCTGTCAAGGATTGTTTTTGTAGTTATAATAGAGAACAAAGCGGACCGAAGCAATCTCTGAGCCAGGCTCTCTTAAACCGGAACAATAAAACAGGATGGCGGGAGGAACACATATGTGGGACTACACCGATAAAGTCAAAGATCACTTCCTCAATCCTCGAAACGTTGGAGAAATCGAAGACCCGGACGGGGTTGCGGAAGTGGGATCGATTGCGTGCGGCGATGCGCTCAAGTTCACCTTCAAACTGGATGAAAACGGCAGGATAAAAGAGGCGAAGTTCAAGACATTCGGATGCGCCAGCGCAATAGCTTCAGCCTCGGCAATGACCGAAATGATAAAAGGCATGACGGTCGAGGAGGCCGCAAAGGTCACAAACCAGGACATAGCAAACTACCTCGGGGGACTTCCTCAGGAAAAGATGCACTGTTCCGTTATGGGGCGGGAGGCCCTGGAGCAGGCTATTGCAAATTTTAAGGGCGCCCCCGTCAGGGCCGAAGAGGAAAAAATCGTTTGCGAGTGCTTCGGAGTAACGGAGAAGGAAATCGAGCGGGCTATCCGCGAGAATAGACTCACCACGGTCGAAGAGGTGACAAACTACACTAAAGCTGGAGGGGGCTGTGAAAACTGCCACCCAATTATCCAGGAAATAATCGACAGGGAGCTTTCCCAGATGAGCGAAGCCCCGGCTGAAAGGCCAAAGCTGTCCAATATCAGGAAAATCAAAATGATAGAGGAAACCCTGGAACGGGAAATCAGGCCGGCCCTGAAGCACGACGGCGGCGACATCGAACTGGTGGACGTGGTGGGTAATCGCGTGCTGGTTGCAACGCGCGGCGCATGCGCATCCTGCCAGGCATCCGACCAGACGTTGAAGAATTTCGTCGAGGCGAAATTGCGTGAGCTGGTCTGGCCGGAGCTTGTGGTTGAGGAGGTATCGGCGTGAAACCTGTATATCTGGATAACAATGCGACGACCCAGGTGGCCCCGGAAGTGCTGGAAGCAATGCTCCCATATTTCTGTCAACTCTATGGAAACCCTTCGAGCATGCACTCCTTCGGAGGCCAGGTAATGCAACAGGTCAGAAAGGCGCGTGAGCAGCTCGCCGCTCTTCTGGGCGCATCTCCTCAGGAGATCATCTTTACGAGCTGCGGCACCGAGAGCGACAACGCGGCCATCCGATCGGCCCTTGCAAGCAGCCCGGACAAAAAGCACATCGTGACAAGCAGGGTCGAGCACCCGGCGGTGCGCGCCCTTTGCGCTCATCTGGCCACCCAGGGATACCGGGTAACCGAATTGCCGGTGGATGGCGAAGGGCGGCTCGATATGCAGCAGTATAGACGGGCGCTGACCACGGACACGGCAATCGTGAGCCTCATGTGGGCAAACAACGAAACGGGGGTGATTTTCCCCATCGAGAAGGCAGCGCAAATGGCCCGAGAGCGCCGTATCCTTTTCCATACCGACGCGGTTCAGGCGGTCGGAAAAATTCCCATCAATCTGGCTGATACCCCTATCGACATGCTTTCTCTCTCCGGACACAAACTGCATGCCCCCAAAGGAATAGGCGTCCTCTATGTGCGCAAGGGCACCAAGTTTTCACCCTTCCTTGTGGGCGGTCATCAGGAACGCGGAAGGCGCGGCGGGACCGAAGCCACCTCGAGCATAATAGGGCTGGGAGTCGCCGCTGAGCTTGCGCAAAAAAAAATGGATATTGAAAATACCTTCGTCAAGGGTCTGCGCGACAGGCTCGAAAACACTATCCTCAATACCGTCGCCAATACGAAGGTAAATGGCGACAGGGAGAATCGGCTGCCTAACACCACCAACATCAGCTTTGAATTTGTGGAAGGCGAAGGCATCCTGCTCATGATGGACGAGTTCGGCATTTGCGCCTCGTCGGGGTCGGCCTGCACCTCGGGGTCGCTCCAGCCTTCCCATGTTCTGCGGGCAATGGGGATTCCCTTTACCATGGCGCACGGATCGATCAGGTTCAGCCTCAGCGTGTACAACACCGATGAGGAAATGGATTTCGTCATCGAGAAATTGCCTCCCATAATCGACACGCTAAGGAACATGTCACCCTATTGGAAAACGGGCGCTCAGCTCTGCCGGGAGGCATGACTCCGGCGAAAAAGTATTTTTTCGAAGGCCGGCTCGCTTATATTTAAGAGAGCCGGCTGTTTCTTTTTCGGACCGCAATGTGATTTTCCGGTACGGAAATGTTAAATCGACTGTAAATCGCTCTCGCTTGACCCATCCGACAAGGGCGGAAGACAACCCTTTGGGGACCAAAGTTTATCCAGTTTGCCGGAAATCGCTCTTGTTTTAGGTCAAAAAACCGGAGGTAGGACCATGGAAGACAAACTTATTTTCGATCATTGCCGGACCGAGATTGCGACGGAACGACACTTTCGGGAGGAGATTCCCGGGATTGTCGAAAAACTGGTCGATTCGTGCTCGAACGATGCGGCCTTCGACCACGTGGGACCCGAACCGATTCCGTCCAGAGAGGCCGTTGTGGACATCGTGGATCGAGTCAGAAGGCTTCTGTATCCAGGATATTTCGTCAGGGGACGGCTCGAGAAGTTCAATCTTGGCTACTATTTCGGCCAGGAGGCAACGGCGCTCTTCGAACTCATGTCGGAGCAAACAGCTTTGGCCCTGCGCCACGACTGCATACGTCACGACCTGCCCTGTGTTGCGTGTGAAGAACTGGGCCAGGCGGCGACAATCAATTTCATGCAGGACCTGCCTTCACTGCGGCTCCAGCTTGCAAGCGACGTGCGTGCCGCATACCAGGGCGATCCTGCCGCCAGGAGCTTCGATGAGATAATCTTCAGCTATCCCGGCCTTTTTGCCGTATCGGTCTATAGAATGGCCCACCATCTATGGGAGCAGAAAATTCCCTTTATGCCCCGCATCATTACCGAATATGCCCACAGCGTGACGGGAATCGACATCCACCCCGGTGCGCATATCGGAGAGAGCTTCTTTATCGATCACGGAACCGGCGTCGTCGTAGGCGAGACAACTGAGATCGGGGACCGCGTGAGACTCTACCAGGGCGTGACTCTCGGGGCGCTTTCGCTCCCGCGCGATGCAGGCGAGCAGCTAAGGAACAAGAAACGGCACCCAACCATCCAGGACGATGTTATCATCTATTCAGGAGCAACGATACTTGGCGGAAATACCGTTATCGGGGCAAGATCGGTAATCGGCGGTAATGTCTGGCTTACCGAATCCGTTCCGCCGGACACCCGCATAATCCTGAAGAAACCCGAGCTTATCTATACGGGGCAAATAGAGGCAGAGAAAAGAGATCAATAAGCGGATCTTTGGCATTGCCCTAAAGGCGCTCAGTGCAGAAAGGGCAGCGCGAAGATCTGCAGATATCCGTTTGCGCACATGACGGCCCCGAGTAACGCCGCCGCTATGGAGAAACCGAATACTGCGCGGCTGGCTGCGATGATCGACACCGAGGCCATGACAATGGCTATCTGAAGGAGCACTTCCCCGTATTCGAAGTAGGGGTCCCTGGACCTGTTTATGTCCCGTTCCTTTTCCAGCTTCCTGGCTTCCTGCTCGATTTCCTTCTTATCATTTGCAAACTTCGATTCCTGCCTGGCAAGAGTTTCGATGGAGGCCTTGACCTTTTCTGCCGACTCGGTGCTGAGAGTTTGAGACAGCAGGTCCAATTCGTTTTCGAGCATCAACTTTTGGCTTTTGTACAGGTGCTCCCGGATCGATTTCGCCTGGTAGAAAGCCCACTGGTCCGATGCCTGTTGCTGGGCAAGGAGCATTTCTTTCATTGTGTGGTTTCCGCCAAGTGCGGCTATAGCCAGAACCACCGCAAAAACCGCAGTGACCAGCGCCACCCCCCTGGTAAATTTCTTCTCCTTGATTTCTTCGAGTTCCTTCAGATTTGGCAGTTCCACTTCAGCCATTTTACATTCCTCGCTCGTGTTTTATTAATTGCGTTTATATCCGCCTCTACGTCATTATAAACTAGGGTTTGTTCCGGTTTATTCAATACCGGATTTCGTTGATAATGGAAACTGCTTCATCAGGGGATCAATAATGCTTTCGCATGATCGGGTGATTACAGCTGTTGGAGGGGGCCCCATGCACGCGAAGTTCGATTTGAACGGCGGTTTGGTTAAAAGGGGAGCGGCTTGAACGCGCCACCATGAAGCGCAAAATCCTCGAATACCTTATATGCCCGGCTTGCCTGCCCGAAGAGAATCCGTTGCGCTTGGGCCATTCTCAAAGCTCGGGGGATGAGATAAGCGAGGGCGTGCTACAGTGCGGCGGCTGCAAGCAGGCATACCCGATAAAAAGAGGGGTCGCCGCCCTGGTGGCTGATCATGATTCCTTAAGCGGGGAGGGCTTGCGCTATGAGGCGCCTGAGCTTCTTTCAGCCTACCTCTGGAGCCATTACGCCGATCTTTTCAAAGACCCTGACGCAACCGGAGCTTACTCTGAATGGGCCGGGCAGATCTCGCCGGTCGCCGGGGCAGCCCTTGACGCAGGCTGCGCCGCTGGAAGGTTTTGTTTCGAGATGTCGCTCAAGTGCGACCTGGTGATCGGGGTCGATCTTTCCGAGAGTTTTGTATCCACGGCCAGGCGGATCATGGAGCAACGCAAGCTGAATTTTCGCCTGAAGCAAGAAGGCCGCATTCACTCGGAAAAGACTTTTATCTTACCTGCTCAATGGGACTCGAGCAAGGTGGAATTCATAGTGGCCGATGCCGGCGCGCTCCCGTTTCGCTCGGGGGCATTTAGCTGTGTCGCTTCTCTTAACTTGATAGACAAGATCCCCCACCCGCTCGAACACCTGGGTGAGGCAAGCCGCATCGCTCGCCACAATGAGGCTCAGTTGCTCATATCTGATCCGTTTTCATGGTCCGAGGCGGTATGCACCCCCGACAGGTGGCTTGGTGGCGCGCCCGACGGCAGATTTGCCGGGGCCGGGATAGACAACATTGCACGCCTGCTCTCCTGTGAGGACCGGCCCGGGGTCCCTGCCTGGAAAATCGTCCGCAGGGGAGCGGTGTGGTGGAAAATCCGTAATCACACAAACCATTTCGAGCTTATCCGAAGCCTGTTCGTAAAGGCGGAACGGTAAGAGAAGCAATGATTGCTAAGCAGTTATTAGTGAATAGTGGGCAAAGAAGATTTTTCTTTTCCAGTCACGAATCATTATTCACCAGTCATTGCTTTAATGGAGGATTGTTTTATGCTGGACTTTGATTTTCTGGCCGGCATTGCCAGGGAGGCCGGTAGGGTCATCATGGAAGTCTATGACACAGATTTCGAGGTCGAACGCAAAGACGACCAGTCTCCGCTAACGATTGCGGACATGCGTTCGCACAACATAATCGTTGATTGGCTGCGGCGCCGCTACCCTGATATTCCCGTTCTTTCCGAAGAAGGAAAGCAGGTCCCATTCGAAATCAGGCGGGATTGGGACCGGTTCTGGCTTATCGATCCGCTTGACGGAACAAAGGAGTTCGTTAAGCGAAACGGCGAATTCACTGTTAATATAGCCCTGGTGGAAGATCGTACGCCGGTTTTTGGAATAATCCATATACCGGCAACAGGCCGGCTCTTTATGGCGGACGTGCGCAAAGGCTGCTGGGAAATAACCGACAGCGGGCACAGGAGGCTTGAAGTGGGGCAAGTCTCCGCCAAAGAGCCTGTGCGGGTCGTGAGAAGCCGCTCTCATCCGACCCGGGGGTTGCATGATTTTCTGTCGCTGATCCCTTCCTATCGGATCATAAACCGGGGGAGCGCTCTCAAGTTCTGCGCCGTAGCAGAGGGAGAAGCCGATTTTTACCCGAGGTTCGGCCCTACCTGGGAATGGGACACTGCGGCCGGCCAGGCAATCGTCACCGCCGCAGGGGGAATCATGCTCGATTTATCTGGAAAGCCCTTTGTCTATAACAAGGAGAATTTGCTCAACGGTCCATTTATAGTGTCTTCGAGCATGGAATGGCTGAGGGGAACCGGTATCCTGGACATGGCCTCGAAGTTGTCTTTATAGGCCAGCCGGTGACTGAAAGGCCTAAGAGCAGATTAAACTGTTCATGTTCCTCTGCACTGCGGAATACCGCCAGTCCCCTCGGGCAAGCGGCTGCTAAGAGCTTGTATCAACAACTTAAAGTGCGGAAGGTCCATAAGAGTGCCGGGGTTCAGTTCGGCCAAAACCTGGAACGACCTTCTTCCCTTATGGTAGACCTTATTGGGGCCGCAATTGCGTGTCGCATTTTCGAGCGCCAGTTGCACATCAGATCTCGATCTCTGTTCCAAGTCGTCCACCGGCAGAAGAGCGCTTACCTGAAGCCTGGCTCCGAAGACTTTACGCAGGGCCTCCCTGTCTGACATTATCCACGTCTCCATGCAGGTGACCATCATTTGTGCCTGGTCGTCATCTGTCCCATGAGGACGTGTCCACCATCGCGGGATTGGAGATGGTTCCAGGCGGCCGCCGAGCCGTCAGAAAGTTCATTTTGAGGGTCCACGGGGTCTTCGCTGTCAACGAGGAGTATTGGATGGAAGCCCTGCCCCTTGCCAATGGCTTTCAGGAACATGTCAAAAGCATGTTGTCTTCCTCCGCAGGCTACTATGCTTGGCATTCGACCCATGAAACCGGCTTTTCCGATAAGTTTCCTGAACCCTTCGCGGCAGCGGACATGCAGCTCCTTACTGTCACCGCCCCCTTCCACATAGATGCCTACTTTCACCACCGAGTACCCCCCAACTCACCTCGCGTCCAAAGTTCGCCAAGGCGGTATTGTTGCAGCCAGGCGGAGAGCATCTTTTTATTGAGGCGTTCCATCGTGGTCTGACCCGAATGCTTTTCGCAAATAATTACCGCCTCGGGCCTTTCGCTCATCGCGTCGACCAGAATGTCCGAATGGGTCGTGACAATCAGTTGGGTACGCTGAGAAGCATCGACGAGCCGGTCGGCAACTTTGGGCAGGATATCGGGATGAAGTCCGAGTTCCGGCTCCTCGATACAGACAAGCGGGGGCGGGGCCGGGTCGCACAGGATAGCCAGAAGACATAGATAGCGAAGAGTTCCATCCGAGAGCCTGGTGGCAGGGATAACGAAATCGCCCTCGGTGAAGAATACCTGAACGGTTCCTCCTTCTACTTTTATGTCGAAGTCACAAAATTCCTCATATAACTCACGCAAGCCTTCAAGGATCGCATTTTTCGTTTTGGGTATCCCGCGGAGTCTGTTCAAAAAAAGACCCAGGTTCGAAAAATCCTCTTCAAGACGGTCATTCCGCATGTCCGCTTTTTGCGGTTCGCGAAAAATCGTTTTGCGCCCAAAGGTCCACTCCCTGTAGATGCTGATCTTTTCATACAAAGAGGTCAGATAAAAGAGTTCGGGGTAGGCATCCGAGTCCCGCTTTTGTGCAAGGATAGACTTATCAGGCTCGATTGTATCGCGCGGCAACTCGCGTTCTCCAGCCGCAGTGTAAAGCGTCGGGCGCCCATGAGAGTAATGATAATAATAGGAAGGTTTAGTATAAACTGGCTTCTCGTTTTCGATCCGCTCATCACGCAGACTAAAGCCCTGTTTTTCAGAACGAAACTCCAACACGTGCCTGAGTGGCTGCGGTCCCCGGGGATAAGTCATGACCGCGCCAATCGATGCCGCCTCTTTGGATGCTCCCTTCCAAATCCATTCACCTACCCCGCCGTTTTCGCGAATAAAAGCTCGCAGATCGGCAGGGCTCGAGCGCAGAAGAGCAAATACCTCAATAAGGTTCGATTTACCAGAACCATTCGGACCGATTAATACATTCAGGCCCACGAGACTGATGTTCGATCCTTGAGGTCCAAATGAGAGGATATTGCGAAGTGATAATTCCTTAACTGCAATGGGCATCCATTTCTCCTGCGATTATGGCGATCCCATGTTTGATAAGACGTCAATTTAGCATAGCCGGGTTCAGAGGCAAGAATAAATGGAAAATGACTCGTGGAACAGGTAAGCGGGCGAGTGACCGGAAATATCGGATAAGAGATCAGCGGTTTCCAATTCCGAAAGGAGGCATTTTTCGTCCTGGCAAGGAAATCGAGGGGCTGTGCGGAGGAGTACATCGGTACCGCCTCGCGGAGCGTCGAGATCGATGATCAAGCCCGCCGAAGCCTCTGCGGCCACCGCCCGATGGCAGTGGCCAAGTCGGCCGGCGGTCCCGGTTCCCAAGCCCCGGGGCGGAAAAGGACCCTTTCCGAATCGGAAACTAGCTATACGGCCTTCCCGGCCGCAAGGCGCCTTATCTGGAAGTTCCGCACCTGGAAGTTCTTGATGTTGACCTCGTCATGGAGCAGAATCGCGGCCTGAAAGGCGCTGAGTCTTAGGCAGTCTTTGGCGCATACGTCCTTGTCGTGATCGATGAATTCGCAACTTCTACACGGGCTTTCGACGGTTTTGGCAAGGGCGAGCATGGCTGATCCTCCGGAGGCGAATAAGTAAGTGAAAGGGGTAGCGCCAAAGCTTCTATAATAGAGCATATTTTCACAATCTGTCAAGCGAAAAATGTTTGGAAGTTGTCTATCCCCTGTAAATAATTTAAGTTTTTGAAGTGTGGCGGCTGCACAAGTCGAATAGAACAGGCCCCTGCCGCCCGCCATTATGTTGAATTTGGCAGGCTGACAAACCACTTTTTTTCACGACCTCCCCATCAAATCATGTTGACCCGCAGAGCAACTGCTGGTATAGGAGAAGACTGAAAATATTTTCACAATTCATTCGTCTTCCCTGTTGCGGCCAGGGGCGGCGTGTGCGTTTTCCGAGCAATTCTCCTTACGTGTTCAGGCTCAGGTTCATTTTTTTCCATCCGGGAAAATGGCCAAGAGCGCCGAATTATGTTGCAGTTCGTGCTTCTTTTAACAGACCCCGCTGATGCAACCGGCGGGATGTCATGTGGAATTTCGCCGTTGAGGAGGTCGTCTTATGTTCGATGAGAAGGTACTTCAAAAAATTCAAGCTGGTAAAGAAAAGTGGGATCAGGGACCTGTTGCGAAGACACTTTCGAAGTCCCCCGAAGCAAGAGCTGTCTTTACCACGATTTCCGGGACTCCGGTCGAAAGGCTCTATACTCCACTGGATGTAAAAGGGATCGATTACGACCGCGATCTCGGCTACCCCGGACTTTTCCCCTTTACTCGTGGCGTACAGCCCACCATGTACCGCGGCCGCTTCTGGACCATGCGCCAGTACGCAGGGTTTGGCGACGCCAAGAGCACCAATGAGCGCTATCGCTACCTGCTGCAGCAGGGACAAACCGGTCTTAGTGTCGCATTCCAGCTTCCCACCCAGGCCGGCTACGACTCCGACCACGCGCTTTCCATGGGTGAGGTCGGAAAGGTTGGTGTGGCAATCGACCACATCGACGACATGAAAATTCTTTTTAACCAAATTCCGCTGGACAAAGTCACAACCTCGATGACCATGAATGCCCCTGCCGGCGTGCTGCTCTCGATGTATCTGGCAATCGCCGAGGAGCAGGGCGTGTCCTGGGATAAGGTCGGCGGGACCATCCAGAACGACGTTTTAAAGGAGATCATCTGCCGAGGCCAGTATATTTATCCGCCCAAGCAGACGATGAGGCTGACGGTCGACCTGATCGAGTTCTGCCAGAAATATGTTCCGAGGTGGAATTCCATCAGCATAAGCGGGTATCACATACGTGAATCGGGATCGACGGCCGCTCAGGAAATGGCTTTCACCCTGGCCGACGGTATCGCCTATACCCAGGCGTGTATCGAGCGAGGCATGCCGGTCGATAGTTTCGCCCCCCGGCTGAGCTTTTTCTTCAACGCCTTCACAAACGTGCTCGAAGAAGTCGCCAAGTTCCGTGCAGGCCGCAGGTATTGGGCAAAGGTCATGAGAGACCGGTTCAACGCCAAAGACCCGCGCTCGATGATGCTGCGCTACCATGTGCAGACGGGCGGCGTCACGCTTACGGCTCAGCAGCCGCTCAACAATATCGTTCGAGTGGGTCTGCAGACTTACGCCACAGCCCTTGGCGGAGCCCAGTCGCTGCACACCAACTCCTATGACGAGGCGCTCTGTCTGCCGACCCAGGCGGCCGTAACCGTTGCGCTTCGGACCCAGCAGATCGTTGCCGAGGAAAGTGGTGCGACCGATACTATCGATCCGCTTGCCGGCTGCTACTACGTCGAGAACATGACCGACAAGATTGAAGCCGAGATCGACGAATATATCAAGAAGATCGACGCAATGGGCGGAACGCTTGCCGCAATCGAGCAGGGCTTCATCCAGAAAGAGATTCAGAACAGCGCCTACCGGTTCCAGAAGGAGATCGAATCGACTGAGCGCGTCTATGTAGGCATAAACAAGTACACCATGGAAGAGCCACCTCCGACCGGTCTTCTCAAGGTGGACATGTCCGTTGGCGAAGTTAAAACCGCCGAGCTTAAAAAGTACCGCGCGGCAAGAGACCAGGCAAAGTGGAAAGCGGCGCTGGACAAGCTGAGCCAGGTTTCCAAGACGGATGAAAATGTCATGCCCTATGTTGTCGAAGCCGTAAAAGCCAAGGCCACCGTAGGCGAAATCTGCGACGTCTGGCGCAATGTATTCGGTGAGTACCGGCCCAAAGAATTCGTATAAGACTGGTCTCAACAGTTAAAACACAGTTATATCGGAGGAAAATTCCATGGCCAAAAAAATTAAGATGATTATGGCAAAGCCCGGTCTGGACGGACATGACCGCGGCGCCAAACTCCTGGCGAGGATATTTGCTGAGGCTGGAATGGAAGTGGTTTACACCGGACTTCGCCAGACCCCTGAGATGATCGTTGCGGCCGCAGAGCAGGAAGACGCCGACGTTGTGGGCATGAGCAGCCTGTCGGGCGTTCATAACTATTTCTTTCCAAGGGTAGTTGAACTCATGAAGCAAAAGGGGCTCGATGACGTGCTGCTGGTGGGCGGCGGCATTATTCCCGACGAAGACCTCGATTTTCTGAAACGTTCAGGCATTGCCGCCATTTTCGGACCCGGCACGCCGACCACCGAGATCGTCAGTTTCGTCCAGAACAACGTGCGCCAGCGCTAAGAGCTGTTCAGATCGAGACCGCACGCAGCCGGCCCACAGCGGGCGGCCACAATAACTCTCTATCCCGGCAACATGCGCTGCCGAAGGCCCCCGCCGTCGCCCGCGCAGTTTCGCGCCTGCACCCTGGTTGCGGCCCCGTCGCCGCCCTGAAAGGAATGAACCCCAATGTCGGTTGATTACGCGGCCCAAATCCTGGAAGGTTCTCCTCGGGCGGCCGCGCGCCTCATTTCCTGGCTTGAGGACGAGGATGACAGGGCGTATGAATGCATGGCAAAACTCTACCCGCACACGGGAAGAGCGTACATAGTGGGAATTACCGGGTCGCCGGGGGCCGGGAAATCTACTCTTACCGACAAGCTGGCCCGCGTCATCCGCAAAAGCGGCCTCAAGATCGGAATCATTGCCGTGGACCCTTCAAGTCCCTTCACCGGGGGCGCCTTGCTGGGCGACAGGGTCCGAATGAGCGAACTGGCCAACGATCCGGATATCTATATCCGAAGCATGGCCACTCGGGGCTTCCTCGGAGGCACGGCCAAAGCCACCGCAGACGTGGTAAAGGTCCTGGATGCCCTCGGAAAGGACCTGATCATAATAGAGACCGTCGGGGTCGGACAGGATGAGATCGACATAATCGGCATTGCCGACACCACCTGTCTTGTCCTGGTGCCAGGCCTTGGAGATGCGATCCAGAGCATGAAGGCCGGCATCATGGAAATAGCCGATGTGTTCGTGGTTAACAAGGCCGACAAGCTGGGCGCCGATCAGCTCTGCAGCGAAGTTTGCTCGCGGATCGAAATCGATGCTCATATCAGGAAGCGCGACTGGACTGCCCCGGTCAATAAAGCAATTGCGGTCGAAGATATCGGCATAGAGCCACTGTGGCTCGCCATCGAGTCACACCGCAAATACCTGCTCGATTCGGGCAGGTTTTATGAAAACAGGCGGCAAAGGACCTGCCGTGAAACACTTCGGATGATTCATGGAGAGCTTTTTCGAGTCGTTCGAGAGCAGTTGGAGCAGAACGGGAGGCTCGACGCCGCTGTCGAGCAACTGATGAATAGGAAGAGCGACCCTTATACTCTGATGCATGACATCGTCAGCGAGTGGCTTTCCATTTCCAAATGCAAGGAGGCGTCATGAAGATACTTAAAGTTGACCACATAGGTATTGCTGTAAGTAGTATAGAGGAAGTGAAGAAGCTCTATTCCGACATTCTCGGACTCAAACACCTCGGAAGCGAAACTGTTGCCGAACAAAAGGTTACGACCGCCTTCTTTCCGGTGGGAGACACCGAAGTCGAGCTACTCGAATCGACCTCCCCCGACGGCCCAATCGGGAAATACATTGAAGCCAAGGGACAGGGGGTCCAGCACATTGCTTTCCGCGTGGACAATATTGAACAGGCCCTCGAAGAACTCAAGGCAAAAGGGATCAGGCTGATCGACGAAAAGCCGAGAAAAGGCGCCGGCGGCGCCAAGATCGCCTTCCTGCATCCCAAGTCAACTTTCGGCGTACTCGTCGAGCTGTCGGAAAGATAATGGTCCCGCCGGCGGGATTGGGCGGAGCTGTTTGAGCGAAACCCTGCACATCAAATTTAGCCCATAGGAGCGCTTTCGAGCGCTCCTTATTTGTCCGATTCCCCGGTGCCACACCCCCTCGCCGTTACGCGGCTCATAATTTCGACGCTCCGCGTTGAGTCGCTCGACCTCGGGACCGCCACATGGACCCGCATCCTTCTTGGCTCTTTTCCCTCCCGGGAGGCCGCTATAATGTTCGCAGATCAGTTCAACAGTGAGGAAAACCTGCAAACTTTGGTCGTGAGCAGTTCGAACTGAGCGGGGAGCAAAAGCTTCACGCTTCAATCTTTGTCTGATTTGGTTTTAGCGCACTCAGTGCATAGGCCGAATTCGTCGACGCACTCGCCGCAATGCAATCGCTCACAGACCTTGCATTCCGTCATGACGTTTGTGGTATCACCTTCATATTCCTTGCCGCAGGCTGCACATACGAATCCAGGATCACTCATTTTTCACTCCTTTATCGGCCGCAGACGCAAACCGAAGAATAAAGACACCGCCGGACTTGCAGGGAAGCCCGTGCGCGCCCTGATAAACCGGTCGCCACTGTGCCCCGGGATGTCATTTTTTATGGCGCCATCGCGCACTAGTCAACCAGCCATCCGGCATATCCAATCGGTGCATGCCAAAAATTGTGCGTTGCCGGTGAGGTCAGGCGCACGTTTTGAACTCGTTTTTCATATACTGCTCCCACTGGCCTAAGATCTCAGTGCGATTCTCCCGCAGATAAACTTCGCCTCGACTACGCAGTATTCCTTCAACCCACCGGCACAGCTTTTTAATCTGCCACGATTCGGCCGGGATAATTTCAGCCCCCAACAGCTCAGCAACCTTCTCCGGGGTCAAAACTGGCACGGGCAACTCCTCAACGCTGCGTCGATAAGGGCTGTTTGCGGCTATCATCCCCCTGTGGGCGATGAGCCTGCCTCAGCGTTTTGAGTCGCTGCCCGCGATTCCTCCTCAACCTGACCCCCGTTTTTGAGCAGCACGAGTCCCTTTGTAATTTCGAGCAGAACGCCCATTCCCTGCTTGACCTCCGGGTTGCGCAGAGCAAACGCCGCGCCGAAAATGCCTACCGGCTTCGCGCGGGACATATCCAACTTTCCAGGGATTCCCGCGGCCCTGTCCAAAAGGTTCAGGGCATTCGGTGAGGTAAGTTTTTTGGCTATACCCACCAGGCGCACCACGCCCTCACCTATTTGCTCTAAATCCTCCGGCGTGTAAGTCTGAGCAATTTTTTGCATGACTGCGAACATAGCGGAAATAATTTGAAAGATCCCCTGTTGCTGCAACTGATCTAGGTGATAAATCGATTGAGGCACGCTGGACTTGAGCAGGGGTTCAACGCTCCTCAGAAAATCGATGAGGCTCTTGAGCTGGTCCAGGGACCAGTTGATGTTTCGAACACTCCTCATCGCGTTCTTCAGAAGGTATCCCAGATCTTCGAGCGTGCAATCCGGCTCCACTTCGGCCAGTTCCTTGATCAAAACCGAGATCGCTTCGCTTACCCTTGGCGAGAGTTCTTCTTTCAATTCTTGCAGAGATCTGGCGGAATCGGATATTGAAGAGATATCCTTTCTCAGGTAATCGAGTTGTTGAAGAATCAATCTTTCGTCATTCATGACCGGTTCCTCCAGGCTATGCGGCTACCTTTCTTATCTTGCCCGCAATGTTGAACTGCGCCTCGAGCGGCAACTCGAGCCCCTTCATCATGAGGTTCCAGTAGACCCATTTGAAGAGCATCTTGCCACAATGGTTGCTGAAGGTCTCCCCCAGCAGGCTGAACGGCCCCAATCCTGGAAATGGGAACTTGCCTGACAGTGGCTCGACAGTGTAGCTGAAATCGAGCAATATTGCCTTCTCAAAACCTGAAGCCAGAAAACAGGTGGCATGGCCGTCAAAAGTCGGCATCGGGCCTTGGCCTTCTATTTCACGAGTCAGATTCTCCGCAACTGTGTAAGACATATAATGGGCCACTGATCCTGCCTTGGACGTGGGTACGTTTGAGGCGTCTCCTAAGACATAGACCCGGTCCACGTTCTGGGCTTTCAGCGTCTGTTTGTCCACCGGCATGTACCCCATGGGGTCTCCCAAACCGGAGTCCATGATGGCGCTGTCCCCGAAATTGGGCGGAATGGACACCAGCAGGTCATAACCTACCTTTTGCCCCTTGTGGGATTCGATTGTCTTTTCATTAGGATTCACTTTGGCGAGGTCGAAATAAGGAGTCACCTTAATGTTTTTCTTTTCGGCGAATTGGGCCAGGGCCTTTGCGGCCACCGGCTTGGTGAAAATGTTGTCGATCGGAGTAACGAATTCGATTTCCACCTTGTCCCGGACGCCATTGACCTGAAAGAACCAATCGGCCATGAAGACGAATTCTATGGGAGCGATCGGACACTTATAGGGGAATTCTGCGATATTGAGCACGATTTTCCCGGAATTGAAGTATTTGAGCTTTTTGCGCAGCGCCAGCGCCCCTTCGAGGGTGTAGAAGTCGAAGATATCCTTGCGCCAGACGTCCATCATGCCTTCCACTTCCTCCGGAACGATTCGGCACCCAGTTGCAATCACCAGCCAATCGTAGCCGTACTTGTCTCCTTTCTGGGTCTCAACCCTGCGCTGGTCCGTGTCGATTTTGACCACTTTGTCGATCACAAGTTCAACACCCTTGGCAATGAAGTCCCGCTTGGGTTTCAGAATATCTTCCCTGGAGTAGATCCCAAAAGGGATGAAGAGATATCCCGACTGAAAGTGGTGCTGCTCCTCTTTGTCGATTACCGTGATAGCCCATTCGTCGTCTGCCAATTCCTTCCGCAACTTGGCCGCGACCATCGTGCCCCCCGCCCCGGAGCCCAGAATGACTATTTTTCTCATAACTACTCCTTCGGGTGTCCATAAAAGTTGAAGTATAAGGTTTAGATAATCGCAACCGGATGATAATTGTTCGCAGAATTCAGGGGCAATAATAAAATCTAGCGCTTTAGCAGGAATTGAAAAAATAGGAGAAAATCTTTCTGAGCTGAACCGCTTCTTGCGTTTAGCAGGGCTCTCACCCCAACTTTGCAAAATGCTGTTGACGAAAATATCCTCCAGCTGCTCGAAAAAGTGTTGAACCTTCCTTTAGAGCGCTTTCACAAAATTGCAGCGTTGCGGCTTTTCCGTCTCAAAACCGTGCTTTCCCGTAAGAGTTATATGGCGAGAACTTGTGGTTCGGTATCAACCAGAAATTAGCAAATGCCTTTCACGCAGGACATGGCGGAATCCCCCATACCGGTCAATGAAAAAAGTTGCAAAACAGGTGACCTCGCATGGGTGGGTTAAAGCTGCTCATTTATTATTTTTTGTCAACCCTAAAAGGAACATCTTCACCTCATCTGAAGTTCTCAAAACGGGTAAGGATCATTATTGCTTGGCTTCATGCAGGCGGTTATATTACAGGCTACCAGTTTCTCCTCCCAATGTGGAGGAGTGCTCCACATTTAAGAGGCGAATTCGGAGTATCGATTTATGAAGCGTCGATCGCTGGAACGGATATTTCCGTTCCTTCAATGGTGGCCCTCAGTCAACCGGCGCACACTGAAGTCGGATTTGATGGCTGGAGTCACAAACGCGATTGTGGTTCTTCCCCAGGGGATCGCTTTCGCCTTAATTGCAGGAATGCCGGCGGAGTACGGCCTCTATGCCGCCATCGTGCCGGCGGTTATTGCCGCGTTTTTCGGGTCGTCTTTTCACCTCATCTCCGGTCCTGTCACGGCCATATCAGTTGTCATATTCTCGAAGGTCAGCACTCTGGCCGTCCCGTTCACCAGTCAGTACATTAAATTGGCTCTCACTATGACTTTGATTGCAGGCGCTTTCCAACTGTTGCTGGGTCTTGCCCGGCTGGGGGCCCTGGTTAACTTCGTGTCGCTTTCGGTATTGGTGGGATTTACCTCGGGGGCTGCCTTGCTCATTGGAATCAGCCAGCTAGGCCATGTTTTGGGAGTTCCTGCCGTGCAGGGAAGCTCTGTCCTGGATATAGGGACAGACCTCGTCAGGTTGCTGCCTCAGGCCAACCCCTACGCGCTTCTGGTGGCTCTGGTCACCCTTGTGGCAGCCGCGCTGCTGAGGCGTTTCCGGCCTCGCTGGCCCGGGCTGGCGATAGCGATGACGCTGGGAGCCATCCTTGCCGTCCTGATAGACGGGAGATCACATCACCTGCATTTTGTAGGCGCCCTGCCTGCGAGGCTGCCTCCGTTTTCGCCGCCCGATCTCTCAATCGGCACTTTACGCAATCTCGTCCCCGGTGCTATGGCGGTGGCGATGCTCGGACTTGCTCAGGCAATTTCCAGTGCACGCTCCATAGCCACGCTCTCCCATCAGAGGATAGACAACAATCAGGAGTTTATCGGGCAAGGGCTCTCAAACATCGTGGGAAGTTTTTTATCGAGCTTCGCTGCCTCGGGGTCCTTCACGCGCACCGGAGTAAACTATGATGCAGGCGCGAAGACGCCGATCGCAGCCGTTTTCGCTGCATCGATTCTTTTTATAGCGCTGTTTGTCTTCGCTCCCTTGACTGCGTATCTTCCAATCGCCTCAATGGGCGGCGTATTGCTGCTGGTATGCTACAACCTCATCGATCTGCGTCAGATCAGGGCGATCTGGACGGCCAGCAGATCGGAATCGGCGGTACTGATTGTCACTTTTTTGTCGACGCTGTTTTTGGACCTCGAATTCGCCATTTTTTTAGGAGTCATGCTGTCACTGCTTCTCTATCTCAATCGCACCTCTCATCCTCAATTTACAAGCGTGATTCCCAGGTATGCCGCCGCCTCCAGCACATTAGCCGATGCCTGTGAACCGCAGATCTGTGAATGCCCTCAACTCAAGATCATCCGGCTTGACGGTTCCATATTCTTCGGCGCCGCAAATCACATATCTGAGATGCTGCACAACATAACGAAGCAAAACCCCGAGCAGTGTCACATCCTGATCGTAGGAGGTGGCATCAACTTCGTCGACGTGTCCGGATGCGCAATGCTTTTCGAGGAAAGCCGTTCGATGTATCTGGAAGGTAGGCAGCTTTATTTGTGCTCGTTAAAGGATTCGGTCCTAAAGACCTTGGAGCGGGGAAAGTGCCTCAGAAGGTTCGGCCAAGAGCATATTTTTGTCTCCAAAAGAGAGGCCCTCGAAAAAATAGTCCCGCGGCTCGACCCGGAACGATGCCGCCGGTGCCATCTGCGTTTGTTCAAAGAATGCGAACTTGCCCCGAGCCCTGAAACGCTGAATCAATATCCGCCGTGCTGTCTGCTGGAAGAAAACGAGCAGTGCGATTAGTCCGTGTCCATCGGAATCAAATGACTTCACCTGGCGCATCTCGGGGTGGCGTGCTTCTCCCCGGCGTTGCCAACCTCGTTTCATGGCTTTGACCTCAAGGCTTGGGTTTGAGTCCACGTACGCTTTTCCTAGGATCTCCCGTGCCCGTTGATGCAAGGGACGAACGAAAACCATCTTCGGTTGGCCATGCAGAACATAGCGGCGCGATGCCCTTCTGAACCCCAGGATGTGGCCGACGAAAGCCCATCCTGCCGCTTTATAGCAGGTTCCTTTGAAGCGCGCTGGGTCTACGAAGGTTTCGGCAAGGCAGACAGAATGACCATAGGCGTTGAACCAATCCTGCGAAAGGCGTTTTAGATTCAGAGAAAGAATGCGGGAAGCAAGATTAGGGATTCTCAGGGGAGGCAGAATCAGAAAACGGCAATTGTTGTCCAGAAGGGGGAGCCGGCTGTATTGCAAGCAAGCCGGCCATCCGATCCACTGATCCCGAGCCTTGCAGCTTAATGCGGCGGCACACCAGCCGATCAAGCAAGCCACCGGTCCTGATGCAGAGCAACATAGCGAAGAGCTTCACCCACCATGGAATTAAACCCCAGGTAGTGGTGTTGGCGCATGAGCCGGTCCCATCGGCTGCGTGGCTCCCGAGTGATGGCACGCACCTCCAAGGGATGTGGTAGCGCCATTGTGCTCGTCGTATCGGCTTCTCTTTCATGGTCCATGCCATCTTTTTTAATTCATTTGAAGGACAATGTTCAGTGATTTTGACTTTTGCTGTCATTACAATCAAATGGCTAAACGGATGACGCAACCCTGACCCGAAGCGAAACGCTTTGACATAGCGCGGATTTTTGGCTATTTAACTAAAGGTTCTCCTTCTGCTTTTGTTGGACCCGGCCGGCCCTGTGGAGACCAGGCGAAACCGGCAAGTTTACTGAACTGAATTCGGATTTTCCAATAGTGGACGCTTCCGCCCTGCCCAACTTCATGCCTGCCGGTCCGCAAAACCTCAAGGGGAGGATCTACGCCCAGGTCGGTCCGGACCTCGTGAGGATCGAAGAGGAAATAAACCGCCTGCTTGACTCCGATATTTCCTTAATCCCCGTTGTGGGACGATATATAATGGGCAGCGGAGGCAAACGGCTTCGGCCCCTGCTCATGGTTCTGTCCTCCAGGCTTTGTGGATATAACGGAAACAATGACGCCCCGCTTGCCGTCGTATTCGAATTCGTGCATGCGGCAACCCTGCTGCACGACGACGTCGTTGACCATGCCGAATTGCGGCGAAGCCAACCCTCGGCAAACACGGTCTGGGGCAATCCTGCCGTTGTGCTCATTGGGGATTTTCTCTATTCGAAGTCCATACAGATAGCGGTCGGATACCGGGACATCCGAATCCTGGAGGTGCTGCTCGAAGCCACGACCAGGATGTCCGAAGGCGAAGTTCTCCAGCTCATAAATTCCGATAATCTTGAAATAAGTGAGGACGAATATCTCGAAGTAGTTACGAAAAAAACCGCCGTGCTCATCAGCGCGGCGTGCTTGACTGGCGCCATTTTCGGAGGCGGCGGCCTGGCCGAAGAGAGGGCACTCAAGGCTTACGGCCATAACCTGGGCATAGCCTTCCAGCTCATTGACGACGCCCTGGACTTTACCGGCGAGGCTGAAGAGCTCGGAAAACCGGTCGGAAACGACCTCCAGGAAGGCAAGGCGACCCTGCCGCTCATCTATGCCCTGCAAAACGCAAAAGCCGCCGAGCGGCTTCGACTGAGACAGATTTTCACCTCAGAGCATATTCAGGCAAAAGAGCTAAGTGAAATCAAAAGCCTGGTAGTTCGCAGCGGTGGAATCGAATACACGAACAACAAGGCTTGCGCGCATTCCATGAGGGCCAAAGAGGCGCTTCGGATATTCCCCCACGGTCCGGTCAAAGAAATCCTCCAGGACATCGCCGATTATGTAATCTGCCGCAGGACCTGAGAGGCGGTGGGGCCGCCGTTGGACCGCGTCTTCGCGTGAAAAAATTTCTTGCGGCCCTCCTGCTTATTCGCTTCGGGGTCTTACGGCCTCGCCCCGCCGATGTTAAAGTCACCCGCTAATATATTGGCGCATTTGTTCATACTGCTCTCTCATTGACATCATCACCTCACACCGGTGTCCACCCGCAAACACCGAATGATCGCGATTATGAAAAGCACCCGTTTCGGGACAAAAACTTCACCTATCTACTTTTCTTTGCAGGGGACACAGATTCCCTGCTTGTCGATGCACTCCTCACAATAGGCCCGGTGGCACATCCTGCATTCATGGACGGCCGTTTCCCTGGCATAATCCTCGCCACAGGCTGCACAAGCGAATTGTTCTTTTGGAGGGAAATTCGTTGGCATATCTCCACCCCTTTCTCCATAAAGTCTAAAACTCTTTCTACCCTAGAAGGTATAAGCTTCCGGTCCCTTGTCAATACTGAGTCGAAAGCCGGGGCATTCGAGCAGTGACGGAAGCCTGGCCCTGGCAGGAGTATCCGTTCGATGCAGTACAAACTCTATGCGGTTCAAATATCGGGCGGGGGCCCCTACAATGTTGTTGATTTAAGGGAATTCTCGATGTCGAACGCCGTCACCTCGGCGAACAACGGCTCGTCCCATGATACCTGTGCGCTTAAGTCAACAACATTGGTGTCCCGCCATTGCCCGCAATACTTGTTTAATCAACCCATCAATGATAGATTAGGGAGACTGGGCGCAAGTAGTTACGCACTTTTGAGACTGATACCGTTGATGGAAAAATCCGCAAGGATGCCGGCGCGCTACTACCCTCTTTTTCTTGCCGTAGAGGGCAGAACCTGCCTTGTCGTGGGCGCTGGGGCCGTAGGCGAGCGCAAGGTCAGGACACTGCTCAAATATGGGGCCAAAATACGGCTTGTCGGCCGTGAACTCTCGGCATGGCTCGAGAAGAAGCGCTCTGAAAAACTGGTAATCTGGGCCGGCGAACGATATGATAGGTCGCATCTTCTAGGGGTCAGCCTTGCGTTTGCCGCCACGGACGACCTGGATTTGAACCGAGCCATCGCCGCCGACGCCGGCGAGCTTGGCGTCTGGTGCAACATGGCCACTGATCCTGAGCTGGGGTCTTTTATCGTCCCCTCCGTTTTCGAGCAGGGGGCTTTGAGCATCGCCATATCCACCTCAGGCCTGAGCCCTGCGGCTGCAAAGCTGCTCAGGCAAAAGCTGCAACTGGAAATCGGCCCCGAATGGGATTTTTTTATCCGGTTGCTGGGGGAGTTGAGGCTGTGTTTTAAGTCCAGAGGAGTAGCGGAAAAACAGGCCCAGGAGATATTCACCACGCTTGCGGAGCTGCCCATCGCTGAACGGCTCAAGCAGGGCCGCCCGCAGGAGGCTTTTGCAAAAACGTTGGAGGCTTGCCGCCCGGTTATGTCCGAAGCCGAAATAAAAGCTGTCTGGGAAAATCTATGGAATCTCTTTTCCTGGTAATCGCAACGCTTTGCTACCTGAGCGGGACGGTAGGGTACCTGGTCTATCTTTTCAGGGACCGGGAACAGTTGCACCGTATCTCGTGGTCCATATTGCTTGCCGGCGCTCTGTTTCATGGGGCCGCGCTGGTAATGCACACGGCCAGCACCGGGCATCTTCCGGCTGACACGATCCAGGAATCGCTCTCCCTGTTTGCATGGGTGTTTGTGGTTACCTATCTTATCCTTCAAATCCGGTTACAGCTTCGCATCCTGGGATCCTTCGTCTCCCCGCTTGCCGTAGTTTTCATGCTTTCATCTTCCCTTCTGCCATCGCAGATAATGCTTAAGAGTGAGTTTATCAAAAGCGGCTGGGTCATTGTGCACGTGGCAAGCATTTTCCTGGCGAACGCACTGTTTACGCTGGCTTTCAGTGTTGGCGTGATGTACCTGCTGCAGGAAAGACATATCAAGAAAAAGAATTTCGGTTTCCTCTACGAGCGGCTGCCCTCGCTGGAACGGCTCGACTCCATTGCCCATTACTGCATCATGTCGGGGTTCCCTCTCATGACGGCGGGCCTGATAACCGGGTTTGCCTACGCGGCCATTGTCTGGCACTCGCCCTGGAACTGGGACCCTAAAGAGATACTGTCTCTGGTCACCTGGATCATATACGCTGTCCTTGTGCACGAGCGGCTCGCTGTCGGATGGCGGGGTCGAAGGGCGGCGTGGCTTTCGATCCTTGGTTTTTCGGCGATTGTTCTGACCTTTGTAGGAGCGAGCCTTTTGCTCGGCGGTCACCATTCTGTCCTTGCGGGTAAGATGTAATGTCTCACATCGTCCTTTTAGGCATGAATCATAATACGGCGCCCGTGGAAATACGCGAACAGCTTGCCGTGGCATGCCGAAAAGAGGTAAACCCCCTGCATATGCTCCCGCATCTGGAGCAAGTCGATGAGATGGTTTTCCTTTCCACCTGTAATCGAGTGGAATTCCTGTTTACCTGTAACTCTGTCGCCCAGGGCATACGGGAGATAAAGACCGTGCTGGGGGCCCACATAGGGTTGTCGGACTCCGTTCCACTCGATTCGTACCTCTACGTCCATAAGGACCTCGAGGCCGTCAAGCACTTGTTCATGGTCGCATCCAGCCTCGATTCGATGATCGTCGGAGAACCTCAGATACTCGGTCAGTTAAAGGAGGCCTACCGTGATGCTGTCGAGTACAGAACGGTAAGGGTAGTCCTCAATCGGCTTTTACATAAATCTTTTTCCGTCGCCAAGCGCGTGCGAACTGAGACCTGCATCGGCTCCTGCGCCGTATCGGTAAGCTATGCGGCCGTTGAGCTTGCCCGGAAGATTTTCGGCGATCTCAGGGACAAGAGTGTGCTGCTCATCGGCGCCGGAGAAATGGCCGAACTAGCCGCTGAACATTTTCTCAGGCAGGGCGTACGCCGGATGTTGGTGGCCAACCGCACGCTCGAAAGGGCAATGGATCTGGCCGCCAGATTCAAGGCTGAGACGGTTGCATTCGACCGCTTTCTCGAGGAGCTCAAGGTAATGGATATAGTGGTCTCCTCCACAGGGGCGGAGAAACCTCTCATCCTCTACCAGGATGTAAGGTCCAGGATGCGGGAGCGGCGCAACAAGCCTCTTTTCTTCATCGATATCGCCGTACCCAGAGACGTAGACCCGAGAGTAAACGAGATCGATAACGTCTATGTTTATGATATAGACGACCTGCAGGGAGTAATCGACCACAACAGGGAAGAACGGCGAAACCAGGCTCAGATAGCCGAGCATATCATCAATGAGGAAACCATCAAGTTCAACAACTGGATGAACAGCCTGAGCGCGGTGCCCACGATTGTCTCCGTGCGGCAAAAGGCTGAGAGCATCAGGCGAAATGAGCTCAGGAAGACATTCTCCCAGCTTCCCGACTTAAGCAAGAGCGAAAAAGAAGCCATTGAAATCCTTACTGCATCGATCATCAAGAAATTATTGCACGACCCTATCGTGTTTTTAAAAAAGAAGGCGCAAAGAAACGCACAAGCTATTTACATGGATTTCACCCAGCAGCTTTTCAATCTGGTCGAAGGAGCGAGTGAAGAGGATGCACCGCCAGTTGAAGGCGAGGATGTGCAAGATCAAACCTTTTTAAAAACCGCCAAGAAATGAGGCAATATGGCCGATATCATCGAATTCGGTAAAAAAGCCGAGCACTTGAGGTCTGAGCGCGACAACGCTGTGCGCCGGCGCAAGATCGAAGCCCTGCGAAAGATCTTTCAGTGTACCCAGTGTGTGGTGAGGTGCTCGAAGTGTGGAGCTCAGATAGACCCCCAGGCCGAAGAATACGCCAAGTTTGCCGCTCCATACAGTTTCTGCAAGTGCTGCCGGCAGGAGTACGAAGAATACCGCGCCAGGGCCGGCGGAAACCGGGATGATTCTGACTGTTACTGGCATAACTCCACGTGGATGGAGGTATGGGAGACCTGGCTCCAGCATCAGCAGGCGCTCGACCGGTACAGGCAGTCGAAGGAATTCCTTCAACTCATCGATGAAGTCGAACACCTGCTCAGAAAGTAAGCTAAAATAAGAAGGAATCCCGCGCCCGCCCAACGCGTTCGACTTCCGCCTGATGGCGGTAAGAAGATCTTCCGCCTAAAGACGGTAAAAGGAATGACCAGATTAAGACCAGATTAGACACGCGATACGGTCGCCTTCCGCGCTCCGCGAAGTGAATCTATTTAAGTGATATATGTAAGTCTATCATACGAGGAGCAAAAGCTTCCCGCTTTACACCCCCAGGGAGGAAATTGCTCACCCCACTAGAAAATGCTCTATCTGAGTCAAATCGTCAGCGGTAGGGCTAATGCGCAGTCTTACGCACAAACCACCCGGAAAGAGTCGGTCATAATCGGTGCCGGTAATTAAAAACCCGAGACTTCTGAATCATCAAAAGGGATAACCTGCTCCGGGCCTGAATTGCTTTTGCTGAGAGGGACCGAAGCCTTTCCATTGCCTGCCCGGTGAAGGCCATTTGCTTTGTTTTCGTATGCTGGAATCATCTTCGGCTCTTTTGCAGCCTTCTGCAATGCGGCCTTTTTCCGCAATGCTGTGGCGCCCCCGATGGTTGAATGGCCACTGGCGCCTCCAATCAGGGTTTCGAGTTCGGCCACAGATTGTTTCATTTGCTCTGCCTGGGCGTTCATCTCTTCGGAAGCGGAAGCAGATTCTTCGGCATTCGAGGAATTGCGCTGAACCACATTCTCCATCTCGGTCACGGCTTTACTGATTTGTGTAATCCCCTGAGCCTGCTCACCGGATGCCGCTGAGATTTCCCCCACCAACCCTCCCATCTTGGTGGAACTGGTTTGTACTTCGGAGAATTCGGCGTTGGTCTTTTGGACAACTTCAGAGCCTTCCTTTATTATTTTGACTGTCCCTTCAATCAGACTGGCGGTATTTTTTGCCGCCTCCGCAGCTCTCATAGCCAAATTTCTCACCTCATCCGCAACAACGGCAAATCCCGCTCCGGCCTCACCGGCCCTGGCGGCTTCAACTGCTGCATTCAGCGCCAGCAGGTTCGTTTGAAAGGCGATTTCGTCAATGGTCTTGATGATCTTTGAGATCTTTTCACTGGCTTTTGAAATCTCCTGCATGGAAGCGGTCAGGTTCGTCATTGATCCGTTGGCGCGATCAATAACCTGCCTGGTCTTGCTCATCAAATCGTTGGCCTGATCAGCGTTTGCGGCATTCTGTCTTGTCATGGAGGCCATCTCTTCCAAAGAGGAGGAGGTTTCCTCGATGGCCGCCGCCTGCTCGGATGATCCTTCTGCAAGCTGCTGGCTTGCCGATGAAACCTGGCCGGAGGCTTCGGACACCCGCTCTGCGTTTCGAGACAAGGCTTCGATAGCCCTTTTCAGCGACCGAGTCACGCCGCGGTGGATGAAGAGCCCGAGGATTCCCAGGAGTGCAAGTCCGATCAACACCACTGAAACACCGACACTTCCAGCCGTCGAATAGCTCTCTTGGATCTGATGACCGGTCATGTCCGTTATGGCGCGTGCCGCGGTCTGAATCTTGCCCGCATTATCCCTCAGGTTACCCGTCAGGTCCCGGTCCCGCTGCCAGAACTGAACGAGAGTGGACTGCAGACGATCGATCTCGGGTGCCGATTTCAGGGCTTCTTGCCATCGCCCCAGGACATCCTTGTTCTTGGAGACCGATATGAGCGTCCCGGTGTTCTTGGCAGCCAGCTGTAGCCTGCCGGTCAATTCGGCTTCCCGCTTCTGGTAATCGTCCAGGCGGGCGAAAAGGAGGAGATCCTGGATATTCAGTTGCTTGACGTACCAAAAGGATAAGAAGCTCTTGATTTCCCTTCGGATGTTGCTGGTGGTAAGGTCGAGGTCATCCCCGACCATGTTGACCTGTGTTTCCCGCTTGTCTATGATTCCAATGGCATCCTGAAGGATGCTCTGCAATTGACGAATCGTTTGGCTGAGCGTGCTCTTGGTCTGCTCCGAGGCTTCGATATTTCTCGCCACTTCCTGGAACATGGCTTCGTGCTCCTGGCGCAGTTTTTTGATCTCTTCTATCTGGACCCTGATCCCTGCATCTGCGCTGAGCTCGAGGATGCGCTCGATTGAGACTTTTACCCCTGCAAGGACTCCGTTATAGTCCTTCAGCACGCTCTTATCACTCGAGTTGATGAATTCCTTCTCGATGACCATCATCGATAAAATGCCTTGGGAAACTTCTCCGGCAGCCTGCCCCACGGCCACCCCGGATTGAACCTTCTGTGCCAGAAACCTGTTGATCCCTGCACTGATGGACATCCCGGATACGCCGAGGATGACGAGCAGGAGAATCTTCCCCCCGATATTGGAGAACCGGACCATAGATTGTCGCATGAGAGAAAACCTCCTTGGAGCCCGCTCAGGGGGCCGCTTGGCCCCCCTCTATAATGTGTACAGCCTTAGTGGTAGTAGCCCGCCGCAGCGATCAGATTGGTACCGGGAATCTTAAAAACATAGGTGGACTTGGGGGAGGCAGTGGTCTCGCCCGGCTTCGGCCACGTGTAATCCACCCAACCCTCACCTTTCTCGTTGGCCACAGTGAAGAACTCGACGAAGAACATCTTGCCGTTGGTGTCCTTCAGACCGGTTAGCACTTTCCCGATCAGCTTCGGGTTGGCTGGATGCGCCAGTATCAGATTTGTTTCGGCATCCATCAGGAATACGTAAGAATCCTTCCAGGTGAATTCACTCTTGGGGTCATTGACCTTGGCTATTGTGGCCTCCGGTCCCTGTTCCTTGACCAGGGCGGCAACCGCCTTCACCTTACTCACACATTCGTCTTTCGTGGCCACTTCGGCAGCACCCACGACGGCTGCGGTCCACATGCTGAGTACAACGAAAACACCGACTTTGATCCAGCGCTTCATGTTTGTTTCTCCCTCCCTGAGATCTCGTGCAGGTTTGTCTAACTCGTAATTCCTGACCATTGCAAACGGGTTTAGGCTCAAGATTGTTTCACTTGAACCCACCTCGTCTTGCAGCTTCTCACTGCGGCCGCACCGATACATCGCTCGGGAACTCCACTTTATGAAAAGTTCCAGCCGATTATCGATGTCTAAGTTTAATTCAATAATCGTATCGGTGTTTTCACCCGCAGACTTTAATAATAATTTCGGTTAGGTGCTGGTTGCGAGAGTTCCGATGAAGCCGACATCCTGAGCTGCACGGACGCAGCGGCGAACGGTCTTTCGATCATATCCCAAAGACCGTTTTATCCCTTTGATGCCGGCGCCCTGGTGCCACTGGTACAGAATCTCCATAACCTCATTCATATGGATTACTCTCCTCGCCATGTTTCCTACTCTCAGGGTCTTCTTGCATCAAACCCCGAGGATACAGAACATGTTTGCTCAACCACACCTCGGCGAGAGAGGGGCGAATTAAGCCGAAACCGGGGGGGAATTTATGTGATCGGGGGGATTTGTCGTGATCACAACCCCCTCAAAAGGTGGGAATTATCATGACGCTCGACACTTACCGCCGCTTTTTGCCGCTTCAGGTTGCCGTTTTGCAGGGCCAAATCCCAGGGTGGTATAATATTACCGGATCAAAACGGATTGCAGCAATTGAGCAATTTGCCTTTAATCGCTGAATCCCTCAATTATTAAAATCCGTTAATTCGTTGAAATGACAGGGACTCAGAAATATTATTTCTCGCCTGCTCCCTTCCAGACTTTAGTCGGGATGACGTCACCCCACACGGAACCGGGGTCCCTGCTCCCTGCTCCGCCTCTCCGCCATGCTCCCCAGTCCCTCTCCGCGTCGCGTGAAACCATTCTCCCCTCTCCCTCTCCGCTTATTCGCCTCTTCGCGTCTCCGCATAATAATCCGGTCCTTTCTCTACGCTCCGCGAGGCGTTCAGCCGGAAGCTCAGCGTGAGAAACTTCCGCCGCTATTCATTTAATTAGATGAACACCCACAAGCGGCTCCAACCGGGCAAGAGCCTTATGAAACTCGACCATCGATTCGTAATATTTGAGTTGGTATTCGAGAAGGGACATCGAGGCGTCTATCAGTTGGAGGAAATCGATTTTCCCGACCTGGTAATTGGCTATGGCGGAGTTAAGAGCCAGGTTGGACTGGGGAACTATAGCAGATCCATAGAGATTGGCGAGCTTTTCGGAAGTGGTTGCCATAGTATAGGCTTCTTTGACTTGGTAGAGGACAGTTGATGAGGTGTTGTCGCGCATACTCCTGGCGCTTGAAAGATTCAGCCGGGCAGCTTCGAGTTCGGGCCCCTGTTTTCTCCAGAAGTAAAGCGGCAGTTTTGCGCTCACCATCAGGCCGTACATTCCCGGGTTCTGATCTCTTTCAGCATAGGCAAATCCGGCGGCAAAATCCGGATAAAATTCTTTGCCGGCCAGTTCCACCCCCTGCTCTCTGCTGCTTATCTCGCTCTCTGAGACCTTCAGAGCCGGGGAATTGCCCTGGGCAAGCTGGGTGAGTTCTTCGAGCGAATAGGCAAGTTCGGCTTTTTTGAATTCGGCGGGTTTGCCGACCGGAGTCTCGGTGGACCTGTAAAGAAGGTTATTGATTTTTGCTTCGGCTACCCGTTTTTTTTGCCCTTGCACCAGCAGCCTGTCGAGAACTTTGGATATTTCGACCTGGGCCTTGAGGACGTCCTGTTGCGTCGTTTGGCCGACCTTGTATCTTGATTCCGCGATGTCCTCGAAATTCTTAAGCAGTTCCTCATTCTTCAACAAAATATCTATTGATTTGTGGATCAAATATAAATCGAAAAAGGCCTGCTTGAGCTCCGCCATAACCTTTAGATGCACAAGCTCATGACTCCACTGCCGGGATTCGGCTTCGACCGAGGCAATATTTTCTTTCAGGCCGAGTTTTCCGGGAAAAGGTATTTCCTGCTCGATGCCGTAGGTGCGAGCTGAAGACGGGTCCCCCTTCATGAGTGTCGGAGGAATCAGGTTCCCCATAGTTTCGAACTTAACGGTAGGATCGGGAAGAGCGCCTGCGGCAGGAATCATGGCCTTGGAAGCAGCGGCGGTCTGCGCGGAGGACTTGATTTCCGGATTATTTTCGGCAGCGGCTTTCAGCAGTTCTTCCAAAGTAATTTCTTTTGTTTCCAGCAGACCTTGTTCTCCGGTGACCTGAGAAAAAACATGCATGGGGGTTAGCATGCAAATGAACCAAAGGAGAAACAGCCGGATAAAATTTGAGGGCAGCATTTGTTTCCTTCGATTATTGAGAGATAGGATATGTTTTAATAAGAATAGTTGTTTAAATCAGCTAGCCTGTAAGTACTACAGGCTTTTTAATCTTATCCGGCCGCTTGCGGCGTCCCCTCCAACCAAAGATCGCTTAGATCGAGTAATGTTTCCTGGAATGGTTCGACCCGCACTCTATCGTTCTGAACGAAGAGCCCGATGACCACCCATTTGCCTGCTTCAAGACGGAATGCATCCAGTGTTCGGGCTACGGGATCGATGAGCCACAGGTGCTGGACGCCGAATCGGGCGTACACGGGCATTTTTCCGGTCTTGTCAATCCTTGCCGTGCCGGGCGAAAGCACTTCACATATCCAATCGGGAGAAACTGAAATCCAATTATGACCTTCGTCCACCGGAAACCGCGCCCTTTTCCATCCGGCTACGTCAGGAACCAGGATATCTTCTCCGAACCCGATTTCAGGTTCGGCGATAAATATCCAGCCGCCGGGTCCGCCTCCTTCCCCGAACTGGTAGGGAGGGGTCAGTCTACCACCGAGGGAATAGGCGGCATATCCATGTTTCCTGGACCGCCGGGGAGTGACGACCAATTCACCGGCAATGACCTCTCCGGTCATGTTATCCGGGATGCTGAACAGATCGTCGTAAGTCGCTTTCTTTTTTGCTGGCTCTGAGATGAGAAACCCTCCTTTTCCCGGCAATTCTACTAAAGGTCATTTTAAAAAGCTAATTGGAAAACCGGGAGCATATTTGTGAGCCTCAATTGATGGGAAAAAGACTTTCATTCCTTATATTATGCGGCATGACCCTGGACTCTTGGCCCTCATCGGATGATGGCGGGCAGGGCGGGCTCAAAACATTGGCCGGCAACAGACTCAAAGCCATGCTTGAAAGAAGCCGAAGAAGTTGTTTTAATTGACTTTCTATTTGCGCAACAGTTCCTGTTCCCTGCAATGAAAGCCCGGAGGGCCACCCGCCGCCGGCCCCGCCTCGCGGGTGGGCGGGCTGTCGAGAATCCAATGTGGGCCAGAGCGGCTTTTTATAGGTTTCTTTGGGTCAATTTACCTTATTTATAGTCTATCTCAGCAGGATTAAGCCAGATGAGTACCGGCAAAATTTATGGTCCCGATGAACCCGGCGTTCGCGGGAAAAAGCGGGCTTTTCTCGTCCCATTGCTGTTCTTCGCGCTTGGGGCCCTTAGCGCCTTCGGCTACTCTCACTGGTACGCCGGCCGTAACGCAGGCGATATGAAGACGGCATCCTCCGAGGCCCCGGGGAAAAAGCAGCATAAGGTCCTCTACTATGTCGATCCCATGAACCCTTCCAACAAGTCTGACAGGCCAGGCAAAGCCCCCTGCGGAATGGACCTGGTCCCTATCTATGAAGACGAGCAGCCGGGGGCGCCGGAAAAAAAGCAGCCTAAGGTCCTTTACTATGTCGATCCGATGAACCCTTCGAACAAATCGGACAAGCCCGGCAAAGCTCCAGATGGAATGGACCTGGTACCGATCTACGAGGAAGATCAGCCGGGGGCGGGTGGTCTGCCTGCTGGGACAGTTAGAATAAATCCCGAAAAACAGCAGATGATCGGCGTAAAAATTAGCGAAGCTTCCGAAATGGACATGTCCAAGACCATTCGCGCCGTGGGTCTGGCCACATACGATGAAACAAAAGTCGCCCACGTACACACAAAGTTTCCGGGCTGGGTGGATAAGGTTTACGTGGATTTCGTCGGAAAGCTGGTCAAGAAAGGTCAGCCTCTGCTGAGCATCTACAGCCCCGATCTCGTATCTACCCAGGAGGAATTGCTGATCGCAAAAAAATCCAAAGACATTCTCAAGAGCAGCGAATTCGCAGACATCGGGTCCAGGTCGGAATCACTTTACGGCGCGACTCGCGAACGGTTGAAATACTGGGACATAAGCGACTCCCAAATCAATCGGATAGAGCGCCTGGGGACCCCGCTCAAGTCGCTCACGCTGTATTCGGCCCTGGACGGCTTTGTGGTCGCCCGTAACGTATTTCCCGGCCAGCAGGTCACACCCGAAGCGGACCTGTTTGTCATCGCGGACCTTTCCAACATCTGGATCCAGGCCGAAGTATACGAGTACGAAATCCCATCGGTCAGCCTGGGGCAGAAAGCGTCGGTCACTTTCCCATCTTTTCCGGCAAAATCCTTCACGGGCAAAGTTACCTATATATCGCCCGAAATAGACCCAAAGACGCGGACGCTGAAAATCAGGGTGGAACTGCCCAATCCGGACTTTAAGATCAAGCCGGATATGTACGCCAATGTCGAGCTGAAAACCGATTATGGGAAAAAACTTTCAATTCCTCAGGAGGCGGTGTTGGATTCGGGGGCGGACCAGACGGTTTTCATCGCCAAAGAAGGCGGCTATTTCGAACCGCGTAAAATAACCCCCGGTCCGCGCGTGGATGGCCGCCTGATAGTGCTCGACGGCCTCAAGGCAGGAGAGCGGGTGGTGACGTCCGCAAATTTCCTGATCGACTCGGAGAGCCAGCTCAGGTCCGCCGCCGGCGGCATGGAGAAAAAATGATGAGTGATGAATGATGAATGATGGAAATTTACTGCGGCAATGGATGAAGATGTGTTTTTATTCATCATTCATCATTCCGCATTCATCATTGGAAGAATGTATATGATCAACAAAGTCATCGATTTTTGTGCTAACAACAGGTTCATCGTTTTCCTGTTGGTCGGAGCGGCGGTTGCAGCAGGCGTCTACTCGATGCGGCACATAACGCTGGACGCCATCCCCGACCTCTCGGACACGCAGGTAATTATCTATTCGAAATGGGACCGCAGTCCTGACATCATCGAGGACCAGGTTACCTACCCTCTGATCACGGCCATGCTTGGGGTCCCAAAAGTGAAGGACATTCGCGGCTTCTCCGATTTCGGCTATTCATTCGTATACGTCATTTTCGAAGACGGGACCGACATCTATTGGGCAAGGTCCCGGACGCTGGAATATCTGAATAACATCCTTCCAAAGCTCCCGCGGGAGGTCCAGGTGGAGCTTGCCCGCGATGAGACAGCCATCGGGTGGGTATTTGAGTATGCACTTGTGGACAAGACCGGAAAGCATGATCTTGCGGAACTGCGCTCGATTCAGGACTGGTTTTTGAAATACGAAATCCAGTCGCTGCCCGGTGTTGCCGAAGTAGCCCCGGTCGGTGGATTTGTCCGCCAATACCAGGTAAACCTCGACCCCAATGCCCTGGTCTCCTACAAAATCCCGATGGACAAGGTGATGAACGCGATTCGGGAGAGCAATAACGATGTGGGGGGACGGCTCGTTGAGTTCTCCGGCCGCGAGTACATGGTGCGGGGCCGAGGCTATGTAAAATCGTTGAGCGACATTGAAAACGTGGTCGTAGGGACCAATGAGATGACCGGAACGCCCGTTCTGGTCAAGAACCTGGGCAAAGTTGTCCTGGGGCCCGACATTCGCCGGGGCGTGGCCGAGCTCGACGGTGAGGGTGAGACTGTAGGCGCAATCGTGATCATGCGCTACGGCGAAAACGCCTTGAAGGTTATAGACAGGGTCAAGGCCAAGCTGGCCGAAATCGCCCCCAACCTCCCCAAGGGAGTGGAAATCGTTACGACATACGACCGGGCGGACCTCATCCGCCGGTCTATAGAAACCTTGAAACATACTCTCACTGAGGAACTGATAATAGTCAGCCTGGTTATCCTCATCTTTCTGTGGCACATTCCGAGCGCGATTATTCCGATTATCACCATTCCGGTTGCGGTCATAATCTCGTTCATTCCGATGTACGAGATGAATCTTACGGCCAACATTATGTCCCTGGGCGGGATCGCGATAGCTGTGGGCGCCATGGTGGACGCCGCCATCGTCGTTGTCGAGCAGACACATAAGAAGCTCGAGCACTGGGACGCCGAAGGAAGGCCCGGAGATTTCAAGAATGTGGTGATCGGCGCCGTAAAGGAGGTCGGAGGGCCGAGCTTTTTCGCACTGCTGGTCATAGCGGTTTCATTCATGCCGATTTTTACGCTGGAGGCCCAGGAGGGCAGGCTCTTTAAACCCCTCGCATTCACGAAGAATTTTTGCATGATAATTGCCGCCTTTCTGGCCATCACCCTGGACCCGGCAATTCGGCTGCTTTTCACGCACATGAAGAACTTTTCGTTTCGCCCGAGATTTCTGGCGCGCGCGGCGAACGCCGTGCTGGTTGGCAAGATTCACAGAGAGGAGAACCACCCGATAAGCCGCCCGCTGATGAAAATTTATCATCCGGCCGTGGAATTCGTGCTGAAACACCAGTGGTCCACAATTGCGGCGGCCTTCCTGGTCGTGGCGGTTACGTTCGCCCCCCATATCGGCGTCTTCGAGAAAATCGGCTCGGAGTTCATGCCGCCCCTGGACGAGGGTTCGCTGCTGTACATGCCTACCACGGTCCCGGGCATTTCCGTCACCGAAGCTCAGCGGGTGCTCCAGATCCAGGACAAGATCCTGAAATCGTTTCCGGAGGTCCAACGCGTGTTCGGCAAGGCCGGGCGGGCCGAAACGGCCACCGACCCTGCGCCTCTCTCAATGATGGAAACTGTGGTCGTTCTCAAGCCGCAGTCTGAGTGGCCGAAAATTCCGACCTGGTATTCGGGTTGGGCGCCCGAGTGGCTAAAGGACATTCTGCGCAGGGCCTGGCCCGACCACCTGAGCACCGAGGACCTCGTCCACGGACCGAACGGCCTGGATAAGGCCATGCAGATCCCGGGGGTCGTAAATGCCTGGACCATGCCGATCAAGGCCCGGGTAGACATGCTTACAACCGGAGTGCGCACTCCTGTCGGAATCAAGATACTGGGTCCCGACCTCAACAAAATCCAGGAAATAGGACTGCAAATTGAAGCTACTTTGAAGAGCGTTTCCGGAACTTCCAGCGTATATGCCGAACGGACAACCGGCGGCTTTTTCCTCGACCTCGATCTTAAAAGAGAAGAGCTTGCCCGCTACGGTCTCACCGTCGCCCAGGTCGAAAGCACCATCACCTCGGCAATCGGCGGGGAAAACGTTTCGACCACGGTCGAAGGCCGGGAGCGTTATCCCATAAACATCCGCTATTTGCGTGATTATCGAAGCACGGTTGACCGGTTGAACAGGACCATGATCGCCACCGCGAGCGGTGCACAGATCCCTATGGCCCAGGTAGCCGACCTGAAGCTGGTATCCGGTCCCGGAATGATACGGGATGAAAACGCAAGGATCAGCGGATATGTTTATGTCGACATCGCCGGACGGGACGTCGGCGGCTACGTGGAGGAAGCCAAAAAGATCGTAAGCACTCACGTTGCATTGCCGCCCGGATACACGCTCGTATGGAGCGGACAGTATGAAAACATGCTCCGGGTATGGGACAGGCTCCTTGTCGTCGTACCGATCACGATCCTTATCATACTCCTGCTCATCTACTTCAATACCCGGTCGCTGGCGAAGACGCTGATCATTTTCCTGGCAGTCCCCTTTTCGGCCGTCGGGGCTGTCTGGTTCCTCTATATGCTCGGCTATAACATGAGCATCGCCGTTTGGGTCGGCTTGATTGCACTCATGGGCGTCGATGCCGAAACAGGGGTGTTCATGCTCCTCTACCTCGACCTCGCCTATAACTCCAGGCGGGACCAGGGGCTTATGAAAACGAAGGAGGACCTGCGCCATGCCATTGTCGACGGGGCGGTCAAAAGGCTCCGCCCCAAGTTCATGACGGTCGCGGTCATGTTTATGGGCCTGGTTCCTATAATGTGGTCTACGGGGGCCGGCTCAGATGTGATGAAGCGCATCGCGGCCCCGATGATCGGGGGTATTTTCACCTCGTTTATTATGGAATTGCTGGTTTATCCTGCGATTTATGAAGTGTGGCGCTGGCGCTTTCACCTTAATCTGAAAACGGCAGGTGCGGGCTTTGCCCGCGATTTGGCTTCAATCAACCAGGGAGAAGAAAATGAGAAAGATTAAATTGATCGTACTGTTGGGTGTAACATTGGGGCTGCTCGCCTTTGGCTGGAACATGCCCGGGATTGTGCATGCGGCAGCTCAGACCAAGTGCCCTGTCCTGGGCAACAAAATCGACGAAAAAGTCTTTGTGGATTATCAGGGCAAGCGTATTTATTTTTGCTGCCCCGCCTGCGTCGATGATTTCAATAAAGACCCTGAAAAATACCTGAAGAAAATGGAAGCGGAAGGAGTGGCCCCGGCGAAGACTCCTTAAGCCAAAATTCGTTCACTTCTCTTTATGATGATCAAATGGTTTCCGGCGGCTTTCGGCCTGATGACTCCGCTCGTTTTGAAAAATCATTACCTATGGCAAGGGGAGCTCATGACTGTGGTCGTGCCGGTCCTGCTCCCCTTCCTCTGCCTTGAGCTTGTATGCTACGAAATCTCTAAGGAATTTGCCGTTCTTTTAAGATCCGCACCCTGTTCTCCTATTCTCCACTTGCCCTCGGTTTTTTGAATTGCTAAGTTCATAGATTGATCCGTCCAAATCCCGGTTGGCAATTTATATCTGCGGAAGAGAGCTTTATGACCAAAGCCAGAAAAATATTTGTGTGGGGGGCTTCCGGGGCGGGGATTCTCCTGGTTGTGCTTGCCGCGGCAGCGGTGCTCCTTTCGCGTGTCGTCGATACCGACGCTCTAGGCCGCAACGTGGCAGCCGAAATCGCAGCCCGTCATCACATAAGCTCGGAGCGAATCAAGATAAGTTTTCTGCCCTTTCCCCGCATGGTCATGCACGGTGTCAAAATGACCATTCCTGAGACGCTTACCGCATCTGCCGAATCGGTAATACTTCATCCGAAGATACTGCCTCTCTTTGCAGGCAAATTCACACCTGCCGAAATAGAGCTTATCAATCCGATGATCACTGCCCGCCTGCCGGACCAGACACCCGAAAGCTCGGCAGAGTCACCTTCTCAGCAACTTCTAGGCCTGAAAGGCAGGATTTCCCAGTTCCAGGCAACACTCCTTGCGGAAATGCCCGGCGTGGTTATCGACGCTCGCAACGGTGGGCTGGAGCTCTGCTGCGGGCTAGACCGCACCTTCTTTTTCGAAGAGATCGACCTTAGGACTTCCGTCCATGCCCAAAGGGTCGATTTCGAGCTGACGAGCGGCAAATCCGATCTCTGGCAAGCCCTCACATTCAGTGGTTGGGTTGACCTTGGTACTCTGAAGAGTTCAGCAGAGTTGAAGCTGGCCGGAGGCAATCCAAGGGACCTTATGAGATATCTCAATAAGTCCGCGTCCGACAAGATCGGCGATTCTCAGATAGACCTGACCCTTACCCTTTCTAACAACGGCCCCGGAACAGCCCGCGCAGATTTCACTGCTTCGATCCCTCAGTTCACTCTCGGCGGCGGACCCCAGAGCACTGTTATGAGCAACGGCGCTCTGAGCGGCGCATTAGCCGTCGACACCGACAGCATCGATTTTTCCATTTCACATCTTCGGTTCGACTACCCGCGTCTAAACTTCTCTGCGCGCTACGTAGAAAGATACTCCGATCAAAGCGTCACTCTGAACATCGACGGGCAGGAGACCGACGTCACATCGGTACGGAGCATCATGCTCGCCGTGGACAAGGAAAACCCCGTCACCCGGCGGGTTTTTGAAATCATACGTGAGGGTGAAGTACCGGCGATCCTTTTCAGCGCACGCGCAAACACGGCTTCCGGTTTGAAAAAACCCGAAAACTTCACCATAAAGGGTTCGATCGAAAAAGGTGTCGTTTTTGCCCCCAAAGCGGACCTGCTTGTCTCCAACGTCAGCGGAAACGTGCTGGTTGAGGATGGTGTACTGAACGGAACTCACCTCTCGGGCCAAACCGCAGGGTCTTCAACCAGCAATGGAGAGCTGAGAATCGGGCTGCGGCGGGACGACCCTCTGTTCCATCTGGATCTTCCAATTACCGCCGATCTCTCCGAGCTGCCGGAAGTTCTGAAACGGGTTGTCAAGAACCAGGCCTTCACGCAAGAGCTGGCGCAGATTAAAGATGTGGCGGGCAGAGCGCAGGGCAGACTCGTACTTGGCGAAAGCCTTAAGGCGCTCACCACTAAAGTGGAGTCCGGCCCTTTCCGGCTCTTTGGCCGTTACGGCCGTCTTCCTGAACCGGTTGATCTGCAAGGCGCCTCTTTCCGGTTGGAGGGGAAGAAAGTATCGGTGACATCTTTGGCCGCGAAGAGTGGACGCTCGAGTTTAGAGCGGGTGGATCTGAGCTACCAATGGGGTGCGTCAAAAGTTCTGGGGATCAACTCTGAGGCCACGTCCGTCGTTTCCATGGACCTTCTGGCTCAGCACCTGAGAGCACATGAATACTGGAAAAACTTCCTGGACGCCGCGCCGAAAGGATTGCTGGCAATTAACTCCTTTCGGTTCTTTGGCCCGCCTGCTGACCGCTCCAAATGGGTTTTCAACGCCAGCGGATCAGTCGAGGACGTTGTTTTTCAAAACAAGCTGTTAAACGGCCCTCTCACCTTGAAGACAGGCGCTTTCGAGATGGACGGCGACCAAATCGCCCTCACGGAGATCAACGCCGTCGTGGCGGACTCATCACTGTCAATTTCAGGAAAAATTACAGGCTACCTGGATCATCCGAAGAAAGTGGACCTGCAATTGAGCGGTCAACTCGGCCCGGAGGGGAACAAAATTGCCGCTTCGCTCGCTGGTTTCCCGCACTCACTCAGGGCCGTCTCGAATCTAAACCTGCACAACTCCCGCTTGACCTGGGACACGGGGCCGAAAACCGCTTTCAAGGGGGAAATGCAGCTTTCTGCCGGGCCCAGCATTACAATCAGTCTTGTCAAAACGCCCCAGGAGCTTTCCATTGAAGACCTCATCATAAGAGATGAGGACTCTGACGCCGCAATTTCGATGAACTCCGGGCAGAATCAGTTAGAAATCAGATTCTCCGGAACGCTTAGCAACAAGACGGCCGACCGGCTCCTTGCCGACAACAGGCTGCTTACAGGGCCTATAAGGGGCAAATTCAGCGCACATCTCTACCTCGACACTCTAGAGAAATCGAGTGCTCAGGGAGAGGTCAGTATTTCGGGCTTCCAACCGCCGGTCAACCTCCCTGTGCCTTTGCGAATTGAAAAAGCGACGATCGAGGCTGATGGAAACAAACTAAATGTGAAATCGGCCATAATAAGCTGGAACGGAAGCAGGCTGAGCCTTATAGGGAGCGTCGCGATCGCCCGGGACGCTTATGTTGTGGATATGAATGCCTTTGCGGACAGTTTTGACCTGGAGAGCATTCTTAAGTCCAGATGGAGCACTCAAAAGGAGATCAATAACTCCGCTCAACCCGGCTCCCAATCCCCGAAAAAAGCTTGGGAATCGCCTCTTAAGGGCACTATCCGGGTAAGAAGCGAGCACCTGTCCTATGGAAAAGTTAGCTGGAACCCGGCCAATGCCGATGTGGTCCTAAGCCCCGGATCCATCGACATTCGGCTGACTCAGGCAAATCTTTGCGGGATCTCCACTCCGGGGAGCATCAGGATCACGCCTGATGGCGTGAATATCTCTCTCAGCTTATCGGCCAAGGACCAGAACCTCGAATCAGCCATAGAGTGCCTCTTCAATAAACGGCACATTCTTTCCGGCAGTTACACGCTCACAGGAAATCTTACGGCGAACGGCTGGGATGACAGCCTCGCGGATTCCATCGAAGGTGACGTAGAGCTTGAGGCAAAGGACGGGCGCATTTACCGTTTCGATACATTAGGGAAAATAATTTCGCTGCTCAGCATCTCGGAAATCTACAGGGGCGTGGTCCCGGACCTCATCGGCGAGGGCTGCGAATATAAATCTATAGAAGCTAAAGGAAAAATAAAGGACGGAAAGCTCGTCCTGTCCGATTCGGTAGTTAATGGGCCGTGCATCAAGACGGTCTTTCGTGGAAAGATCGACCTCTCAAAACGCAAAGTGGACGTGATTGCCCTTGTCGCACCGATGCGGACCGTGGAGAGGGTCGTAGATGCGACACCCATTATGGGGAAAGTACTAGGCGAGACATTCGTAACTCTACCGGTCCGCATAAGCGGAGACCTGGCCGACCCCGCAGTGGTTCTTCTTTCCCCCAGCGCCGTGGGCGAGGAGCTTTTCGGAGTGATGAAAAGGGTCTTCAAGCTGCCATTGACTATTTTTCAACCTCTTGTCGAAAATGGAGCAGCTCATAACACGGACGGATCAAAGCAGCAAAATTAGGGGGCCTGAAGAAGCAGGCGGCAGGATTAAGTTAACGAAGCCTTTACGTGAAAACCGGCCGCCGGCCCCGCCTCGCGGGTGGGTGGGCTGTCGAGAATCCAATGTGGGCCGGCGCGGGTTGTGCCGCGTAGCGCACTAATGTGAGCGTAGCGGCTTTTTATAGGTTTCTTTAGGTTAATTACCTTATTTATTAGTCTATCTCAGCAGGGTAAATGGAAAAACACTCCTTCCGAATAAAGGGCATGTGCTGCGGCCAGGAAGTAGGGCTGCTCAGATCTGAGGTGGCGCCCGTCGTTGGAGGCGATGAGAGGCTTTCTTTCGATCTGCTGCGGAGCCGGATGACGATCAGCGGCAGTATCGACGCAAGCGTTGCTCAAAGCGTCATTGCGGCGGTTGCCAGGACCGGCATGGAGGCGGTCCCCTCTGAGGATGCCTGCTCCTCAGGAGTATGCGCGACAAAAGACGAGAGCGCCTGGGAAAAACATGGAAGACTCTTCTCATGTGCATCGAGCGGCCTCTTGCTGATGGCGGCATTTGTTTTTCAAGCGCTCCACCTGGGGAACATATACGCCGCACTCGCGGGGCAAAACGGCGGTCCTCCGGTCTTTTCGGTTGTTCTCTATTCTTTGGCAATCCTTACCGGGGGCTGGCTTATTTTTCCAAAAGCCCTCTATGCGGCAAGAAAACTCAAACCGGACATGAACCTTCTGATGACCGTGGCAGTCCTCGGGGCAATCGGTTTGGGTGAATGGCTGGAGGCCGCTTCGGTAAGTTTTCTTTTCGCGCTTGCGCTGTTGCTCGAATCATGGAGCCTGGAGAAGGCGAAACGTGAAATAACCGCGCTTTTGGACATCACCCCACCGAGGGCCCGCTTTATTTGCCCGGATGACGGGAACATCGAGGAAAAACCGGTTGATGAAATACCGGTCGGCGCTACCGTCGTGGTCCGGCCCGGCGAACGAATCCCGCTTGACGGCGTAATAACACGGGGCGTCACTTCCGTAAACCAGGCGCCCATAACCGGTGAGTCCGCCTGCATTCCCAAAGGATTAGGTTCCGAGGTGTTTGCCGGAACAATCAACGAAGAGGGGACCATAGAGTTCAGCTCGACCCGGCCCGCATCTGACACCACCTTATCGAGAATCATCCGCATGGTGGATGAGGGCCGTTCCAGACGCGCTCCTGTCGAGCAGTGGGTGGATAAGTTCGCCGGGGTGTACACTCCTTTTATGATGCTGGCCGCCCTTGCCATTGTTGCAGTTCCCCCACTTTTCACCGGCGGGGGCTGGGCAAAGTGGTTCTACGAGGGCTTGGTCGTTCTGGTTATCGCCTGCCCGTGTGCGCTTGTAATATCTACTCCCGTGACAATTGTGGCAGGACTCGGTTCAGCGGCGCGAAACGGCGTCCTCGTGAAAGGAGGCGCCTATCTTGAAGCTCCGGCGCGGCTCAAAGCGATTGCTTTCGATAAAACGGGGACCATTACCTTCGGGGAGCCCGCTGTAAAGCAGGTCATTCCGGTGGGCGACCACAGCGAGACCGGCCTTCTTGCAAACGCAGCCGCTCTTGAAGCGCACAGCACGCACCCGCTTGCACGGGCTATTATCCGCCATGTGGAATCAAGAGGCATTCGCGCCGCAGTTGCCGACAAGTTCACAATTTTGCCGGGCCAGGGGGCGGAAGGGTCAATCGGGGGAAAAGCTTACTGGCTTGGAAGCCACAGGATGCTCGAAAGATGGCAGCGGGAAAGCCCGGTCTTTCATGACGCGATCAGCAGACTCGAGGAGGCCGGGAATTCGATCATGGTGATGTGGTGCGATGATCACGTCTGCGGACTGGTAAGCGTCGCCGACCAGGTGCGCCCGGAAGCAAGCGAGGCGATTGCCAGCCTCAAAGCTCTCGGTCTGGAAAAAGTCGTAATGATCAGCGGCGACAATCACAAAACCGTCGAACTTATAGCCAAAGCGGTTGGAATCGATGAATTCCACGCTGAATTGCTCCCCGAAGATAAGGTTCGGCTTGTCTCGGAACTCAAGACAAGATTTGGCGGAATTGCGATGGTCGGAGACGGAATCAACGACGCTCCGGCATTGGCCGCCGCAACCATAGGGATCGCCATGGGGGCCATGGGCTCGGATGCTGCAATTGAAACCGCCGACATAGCGCTGATGTCCGACGACCTGTCCAAAATACCCTGGCTGATCCACCACTCCAGAAAAACGATGGCCGTCATCAGGCAGAACGTGTTTTTCGCCCTGCTGGTAAAGGCCCTGTTCATCTGCATGGCGGCAGCCGGTGTCGCGACCCTGTGGGAGGCGATTGCCGCCGATATGGGGGCTTCGCTGCTTGTTATCTTCAATGGGCTGCGCATGCTGAGGATTACGGGGACAGACGGCGACAAAAAATATCCCGCCCTCTGCCGCTCCGAATTAGCCTGCTGCACGAACCCGAGGCTATGAAGCAGGAATTTCCGGGTAACCCGCTTTCTGAACTAAATTCAAGCCGCTTTCAGCGTGAAATCGACATGCAAGGCATCAAATGGGAAGACGATACGCCCACTGGCGGTCTTTTGCAGAATGCCGGCATTCAAAAGCGCATGCACGTCGCCATGAACCGCTTTCACATCTCGTTCCAAACGGCGCGCCACCTCGCGAATCGTCATTGGACCCGCACCGGTCATGAGCTTTAGCAACTGCCAGCGTTTGCCTGTAAGCACCTTGAAAAGAAGCGCAGGAGATTCGAAGCTGATGAAGGTCCCTTGCGGCTCCCCTTCGAATGCCCCAAGGACCCGTTGGTTGAGGCTCTCCCGGGAAGAAATCACCAATGTAACCGTGGCCATTCTAAGACCTCCAATTGTCTACATCACTCCAGAAGTCGTCGAGCAGGTCCTGAGGTGATGTGAAAACGTACGGGACCTGTTTGTCACCCAGGTGCTTGTGATCGCCCTTGCCCAGCTCGTTGTCGTAGCGCAAAACACAGCGGCCATTAGCCACTAGGGCAAACCTATATTTGAAACCATGCCGGCTGCTTGAACCCCTCTGCGGCAAACGCCATACCACCATTTCTACGAAAGCGTCTTCGGATATAGCGTGGCGCGCGTTGAGCAATAGTTCAGCACTCATGTTGGTGATAATACCAACACCATCAAATGTTGTCAAACACCATACAACGCAAGAGCTGTTGACCCCCCTCCGCCCTTGCGAAGGGCTGTGGCCTACGGTAGAATTGTGCAAAATGTGCCTGCCCCTGGATGACTTAGGGCTTGCCCGTAAATAAGCCTCTTAGGGATCGCGCAGGATTTTGAGACTGATTTGGTCGCGAAGATTGAGCAAAACCGCAGGCGTAGCTGGACTACGTCGAGGACTTTGCGATTGAGGAGCGGCCAAAGCAGGCCAAAAGCCGGATGCGAGCGCAAAGGTTCTATTTACGGACAAGCCCTTATAGGAGATCAATATGACCAAAGGTAAGAAACGATTGAGAGATTGCCTCGGCGGGAAACTGCGCACGCAGCTTGAGAATGTCGCGGGCAATGCAGAGGCGACCTGGCAGGAATTCCAGCAAGGTGACAACAAACAGGGGCATGAGCATTGTGAGGCTGTTGAGAGAAACCTGGACCTGCTTATCTCCGATGATAAGAAAGAGACCGGTCTGAACGAGACCGAGATCTTCGTTCTCCTGGCCGCGTGCCTTCTCCATGATATTGGGAAAGTCGAAAGCTCGAACCGCTCCGGCTGGAAGAGTGAACACGGACACCGGGCTATGGAGATTATTAATGAGAACTACGACACGTTGGGCTTAGATCGCGTCCATGCGGCGGCGGTATTCGGCAAGCTCGGCACCCACGACGAACTGAGTCTCGTTGCCGATATGCTCAAGGACAAGGACGAGGATGTTCGCCTGGCGGCCACGGTCATATTGGCCAAATTAGCAACCGATGTTGATGCAGAGGGGCTTTTGGACCTCGTCGCCGAGAAATCGCAGGGATGGGATGAAATCGCACAATCTCATTACCAAGCCCTTTGCCTCTTGGACCAAAAGTTTTACTGTCCTATTACACCGCAGGAACAGACCTGACGGGGACGTTTGTGAAGATTGGAATTTGCGAAAAGCACGCGAAGTGGAGTTTTGCAAGAGGCTCCGGACTCATTCTGACTGCGATAAGCAGTCCAGCCTTTCGATAAGGTCTCTGAAATCCTCAGGCATAGGCGCGTTCGCCGTAACAGTGGCGCCGGTGACCGGATGGGTGAATTCGAGCCGGATCGCGTGCAGCATCTGGCGCTGGGTCCCAAGCAGCAGATCTCGCACCGGGGCCGATTTGACGTTTCTCGCCCGCCTCCTGTCCCCCCCATAAGTCTCGTCGCCGACGACCGGATGTCCGATATGGCTGAGATGTACCCTGATTTGATGTGTCCTGCCCGTTTCAATCTGTACCCTCAGCAGTGCGGTTTCCCCCCAGTGCTTCTCCACCCGCCATCGTGACAGGGCCTCGCGGCCTCCGTGCTGAAGAACGGCTATTTTTTTTCTGTGTATTGGATCTCTGCCAAGCAGCGACGAAATCTCTCCCTCACCTTTAGCCGGACTCCCGTAAACCAGGGCCAGGTATTCCTTCCTAACCCCCCTTTCCTTGAACTGCCTTACCAGGTTCAAATATGCACGCTCGCTTTTTGCGATGACGAGTGCCCCGGAGGTATCCTTGTCCAGGCGGTGAACGATTCCGGGCCGAAGAGGGGAACCCTGAACGGCCAGGCGCGCACAATGGGCGAGCAGCCCATGCACGAGCGTCCCTTCGGAGTGGCCTGCCCCTGGATGGACCACAAGGCTCGGCGCCTTGTTCACGATGAGCAGGTCCTCGTCTTCGAAAAGAATGTCCAGGCACATCGGCTCGGGCTTGAGAACCTCATCCGGTTTCTGTCCGGGGACCTTCGCCATGATGAGGTCACCCGCCCGGGTCTCGTAGCTCGGCTTTACGGGATTTCCATTCACCAGGATCAGATCTTCTTTGATCAGCTTCTTGAAATGGCTGCGCGAAAGGTCCGGAATCACCCTGCTCAAAAACAGGTCGAGCCTTTGGCCGCTCTGTTCGTTTGAGACCACGAAAGAATATTCGTCGTTTGAGTTTGCAGTCTCTATCAATGGAGTCCGTCATCCTTTGAAAGAAATTCTACATTTATTATTTTGAAAAAAACAGCCGATACGACTGAAGCAGTTTTCCTTCCATTACAAAGCCGGCTTTGGACCAGCCTATAATGCACAGGGCAAAATGCCCATGTGACTAAACATTTTGAAATCCTTGATAAAATGCACGCCTGGGCTGATTGTTAAAAAAATCTCTTGACTCTGAAAGCCCGTTTCTGTAGATTCACCGGAGATGATTAAACTTGAGCATCTTGGGGCGAATTTACACCTGGACTCGGTCCTCGCTGCTGATGTCTCAGTTGCGGAATCGATCTTTGAAAAAGCTGGAGGCGGTGGGCTAGGTGTGAAATTTAGCGCAATTTGTCCGCCTTGTTCCTGTCAAAAACATGGCTTCGCAGTTTTGAGACGTTTTCAATTGCGCAGGCTGATAAGAACCTGTGCTCGTTGTCGCTGTGACATCTCTTTTTGTTGTTGGTCGGTTGCTTTTGTTTCTTACTCCCTTTTGGTGCAGGTAAATGGAGGAAAACGCTATGGCTGAAGCCAGTCCAAAGAAGGATGCCGATGACGGGAGGGATCCCCGTTACAAAGGCATCGATCGCGTTTTAAAAAGACTGCAATTCAAACAAGACGCTCTGATAGAAGTGCTGACTACGGCTCAGGAGGCCTTCGGTTATCTCCCCGAAGAGGTGATGATCTACGTCGCCAGACAGCTCAAGCTGCCGTTCAGTTGGGTCTACGGAGTGGCCACCTTCTATCATTTCTTTTCACTCAAACAGCAGGGAAAACACAACGCTATCGTATGTCTGGGAACGGCCTGCTACGTCGGGCGATCAAGCGACATAGTTGAAGCGGTTTCCAAAGAGTATGGCCTTGAGCCGGGCCAGACAACGCCCGACGGCGAGCTGACTCTGACTACGACCCGTTGCCTTGGGTGCTGCGGCCTTGCGCCGGTGGTCGTATTCGAAAATCTGGTCCTCGGAAAAGAATCCCCTGAAACCACAGTTGAAAAAGTAAAATATGTTCTTGCCGGCGGGAGCCTGGGGACAGCCTTCCAGCCCGAAGAGGCACAGGAGGAAACTGCCACAGCCTAGTCGTTGCGGAATCGGTTACAGTCTGAATTTCGCTCATCTTTAGAGTTGAGCGCAGTGAATCGTTCAGAACTTAAGGAGAATACAGCGTTATGAACCGACAGGAACTCTTGGAAATGGCCCAGAATGAACTGGACCGCCAAAAGAAATTCCGCTGCCGGCTGCTCGTCTGTGCCAGTACTCCCTGTATTTCTTCCGGAGCCCTTGTAGTTGAGGACGCCTTGAAGAAAGCCGTGGAGGCCGAGGGGCTTCAGACCGAGATCGAAACGGTCGGCACCGGCTGTCTTGGCCCATGCAGTCGCGGGCCTTTGGTGACAGTTCAGTTCGAGGGAAAACCGGACGTCATATACGAAGGGGTAACCAGCGAGGTTGCTCAGCAGATAGTCGCGAAGCACTTGAAAGGCGCATCGGTCCCCGGACTCGATGCCAATGTGATCGCGGCTGACTGGCCCTTTTTTGCTAAACAGAAAAAACTGGTCTTGGCCGAATCCGGCACGCTGAACCCGGAGAAGATCGAGAGCTACATAGCCCGAGGCGGCTACACCGCTATTGGACAGGCCCTGCGGGAAATGACCGCCGAGGAAGTTTGCTCCACAATGGTCAAAAGCGGTCTTCGCGGGCGAGGCGGAGCGGGTTTTCCCACCGGCCTCAAATGGGACATGGTCCGAAAAGCGCCAGGTGAGCGCAAGTATGTAGTTGCAAACGGCGACGAAGGCGACCCCGGTGCTTATATGGACCGCACCCTGATGGAATCCGATCCACACCGCGTACTGGAAGGAATGGCCATAGCGGGTTTCGCGGTAGGCGCCGATCAGGGTTTTATCTATGTGCGCGGCGAATATCCGCTGGCGGCAAAACGCTTGGAAAAAGCCATCCGGCAGGCGGAGCGCAAGGGCCTTCTTGGCTCCCGCATACTGGACAGCAACTTCAATTTCCGAATCGATATCCGCATGGGTGCGGGCGCATTTGTGTGCGGCGAGGAAACAGCGCTCATGCAGTCGATCATGGGACGCCGCGGGCAGCCGGTACCCCGCCCGCCCTATCCGGCAAACCGCGGTTTGTGGGGCGGCCCGACCCTGATCAACAACGTGGAGACATTTGGAAACATTACGTGCATCATTCTCAAGGGAGCTGAATACTACGCTTCGTTTGGCACCGAGAAGACCAAGGGCGCAAAGATTTTTGCTCTCGCCGGTAAAGTCAGCAACACCGGACTCATTGAAGTTCCCATCGGGATCACGTTGCGCGAAATCGTCTTTGACATAGGCGGTGGCATTCCAGACGGGCGTCCGTTCAAGGCCGCACAGACCGGGGGCCCTTCGGGCGGATGTATCCCGGCTGAATATCTCGATACGCCGATAGACTATGAAACCCTTCAGAAGCTCGGCTCAATTATGGGTTCGGGCGGTCTGATCGTAATGGACGACCGGAGCTGTATGCCCGACGTGGCCAAGTTCTTCATGGAATTCTGCATGGATGAGAGCTGCGGTAAGTGTGGCCCGTGCCGAGGTGGAACGGTGCAGATGCACCGGATTCTCGTCAAGATTACGAACGGAAGCGCGACGATGGAAGACCTGACTAAGCTCGAGGAGCTCTGCCTGATGGTGAAGGAGACAAGCCTCTGCGGACTTGGAAATACCTGTCCAAATCCCATCTACAGCACGCTCCGCTATTTCAGGGAGGAATACGAGTCGCACATTACAGACCATCACTGCCCGGCCGGAGTCTGCCAGTTTACGGAGAAGCCGCTCAGAATCGCTGTGGCAGGATGATCCTACAAGCATGAATCTCCAATGGAGGCGCCAAAATGTCAGTTGTCACACTCACGATTAACGATAAACTTGTCAGCGCCCCGGCAAACACCTCGCTTCTTAGTGCGATGCAAGAACAGGGGATAGACATCCCCACCCTCTGCCATCTCAAGGGGCTGAGCGAGCGTGGCGGGTGTCGCCTGTGCATTGTAGAGATGGAAGGAAGCCCCAGGTTGTTTGCTTCCTGCGTGACTCCCGTTGCCGAGGGGATGGTGATTCGCACCCATACAGACAGGGTGCTCAAATATCGGCAGATGATGGTCGAACTGCTTCTGGCCGAGCGTAATCACATTTGCGCAGCCTGCGTCCAGAACGGCCACTGCGAACTGCAGACCCTGGCCGCACAGCTCGGGGTGACCAGCGTTCGCTACGATTACATTTGCCCCGATCTGCCGATGGACGCCAGCCACGAACGCTACGTCCTGGACCATAACCGCTGTGTTCTGTGCGGACGCTGCAACCGGGTGTGCGACGAGGTGGAAGGCGCTCACACGCTTGATATGGGCGGGCGCGGCATCCAGTCAAGAGTCATTGCGGGTATGAATCAGCCTTGGGGGACCAGCCGGAGCTGCACCGGTTGCGGAAAATGTGTCCAGGTCTGCCCGACCGGCGCTCTTTTCAAGAAGGGCTCGAGCGGGGGGGAGATGGTGAAGCAGCACGACTTTCTGACCTGGATTCTGGATGGTCGTGAAAAGAAGATTTATCACTGGTCCTGATAAGAGGAGAGGCGTAGCATGGCTACATCGACGAACAACAAAGCTCGGCTGGCTACCGTGTGGTTGGGCGGGTGCGCCGGCTGTCATATGAGTCTATTGGATCTGGATGAACGGATCGTGGATGTCCTCGGTCTGGTCGACTTGGTCTATAGCCCGGTCGCAGACATCAAAAAGTTTCCTGACGGTGTTGACGTGACACTGGTCGAGGGATCTTGCTGCAATTCCGAGAACGTGCACCTTGCCCGTGAACTCAGGGAGAGAAGTAAACTGGTTGTTGCCTTCGGTGACTGCGCGGTTACGGGAAATGTCCCGAGCATGCGCAATCGGCTGAAGCTCCAAGACATACTGGACGACGTCTATGAAGGCCCGGGACCGGCCCCGCCCGCTCAGGGCGATTTGCCGATCCTGCTGCCCAAAGTGGTGCCGCTGCACCAGGTGATCCCGGTCGATATTTACCTGCCCGGCTGCCCACCGGATCCTGAGAGAATCTGGGCTGCCGTTACGGCAATACTCAAGGGCGAACCGATCGAGCTGCCCGTTGAAATGCGTACCTTCGGCTAGCTCCATTTGCATTGGGAGGACGATGATTTCGTCATACGTCCCGGCAGAAAATCGAATACATGGAGAAGGACGAGTATGGCACAGACTATAACAATCGAACCTATCACTCGAATTGAGGGCCACGGAAAGGTAACGATTCACCTGGATGACGCAGGGCTTGTATCCGACGCGAAGTTCCATGTGGTAGAGTTCCGCGGCTTCGAAAAATTTTGTGTGGGGCGCACTTTCCCGGAAATGCCGGCCATCACCATGCGAATCTGCGGTATTTGCCCGATCAGTCATATGCTGGCATCCGCAAAAGCCTGCGACGGCATTCTGGGCGCCAGGATTCCCCCGGCGGCAAATAAGTTGCGCCGTTTGATCAATCACGCTCAATACACGCAGAGTCACGCGCTCAGCTTCTTTCACTTGAGCGCACCCGACCTGCTGCTCGGAATGGAGAGCGACCCGGCCCTCCGCAACGTAGTCGGGCTGGTCCAGAAGTTCCCGGAACTGGCGATAAAAGGCGTCAGGCTGCGAGCATTCGGTCAGAATATCATCCGGATGCTTGGCACCAAGTCCGTCCATCCGGCCTGGGCCGTTCCCGGTGGAGTGCGCGAATCGCTTTCCGCCGAACAGATCGATACGATCAGGCAGGGTCTGCCTGAGGCGTTCGCGACGGCCGAAATCGCAGTTAACCTGCTCAAGGACAACCTCGACAACTTTAAAGACGAGATCAGGACCTACGGTGATTTCCCCAGCCTTTTCATTGGACTGGTTACGCCGGAAGGCGGTCTCGAGCACTACGACGGGTTGCTCCGGGTTATGGACTCCGATGGCAGGATTATCGAACCGGGCTTGCCCACTGACAGGTACCGGGAGATAATTGGCGAGGCCATCGAACCCTGGAGCTACATGAAGTTCCCCTACTATAAACCGGGTGGAAATGGAAACGGCGCCGGCCTCTATCGAGTCGGACCGCTTGCGCGGATCAACATCTGCGACTTTGCCGGCACTCCTCGAGCCGACCGCGAGATCCGGCAGTTCCGAAGGATCAACGGCGGCAAGCCTGTGCTGGGCACTTTCTATGCCCACTACGCGCGTCTGATCGAGATCCTGTTCTCGCTCGAAAAGATCGAAGAACTGATCGAAGACCCACAGCTTTTCGATCCGCATCTGCGGGCCATCGCGGGCGCAAACGAGCCAATGGGCATCGGAGTCATGGAAGCCCCCCGCGGGACCCTGTTTCACGAGTACCATGTTGATGACAACGGCATATTAACAAAGGTCAATTTGATCGTCGCCACCGGCAACAACAACCGGGCAATCAATAAGACCGTTCAGCAGATCGCCCAGGCGTATATGACCGGCAAGACCAAGATCACCGAAGGCATGATGAACCGTGTCGAACACGGGATCAGGCTCTACGATCCATGCCTGAGCTGTGCGACCCATGCGGTCGGCCAGATGCCGTTGCACATCCAGGTGTTTGATCACACGGGGTGCCTGGTCGAAGAGAAGATAAGGGATTAGGACCTTGTTTTGACGCAATTGGCGGTGAGCCATTTGCCGCCAATTGCTCTTAATCTGATACGATTGGCCCGATTCGCTCATTGAGGCGAATTCGCGGTCCATCGACGGGGTGGGCGGGGGTAAAGCCCTGCCCCTACCCCTTTATCGGCTCGGCATTAATAGCGCCCGGGGGCGGGGATGCCCTCGCATCATCAGGGCCTTGGGCTCACTTTGGCAGAAATTGTCAAAACCCCCTCGGCCGAAAACGTCACTTTGCCGATAACATAAAACATGGTGCTTATTCTCGCCTACGGAAACAGCCTGCGCCGGGATGACGGCGCGGGCTTTGTTTTGGGTGACGTCGTCGAGCGGATGCTTTGCGAAGCGGGATTAGAGGTCGAGCGGATCGACTCCCACCAGCTCGAGCCCGAACTTGCTCTCGACATCAGCGGCGAGAAAATCTCCGCCGTCTTATTCATAGACACGCGCGCTCTCCCTGAAACACCGGGCGAGGATGATCTGCGCGTTCAGTTGCGCCGAGTTGTCTGTGCCAAAAACGCATCCCCCTCCATGGGTCACCATCTGACACCCCCAACCCTTCTCGCCTACTCCCGATTCCTCTTCAAAAAGGAGCCCCCAGCCTGGTTGATTACCGTTCCCGGAACAGATTTCGATCATGGAGAGGGGCTGAGCGAAACCGCCGGCAAGGCTATCGATTCGGCGCCTGAAATCTTGACGGAGTTGATTCGCCTTCTTCCCATCTCTTAATCTGAATTACTATTCGTTAATGACGGGAATTGCTTTTGCTCCTTCAATTTCCAACCAGGTCAGGAATAAGAATCTTTTTACTTCAATGTGAATTTCTGAAAAGCCGGGCCTGACTCGCAGACTGGGGGGGTAAAATATTTTGATGCCGTCCATCTCGGCCGTTAGATATTTGTCCGTCCCCTGGCAAGCAGGCTCGCCGATAGAAACCCTTGGCACGTAACTTCCAGTTACGTGTTTTGAGGAACAGGGTCAGCCCCCCATGGCCGGTTCCAGGTTCATTTCGATTATTATGGAACCGGCGCGCCTGGAAATGTAATCTATCGCCTTGCAACAGAGTTTAAACATGCTGCCCTCAGGTCTTATATTTACCCGCGACTCACGACCGTCAGCCAATCAGACCATTCTTTTTAAAACCCAGCTTGTATTTGCGAAGCTTTCTCAACAGGGTGGTCCGATGGATTCCCAGTGAAGCGGAAGCTAGATGAAGATTCCCGTTGTACTGTTCCATCACCTGGGAAAGAATCTTTTTTTCAAAGCTATCCACAGCGCACCTGAAGTCGCCCTCCAGAACAAAGGGAACTTTCTCGGCAGATGGCAATACCATCCCCAGTTCATCAAAAACATGCTCTCTGGTAATCCTGATGTCCTCGCACAATATGACCAAACGTTCCACCACGTTGTGCAGTTCGCGCACATTTCCCGGCCAGTGGTAATCCGTTAGCGCCTGCACTGCGGACGGTGTCAGGATTCTGTGTACATTGTAGCGGTTTGACAAATTCTTCAGGAAGTGGTTCGCCAGTGCGTAAATATCTTCCGGACGCTCCCTCAGGGGCGGGATGTGAATAGGGACCACATCGAGCCGATAAAAAAGGTCTTCACGGAATCGGCCCTCTGAAACCAGGTCCTTCAAGCTACGATTCGATGCGGCAACAAATCTCACATCCACTTGCTCGGGAATGATGCTCCCAACGCGGTAGATTTCTTTTTCTTCTATAACTTTGAGCAGCTTGGCCTGGCCCTTCAGTGGAACCTCGCTGATCTCATCGAGAAAAAGAGTCCCACCTGCGGCTGCCTGCAAGAAACCCGGTTTGCCGGTCTTGAGAGCCCCTGTAAATGAGCCTCCCCGGTATCCGAACAATTCTGATTCAAACAGACCCTCGGGGATAGCCGTCATGTTGACTTTGATAAAGGGCTTGCTCCTTCGGGGGCTGAACTGGTGAATTACCGTGGAGAGGACTCCTTTGCCCACCCCGGATTCGCCCAGAATCAATACCGTTACATCCATGGCCGCTACCTGCACAGCACGCAGAAAGACCTTCTGCATGATTTTGCTCACCGCCACCATATTGTCCATGGCGATGAAAGGAGGTGGCGGATGCTCACCGTGCTGAGGCGGTTCATTGCAAAATTCGCTCGGGTAGACCGAGGTTACGACATAGATAACATCCCCGGCCTGATTGAATATAGGATTTCCGGTCACAACCACCTTTTTTGATGTGCGAAGGACTCTCTGCGGTATGGTTATGGGGGCTTTGTTTTTGAGGACGAGCAAAGAAACGGACCGGTCGAAAAAACGGTCCTCTTCGAGAGCATGCATATTCCGGCCAATGACTTCCCGCTCCTGAATTTCGGTCAGTTTCTCGTAAGCCTGATTCACACCCAGAGTCAGAGCTGAACCATCCGTAAGATAAATAGCCGCCCCACCGGAGCCTACGACTTCTTTTCCTTCTTCGTTCAGGAGGTCCTTGATCCGGATCATCGCCGGTCCTCGTAAGACAGACTTATGAACAACACGGGCAAGAAAATGCCATATCGATTGCGGGCGCCCCTCAGCAATAATCTGGTCTTAATCTGGTCATTCTTCTTACCGCCTTTAGGCGGAAGATCAATTTACCGCCTTTAGGCGGAAGTCAATCGCGCTGGGCGTTCGCGGGGCGCCTTGCCAGGGCAAAAGAAAGTCTGGAAAAGCATAAAATACCCCACTTGGCACCTTTATAGCAAATACGCCAGAAAAAGCAATAAACACTGCTTTGTGCAGACCCGCACTTCAAATGGAGTGCAAAGTTGCACCACCCTCAGATTTTGCATCTGCGGGAAATCCGTGCAAGACCCTTTTCAAACCGTGAATAAGGCAATTATTACAACAGCTTGGGCTGGAACCCAACCAAACGGATTTTCTCCGATTCATCCATTTGTTATATTGGCATTGTCATTGCTCTATAGGAGATACTGTCCCAGAGAAAACTGAACCTGAAGCGTTCCCATCAACCAACAATCAACGGTTAAGGAGAGTTCAATGAGCTTGTTTGGCCCTGTTTTCAAACGCGAGTCTGGCGGAAGGCAGCCCTACATCCCTCTGGGGCCGTTTCATCTGAGACTGCCGTTCATCCACTATCGTTTTGAAGCGCCGGATTATATTCAGGGTTTGATCATGTGCGCTGTGTGTCTCGGGATCATACCCGTCCTGACCGAATATCTTGGAATGCCTTTCGAGATTGCCTTAACGGTCGTTATGCTGAACGGCTTTCTCTACCTGTGGCATGCTCACCTGGGGGACCCGGTCGTGCCGGGATGGATCACCCCTGCGATCCCTCTGCTGCTTGCATGGCTCAAAACATACCCTGAAGGTGTCCCGCGAATGCATGCGCTCATAGCCTTCGAGTTCGAGCTGGGAATGCTTTCGCTGCTTCTGGGGGCCACCGGATTGGCGAAAAAGTTCGTCGATCTTGTCCCGGACGCCTTGAAGGCGGGCATTCTGCTTGGCGCCGGAGTCGCGGCCGTAAGGCTGGTTTTTGAAGCGGGTGGCCGCTTCGATCACTATCCCTGGACAATCACGATCTCAATCGGTTTTGCGTTCTTCATTCTTTTCTCAAATCTTTTCAAAACCTTCCGCAGCAAGAATAAGGTATTGGGCTACCTATCGGATCTTGGGCTTCTGCCTGCTTTGGTGCTTGCCATATTCATTGCGCCCATTTTCCGGGAACTCCCCTGGCCCACTATTGAGTGGGGATTTACATCCCCGCATTTTGTCACCCTTTTTACTCAGTGGACCCCTTTTTCGTCCAGAATCGGGTTTCCGGCATTTAGTCTTTACTTAACAGCCGCTCCCCTGGTCTTTGCAACTTACATAGTTCTTTTCGGCGAACTGATTCAGGCGGAGGCACTCGTCGATGAAGCGCGGGAATTCCGCGGGGGCGACGAAGACGTCCATTTCGACCCAAACCGCAACAACATGATCGTCGGCCTTAGAAACATAACCATGTCGATGATGGGGCCGGATGCGTCCATGTGCGGTCCGATGTGGGCGGCCATGCAGGTAGTGGAGTGCGAGCGATACAAGCATGGCAGGGAGGCAATGGACAGTCTTTTCGGCGGTATGGCTTCCTTCCGCCTGGGTACCTTCACCGGCTACTTTCTCGCTCCAATAGTCACCCTGGTAAAGCCGATCCTGCCTATAGCCCTCTCCCTTACCATGCTGATCCAGGGCTATGTGGCCGTAAGGGTCGGGATCCTGAAGGCCAGGACGTTCAATGATCTGGGAGTGGCCGGAGTAGTTGGCGCTGTGCTCGTCTCCCGCGGGGCAGCTTATGCATTTGGAGTGGGGATAGTCCTGTGCGTACTGATCTACGGCAGGGATTTCTTCCGCAGATGGCCTACATACAACAAGACCCAAGACCCCGTTTTCAACGCGAAAATATCGGGTGAGTAAATATGCGTTCGGATCAGTCTCAAGTGCCGGCTCAATTGCTCAACCCAATGTGCGCTTGACTGAAAAGCAAGGAGAAAAAAATGGCGCTTATGACAGGTGAACAATACGAAGAGAGTTTACGCAAATTAAATATGAAGGTCTACTTACTGGGTGAGATCGTGAAGAACCCGGTCGATCATCCGATCATTCGGCCTTCGATGAACTCTGTAAAACTTACATATGAGCTTGCCCAAGCTCCTCAGCATGAGGACCTCATGACTGCAACTTCCCATCTGAGCGGCGGCAAAATCAATCGGTTCTGCCATCTGCACAGGAGCACCGACGATCTGATCAGGAAGGTGAAAATGCAGCGTCTTCTGGGGCAGAAGTCAGGAGCATGCTTCCAGAGGTGTGTCGGAATGGACGCGATCAACGCCGTGGACAGTGTCACCTTCGAGATGGATCAGAAGCTGGGCACGAAATACCACGAGCGCTTCAATAAGTTCCTCCTGATGATGCAGGAAGAAGACCTGACGGTGGACGGCGCCATGACCGACCCGAAGGGCGACCGCGGACTGCCTCCCCACAAACAGGCAGATCCCGATCTCTTCGTGCGCATTGCGGAGAGGAAATCGGACGGCATTATCGTGCGCGGTGCAAAAGCGCACCAGACCGGGGCGATCAACTCACACTGGATTCTGGTCATGCCTACCATGACCATGGCCAAAGAGGACGCCGATTACGCTGTCTCCTTCGTCGCTCCGGCCGATACGGATGGCATCTCCTACATTTACGGCCGCCAGTCCTGCGATACCCGCAAATTGGAGGGCAGCCCGATAGATGTCGGCAACAGGCAGTTCGGGGGACATGAGGCCCTGATGGTTTTCGACGACGTATTCATCCCATGGGAAAATGTTTTGATGGCCGGGGAGTATGAGTTCAGCGGCCCCCTTGTCGAGCGTTTTGCCGGATACCATCGCCAGAGCTATGGCGGCTGCAAGGTGGGCGTTGGTGACGTGCTGATCGGCGCAGCGGCGCTGGCCGCAGACTATAACGGTGCAATGAAAGCCTCCCACATCAAAGACAAGCTCATCGAAATGATGCACCTCAATGAAACTCTTTATGCCTGCGGCATAGCCTGTTCGGCGGAAGGCAGCAGGACGGCCTCCGGAAACTACCTGATTAACATGTTGCTGGCAAATGTCTGCAAGCAGAACGTTACCCGTTATCCGTATGAAATTGCGCGCCTGGCCGAGGATATCGCCGGCGGGCTCATGGTGACCATGGCCTCCGAAAAAGATTTGAAACATCCGGAAATCGGCAAGGTGGTCGAGAAATATTTCCGTGGCGTAGCTTCGGTCCCGACCGAACACAGGATGCGGATCCTGAGGCTCATCGAGAACATCACGCTGGGAACAGCGGCTGTTGGCTACCGGACTGAATCGATGCACGGAGCCGGTTCACCTCAGGCCCAGAGGATCATGATCTCCCGCCAGGGCAATCTCGAGCACAAGAAGGGTCTTGCAAAAGAACTGGCCGGGATCAAGGCATAATTGGCTTGTGTGGGTAAATGAAAAGGATAGGCGTCAAGTACTGCGGCGGATGCAATCCTCAGATAGAGCGCTCGAGGTTCGTTGAAGAACTGGAAAAAAAGCTTGCAGGGGATTTGTCCTTAGACATCGGCTGCAGCTTGGAAAAGTGGGAATTGGGCGTCCTGGTCTGTGGGTGCCCGGTGGCCTGTGCCGACCGGGTTGAAACACGAAGTCTGGCGCTTGAATGGATTGTCGTGACCGGGCCGAATGTGGATTTGGAATCGATTTCTGAAAATGAACTGGCAACAGTTGTTGCCCTGAAGATTAAAGAATTCTTTGAGGGGAGGAATCCTCATGAAGTGGCATGATCACTACGATCAGCATTTGACAACCGCTTCGGAAGCCGTAAAAGCAATCAAATCCGGTGACCGGGTGGTGACATCTCACGCCTGCGGCGAACCGAAGTCTCTGGTTGAGGCAATGGTCGACCGGGAGGATGAACTCGAGAGGGTCGAAATTGTCCACATGGTGGCCATGGGAAGCGCGCGCTACTGCCTTCCGGAATATGCCAGGGCTTTCCGGCACAACTCTCTGTTTGTAGGGGCCACAAGCCGCAAAGCAGTCAACGAAGGGCGCGCCGATTACACCCCCTGCTTTTTCAGCGAGATTCCCAGACTGTTCAGGGATGAAATACTGCCGGTGGACGTGGCGCTCATAACTGTTTCACCCCCTGACAAACTCGGTTTTTTTTGCCAGGGCATTTCGGTGGATTACACCAGGCAGGCGGCTTTAAGCGCCAAGACGGTGATAGCCGCCGTCAATCCCAAAATGCCGAGGGTGGGCGGGGATTCCTGCCTGCATGCGACAGACATCGATTACTTTGTCCCTACAGGGGAACCTCTCATCGAACTTGCCCCCCCTAAGCTGGGGGAAACCGAGAAGGCGATCGGGGGCCATGTGGCAAGCCTGATAAAAGACGGTGATTGCCTGCAGCTTGGCATTGGCGCCCTTCCTGATGCGGTCTTGAGCTACCTCGGCGAAAAAAATGATCTTGGCATCCACTCCGAGATGATTTCGGATGGCGCCATGCACCTTGTAAACTCGGGAGTCATCACCTGCCGCAAGAAGACTTTTCGGCCCGGCAAGATTGTAATTACCTTTGCCATGGGGACTTCTACTTTTTACGAGTGGCTAAACGACAACACCATGATCGAAGCCTACCCGGTGGATTTCGTGAACGATCCGTTCAGAATTGCCCAAAATGACAACATGGTTGCGATCAATTCGGCCCTGGCCGTGGATTTAATGGGGCAGGTAGCCGCGACCACCCTGGGTCCGATGCAGTATAGCGGAGTCGGCGGCCAGGTGGACTTTGTACGAGGCTGTTCCCGGTCGAAGGGAGGCAGGAGCATCATCGCTCTGCCGTCCACGGCGGCCAAGGGGACTCAATCGCGGATAGTCGCCTGCTTGCAGCCCGGCTCGGCGGTCACTACCTCACGCTACGATGTGGACTATGTGGCAACCGAATTTGGAATCGTAGCGCTTCGCGGCAAAACTCTCAGACAGAGGTGCGAAGTCCTGATCGGGATCGCGCATCCGGATTTCAGGGACCAACTGCGCGATGACTGCAGGAAGCTTAATGGAGGCGGGCGTTGAGGTTTGACTCAACCCGGAGGAGGTGATGCGGCGCCATGAGTAATGGAACGTAACAACTGGTAGGAGGTTCTGGTGCTCTTAGATTGGCGGCCTTTTCCGGAGGTGTGCTCGCCAGGTGTTTGCAGCAATCGAGATAAACCCCTCCTGAGAGAATCTGGCTGAGTAATTGAGAGCAGCAACACCAAAGCTTCGCCGCCTCGAACACTCGAGGCCTTATCCAAGTCCCGAATACACATAGAAAGGAGCCTGGCCCATGTCAAATGAGATTTCCCGTAGGAACCTGCTGAGGTTTGCGGCAATAGGAGCTGGAGTTGCTTCGGCCGGTGCACTGGGTTTTGCACCCAACGCACAGGCCGGAAAGAAAAAGTCCGCAACTAATCCAGCCAGAGGAGTAAAGGCTTACCCGTTTGTCTGCGGAATTTTGAAGACCCAGACGCAGTATATGTTGAAGGATACCCGTGTAGGAACGCCCATGAACATCCCCGTGACTTTCTTCGTCCTGAGGCATGGTGACGAGTGGATAGCTTTTGACACGGGAGACAATCTCATGTGTGCTAAGGACCCGGTCGGCTACTGGGGCAAGGACGTGACGGCCGCCTACTATCCTGTCATGCAGGACTACGAGGAGTTCAAAGTTCAGATAAAAAAACTGGGGCTGTCCCCTCAGAAGCTCAAAGCCGTGATTCTCAGCCACGGGCATCTGGATCATGCCGGGGCCATCGACAACTTCGCGGGCACCGACGTTCCTATTTATCTGCAGGCGAAGGAACTTGAAATAATCAAGAACGCTGTAGCTTCAGGGAAGAAAACGGCCTACATCCCCGACGACTTCCAAACGCTGAACCAGCTTAACATCAAGACGATCAACGGTATCTTCGACGTATTTGGCGACGGGACTGTGATTGCTTTCCCAACTCCAGGCCATACGGAAGGACACCAGTCACTGGCTGTAAAGTCATACGACGGACAACAACTGATCCTCTGCGCCGATGCAATGTATACACTGGAGAACATGCTCGACGCAATACCTCCAGGCCTGGCCTGGGACGTCCCGCGAGCCGTAGAGGCGCTCACCATTTTCAAAGTGTTGTCAATGATTGGTAATGAGCTTGTTCCTTCACATGACCCGGAGTACTGGAAGGCCAAGAAGCTAGCCCCGAATCTGTTTGCAGAAGGTGGAAAGGATTCAGTTTTGACAGCATTTGCCGCTGTGTAGCACTGGGGCTCATGCGTAACTAAGTTGCCCTTTCTTGTTTCCTCTCGTGCGTCTCCTCCTGTTTGGTTCGCCTTACCATCCAGGAGGGGGCAACAGCAAAAGTTCAGCCTTGGTAAGTATCTGGTTCCCCTGGGAGAAGGTTGAAACTGCGATGCCTTCTCCTGAAACAGAAAAATCATCCCCCCACCTCGCTATGCGTCGAGTTTAGAGCTGGCATTATCTTTAAAAGAGTGCTGTCATAAAGCTTCGGTTTGGCATCAAATTAAAAGAGGAGATATTACTATGAAAAATCGCAGCAGGTATCTTGCAACTTCATTAATCGTTTTTCTGTCAATCGGCATTTTAGCCGTAGCTGGATATTTACGAGCTGCGGAAAATGACCAGGGAACCATGGAAGGTCAGAAGGCGATAATGGAAGGCGCAAAGAAGATGATGGATGGAAACAAAATGATAATGGATACAGTGGCCAAGAAAGGAATGAAAGACGCAGAGTTCACGGCGGCCGAAAAGATGATGACGGATGCCTATAACATGGTGACCAAAGGCGAAAGCATGATGACCGGGAACACAATGCCGGAAGGCAAGGCAATGGTGACACGCGGCGCAAAAATGATGCTGGAGGCACAGAAAACGATGGCCGCCGCCGTTGAGAAAAAAGGACTGACCACAGTATGTTCATTAGGTCTTGACACATGCATGACTGCAGAAAAAAAGATAACCTTTGGCCTGGAAGGCTCCTAGGCGGGTCAGTATTAAGGCGACACTGCCCGCTCAAGCATGAAAACCAAATCTCTCAAGGAATTCAAAGTCCTCTGATCATGGATGGTGAAAGGATGATGGAAGAAGGGAAAAAGATGATGAAGTAGCGGAGCATCCGCTGTTAAAGCTTTCGAATTCTCAAGACATGGCGGGCCGTTCCCTTTGCGGCATCGCCAGGGCTTCCGTTTCCGTGGATTCGCCCGGCAAGAGGAACAGGGGAACCTCTGTTTTGCTTTCCGTTTCCTCGAATGTTAACGGAAACGGGAGAGGCTCTGTTTTTGTCTTCTTAGTCGTGTTCATGGGTTTCCGGTCATCGTCAGGGTGTGTCTGTACGAGTCGGGTTTTGAAATTGCGTGCGAAGTCTTTGACGATTCGGTTAATCTAGGGGTCGAGGCTTTTAACCAGCGGGATAATCTGAGTTTGTTTGGTTTTTTCCGTTTATACTGAAAAATCTCTAAACTGAAAAATCATCCCCCCGCCTCAACTCGCTATGTGTCGAGTTTGAAAGCTGGTACAATCTCTAGGGATTATTCAGGTTAACAACAGCGGATAAGGAAGGAGACACGCCATGACGCCAAATATTTCTTCGTCCTTGCGCCGCATTGTTTTGCGCGGCCTTGTTGCGGGGACAATCCTAGCTGGCGCAACGGTCGGACTAACGCCAGTCTATGCCGCCGAAAAGGCGTCGTCCCAAACCACGGCAGAAGGGTTTTCCGCCAAGCGGCTCCAGCGTATCCGTACCGCCATCCAGGCGGAAGTGAACGCCGACCGCACCCCCGGCGCCGTGGTGATCATCGCCCGCAACGGAAAGATCGCCTATGCCGACGCTATAGGCTTCCAGGACAAGGCGGCAGGCAAGCTCCTCAAGCGAGACGCCATTTTCCCCGCCTATTCGATGACCAAACCACTCGTGTCGGTAGTGACCATGATGCTGGTAGAGGAAGGCAAACTGCAATTGGCCGATCCCGTTTCCAAGTTCTTCCCGGCCTTCGCAAAGATGCAAGTCCTGGCCAATCCGGCCGATCCCGATTCAACGACGGTGCCGGCAACGCGGCAGATACTGGTGCATGACTTGCTGCGGCACACATCGGGCTTAAGCTATGCCGAGTTCACCCGATATCAGAGCCTCAAAAACGCCTATATCGCCGCCGGCCTATTCTCCAACGAAATCCCAGCGCTATGGAGTACCCTGACACCGGAACAGCAGGTTGAGGCATTCGCCAAGGCGCCCTTGTTATGGCAGCCCGGTTCCACCTGGGAATACAGTTTATCAGTTGACCTACTCGGCCGTGTTCTGGAGAAAGTAAGCGGCAAGCACCTTGGCGTACTGCTCGAAGAAAAACTGCTGGGGCCCCTTGGCATGCGCGACACGTCCTTCATGGTGCCACAGTCCAAGGTCAAGCGGATGGCTCAACCGCTCGCGAAGGACCCGATCACCGGCCAACCCAACGTAGCCATGCTCGACTTTACACAGCCCCATGGCAACGACTCCGGGGGCGCCGGTATCGCTACTACTGCCGATGACTACCTGAAGTTCTGCCAGATGATGCTTAACGGCGGGAGCTACCAGGGACACCGCTATCTCAGTCGAACTACCGTTGCCTTGATGACCTCCGACCACCTCGGTCCCAAGGTGGCGACACCCTTACAGCCTGGGGAATTGTTAATCGGGTCGCAGGGCTACACCTTTGGTCTGGGTTTCATGGTGCGCCAGGGCCAGGGCATGGCCAACGTCCCGGGATCCGAAGGCGATTACGGCTGGGCCGGCGTTGCCGGCACTTTTTTTTGGATTGATCCCAAAGAACACCTGATCGGCATCCTGATGACCCAGGCCCCGGGTCAAATCCGGCCTTACCACCGCCGCCTGATGCGACAGCTCACATATCAAGCGCTGGAATGACGTAAAAAGGGTCGTCTCAAGAATCAGTAAATAAAGTAGGCAAAGACTCGTGGGGTGGCATTCCTTGAGGAACAGTCGAACCGCTAACCGGCTTAACACCTGCTTAACCCTGTATGAGTGGGCGGGTTCGCCCAAGATTGTTCCTCCATAGGTTCTTCTGCGGGTCGCGGTTTTAGGCTTTGAGGGGGAAGATCCTTACAGCTACAAAGATACTCCATCTGAACGAATTCGCATAGAGCAGAATCGGCTCACGAAGGAAGGAAAAGCAATGCGCGCTAATTATACCGCCTGGACAGTGTTATTCATTATTGCAGTCTTGGTCACGCTGGCCGCAAAGTATTTTGCATACTTTCCCGGAGACGTGGCAGTTGAAAGGTGGGTGCAATCCCTGGTCACCCAAAATCTGAATTGGGCCCAAGGAGTGTCGCGGACAGCTGAGTTCCCCTGGATTCTAATTATACTTGCGCTCACTGTTGCCCTTTCCTGGGGCATGGCGGGATGGCGTGCCGCCCTTGTTTCAATCCTCAGCTTTGTGGGGATGTGGGCCCTGGGCAATTGGCTGGGGCCGTTCATTGGCCGGCCGCGGCCCACGGCGGAACTGGTCCGCGTGCTTCGTCACCTTCCGGGCTATAGCTTCCCTTCCCTGTTTGCCCTGAGGTATGCCGCTACCTTTGGCTTTCTGGCAGAACTGGCGGCGGTGAAAAGTTCCGGTGTGCTGCGAACCGCCCTGATGGTTGTGTGCGCCGCTTTCTTAATTCTTGGCTTCGTTGCCAGGGTCGCCTTAGCGGGTCACTGGCCGAGTGACGTCATCATCTCTTATTATCTTGGATTGCTCTGGGCAGCTTTCCTCATTTGGATTGCTCGTATGTCTTAGTCAGCAATGTGATATTGAAACAATGAATGAAGAACATCGAGACCATGCACTTACAGGCGTCAAAATAAGTTTGAGCAGGTTGGCCCTTTTTTTTCTCCGTCTTGGGACAACGGCTTTTGGTGGACCTGCGGCTCACTTTGCCATGATGGAAGACGAGCTGGTCCGGCGCCGGCGCTGGGTTCCCAGGGATAAATTCCTCGATTTGCTGGGCGCAGCCAACCTGATTCCCGGTCCCAGTTCAACGGAAATGGCGATCTTCATAGGCTACTTGTGTAAAGGTTGGATGGGACTCCTGTTGTCCGGCGTTTGCTTTATCGTTCCGGCAATGCTCATGGTAATGGCATTTGCCTGGGCTTACGTTCAGTACGGGAACCTTCCCCAGATCGGTTGGCTGCTTTACGGAATCAAGCCGGTGGTAATCGCCATCGTATTGCAGGCCCTTTTAGGTTTAGGGCGCACTGCGGTAAAAAATAAATTCCTGGCGGCAATGGCCGTCGTTAACATTATATTGGATTTTCTGGGGGTTAATCCGCTCGTCTTGCTCTTTGGGACCGGGTTGATCGTGGGATTGCGGCAGGGATTCATCCAGGATTGGCGAAGGCACTGGATATCGATGCTCATTATGTTTTTATCGGCCTGCTCCTTTCCGGTGGCCGCTTACTTCGCCTCGGGGTCTTACTCTGCCGGCAAAGCCGAGTTCGGTTTGCTGCCGCTCTTCCTTTTCTTCTTAAAAATCGGCTCAGTAGTCTTCGGGAGCGGCTATGTGCTGCTGGCTTTCCTGAACGCCGATCTTGTCGACCGTTGGCATTGGCTGACCACAACACAGCTTTTGGACGCCATTGCCATAGGGCAGGTAACCCCTGGCCCGGTCTTTACCACGGCGACCTTCATAGGTTATTTGCTTGCCGGCCTGCCGGGCGCATTAATCGCCACGGCCGGAATTTTCCTCCCTTCATTTATCCTCGTGGCGATCGGTAGCCAGGTCGTGCCGCTCTTGCGAAGATCGGCAATTGCAGGAGCATTTTTGGACGGCGTCATTGTGGCCTCTCTGGCCCTTATGGCTGTGGTCGCCTGGAGTCTGGGCCGAGGCGCGGTTATTGATCTGCCCACTTCTCTGTTGGCCGCGGGAAGCGCTGTTCTGCTGATTCGTTTTCGTTTGAACTCATTGTGGCTTGTGCTTGGCGGGGCACTTATCGGGCTGCTGGTTGGTGCGATTCGGTAAATGCGGGCACATTCAATTGGCGCACCCGAGTTGCGTTCAAGAGAGTATCAGGTGATACCTGGCGAAGCCTGGAGATTTATGTGGCGCTGCGGCGTGGGCTGTACCGCCGAAGGTTTGAGCGGCGAATCTGGCTGGCAACCCTTCTAAAATCGGAAGAAGCCTCCTGTTCGTCATTCCGGCGCAGGCAGGAATCCAGTCAAACGAGCGTGTGATACAAATCTTTCCAATTGGGATTCGCACCCTCAATTAGCCGCACTTTCCACCTTCGGTTCCACTCTTTCAATTGCTTCTCCCGCTGAATGGCGGACTCCATGCTCTCATGCGATTCGTACCAAACCAGGTTATGAACGCCATAGCGTTCTGTAAACCCTTCCACCAGATTGTTCCTATGCTCTCAAATCCTCTTGACAAGGTTTGAAGTCACACCAATGTAAAGGGTACCATTTCTTTTGCTTGCCAAGATGTATACCGCAGGTTGCTTATTCATTGCGCTTTCCTGGATTCCGGCCTTCGCCGGAATGACGAGTGAGAGACCTCGGTCATTAAGTTAGCGCTTATGGGAATCATTCCCCCGCTCAGTTTCAGCTTATTCGTCGCTCTTTGAACGCAACTTGGTATATGGCCTTATTTAGCATGACGGTATTCGGAGTGCTTCCCGTTCGGCCTCGTCTACAAGCATCTCAATGATTCTCACGCCCCGGTCCCAGAACCCGGCATCCGCCAAATCGACGCCAAACGGCCGTAGCAGCTCTTCGGGCCTGGCTTTCCCGCCTGATCTCAGAAACGCCAGGTACCTGGGGACAAAATCCGGCCCATCACGCAGGTACTGTTCGTAGAGGGCCATCACCAGCAGTTCACCGAAGGCGTAGGCGTATACATATCCCGGGGAGTGGACGAAGTGAGGAATGTAGGACCACCAGGTTCTATAGTGGTCGAGCAGCCGCACCGAGTCACCGAACATTGCAGTTTGCGTTTCGATCCAGGCAGAGGAAATGAAGTCGGGGTCCAGCTCTCCGCGCGTCCGTCTGGCGTTGTGTACGGCTTCCTCGAACCGGTTCATGGCCACCTGCCGGAAAACGGTCGCGAAGGTGTCTTCTATTTTTGAGCAGAGCAGTCCCAGGCGTTCAACCGGGGAAGCCGTCTTTTTCAGGACGCTGCGGAAGACTAGCATTTCTCCGAAAACCGATGCGCTTTCGGCGGTCGTAAGAGGCGTATCGGAGTTAAAAAGCCCCTGCCCTCGCGCCAGGTACTGGTGGATGCCGTGACCGAGTTCATGAGCCAGAATCATTACGTCCCGGCGGCTGCCGGTAAAATTGAGAAAAACGTAAGGATGCGCTGAAGGAACCACAGGGTGCGCAAAAGCCCCGCTGCGTTTTCCGGGTAGGATCGGAGCGTGTATCCACCCCTCCTTAAAGAACCGGAGGGCGATCTTCTCCATTTCGGCGGAAAAATCCCCATATGAAGTGAGCACGATCGCTTTTGCCTCATCCCATGAGGTCTTGGCCTCAGCCGGGACCTGAACGGGGGCATAGCGGTCGTAGTCGAAAAGCTCGTCATACCCGAGAAGCTTTCGCTTTAGACGGTAATAGCGCTGGACCAGATCGTACCTGGAGCAAACCGCGTTCACCAGGGCGCTGACCATGGCGTCGTCCGCCTCATTGCTCAGGTTCCGGGAACTTAGCCAGTGGGGGTATTGGCGCAGCCGGTCATCTATCGACTTATCGAGCAGGACCGTATTGAAAATGTGTGTCAGCGCGGGAAGGATCGACTGGAGTCCGTCGCTCAGTTCGGTTGCGGCGCGTTTGCGGACCTCGCGGTCGGGGCTGTAGATGTCGCTTAACAGTTCCGATTCCGTCCTCTTTTTCTCCCCAAACTTCAACTGGCCGAGCATCTTGTCGAAAAGTGCCCCCCAGGCCGATGCCCCGGCGGGTTCCTTCTCGGCCAGAATGCGTTCCTCCGGTTCGCTTAAAAGGTGCGGCTTATAGCGCCTGAGGGAAATGAGGTAATGATGGTATTTCGACAATAAGGGACCGGATGCGAGTTCTTCGGCCCGGCTATCTTCCAGTTTGCTCCATTCGAGCTCGAAAAACAGGGTATCCCGGCGGATTTCGCTGTAAAGTTCTTTCCGGGATTGAAAAAACGCGCTTGCTGCCGGGTTTGATGTCTGGGTCGAAAAATTCAGATATGCGTATGCCAGAAGCTTCTGTGCCCGCTCGTTTATTTCTTCCAGTCTCACAACGGCCTCGAGCAAATCCTCCGGCCCCAGCCCGGCCACCTTCCCCCTGCAGGAAGAAAAAGACAAGACCTGCTCCCGGAGCCACTTTGTATCGGCTTCGATTTGCGGATCGGAAAGGTCCGAGTAAAGATCGCCCAGGTTCCAGATGATGGTTTCTGCTAATGTGTTTTCCACTGGCGGCTCAACGGAAGTGTCACATCGCCTCTACCCGGCAAGGGACATACCGGTGCATGGGTGTACCAAGGCGATCCCGGTTGGTGTTCTTCGTCAAGCGGTTCACATTTGCCCCATAGGCCTTGCCGTCATATACCAGACCAAAACCGTGAGGCATGGTGACGTGGCCCCTGTGAGCTCCGCTGGTAATCTCCAGCTCGATCGATTCCGACCCGGCCTCAGTCGTGACCCGGACCGTTTGGCCGTCCACCAGATGCAATGCCTCGGCGTCTACCGGATGCATCGTGAGGGTGCAGGCCCTTTTGCCCTCGTTCCATGTCGGGTTTCGCATCAGGGTGTTGGCATTTGTGGAGACGTGCCGACCCGCCATGAGGATCAGGGGAAATGCAGGATCGGGCGCCAGCGCTGCTTGTTCGTGCGCCTCATCAAGCTGGCGGATAGTGTCAACAAGCTCTGGGATATGCATGCGTATTTTGCCGTCTTCCGTCTGGAGGTGCGCGAGATTGCGCTCCGGATCGATGCGGCCGATCCAGATTCCTTCCGGATGATCGATGAGCTTCTGGAAAATCTCCCCACCTAGTCCAACTCCCGGTTCATACCCAGCGCGGGCGGCATTTTCCTGGAAGGATTTCGGCGCCGTCTGCAGTAAACCCCAAAGGGCCGCCAAATGGACCGATCCCAAGGCCTTGCCCAAGGTTTTTCCCAGGATGAAAGGCATCATCCTCGTGGCTTTCGGCTCCATGGCGGCGTAATCCATAAGGGCCTTGCCATAGGCGTTGAGGCCTTCTTCCGCCGCTTTATTGAGGTTTTCAGGAATAAACGGAATCAGTCCAAGTCGATCAGCCAGGCGCAAATGAATTTCGCCCATCTCCAGGGGCTCTCCCTCGGGCTCCACGATGGGGCGCCGCATCTGAAAGTAGATACCTGGAAAAGTGAAGGCAAAGAACGATCCGTCCCAAGACTCATATGCACTACGTGAAGGAAGCACATAGTGAGATAGAACGGCCGTTTCAGTCATGGCGACGTCTGTCGTAACCAGAAGGTCGAGGTGTTTGAAAGCCTTTTCGTAGGCCGTAGTATCTGCATAGGACCGCAGAGGATTGGAGCCTGCGACAATCACCGCCCGCAGTCGCTCCGGATGATCGGAGAGGATTTCCTCCGGCAGAGCATTGGGTGGATAGGTCCCGGCTATGGGGAAAAAGCCGGTTGCGAGAGTTCGCCATGCTTTGGGACTCCTTTCGTCGGAATGTGAGCCTATGGGCATTATATGGCCTGGAAATACGGCGCCCCCACGAACGCCAAGCCGGCCGCAGAGTGCCTGGAAGATCACGGCAAGATAAGATGAGGCGGCGCTATGGCGGTTCATCATCACTCCCAGGTCGTAGCGCAGGCAGGATTTTCGGGTGGCAAACAAGCGGCATACCTCGCGGACGCGATCATAATCGAGTTGACATGTCCGGACGGCAGCACGAGCGTCGAAATTCAAGAAGAGCCATTTGACTTGATCGAATTCCGAGGTATGTTCCTTGATGTAGGCTTTGCTCTCCCAGCCTTCATCGAGCACGATGGAGATCATGGCTTTTAGCAGCAGTGCGTCAGTTCCGGGGCGGATGGGAAGATGGATATCGGCGATCCTGGCTGTCTCCGAGAGGCGTGGGTCCACAACGATCAGGAGTTTATCGGGATCTTTTGAGATACGCTGAAGGTGCCGCGGAGCTTGAGGAATCTGGTGGCTTTGCATGCCGTTCCAACCGATGGCGAGGAGAAGATCAGTTTCTGCGATGTCGGGAACCGTGTGAATGGCCTGGCGGCCAAACGTGCGTCCATGAACCCAGAACATCCCGGAGAATTCCTGGGCGAGGGCACTGTAGTGGTATAGGGAGCCCATTGCCCGGAGCAAGCGCACGCCGAAGGCCGCCTCAAAGTGGCAGCCCTGCCCGCCGCCACCCATATAGGCTAAGGAGCGCGGACCATGATGTTGCACAATCTCCTTGAGTCTGGTTGCGATCTCATCCATGGCCTGGTCCCAGGTGATGCGCTGAAATTGGCTTCCCACACGTTTCAGGGGATACTGAAGCCGATCTGCGTTGTGCTGGTGGTACGCGATGTTCAGCCCTTTGCGGCAGACGTAGCCTTGGCTTCGTGCGTTTTGTTTATCCCCCTTGACCTTGACGATGCGGTTGCCTTGGACCTCCACTTCAAGGCCGCAGTTTTGGGCACAAAGGACACAGCCGGTTTTGCATGTTATTCCCATAGCTTCCTCCTCGTATGAGAGACTATATAAATCACTAAGCAGACGCACAAATTAGTCTTAGGTCTCCTTTCGGTTGTTCACGCAGGAAAAACAGGCATCAGTAATTCAAACCCGTGCACAAAGACCTCCCACCTCACAAAACAACTGCAGAAGAGCTATGGCTACGGTATGCTTTTTCTGCGTCGGGCTGCCCCAGAGCGGCCAACGGTGCATTGTTTTCAAGATCCTCTCAAGATCCTCCTTGAAAAGATAGGCCCTCTCGAACTCACCGTACGATCTGCCGTTTATAGGGTCATGAGTCGGGAACCAGACGGGCACCCAACCTTCGATACCTTCATCATAGCCCTCCCACACAAGCCATGGGTTCACACCGGGAGGGATCGTCTCCCAATGCACTGTGGGCAGGGAAAGGTTCTTGTCCAGGAAATTCTCCAGCAGATAGTTCGGTTTTCTTGCCATGACTTTTGAGAATCCTCTTCAGAAGCTCACCGCAATAGATCCTTTGGTGGGTCGTCCAAATCAAAACCAAGCTTGCAGCCCTTTATCAGGTTTACTCCCCTTGCATTTACCTTTCATTCTACTGTCGGCGTGGAACTTTGTCTATGCCAGCCCGTTCCATATGGAATGGTATGCTGCTATCTCCTGGAATGAAGGAAATGGGGGCGAAATCCCTTTCTGCTTCTAGATCATTGTGCAAGCAGTTGCAGAATGAGAAGGGATTTCCGATCCTGGCAAGATAAAGCAAAAAACGGTCGGGGGCTTGATTCCTCTGTCCTGCGGGGAATTGGCTCAGTGCTGGTACAATTTGGTATCGCCTTACCAACATGGAACATATTTGTGCCAAATTGTAGAACTCTTTGCATACAATCCCGCCATATAATCCTGTGCTTAAGCCATTTTCAACACAATTGGCAGAATCTTTGCTTCAACCTATCCGGCGTCAAGAATCCCCTATTTTGTTGCTTGGACAATTGGGATGGAAGAAAACCTGGAGGAGGATAATTCGTTGAGTTACCTTGCGTCAATTCCTGCTACCACCAGTTTTAATATCGCTCCGAATAAAGAACGGCTGTCCTCGCTGGATGCTTTTCGTGGCCTTACAATCTCTTTGATGATTCTGGTTAACTGCCGCGGCGACGCTGGTGCAGTCTTTTCTTCTCTGGAGCATGCGGTTTGGAATGGCTGGACTTTTGCGGACACCGTTTTCCCTTCCTTCCTCTTCATCGTCGGGGTATCGCTTGTTTTTTCATTTGCTGAACGTGAGGAAGACCGTACCTCCAAGAAGGCGTTCGAGCTTCGGGTAGTAAGACGAACTATCATCTTGTTTCTGCTTGGGCTTCTTCTTAACAGCTTTCCATCATTCCAGCTTTCAAATATCCGAATACCCGGAGTACTACAAAGAATTGCAGTCTGCTATTTTTTTGCTTCGCTGATTGTGCTGAAATCCGGTTTGAGAGGCCGCATTTTATGGCTTATAGCCCTGCTTGCCTCCTACTGGGTGATGATGCGGTTCGTCCCCGTCCCTGGAATCGGCACCGGCGTGCTCGAACCTGGACAAAATTTTGCCGCATGGGTCGATTCGCTTTTTCTGAACGGTTACATGTGGTCATATTATGATGGGACATGGGATCCGGAAGGAATCGTGAGCACAATTCCAGCGATCGCCACCACTCTTTTTGGCGTGCTCACGGGACAATGGCTGAGATCTTCTACATCAGGGCGCCGAAAAGCAGCCGGAATGCTATGTTCCGGGCTGCTTCTGCTCCTCGCCGGTCAGATATTGAGCACTTGGCTGCCGATAAACAAGAGCATATGGACGAGCACCTTTAGTATATTCATGGCAGGACTGGCGCTTGTCTGTCAGGCACTCTTTTACTGGTTTATCGATATCACAGGTTTTTCAAGTTGGACAAAACCTTTTATTATCCTCGGCCTGAACCCAATCGCTCTCTATGTGCTATCCCAAATTCTTGGTACCATGCTCCCGTCCATGAGCTTGTTTAGAATTTTCTCTGTTCCTATTGTAAAATTGGGTGCCGAATCTCTACTCTACCCGATTGCGATTCTTCTCCCTATATTTTTAACCTCATGGATCATGTGGCAAAAACGTATTTTCATAAGAGTTTAGTGCAGGGTTCCATAATATGATTGATATTTTCGTGATCAACTTAACCCTCATAATAAATTCGTTTCACCTACCAAAGCGCAAATTAGAAACACACCCATAACGACATCTGACTATTGTACTCGCGGGTAGATTTGCGTCTTATTTTCACTTCATCAGGCTTGAACGGAAGAATAGAGATCTATTGTTGCCCTATGTCAGGAAAGCCGCCGGAAGGATTAACGCCAGACCCGGTACCCGAACCTGATAATTTTTCTCTACTTAAGAAATCTCTCCAATATCTTGAGTCGCTGGCATCTGAGCACCTCTTTAAAGATGCACATCATATTTTGGGCAGAAGGATATCCAGTGCAGTAGTTAGGGTCAACCCTTGAAAATGGAAATTGCCTGACGGGGGGTCGGGCCGCCCAGGCCAAATCAACCCTCCACATCTGTTAAATACGTCACGAGTGCCTCAAACGGAGAGATTGGAGACTTATTCGGAAAGCTAACATATTCGGCGATTGGCAAAATAAGGGCTTGTCCGTAAATAAGCCTCTTAGGGATTGCGCCGGATTTTGAGACTGATTTGGTCGCGAAGATTGAGCAAAACCGCAGGCGTAGCTGGGCTACGTCGAGGATTTTGCGATTGAGGAGCGGCCAAAGCCGGCCAAAAGCCGGATGCCAGCGCAAAGGTTTTATTTACGGACAAGCCCTAAGCCAAAGTTTTTCAAAGCGAATGGAACATGACGTGGAATTGGAGAAAAGACTAGGGAGCAAGTAGCAGGCATTCAATCTTAGACACGGATGAAGGTTCGTAGCGGAGTGGATGACCACGGATCTTAGGTCAACTGGCCGCCGCCCACTGAACACCGTTTCTCATTTGCCTTTTTACTTTTGTCTTGAAACCGTCTTCCGTCCTCCGTCAGCCCACCCTTCCCGCTCCCTGCTCCTTGCCTCCCGCTTCACCCGTCCAGGCAGAATATTTAGGGGTTGCCCGAACCGCATTCTAATTTATGGTTTGCCCGAACTTCATCCTAATTTCATTGCCAATTTCCATTTTCAAGGGCTGGCAGAAAGCAACAACAAGGGCTCGTCTTCGATACCTTTGAATGGCGCCCGGTTCATTTTTGCTGATCCGGCGGTTTCAAAAGCTCAACTCTGCCTCGCTTTGCAGAAAAGTGCCAGCGATTGTCAACTTTTTCAATTCGAATAGGAAATGGCCGGTCTTCATTCCCTATTTCGAGAACCGCCTCCTTGCTGCTGACCTTTATTATCCGGTTCTTTTCCTGATAAGCTTGGACAAAACGCTCGCAGGCGGCTTTTTGGTCACCTTCGTCGCCCGAGAAGACGAATTTTTTCCCTTTAGATCCCAGAACGGCCAACAGCTTGTTCTCGTCATTCGCATTTAGGGCCCCAACCAGGGCCGCTACCGCATCTTCCGGGGATCTGTACGTGTTCTGGACGTTTTTGTACGCGTCGCTTGGCACAATAATAGGTCCCCCCCAAAATGCCGACACGTTGCCGCAAAACCAAACCGATACCAGAAAAGCCATCAGACAAATGGCTGACCCAAAAAGAAACACGCGAGGTATTCCCCTGTTTTTATTGAATAAAAGCATTATCTAATCCTCCTTAAGACCGGGATGTGTCATAAATGCTGCGCCTTGAACGCCGTGTGAATGAACATCCTTTTAGTTAACGGAAATCAGCCGCTACCTGCCGCGGTCATCGCCTCAAAACCGACCGGATCTAACCAAAGCTGTTACCAATACCAAAATGATAATCCTTGAAAGTTCGCCAAACAACGGATCCATTGAAATCATGAAGATCGGCTTTCTGTGCCTGATTCTGAATCATTTCGGTCTCGGGTGCTCTGGATGCGACATAATGGATGGTGGGATCAGCCCTTAGGGCCGCCCTTGAAAATCGAAATTGCCCAACGGCCGACGGGGGTCGGGCCGCCCCAGCCAAATCAAGTGTCTGCACCTATTAAATATGTTACGGGCGCCTCAAACGGAGAGATTGGAGAAATATTCGGAAAGTTAACATATTCGGCGATCAAAATAAGCCAAAGTTTTTCAAAACGTATGGGACATGACATGGAATCGATGAAAAGAGCAGGGAGTATCCTTGCAGAATATTTAGGGGTTGCCGGAATTTCATTCTAATTTCATTGCCAATTTCCATTTTCAAGGGTAACCCCTTTTCCTCTGACCACAGAGACCCACGATCTTTGATTTGACATACGTAACCTTCGAGGTTACGATGGAAAAAGCGTGGCCACCGGGTGAGGAGAGGAAGCCCGTAGATGATAAAAACATTCGCCCACAAGGGACTGGAAGATTTTTTCTACGATGGTGGCAAAAAAGGGATCCAGCCCAGGCATGCTCAGAAGATAGGCGACATACTGGACTTGCTCGACGCCGCCGTAACGGTCGAAGATATGAGCTTTCCGGGATCGGGCCTACACCAAATGAAAGGGGACCGGAAAGGCGAGTGGGCGGTGAAGGTATCCGGAAACTGGCGCATTACCTTTAAGTTCTCCGATGCCCATGCTTACGACGTAAATCTTGAAGACTATCACTGAGGAGGGTTGCTCGTGAGAACAAAAAATATAGCACCTGGTCATCCAGGCATGATTTTAAAAAGGCTCTACCTGGACAGCCTGAAGATCTCCAACTCGCAGCTTGCCGGGTATATTGGCGTATCCAGGAAGACCATTTCAAAGATCGTTAACGGAAGGGGAGCTATCACCCCGGAGATGGCGTTGCGGCTGTCTCGCGCCTTCAATACTAGCCCGGAGCTTTGGCTCAACATGCAGGTATCTTACGACCTGTGGCAGGCAAGCCATAGCTCTACTGATTGGCAGAACGTTAAGGCGATTAACGCTGAAGCCGCGATGTGCTAAGATTTAAAGTCAACTGGCCGCCGCCCGCTGAACACCGTTTCTCATTTGCCTTTTTTACTTTTGCCTTGACAGCGTCTTCCGTCAGCTCCCTTCACCCTTCCCCCTTCACCCTTCCCGCTCACTACTCGTCGCGAAGCGACAGAACCAAAAGGAATTATTTTTTTCTACTCCCTGCTCCTTGCTTCTCTTATCGTGTTCATCCACCTCGCTACGCTCTTTCATCCGTGGTAAGGCTGTCGCTTTAAACGTTACGGCCATTAACTGCTGCGTTCTTTGCAATCTCTGCTTCGAAAAGGCTTGGTGGGCTGCGCTCCGCTTAGTCCACCCTACGTACGGATCTATTCTTCGTGCCCTTCGTGGTAAGGCTGTCGCTCTAAATGTTGCGGCCCTAGACAAAAGACCCATCCAAAAATGTCCGGTCCGGAACGAACATCTTTCCAGGGTTCATAATGTTGAGCGGGTCGAGGGCCTGTTTTATTCTTCGCATGGCGTCAAGCCCGGCCCCACCTACCTCCAGCTCGATGAACGGCGATTTGGCGATCCCTATGCCATGCTCTCCGGATATGGTGCCTTCCAACCCAAGGACTATTGCGAACAGCTCCTCGACCGCTTTTCCCGCCCGCCGCCGCTCGCTTTCATCTTTTCTGTCGAGCATGATATTGGTGTGGATGTTGCCGTCTCCCGCGTGACCAAAGCAGACTATGGTCAGGTCATATTTTTCGGCCAGCAAACGTATGGACCTGATGAGTTCCGGGATTTTGGTGCGCGGGACTGTAACGTCCTCGTTTATTTTGCCGGGCCTGATCCGCCCCAAAGCCGGGGAAATCGACCTGCGCGCCTGCCAGAGCCGGTCTCTTTCCTCGTCGGATCGCGCCGCCTCGGTTTTGCTCGCGCCCGCTTCTTTGCAAATTCGCTCGATTGCGGCAACCTGAGCGTCCAGCACGACGTCGGGTCCGTCCACTTCGATCAGCACAAGCGCTTCCGCTTCAACCGGAAGCCCTATCCGCAGGTGATTCTCGACTGCGCAGATCGTCGGCCGGTCCATCAGTTCAATTGTGGACGGAACGATGCGGTCCCTGAATATTTCGCAAATTGCGTTTACGGCGCAATCGAGGTTGGAAAATGCGGCAGTCAGAGTGCGAACCGATTCCGGCGCAGGAATCAGCCGAACGACTATCTTTGTGAAAATCCCCAGCGTGCCTTCGGAGCCTGCCATAAGACGAGTCATGTCATAGCCCACGACTCCTTTCATGGTGCGGGTCCCGGTTCGAATGACCTCACCGGTGGGAAGGACCATTTCCAGCCCCAGCAGATAGTCCCGTGTCACGCCATATTTCACCGCCTTTGGACCCCCGGCGCACATCGCGACGTTTCCTCCCATCGTAGAAAAAGCAAGGCTTGCCGGGTCAGGCGGATAAAAAAGTCCGTACTTTGCGGCGGCTTTCTGAAAATCTCCGGTAATTACACCCGGTTCGAGTACTGCCGTCATATTGTCTACGTCGATTTCAAGGATCCTGTTGAGCCGGTTGGTAACGATTACCAGCCCGCCCTGCGGGAGGCAGGCGCCAACCATTCCGGACCCCGACCCCCTCGGGTATACTGGAAAACGATGTTCATTGGCCAGTCTGACAAGGGCCGATATCTCGGCTCCGTCAGCAGGGAACGCCACCCCTTCAGCAACAAAGCGCATCTTGCTCGCATCGAAGCTGTAGCAGTGGAGTTCTTCAGGCGACCTCAACAGGTTCTCATCGCCCACAATGGACTTGATTTGCGAAAACGGCAAAGGCATGTATGGAAAAATCCTTTCCGATGCGGCCGATGGCGCCTCCTGAAACATCGGTCCTCAAAAAAGATTTTCGAGAATATAGGCTTGCGGGTCAAGACTTTCCTTGAACCCTTGCGAAATTAAATATATTTGATAACAAATTTGTAATTGACCGGAGAATAAGAGCAAGGCCTCCCGCTCCCGCCCCGTCTCGCGGGTGGGCGGGTGGGCTGTCGAGGATGAGCGGGTCGGCCCTCGCGCTACGCGCTCACACGTTGCAAAGGGAGGCCGGCAAGAGCGCTTCACGAAGTGAAGTGTCTCGAAGCTCACGGAGCGTGATTCTGATATCGGATACGCTTCACTTTCCAATGCGCTTAACGCTTGGCTTGCCTCCAACCGCGCCAGCCTCAATCGCTGTTCTCTCCGGATGGCTCCGCCTTGTTATCTAAGGTCAAGCGTTAATGGTATGAATCGGGCTCTAAGTGCTATATAGCACGCAGCATAATACCCAGTCTATGCACTTGGAACTGGTATTTTTTTTACCGGCTTTACGTTATTTTGTACTGAGTATATTTAAGTCTATCATACGAAGGGAATTAAAATCAGGTGACCGGCCATAGTCAAACGAGGAAAGGCGATCAATTCCGCCTGGGGTGTGAAGTTTTGCTGCACTCGCCCCCCTCATGGTTTCGCTCGGGGCGGCTTGGACTTCTGGCCAATCAGGCTTCGGTCAGCAGGTCTTTGGAAAGCGTCAAAGGGTTGATCCTGGGCGCGGGAGGAAACCTGAACTGCATTTTTTCGCCCCAACACGGATTTTATTCGGACAAACAAGCAAATATGATTGAATCGTTCGACTCGCGCGATCCGGACACGGGCGTCCCTGTGGTGAGCCTTTATTCCAAAACCCGTGAACCATCCCTGGAAGCTCTCGAAAAAATCGACGTGCTCCTGATCGATCTACAGGATGTGGGGACGCGTATCTACACCTATACTACCACAATTGGCCTCTGCTTGGAAGCTGCCGCGCGGGCAGCCGTCAAGGTGGTCGTCCTGGACAGGCCCAATCCGATAAATGGCACGCAAATTGAGGGCAATGTGCTCGAACCGGCATTCCGCTCCTTTGTGGGAAGATACCCGGTCCCCATGAGACATGGATTAACGGCGGGGGAATTCGCACGCTTCGTCTGCGCTGTAGCAAATCTCGACTGCGATCTGGATGTCGTTTCCATGAGGGGCTGGAGGCGAGGCCGGCGGTTCGGTGACCTCGGCCTTCATTGGGTTTACCCCTCACCCAATATGCCAACCTGGGAGACTGCCTTGCTCTACCCCGGCATGGTGCTCCTTGAGGGGACCAATATCAGTGAGGGGCGGGGCACGACAATGCCGTTCCAGCTTTTCGGAGCGCCTTTCTTGAACCGGAAAAGGTTTTTTGAAGAATTGAAAAAGCCCTGTTTGGCCGGCGTAACTTTTCGGCCTGTTACATATGAACCTGCTTTCGACAAGTACAGGGGTGAACCATGCTCCGGGTTTCAGATACACATAACGGACAAAGACAGGTTCAAGCCTTACAGGTTGGGGCTTGCCCTTCTACAGGCTCTTGGCCTGACGCATCCCGAGCGCTTTAGATGGCTCGATCCTCCTTATGAGTACGAGCGGGAAAAACTGCCCATAGATATTCTAATCGGAAGCGGCGCCGTACGGCGTCAGGTCGAGCAGGGACAGGACCTCGACAAGATCGAATCAGACTGGGAACAGCAATTGCGGGAATACCGGGAAAGGCGCGAACCGAGTTTGCTTTATCCTGAATAAGACAGGATTGGAGCAGACCACACCCCCAATCCTCTATTTGAAATCCCGAATTATTATTTACTGGAGGAGCAATTTACCGAACCTTTTCCATCGGATATAGCTTTCGGAGGGCTCGATGCTGAATGCACCCTCCTGTCTCCAGGACCAGTAAATGATAAAAGCTTCGCCGACTAGATCTCCATCATCGACGAAGCCCCAGAAACGGCTGTCATGGCTGTGGTCCCGGTTGTCGCCCATGACGAAATAGCTGTGTGGAGGAACGATGACCGGCCCGAAATTATCCCTCGCACCCATCATGATGTGCGGATCGTCGTAATAGCCGTAGGGATCGTTCATGGGCTCATCGTTGATATAGATTTTCTTGTTGATTATTTGAACCTTATGAAGAGGCAGCCCTATTACTCTTTTGATGTAATCCTTCGAGCGGTCGTTTGGGTACCGGAACACGACAACATCAAATCGTCTGGGAGATTTGATCGGGATAATCTCTTTGTTGACAATAGGGAGCCTAATGCCGTAAATGAACTTGTTGACAAGGATATGGTCCCCGACGAGTAAGGTGGGCTCCATAGACCCGGACGGAATTTTAAATGCCTGAACAACAAAAGCGCGAATGAAAAGGGCGAGAATTACGGCTATGATTATCGCCTCGCTATATTCGCGAACAATGCTCTTGCGCCTGACTCTGTCGCCCGAGGTTTCAACTACGGTTTTCAACTCCAGCTCCTCTCGATGTGAACTGTTGACACAATCTTTTATATTAAATGCTTTCTTTGATATTTTCAAGCCAAAGATGCCGGATTCGAGTTTTGTGGGCTGAGACATAAGCCCCAAAATAATCGAGGTTTCAAAATTTTACGACAAAAGCTGATTGGAGGCTGATTTTAGGCTTGCCCCGGCAGGCAGCGGTGTGTAATATCGCCTTCACGGGGTTCGAGGCAGAAACATTACTGAGGAGGCGCAGCTATGCAGAGACTTGTTCTGCGGGAAGGGTTCGGGTTGATCTTCCTTTGCCTGGCTTTCTTTGTGATTGCAGCATGCTCCATGCAGGAACCAGGCAACCGCTTCGATTCGTCCAAATCAACCGAAAAGAAAAAACAGCCGGAAAGCAGAACGGCCCGCCAGCAACCACCCGGGGAAAAAGATCCCGTAAGGATCGACTATCTCACAGCGTTAACTGACATTGTAAATCCCGAGATCTATGTCTATAAGGAAAAGCGGCGTCTCTATGTGATCCAGGCTAATGTGATGGTCCGTGACTATCCGATAGGCCTTGGATTTAATCCGGTTGGAGACAAGGAAAGCGAGGGGGACGGCCGTACCCCTGAAGGAGACTTTTTCATCTGCCGCAAAGACCCTGTAGGAGGGTTCAACAAGGCCCTCGTTCTCAACTACCCGGACAGAAAGCATGCCGAACGGGCCCTTTTCGCAGGCATTCTTTCGCCTCCCGAGTTCAAAGAGATACTGATGGCCGCCGAGCATAAGGCTATGCCCCCATGGTCCGGGAAACTGGGCGGACTGCTATGCATGCATGCAGGAGAGCCGTATAAGGACCGGACACAAGGCTCCATAGCTCTCTACAACAGCGATATGGACGAGCTTTTCAACATCGCCTCCACCGGAACCCCGGTGCATATCAGACCCTGATTTGGTATAGGAAATAATAATAGAGAAGTTCTGGTTCCTAACTTAACCGGGTGCAATCCATTAAAAGCAAAGAGGCGGCATGAGCGATCTTCAGCCCATGCCGCCTCTACATTTCTACTGCTGAGTCCCCGTTGCGGGCAAAGAGTTAAGCCGTCGGCACAGAGTCTTTATTTATTCTTTTTCTTTCTTCTTGTCTTCCACAACGCACTTTTTGACCAGCTTTTCGTACTGATCATCCACCCTGCCCTGAATATACTGTACCTCACCATCGGTCAGATGGCGGAAGCGGCGCTGCGGCTTGAAGTATTCGGAAACCGGCTTGGGCTTCGCCACCTTGCGCGAAAGATGGTATTCACCGTCGATCACCTCGTAGAGCGGGAAGACTTTTGACTGCACGGCCAGTCTTGCCACTTCAATACTCTCGTCGATCCCGCACCGCCAGCCGGTGGGACATGGAGAGTAGATGTGGATGTAGGCGGGGCCGGGAACCAGCGAAGCCTTCTTGACCTTGTTCATAAGATCGATCGGGTAAGCCGGGGTCGCCGTGGCGACGTATGGTGTGCCGTGGGCGACAGCGATTTCCGCCATGTTCTTCTTCCAGGTCGACTGGCCCGAGCTTTTCTTTCCTGCAGGTGAAGTCGTGGTCGAAGCGCCAAAAGGAGTCGACGAAGAGCGCTGAATACCCGTGTTCATGTAAGCTTCATTGTCGAAGCAGAAATAGATGAAATTGTGCCCGCGCTCTAGAGCGCCGGACAGTGCCTGCATACCGATGTCGGCGGTTGCGCCGTCACCGCCGTAAGCGATGAAGGTGACACCGGGCTGATCGATTATCTTCTTGCGGTTCATCGCTTTATAAGCTGCTTCCACACCGCTTGCCACAGCGGCGGCATTTTCAAACGCCACGTGAATCCAGGGCACCCGCCACGCGGTTTGCGGGTAAGGAGACGTGATAATTTCCATACACCCGGTAGCGCTGCACACGACAGTGTTGGTTCCGATTGCTTTCATTGCCTGCCGCAAAGCCAGTACCTCTCCACAGCCCTGGCACGCGCGATGACCGGGTGACACGGGTTCCACCTCGGGCATATTCTTGAGGTTAAACCCCTTGAAATTCTTTAGAGCCTCAGATGCGATTCCCATTTATTCCCTCACATTGATGAATTCGTAGGCAGGAAGGTCACCGTTTTTGGCGGAGGCCACTCTTTCGACCATTTCCTCGAAGTTCTGTCCCGTCACGTCGCGGCCGCCCAGGCCAACCAGGAAGTTCCCCACCTTCGGGTAATGCTTCTTGTCAAACAGGACGGACTTGATCTCGAGGGCGACGGGCCCCGATATTTCTCCACCTGCAAAGGCGGAGACCCTGTCGAGGAGCACCAGGTTCTTCGCACCCTTGATCGCCTTGAAAAGCTCCGCAGCAGGGAAAGGCCTGAAAACGCGGATGCGTGCGATCCCGACCTTCTTGCCTTTTGCCCGCATCCCATCGATTGCAGTCATGGCCGTCTGGGCAATGCTGCCTATCGCGACGATAATGGTATCGGCGTCTTCAGTCTTATAGGTTTCGACCAGCTTGTACTGACGTCCGAACTGCTTGGCAAAATCGTTGAAGATTGCCTGGATCACGGGCTTTGTCGCCTTGAGCGCCTCATCCTGGGCCTTGCGGGCTTCGGTGTAAACATCCGGCATACCCACCGGGCCAAAAGTTACAGGATGAGCGGGGTCGAGACGGAGCGCCGGCCTGAACGGCGGCAAAAATTTCTTGACTTCTTTTTGATCGGGTATGGCGATCGGCTCGATTACGTGGCTCATCGTAAAGCCGTCCAGGTTCACCTGTACGGGCAGGCATACCCTTTTGTCTTCACCGATGCGGAAAGCCAGAACGGACATATCGACGGCTTCCTGTCCATTTTCCGCGATGAGCTGAATCCAGCCGGTATCCCTTGCGTACATCAGGTCGGCATGGTCGTTCCAGATGTTGATCGGTGCGCTCAACGCTCGGTTTGCAACGGCCATTACGATCGGCAGCCGCAGGGCCGAAGCGATATAGCAAAGCTCCGACATCAGGGCGTAGCCCTGGGAGCAGGTTGAAGTAAAGGTACGCGCTCCTGCTGCCGAAGAGCCGATGCAGGCGCTCATTGCGCTGTGTTCGGATTCGACGGGAACGAAATCGGCATCCAGGTGGCCGTCGGCTACAAGTTCGGAGAGGTGCTCGACTATGTGCGTCTGAGGAGTGATCGGGTAAGCCGCAATAACATCGACATCACACAGTCCTACCGCTTCGGCAACAGCGATAGAGACTTCAATACCAATAGGTTTGGACATGTTAGTCGACCTCCTGAATCATCGTGATGGCGTCAACGGGGCATTCCTTGGCGCAAATGCCGCAACCCTTGCACCAATAGTAGTTCTGTGGGTAGTAGCCCTCGGCGTCCTTGCTGTAAACCATATCCGGGCAGAAAATATAGCACTGGCCGCACTTGGTGCACTTTTCGCGATCGGTTTCGGGCCGCATGGACCGCCAGTCTCCGGTTTTCAGCTCCGCTGCGTTTCCCGGAGTTGTAATGGCGATCCCGAAGGTCAATTCTTTCCAACTCTTGATTCCAGTCTCTTTAGCCACCGTTATCCCTCCGCTACCTTGGTTTCTTCGAATGCGCGGGCACATGCGTTAATGTTCTTCTCGGCGATGGGTCCAAAGCGGTGCTTTATCGGATGTTGCAAACCGCTCATCTGAATGATTCCTGTTGCTTTGACAAGAGCACCTAACATGGTGGTGTTGGTGATGGGAACGCGCATGGTATCCATGGCAATCTTGGAAGCGTCCACAGTGGCGAGTTTGGCCTTTATGCCGGTTTCCTTGCGGATCTGTGCCACACTCTTCGAGGTATTCAGAATTACAACCCCACCTTTTTGCAGTCCCGCTTCAACATTGACGATCTTAAGGAGCGTGGGGTCGAGGACGATGACGATGTTCGGTTCATACACCTTTTCCCGAGTAACGATCGGGGTTTCACTCACCCGGACGAACGCCATAACCGGGGCGCCGCGTCGTTCCGGGCCGAAGCTTGGAAATGCCTGAGCATACTTCCCTTCTTCGATTGCCGCCAGGGCCGTAAGTTCGGCAGAGGTCACAGCCCCCTGGCCTCCTCGTCCATGAAATCGAATTTCAACCATAATTTTTCTCCACACTAACGTTGCAGGTCAAATAGCGCTCACATCAGGAAGGTCTTCAGCATAGAGCCCACGGCGAAAAGCACATGCTCCGCCTAAACATTGATTTATCCAGTTTTGTGAAAAAAAAGTCAAGGCTTTTTTGCTTTATTTGCATTACCAGGCAGACTGCGCTTGCATCGCAGATCAACCCCGCACCATCGGCTTCCCCGGCAGGCCCCATGCCTGGAACAGCCTGCTTCTGCCAGTCGAACCGTACGAGGATAAACGTTTTGACCCTGTTCGCAGAAAGAACACGGTCTTTTCATCGTCGGCCGGCGGTTTGACATCGGAAAGAAGCGATCCTGGTTTATTAACCAGTAATGAGTCTCCGTAACGTGCCAACCTGGGCAGCAATCAACCCTGCTTTAGCTCATAGCCGTCAACTTTAGCGGATGTGTCGGGACAATCACTTCACCCCGCTGCGCTCCCTCTTCGTGCCTCCTTTGTGTTCTTCGTGATTGACCAAGGCTATCTTGATCACGAAGAGCACGAAACTGCTTGTTTTAATGTCAGGCGGCTGTATGGCGCTATGTGGGGCTTTGCGCCCAAATCAGCACACAGGGCAGGCTCGGCAGAACCTTCGTGCTCTTCGTGTCCTTCGTGGTGAGAAAATCGTTTTAAGCTAGCAATCACGAAGAGGGAGCGCAGCGGGGTGAAGAACACGAAGGAGGCACGAGGAAAGGGTGCGGCAGACGAATGTTCTGCCTGCTAACTCTTAAGTTGACGGCTATGTACTTTAGCTGGAGGTTTGCAAAATCGTGCGCTTTTGTGAAATAACGAACTAAGGCTTTCTCCAGACGGGAGAACCCTCCGGCGTAGACCGGAGAATCGAAGAAAAAAACCGATCTTCAACGCTCTGACGGAAATCGGAAATCGTAGGGAGGAAGTCCCGCCCTCCGCCCTCCGTCCTCTGTCCTCCGCCCTCCGTCCTGCCGCTGTTCAAGACCGATCTGGATTCGATATAGAAAGCGGGACCCCCGACGAGTTGGATTTTGAAGACGTGAAGGGCCAGGAGCACGCAAAGCGATGTCTGGAGGTCGCGGCGGCCGGGTCGCACAACGTGCTCACGATCGGCCCGCCCGGGTCCGGCAAGACAATGCTCGCCCAGCGCCTCTCCACTATCTTAATCTAACAGATCCCGCATAAATCAACAAAAATAGAGAAGGGCCGCCCCCGGTGAGCCATTGGTCAACAATCGTTTGCGACCCATGAGGAGATGAATCAACGGAAGGCATCCCGCGCCCGCCCCGTCTCTGGTCATAGACAGGTCAGGGAAAGCGTCGAGAATGAGCGGTCGCCTTCCGCGCTCCGCGATGTGAAGCTATTTAAGTGATATATGTAAGTCTATTATACGAGGTATTCTACAGTTATTTCCTCGCAGCTTACCGTTTATCCTCTTCGGCGCTCAGCAGATTATCTAATTCGGCCACTTCTTCATCTTTCATTTTGTACGTGTGTTCCGAGTCGACCGGAAATTTCCCTCCCCGTACTTCCTGGGCATAGCTGCGGAAAGCCTCTGTGAGGACTTCTCCCACGTTCGCGTATTTTTTTACGAACTTCGGCGTAAAGTCATCGTAAAAGCCAACCATGTCAGCATAGATCAGAAGCTGGCCATCAGTATGGGACCCGGCGCCGATTCCAAGTACGGGGATCCCGGCTCTTTCCGTAATCGCCTTTCCGACGGCGGCCGGCACACCTTCTACAAGGATACTGGCCGCACCGGCTTCTTCGATGAGTTGAGCCTGCCTGATAATACTCATGGCTGTTTTGGCGGTCCGGCCTTGTGCTTTATAGCCGCCTAATTGCCCCATAAACTGCGGGGTGAGGCCGATATGTCCCATGACAACTATGCCTGCTTCATTTATGGCACGTATCCTATCCAGAATACGGGGACCGCCACCCTCGAGTTTCACACAATCCATACCGGCTTCCTTGACAAATCTGCCCGCGTTGGAAATGGCCAATTCATCGGATGCCTGATAGGACATGTACGGCATATCACCTACGATGAATACATTCGGGGCCCCCCTGCGCACAGCCTGGCAGTGCCGGATCATATCGTCCATGGTCACTGGAAAAGTGGTGTCATAACCTAAAGACACCATGCCCAGAGAATCACCAACCAGAATCATATCGACCCCGGCTCTTTCCTGCATCTTTGCTGTGAGATAGTCATATGCGGTGAGGTAAACGATTTTTTCCCCTCTTTCCACCATGGCCAGAAAATCTTGAATGGTTTTCCTCAAGACTATTCCTTTCTAAATTTGTAATTATGAGAAATGTTCCTTTGACATGATGAGAGCTACCGGTTGTTCCAGGTATGGTCAAAAGTAGCTGCCAATAGTTCAACGGGATGGCGGACATAAAAGTTCCCGTCGAAAATTCTACTGCCATACCCCAACTGCATCAAGCATGATGGACATCCGGCGGCCACCACATCGGGTCGTATTGACCTGGCATCTTCAGTTTTCTGAGCAAGGATTTTCCGAGCGATATCCGGATGCTTGAAGCTGTATGAACCGGCAGCTCCACAACACCAGTCAGACCGCGGCATTTCCGCGTATCGCGCACCGGGAAGAGCGACCAGCAATTTGCGTGGTTGAGCCGCAATACCCAGGCGTCTGTTCAAGTGACATGAGTCGTGATAAGTGACTGTGATTCCCGGTAGAGCTTCCGGCCCCACGCTCAGTCCTGCAACGTCGACGATATACTCGATTATATCGCGGCACTTGTCGGCAAAGCGTTCGGCCCGCTCGCGCCATATCGGATCGTCCCGGAAATCGGTTGCATACTCCCGGAGCGAGTAGCCGCAGGCTGCGCAACTTGTCACGACGAAATCGACCCCCTGCCCGAGGAAAAAATTCATTGTGGCTACGGCAAGGCGCTGGCTCTCGGTGAGCGCACCGGCAGCCCTGTGGGGTTGCCCGCAGCATAGGACCGCCGGAGGCACTACGACCTGGATGCCCTGACGCTTCAGTACTTCCAGGACTGCCATTCCGATGCCGGGGAAGATGGAGTTGGTCAGACAACCCGGGAAATAACCGATCTTAAGCCGGCCGGCAGTATCCTGGGTCTTTTGTAGCTTGAGCCAATCCATGAATGTGCTGGGAGGTGGCTGTGGAAACATTCGGACTTTTTGGCGCAATTTTTTGGGTAAAAGCCGGGTCGTCCCCATTCGTCTGCTCATATCCAGCGTTCTGACCAGATATCGGAAGCTCTGCGGATGGGAGCATGCCTTCAGTATCATCTTATCTTCGAGAGTAAGGCCCAGTCGGTCCTGGATGGTCTGTTTGACCTCGGCGACCAATTCGTCGACTTTGATCTTGGGCGGACACACCGCCCTGCATGCCTGGCACCCGAGGCACGAGTCGTTGTAGAGTTTAAGCGTTGGGCTCAAGCCCATACGACCTTCAACAAACTGTCTGGCAAGCCAAATTCGCCCCCGGGCGACCATGGGTTCGCGGCGCGTTACCCTGTATGTGGGGCAGACGGTGGTGCATCGGCCGCACCGGACGCAACTGTCGGACTGCAAATAGAGATCGATCAGTCTCTGGTTTGTGTGCAGCATGGCCAACCCCTTAAAAGGCTTTCCCCGGGTTCAGGATGTTGTCAGGGTCAAATACCGTCTTGATTCCCTGCATCATCTGCAAAGCCAGTTCGCTATGCTGCAGGCCGGAGAGGTGCTTTTTGGCTATACCTACGCCGTGCTCTCCGGTGATACTCCCCCCAAGGCTTATAGCTGCTTGATATATCTTATCTTTTATCAGCGGGACCGTTGCTGTTTCGACCTCATTTCGAGGGTCGTAGCAAATATTCGGATGCACGTTGCCATCCCCTGCATGACCGAAGGTCGGCAACAGCACCCCGTACTCCTCTGCTATCGACTGAACTCTGGCTACCATCTCAGGCAGGCGGTTTCTAGGCACCACAGCATCTTCCGGCACCACCACGGGCTTATATGCCGAGAGCGCGGCAAACGCCGACCGGCGGCCGGCCCAAATCGCTTCCGCCTCGGCCGGAGTGGAGGCTATTCTAATATCACGGGCGTTGCATTCATGGATCAGTTTGGAAATGGTATCGATTTGCTGGTCCACATCGGAAAGGCTCCCATCCACTTCGATCAGCAATAGTCCTTCGGCATCAGTGGGGTAACCGGCATCCATATAGCGCTGGATCAACTCGATACTGATTTTGTCGAGCAGTTCCAGCATGGAAGGAACGATCTTGTGGTCTATTATTTTGGTTACGGTGCGCGATGTGTCGGCAAGGTCATCAAACGCGCAGATGAGTGTTCGTTTGGCTTCCGGCAACGGCAGCAGCCTGAGAATGATCTCGGTGAAAACCCCCAGGGTTCCTTCTGAACCCACAAGCAGTTGCGTGAGATTATAGCCGCTCACGTCCTTGGTCGTCTTGCCGCCGGAGCGAAGAACCTTGCCGTTGGCCAAAATCGTTTCAAGTCCGAGGACATAATTTCGCGTAACACCGTATTTAACTGCTCTCGGTCCGCCGGAATCGAGCGCCACATTCCCGCCGATAGTGGACATATTGAGCGCCTGGGGATCCGGGGGATAGAAAAGGCCCTCTGCCTCGACGGCTGTTTGCAAGTCCAGGGTTATCACACCCGGCTGGCAGGTTACGGTGAGATTTTCCCGGTCGATTTCCAAAATCCTGTTCATCGAGAGGATGTCCAGAACTATGCCTCCATGCAAAGGTATGGTGGCGCCGCACATATTGGTCGCACTTCCTCGCGAGACGACCGGGACCTTCCTGCGCGCAGCTATTTCCATCACTTTGACGACGTCATCCCGGCAATGCGCGGTCACGACGACATCCGGCAAATGCTGGTACGTTGAAACATCATATGAATAACAACTTAAATCTTCCGTCCGACTGAGTACCTTTTCGGCACCAAGCGTTTTTTTCAGTTCCTTCACCAGATCTCTTTGCAATGAATATCCTCCTGGCAGAATGTCCGATGCATTGAGCGGGTATGCGGTCTATCTCTATCGTTCCTGTAACGGGACCGAAGCAACAGCCACAACTTCCGGAACATCCTTGCCTGCTTTGCGCAACGTCATAAGCAGCCCTGCCGCCGTTAACAAACAGGCCACCAGGCACATGCTTCCCCCGGTAAAAGATCCGCTGTATTCGCGAATGAATCTCATGGCATAAGGCCCATCGCTACAAGAATTATTGGTTTGGTGGACAACTTCATCTCCGGATACAGGAGATCACTGGGTGGCTTCCTGCTTTTTCTCCTGGTATTTGCGATGTATTTCCTCGAGAGATTCAAGCTGGTGGCG
>JBEKTT010000005.1:0-153075 GCA_049515795.1 Syntrophobacteraceae bacterium
ACGAGGCCTCCCGCTCCCGCCCATAGCGTGTGATAGACCTATCCTGCGGTCGGCCTCCGCGCTACGCGCTCGCACATCGAGCAGGGTATTGTATAAGTCTATCATACGAGGCCTCCCGCTCCCGCCCATAGCGTGTGATAGACCTATCCTGCGGTCGGCCTCCGCGCTACGCGCTCGCACATCGAGCAGGGTATTATATAAGTCTATCATACGAGGATGCAAAAAGCCGGCGCTGATTCGCGACTGACATCTCCTTTCACCGAAAGTTGACAGCTATCAGCAGCTGGACACAATCTTAAGCTCGCGGAGCTTATTTGTTGGTCCACACCGGCTTTCTCTTTTCGATAAATGCGCTCATCCCTTCGAACGCGTCTTCCGCCATACAATTCATCGCGATGACTTCTTTCGCGTAGTCGTAAGCCGACCTTTCGTCGAGGTCCACCTGGGAGTAAAAGGCGTGCTTCCCGAGGCTGAGGACAAACGGACTTGCCTGTGCCAGTTCCAGGGCCCAGTTGCGGGTTTCTTCGGCGAGTTTTTCAGGTGAGACGACCTTGTTGACCAGGCCGAACTGCAAAGCTTCTTCGGCGGAGACAAAGCGGCCGCTGAGAAGCATGTCCATGGCGTGCCGCCTGCCGACTACACGAACCAGAGGGATCATTGGAGTGGTGCAAAAAAGACCTATCTTCACGCCAGGAGTGGCGAATCGAGCTCCGGTTTCGGCGACGGCCAGATCGCACGCGGCGACAAGCTGGCATCCAGCGGCCGTTGCGATCCCATTTACCTGGGCTATTACGGGCTGCGGCAGCTCGTGGAGCTTGAGCATCATTTTATTACACCGGGTGAAGATTTCCTGCAATTCGCCCAGGCTTTCATGCTTGCGCGTCATTTCCCGAATGTCGTGTCCGGCGCTGAATGCCGGGCCGTTGGCTCGAATGACGAGAATGGATATCTGGGGATCTTTTTCAACCTTATCGAGGGCGTCTCGGACCGCGTCGATCATCTCCAGTGAAAGCGCATTCCTGATTTCGGGCCGGTTCAGCGTGAGCCAGCCAATCGGAGGGTCTTTTTCAAGCAGTACTGAGTTCATCGGATCAGCTCCCATTCAGTTCATCGATCAAAGGCCGCAAACCGTGTCAGGACCCATGCGGCATCTGATATAAAGATAATTCTGCAAGATACCGTTTAACACTATTCCCACTCCGACTCTCCATCCAGGCAGAAGCGGAGGGCTTTGTTTATCTCCTCGATCTGCTCGGGGTCTGTAACCTTCCCCCGTTTTTCATTCCTGATGTAGAAAGCGTCGGCCGCCTGATCGCTCTTGGTCGTGATTTTGGCTACGGATATCGGTATCTGAAGTTCGTGCAAAGTCCTGGTAATGGTATAGAGAAGTCCTATGCGGTCCGCCGTATAAACTTCCAGGATAGTGTACACGGCCGAGGATTCGTTATCGATAACGATCTTGCTTGGCTCCGCCCGCAACGCTTTTGGCTGCCGCCTTCCCGCCGAACGCGCCGCTATGCGGTAGTCCAGAGCTAACTTGCCCTTGAGCAGGCGGTCCATGTCCTTTCTCATCGCCTCCCAGTCCGTTGCCGTGTCGCCCTCCGGAAGCCGGCACTGAAACAGGAGCAGGGTGATTTCGTTGTTCATTGTAAATGCCTGGGCGCTGATGATGTTGAGTTCGTGGAGCGTCAGGATTCCCGCCGATTTTGCAAGAAGCCCCGGCCTGTCATAGCTCATGAATGTAATCTCTGCGGTTTCGCGCCCGGAGGAGACCTCCCAGATGAAAGAGCCTTCGGATTCCTGGAGCCTTCGGCCCAACTGGATATGCTTCACTATCTCCTCTGGGGATATTGAAATTAAATACCTCGGAGCGAGCTGTGAGAAATAAGTCTCCACTTCCTCAGGGCTCAGAAGATCGGAAACGCGGCTCTCGATCTGCTTTTTTACCCTGGCCACCCGTTCGGAGATGACCCGTGAGCTTGGTTCGCCTTTTTCCAGTATGCCCCGAAGGTTGCAGTAGAGGGTCAGCACGGGTGTATTGCGCCATTTATCCCTGGCGCGGGGACCAGTGGACATCATGTCGGCAAAAGTGAGCAAAACGAGCTGATCGAGGTATTCTATTCTCCCGACTGCTGCGGTGCAGCTCGATAGCATTTCCTGGTCGGCCAGATCGCGCAGGGACGCGCTGTCCAGCAGAAGCAGGTGTTGGGATACGAGGAACTGGACCGTTTCGGCTTCCTGGGACGACAGGCCCAGGCGTCTTGCAACAGCGGGCATCATCTCGCCGCCCCTGGCCGCATGCCCGCTGCCCGAACTTTTCCCCACATCGTGGAGGAGGCCGGCGAGCAGCATGGGGGCAGGGTCCCCCAGGTCAGCGGCAGTCATGGTGAGTTCCGGTTCTTCCTCGGAGTACACCCCGGCGATGATCTTCTTTAGCTCGGCGACAGTCCGAAGGTGGTGCTCCTGGACGGGGTAGAGGTGAAATTCGTCGTGCTGGACCAGCCCGTGCACCGAGGAAAGCTCAGGTATGAGCGCAGTCATCAGGCCGTAGTCGTAGAAGCGGCGCAGAACCGGGACCTCGGGCGAGTCGGCCCGGAGCAGGTCCAGGAATTCATCTTTAACACAAGGGTCTCCCGAAGCCGCGTCCAGGACGTTTTTATTGTGAGATATCCATTGCCTTGTAACGTTCGCCAGCCCAAGGCCGCGCCGGGCGGAAACCGCAAAGAGATGAACCAGGCGCTCCGGCGTTGCCGGGTAGCGGTCGGTCTGGATGTGGATCTTTCCGGACCTGGCGACCATGCCTTCTTCAATGATGGTTTCGGTCTGTTCAGCGCCAGTGGAGTGGCCCTCATCGAGTCTTTCCCAGAATTCCCGCGAAACCTCGGCAACCCCTTCAAACAACTGGTGAACATGCTGCATGAAGATTTCGACCGGAAGAAAACCCGATCTTTCCGCATATCCCAGCTTGCGGGCAAGCGTCTCCTGGTCGCCGAAAAGAAGCGTGCTGACCGCCCGTCCGGACGTGGCCCGCAGAAGTGTCAGGTACCGGCAGAAGGCTTTTTCCGCACTCTGAAGGAAGTCCACTTCCTGCCGGCTGAGATAGCCCTGGAAAATTGCGTCCTCAAGGTTGCGTATCTTGGATTCGATGCGGCATCCGGCCCGGATGGCGCGAATTTCAGAAAGTCCTCCGGGATTCTCTTCGAGGTCGGGCTCAAGCCAGTTCTGAGCGCTTTCGAGCAGCTTCTTGCGCGCTGTAATGGACTCGCGGAGAGAACTGAGAAAAAATGCCCGGTTTTCGAGGATATGATTGTCAATTTCCCGATCGAGCTGATCGGCAAGGTTGCGGTTTCCGGAAATGTAGCGGAGGTCCATGAGCTTGAAAAACAAGTCCGAATCCGCCCGCGCCAGATCCATTATCTGTGCCGCCGATCCCTGGAAGGCTTCAACATGCCATCCAGCCTCGATGAGCGGTTCGGTGATCTCATCGATCCAGGCGTCTTTTATAGCTGAATCATCGGCCTGGAGACACAGGATGGGGACCGCCTGGGTCGGGCTCGATATACCGCGTCCAAAAGAGCCGATCGCCGCGATCGCACCTCCGGCCCGGAATGCCTCTGAGCCGCTGACCAGCCGATTGGCAAGACGGTTGTATAAAGAGATTATAGCAATCTCCAGCAGGCTGGTGTGGCGATCGAGCGCCTGCTCGCTGCCTTCCTCAAGGATCAGCTCGCGCTGCTTCCTCAAGGATTCGGAGATGTTTCCGTTCATGTGTGGCCCCGTTTCAGATTCGTTTTAAGTTAGAATTCTAAGCAGTTTTGTTGCAAAAGAAAGGGTAAAATGAACCAATCCAAACGGGCAATCGCCAATCGGTCCGATCCCCAGGCGCAAAATCGGCCAACAGTAGCATAATAAGATATGAAGTCCTTCGAATTGATAGAGACGTATTAGAATATTTCCGCAAGACCGGAAAGGGCTATCAAACCATGATTAATGCGGTTCTTCGGTCGTATGTTAAACGGAAGGATCAGCACCATAACCACGATTAAAGGCAGTCGTCCAAGCTGCCTTTCTTTGTCCCCGCGCGGGGGGCGACCCATGACCTATGACCCCTCACCCGTCACATCTCGTTTCAATCCACGCCCCCGCGCGCGGGGGGCGACTGATGGCGATGACAGCGACTCAGCAGGTGAATGGGGTGGTGAACCTATAAGCTCTGATAATCAAAAGGGGAGCTTGTCTAGTGGACGTCAATAGTCGATTTCAATCCATTTTGCATATAACCTGCTCCATACCAAGGAAATCCTTACCAATGTTTTCTTCCATCGGCAGAGCTTTTGGTGTAATGGATACAAGTAAATAGATGCTTGCCGGATTTGGGAAATAAACTAAATAAGTTTGCTCCCAAGGGGGAAGCTGCTCTTTTGAACCTCACCGACTACCAGGCCAAGTACATTTCCTACGAGCTGACCCGCCGCTTTCCGCCGGACAGCGTCGAAAAGCTTACTGCGGCGCTCGTCGATGCACAGGTCGATCTGAATCCGCACCAGATCGATGCAGCCCTTTTCGCGTTCAGGTCGCCTCTCTCCAAAGGCGCGCTGCTGGCCGACGAAGTGGGCCTGGGTAAAACCATCGAGGCAGGTCTGGTGCTCTCGCAAAAATGGGCGGAACGCAAGCGGCGTATACTGGTCATCACTCCATCCAACCTTCGCACGCAGTGGTATCAAGAGCTAAACGAAAAGTTCTTTCTCCCCTGCCGCCTGCTGGAGTCCAAATCCTACAATGCCGCCATTAAGAAGGGGCATTTTCGTCCCTTTGAGGCTCCCGAGATCATTATCTGCTCCTATCAGTTTGCCCGGAGCAAAGCGAGTGACGTTCAGGCCATTCCCTGGGATCTAGTGGTTATCGACGAGGCACATCGCCTGCGAAACGTCTACAAGCCATCCAACGTCATCGCCAATACGATTAAAATGGCTTTGGCAGGTAAGGACAAACTGCTGCTTACGGCAACTCCACTGCAAAATTCCCTGCTGGAGTTGTTCGGCTTGGTGAGTTTTGTCGATGATCATAGCTTCGGTGATCTGAAAAGCTTCCGCGAGCAATTCGCCAACCTTAACCAGGGTCAAGTGTTCCAAACCCTCAAGGCGCGGCTGAGGCCCGTTTGCCACCGCACCCTTCGCCGACAGGTGCTCCCCTACATCAAGTTCACACGACGGTTGCCCCTGTTACAGGAATTCACGCCGGAGGAAAATGAAGACCGGCTTTACAACCTTGTCTCCGAATACCTGCAACGCGACAACCTGCAAGCCCTGCCGACAAGCCAGCGCTCTCTGATGACGCTGGTGCTGCGCAAACTCCTGGCTTCCTCTTCTTTTGCCATCGCGGGTGCGCTGACATCGCTTTCCAATCGGCTGAAGACGAAGCTCCGCAAGGCCGAACCTGCTGAATCGCTCGCGGACGAGTTGACTCAGGATTATGAAGCCCTTGACCAAACTGCCGAAGAATGGAACGGCGACGAACCCGAAGAAGTGCTTTCCGAGGCCGACCGTGCATCCATCGAAAAGGAAATTGCCGATCTTGACGCCTTTGCAAGCCTTGCCACTTCCATCGAACACAATGCTAAGGGAAAAGCCTTGCTCCAGGCCCTTGAGATTGCCTTCGCCAAGGCAGCGGGGATCGGCGCAGCGCAAAAGGCTGTTATATTCACCGAATCGCGCCGTACCCAAAGCTATCTGCTGCGCCTGCTCGTAGACAGTCCCTTCGCTGAAGGCATCGTCCTGTTCAACGGTTCCAACACGGACGAGGGTTCAAAGAAAATCTATTCGGATTGGCGGCAACGCCACCAGGGGACGGATCGCGTCACGGGTTCACGTACTGCCGATATGAGATCGGCCCTCGTGGATTACTTTCGCGAGCAGGGCCGCATCATGATCGCCACCGAAGCCGGCGCAGAAGGCATTAACCTTCAGTTTAGCTCTCTTGTTGTAAACTATGACCTCCCCTGGAATCCGCAGCGTATCGAGCAGCGAATTGGCCGCTGCCACCGCTACGGCCAGCAACATGATGTTGTAGTGGTCAACTTTTTGAACCGAACCAACGCCGCCGACCAGCGGGTGTTTCAGCTTTTGTCCGAAAAATTCAAGCTCTTTGAGGGCGTTTTCGGGGCTAGCGATGAAATCCTTGGCGTCATCGAATCCGGTGTCGATTTCGAGAAGCGAATTGTGGCCATCTACCAAAGCTGCCGGAAATCCGACGAAATCCAGCGAGCCTTCGACCAACTTCAGCTCGATCTGAGCCTTGAGATAAACGAGGCGATGACCCGCACGCGCCGGCAACTGCTCGAAAACTTCGACGATGAGGTAAGAGAGAAGCTCAAGATTCGAGATGCAGACTCCAAAGCCTACCTCAATCGCTTCGAGCGCCTGCTCATGCAGCTTACCGCCCATGAGCTGCATGGCCACGCCGAGTTCTTAGGCGACTCCAGGTTTCGACTGGTCTCTCACCCATTCCCCGAGCAGGCGAAGCAAATCCCGCTTGGGCTATACGAACTGCCTCGCCGAAGTGGCGAAGCCTACCTATATCGCATGAACCACCCGCTTGCCGAAGCACTGCTGACAAGGGCCAGAAATCGGGAACTGCCAACGGCAGAGATCCATTTTGATTATGGGCGGCATGACGGCAAGGTCTCCATTCTGGAGCCTTATATTGGCAATTCCGGCTGGCTTTCGGCTTCCGTTTTCACCGTTGAGTCACTCGATCAGGCTGAAGATAATCTCATTTTAGCAGCCGTTACCGATGGAGGGCGGATACTGGATGAAGAAACCGCAACCCGGCTCCTAAGCTTGCCGGGCAGAGTCACAGGCATATTGTCCGGTCAGCAGTATCCCGAAGGTCTTGATGAATTTACCATCCATCGTCAGGCCACGATCCAGAGGGTCATATCCGTGCGCAACGCCCGTTTCTTTGAAGCCGAAGCAGACAAGCTCGATGGTTGGGCTGATGACCTCAAAATCGGCTTGGAACGAGAGATAAAGGAGCTTGACCGCCAGATCAAAGAAGCCAGACGCGCATCCACCATCGCGCTTACTCTAGAAGAGAAGCTCGCCGGGCAAAAGCAGGTAAAGGCCCTGGAAGCCCAGCGCAACCAGAAGCGACGCTCGCTATTTGATGCCCAGGATGAGGTGGATCGGCAGCGTGAGGGGCTAATTGCTCTGATACAGAGCAAGCTACAGCAGCAAATTGAAGAATTTCAACTCTTTGTGCTTAGGTGGGTTATACACTGAGGGGCATGCACATAAGGCCTTGTAATTACCTATGGGAGGTTGAAGATGGATACACCTGATGAACAGGTAGCCAAAAAGATTCTTCAACGATTTAGAGAAGAGAGCCTGCTTTCCGAAGAGAGTATTAAGAAACTCGGTCAATCTCTATGCAAGGGAGAATTGCGTGCGGAGGATTGGAGATTGGTCGTCGAAACGGACCGTTTTAGGAAAGAGGACAACGATGCCGGCAAAAGTCAATAAAATACGTCTGGCCGGATTCCGAGGAGCCACTGGGTCAGTTGAAATCTGCTTCGACACAACCAAATCCGTTGCGCTCGTGTTCGGCGAAAATGGTACCGGCAAATCCACCATTGCTGACGCTTTCGACTTTGTTTGTAATCGTGGTTTCGGTTCTCTTGAGGATCGAAGCCTGTCGGGCCAGCCCGCCAAGAGCCACCTCTCGGCTCTGGGCCAGGACCCTCGAAATCTAAGGGTCTTTCTTTCCACATCGATGGGCGATTTTTCGGCTTCGTTGACGAAAGGCGGCCCAGCCATTTCGCCGCCGAATGGCTGCCCGGATGCACGTATTCTTCGGCGCAGCAACATCCTTCGACTATTAAACGCTCAGCCAAAACAGCGATTTGATGAACTCAAATCCTTCGTAACGGTCCCCGGCATTGATAAATCCGAAAACGCACTGCGCGAGGCCTGCAGAACTTCAGAAGAAGGTCTTAATGAGGCTGTTCGAGCCTGCACTCAGGCTAAAGGCGAGTTGGAAAGATTATGGGTGGCCGAGGGAAGTCCAGGAGAAGACGCATTGCAATGGGCGAATGCGGAGGCAGGCAAACACATAGCCGCCCTTGAGAGTCTCGTTGATGCAGTCGAGGGCATCGACGACGCTTTCGACGACGCAGGAAAGGACTTCATGTCCCTCGAAATTGCACTGGATGAGCTGTCTGCGGCCAGAATTGATCAGACGCGTGCGCAGGAAGAACAAGGGAGAATCGAGGCAAAAGAGCCTAAGGGTGACGAGGCGATTTTAAAGCTCCTTCGGGATGCGAGGACACTTATTGCCGGCCGAAGGCCCTCAGATTGCCCGGTTTGCGAGCAGAGGATTGAAACCGACAATTTGGTCGCCAGGCTGGATACTCGCATGTCTGAGATGACCGAACTTTCCACTGCGATGACGACTGTTTCCAAGGTGAAACGTAATGTCGAGAGTAAGGAAGTCGTCGTGGCCCAGCGACGCAAGGATATGCTTCAACAGGTAAGCGAACTGGCGAAAATTTTGCGACCCTGCTCTTTGAGCGAAGTCAGGACACTGAATATTTCTTGGCCTGAGTTCCAGGAGCTTCTCATTACACCAGATGTTACTGAAAAGCTGGAAAACAAGGCTCGGGAATTCTGGAAAATGGCCAAACCGTGTTGGACGCCCCTTCGCGAGCGCATGGAGACTGACAGGAAGTCGATCCACCAACGAAACGCGATCAAGGGACATCTGGAAACCCACACCGAACAACTGAAACTGTCAAGGGAGTATCACGCGCTGGCCCAAAAGCTCCAAAGGATGCTGGAGATCGTATCCGAAGAGCGAAAAGGCTATGTCGAGGGGATACTCGATGCAATTTCAGTTGAAGTGGAACGTCTTTACACTGCGCTCCATCCCGGCGAGGGAATTGGCAAAATCCGATTCTACCTTAAGCGTACGACCATCGGGTCACTCGAAATAGACGGGCATTTTCAGAATGTGCCTGGAGTCCTTCCACAAGCCTACTATAGCGAGTCCCATCTGGATACTCTCGGCATCTGCGTCTTCCTGGCTCTCGCCAAGCATTTTAGAACAGAAGATACCATCGTCGTGCTTGACGATGTAGTAACCTCGGTTGACGGGCCGCATCTAGATCGGTTCGTGGCTTTGCTCCATTCAGAAGCCAAACATTTCAATCAAGTCATCGTGATGACCCATTATCGCCCCTGGAGGGACCGTTATCGCTGGGCCAAAGGTCCGGCCGCCAAAACCCAAGTGATCGAGCTCGGCCCCTGGACTTTGCAGAGCGGACTTCAAACTGTGCATTTCTTGACAGCGATAGAGGAATTGAAGAAAGCTGTCGAGAAACGAGAATTTGATCGTCAAGCCGTAGCCTCTAAGGCAGGTATCGTACTTGAGTCGATGCTTGATTTCATCACCATCAGATACCGCTGTTCGGTTCCGCGCAACGCACGCAACGAATATACGCTTGGCGATTTGGCCAGCGGTGTCGACTCAAAGTTATCTAAGGTCCTCTGCTGCCGCAAGCCACCTAGACCGGGTCTAGCAAAGTCGGACGTTTCCATCAAATCGCTGATTGATTCGGCGACTGAAGCACAGTGGGTTCGGAATTGTGTTGGATGTCATTTTCACGAGCTGGGAAGTGAAGTTTCGGATACCGACGTTCGGGGCTTCGCCCAGAGTGTCCTGGCCCTCGCCGACGCCATGATCTGCGAGTCATGCGGAGCATTGCCGGCGCGAAGGCCATCGGGCAGCTACTGGCAGTGTACATGTGGGGAACTTGAACTCCACCCCTTAGTCTATCCAGGGGCTGAACCGGGGACAATCGCTGATGAAATCTAAGCAAAAGCTGGAACTTACCTGGATCGGCAAGGAAAATAGGCCCAAGCTGGAACCGCGGATTCTGTTGGAAGATCCGGACAAGTCCTACCACGCGAAACACAGGGTGGCGGGTAAGGACATCTTCGACAATCGGCTGGTCTTCGGCGATAACCTGCTGGCGCTGAAGGCGCTGGAGGCTGAGTTCGCCGGCAAGGTAAAATGCATATATATCGACCCACCTTTTAATACGCAACAGGCATTCGAGCATTATGACGACGGTCTTGAGCATTCAATCTGGCTTGGATTACTTCGCGACCGATTGGAGATATTAAGAAGGCTTTTAGCCGAAGAAGGGACATTATTTGTTCATATTGATGACAATGAATTAGGGTATCTGATAGTACTGCTTGACGAGATTTTCGGTCGTCCGAACCGAATTTACGTTATCACCTTCAAGCAAGGTGCAGCAACAGGTCATAAAGCGATTAACCCCGGAGTAGTGAATACCTCCAACTTTGTCTTAATCTATGCAAAAAATAAGAATATCTGGGCACCCAATCGAGTGTTTACCGCAATTCTCCAACGAGATAAGCGATACGGGCAGTTTATCGAAAATTTTGAAGATGCCTTCACCAATTGGAGATTTATAACCTTATCACGAGCGTTTTCGGCGGCCCTTGGGTTGTCGGAGCGCGAGTTGAAGAAAACTTTAGGAAATAATTATGAGAATGAATTGTCACAGTTTGTTGTAAAGAATGCAAACCGTGTCATACGTCTGGCAAGGCCAGATTATAAATCAGTCAGTACTGAGGCCAGATCCATGATTGATTCGTCACTGGCCAAGAAAGATGAAGTCAGGCTCCTCAAACGGAAGGGTTACTCTGACATGTATTTCGTGAAAGGAGAGCGTATCCTTTTTTATGCAGATAAGTTGAAGTTGATTGACGGGGAATATGTTGCGGGCGAACCGCTTACAAGTATTTGGGACGATGTGCTCTCGAACAACCTCCACAATGAAGGAGGTATTGGATTCCCAAAGGGCAAGAAACCTGAGGCGTTGATAAAAAGATGTCTTGATCTCGCTACCAACCCTGGCGACCTAGTGTTGGATTCTTTTGCCGGCTCAGGTACAACTGGCGCGGTGGCCCACAAAATGGGCCTGCGCTGGATAATGGTGGAATTAGGAGAGCATTGCCACACTCATATTATTCCTCGGTTGACGAGGGTTATTGATGGCACCGATCAAAGCGGTATCACGAAGGCGGTGAGATGGAGGGGCGGCGGCGGTTTCCGCTATTATCGGCTTGCTCCCTCATTGCTGGAAAAAGACAAATGGGGCAACTGGGTGATTAATAAGACTTACAACGCCCCCATGCTGGCAGAAGCACTCTGCAGGCTGGAGGGTTTCGCATATTCTCCCAGCGATTCGATATATTGGCAGCACGGCTATTCCACCGAGCGCGATTTCATTTACGTTACGACGGCCAACCTGACACATGAGCAGCTCCAGCAACTCTCTGATGAGGTTGGGCCGGAACGCTCGCTGCTGGTACTCTGCACCGCTTTTCGTGGCCGAGGCGAGTATCCCAACCTGACGGTGAAAAAGATTCCCAAGCAGGTGCTTTCTCGCTGCGAGTGGGGCCACGACGATTACAGTCTGCGGGTGGAGAACCTTCCCAAAGCGCCGCCCAAGCCCGGCCAGCTATCACTTTTCGGTGATGAGGTGAAATCATGAACCGCCATGTGAATGCCATTGCCGGCCGCCTTTCGCTACGTCCGCCTCAACGGCGATCTTTAGAGATTCTCGACCGTATAACCGAGATCGCCCCGCCCACTAAGGACCCCGACACGGCTGCAATCCTGGAGGCTGTCCACAGCGAGTTCCCGACCGTCACCGATTTCGAGCGCGACTTTCCGTCCCTGTGCTTTGCGCTCGCCACCGGCGTTGGCAAAACGCGATTGATGGGCGCTTTCATTAGTTACCTATATCTGGCCCACGGCATCAGCAACTTCTTTGTGCTAGCCCCCAATCTCACCATCTATAATAAACTGATCGCCGACTTCACGCCCAACACACCCAAGTATGTATTCAAGGGAATCGCTGAATTCGCCACAAATGCCCCGACCGTTATAACCGGGGACACTTACGAAAGCGGTATCGGCGTGCGGGAGGACCTACGGGGGCAGCTCCGGCTCCCTTGGATGATTCGGAGTGAGGGCGTCCACGTTAACATTTTCAATATCTCCAAAATCAACTCCGAAGTCCGCGGGGGAAAGTCTCCTCGAATTAAGCGTCTGTCCGAATACATCGGCGAGAGCTATTTCGACTATCTCGCGGGGCTGCCCGATTTGGTTCTGTTGATGGATGAGTCACACCGGTACCGCGCAAGCGCCGGGGTGCGGGCAATCAATGAGCTGAAGCCGATCATGGGGTTGGAGCTGACAGCCACTCCTCTCGTGGAAACGGGTCGAGGCGCGGTACCTTTTAAAAACGTCATCTACGATTATCCTCTGGGAAAGGCCATGGCCGATGGCTTCGTGAAAGAACCAGCTGTGGTGACTCGAAAAAATTTCAACCCGAGCGGTATGTCGCCCGGAGAAATCGAGCGGCTGAAGCTGGAAGACGGCATTCGGCTGCACGAGAGCGTCAAAGTGGAACTGGAGACTTACGCACGGGAAAGCGACAATGAGATAGTGAAGCCGTTTCTGCTGGTGATCGCTCGAGACACTACCCATGCAGGCCAGTTATTGGAGTCGATCCAGTCCGACGCATTTTTTGAGGGCCGTTACCGGGATAAGGTCATTCAGGTCGATTCCAGTCAGACAGGCAGGGACGAGGAGGAGATGATCGAGCGCCTTCTCAAGGTCGAGGCGGCTTCCGAACCAACGGAGATAGTTATTCACGTCAACATGCTCAAGGAGGGCTGGGACGTTACCAACCTCTATACGATTGTACCGCTACGCGCGGCCAACGCCCGCATCCTGATCGAGCAGTCCATCGGCCGGGGGCTGCGCCTGCCCTATGGAAAGCGCACAGGGGTCATGGCCGTGGACAGGCTGAACATTGTCGCTCACGACAAGTTTCAGGAGATCATTGACGAGGCCAACCGGCCGGATTCCGCGATCCGCCTGCAGGCGGTTGTTCTTGATTCAGACGAACTGGGCCAGAAGACCGTTACTGTGGTGTCGCAGTCGATACTTGCGACGAAGTTGGGGATCAAGCCTCAGCAGGCAACCAGCAGTACCACGATAGCCGGGCATGATGAGACGCCGCTTTTCACCACGCCTGCGGAACAGAAAGCGGCGCAGATTGCCTGGGAGGTGATCTGCAAGCTGGAGAACCAGCCGGATAAGCTGCCGACCGTCCATTATTTGCAAAACCCGGAGATTCAGGCCGCCATTGTCCTGGCTGTAGAGGAACAGCGGCGACCAATGCAATTGGAGATGGAAGATATTCTGAAAAAGCCTGACATTTCCGCCGTTGTGGCTAAGACGGTTGAGTTGGTCACGCAACAGACTATTGACATCCCACGCATCCTGGTTGTTCCAAAAGGCGAGGTTAAGTCCGGCTTCAAGCCCTTCACGCTTGAGCTAAATACGCTCAATTACCAGGCCATTTCAGAAGATTTGTGGATAAAACATCTGAGGACCAACCAGCTCGATGTGTTGTCTCTCGACCGCTACGGCATAGAGGAAGCGCGACTGGAGGATTATGTGGTAAGCGGCCTGGTCGATTTCGATGATGTGTCATACGATGACCATGCCGATTTGCTCTATGACCTTGCCACACAGACGGTACGGCATTTTAAGACCTATCTTTCCGAAGACGATACGCGCAAAGTGCTGCGTTGCTACCAACGTGACATTGCCCGATTTATTCACACCCAGATGCAGGCGCACTACTGGGAAGAAGCGGTGGGCTATGAAGTGAAGGTCAGCAAAGGTTTCACCGAGCTAAGGCCGAGTGCCTATACCTGTCCCATCGCAGAGCCATCCTTAGATTATCGCGTTTCCCCTTCAGATAGGAGCAACATGGCAAAATATCTCTTCGGAGGGTTCGACCGCTGCCTCTATTCGGTGCAAAAATTCGACTCCGACGCTGAACGGAAACTCGCGGTGATCCTGGATCGGGATGCCATTAAGTGGTTTAAGCCGGCAAAGGGACAGTTTCAGATTTATTACCGCAGCGGAGCGGACCATCTAGAGTATCTGCCGGATTTCGTGGCTGAGACTGCTGGAGGTATCTTTATGCTTGAACCAAAGGCTAGCGATCAGTTGGATGACCGGATCGTGCTTGCAAAGAAGGAAGCCGCAGTGAAGTGGTGCGCCAATGCATCGACCCACGCGCAGAGCTATGGCGGCAAGCCTTGGCGTTACTTGCTGATTCCCCATAATGAAATTGCAACAAACGTTACCCTGGACGCTTTGGCGGCACGGTTCGGCAGTTGAGCGCCTAAAAGTAACGCAAAATTTATCATCTCCGGCAGCCGTATATCCTCTGCTTCAATCCCCGTGAGGCCCAAACGGACCCGATCCTTTCCGCAATTCGATCCCGTGTATCTCTCTGAGAAATATGGCGCGCAGCATTTCGTCCGAAACCGAAGGGTGCCGCTGGCGAAATCCCGCCCAGGCGATATCTCGCATAGTGTCGCTGAACTCCATAGCCAGGCGCACCTTTTGGTCGCCGCTCAGCCGAGCGAATATTTCATTTTGCCGTTTCTCCGCTTCCGCCGTCGTATCTGTGATCATGGCGCCTCCACAATAGAGAGCATGCCGTCTTCAGGGTCGTTCATGGCTTCTTTCCGCTGGTGCGCATTTGCTGACGGGCGTGAAAGAGCTTCTCAGTGAAACCGCCGTCTTTTAGGAATTCCTGCTCCGGAGCGCGCAACTGCTGATCCAGCAGATAGTTCGCCTGGTGAATCAGGCAGATCAAGCTGTTGGCGCCGGTTTCAGCAGAGGCTGGGGCTTCAGTATAGGGCTTATAGGTCGAATAGGACCTATACGACTTATAACACAGCCCCCGGACCTGCCGTGCCTGGGGGTGATCTTTACCCCACAGGGGCAGTCCGTGCTGCCGGAGGTAGTCCTGGTAGTCCAGCAGCAGCTCTTCCAGACTTGCACGCGCGACCCCAACCAGCTTCAGTTCGGTTTTTTTGGATGTGCCGGAAGCCGTGCTGCCCTCGGCGATGTTTTGCTTCCCAGCCCTCCCCCCCAGCCCGCGCGCCGCCTGCACCATAATCTGTTCATTCCACTTACCGGCTTTAGCCGGAAGTTGGTCGTGCGTACGGGAGCGGCGGTCGATAAAGCGGTCGCAGAACACCACGGTAGCGTCGTGGATAATTTCGGCCATCTGGTAAGACTTCAGATCGCGGTAGCCTCCGTGGGGTGGGATGATTTTGGGAGGTTCTTTCTGGTGAGTCATGTGCATTGCCTCGATTTCATTATTCTCAGGTTTCTTATCATGATCTCCTCATAGCGCATGCGATAGCACATTGCCATTCAAGGTTCCAGCCCTACCCCTTACCTCCCACAATCCTTTCCAAAAACTCCGCAAAAAGATCCGGATTGGCCTGTTTCATGGTTCTGCGCACCTGGATAAGGTCGATGGTCTTGATGAATTTGAGGTTTTCCCGGTTCTCGCAAAGGACCATGCCCCTGAAGAAAAGCCGTGCCGAAAGAAGGGGGGACTTTTCCTTAGACAGCGCCTTCTCCAGGGCCAGGTAATCATCCACCATTTCCTTCAAGCCGTCGTGGATGCGGACCAGTTTGCGCTCGAACAGCCCGTTGATGCGGGCGTGACTTGGTAGCCACGCCTGGGCGAGGTCAGGGTCAAAATCATATTCCAGCAAAATATCCTGCTTTAATTGCTTTAGCTCTGCGTCCTCAATGTGACGCCAATCGATTGCGGCAGGGTCGATGAGACAGGCTTCCCGGTAGCACTGTCTTGCGACTTTATAATCGCCGCGCAGCCGGTAAGCGTCTCCCAGGTAGCCGTAGAGGGCGGCATTGTGAGGCATCTTCGGGATGCAGTCCTGAAGGCTGCGGATTGCCTCTTCAAAACGTCCCGCCTGCAAGAGGACATAGCCCAGGGGAATATCTCCAGGGAGAAATGAAGGACCCTCGGCCGGAGCGACGCTTTGCGCCTCATCGATCACCCGGGCAAAAAAAGCGCCCTTAATTTCTGCGCTAAAAGCATCCCTGCCAATGCCGTCAGCGCCGGCGAAATCCTCAAAGGAATCCCAGAGGCGGCACAGATAACCGGGCCGTTCGCCGGGTTCGTCCGGCGCCCCTCCAATGCCCCGCAGCAGGAATTCGGCGCCTGCCAGCCTGGAGGATATGTCGTAGCCCTTAGGATAGAGGCTGCGGTGTTTTTCAAAGAGCTCAACGGCTTTTTCCAGTTCCAGGTTTTTGAATGCCCGGATGCCCCGGTTTACCAAAGACATGTCGTTCTGCGCAAAGAGGTTAAGCTGCGGCGAGCCGCCGCAGGCCGGGATGGCCAAGCCTTGATCTCTACGCTCCGCGAGGCGTGCGGCGGGCGCCAAACTTGAATCGCGGGCTCCCACCGGACGGAGGCCAAGCGAGGAAGCGCGCCGCAGGATGCGGCGAATGAGAGCATACTCAACCCCGGCAAAATGGGCTGCCTTCTTTATGTCACCGAAGCCCTCAGCCAGCCGGGTGATCCATTGTTCGAACGCCAGGGTCGCGGGGGAGTCCTCATGCGCCCATGGAGCGGGCAGTTGCTGTTTCCCATGTTCAGGACAATCCACGATTGGAAGCCCGGCATGCAACCATGTCATTTTTCCGCAAGTATCCAGGTGCCGCCAGGTCTTTGAAGGCGAAGAACCGCATACCGGGCAGGAGAGGTCACAGCGGGGGCAGGGGAACCGGGCCGTCTGCGCAAATTCAAAACGTACCTCCACTATTTCAGATCGTTCTTTCGCCACAACCGCTTTCACGCTCCAGGGCGAAGCAAGCTCGATCAGGTGCGCATAAAAGTCCCGTATTTCCATCATGCTGTCAAACCAGGATTGAGGGACACGCGTCCCGTGAATGAATTGTAGGCCCGGATGGTCATGAAGTATACATGATTTGCGCGAGTATAGAGCTCTGGAGCGAGCCGTTGATTCACTGGAGGGCAATAGGGTTTATCCCACGGCATGGTTTTGTTTTTTTCCCACAGCCCGCCCACAGGGCTAGACTACGGTTTACAGATTTGCGAAAGCTCCCCCTTTATCAGCTCCATTGCCGAGAGCCGTTCAGCGAGATGGGATTGCTTTCGGGCTGATTCTTTTTCTCCCCTGAGGCGCAGTTCAATACCGCTTTCTATTGCCCGGGCTATTTCACCGGCGACGGTGTCCATGTTGCCGATTATGCGGGACCGGAAACGGGATGCGCTGCGATCAAGCCTGTCCAGGAAGTCCGACCTGAGCCTTCCGGCCTGCATCTCTATCATTTCCAGCATGTGCCGTTTCCTTTTGCCGAGAATCATTTTATTGGCGGTACGCAAAGCCCAGTCTCTCAGGCGCCGGAATTTCCACTTTCCGCTTATGTACATGGGAACGACCTGCGTGAGGGAATCGGCCAGCATGTCAAGACCGACCGCATCGCCTCTGAGTTTGTAATGAAAGGAAGACTCCGAGGTACGGATGGATTCAGCCTCAACGGCTTCGAACGGGACGGAAAAGAGCTGGGAGGAAAAGTCGAGGAGCGAATCGGTCATCCCGTTAACCTTTGAGGCAAACCGGCCGCAAATGGAGTCAAATGATTTCGAGAGCTGTGCATCTTCGAGCTCGCGCCACGCCGTGAATTCCTCCTGGATTTTATCCAGAACGAACTTTTCAAGTGCGTCGTTAAGCTCTTTTAGGGAGAGGTCCTTTTTGGATTCGTAGAACAGGTTGAACTCCTCTTCCATCTGCGAGACGAGCCTGCTCTTCAGATCTGCGATCCCCCGGTCCAGCTCCCTTATGATGAGGCGCTCGATTTCTGCGCTGAAAAGGGCGTCGAAAGAGAGCCTCTGCTCGATGAGTTCCTCTTTCCTCCTCTCAAAGGCGGCTACCTTCAGGCGGATCTGTTCGACCGGGGTTCCGAGCGACTTTATCTCCAGTTCGGTCTCCAGTCTTGCGCGTGAAAGGACCTTTTGGAGGTTTTTTGAGACAGACTCGATCAGGACCGTGCCCTTCTCCTTTACCAAAAACCGGCCGAGGGCTTCGGAGAAATCGGGAAGCCCGCTGTCGGCAAGGGCTTGCGATGATTCGCCGAGCTTTGCCTGGAGTGCGAGTTTGGCGGAAATAGGAAATATCCTTATATCCGGTCCCATGATCTGTTCGAGCGCCTCTTTGGCAAACAGGAGGGCGCTGTCGATCTCTTGTCCGGAGAGGTAGTCCGTCTTGTTCAGGAGAAAGAAGATCCTGCCCGCGTATTCGCGCACATCGTTCAGGAAGCCGATTTCGGCGCTACTCACGGGTTGGTCGGTCGAGAGCAAAAATAGGGCTGCGTCGGATTTGGGGAGGTAGCGGTATGCCACGTCGGTATTGTGAATGTAGACCGACCCGACGCCCGGCGTATCCACCAGGCGAACCCCGTCTTTGAGGTAGGGTGAGGGAAAGAGGACAACGACCTCGGAGATCTCCTTCTCGTTTTTAGGGTTTCCGGTCTCGGTAACGTACTCGGGGAGGGATTCAACGGGGACATCGGCTTTTTTCCCATTTTTGAAAAAGACCTTGACGCTGGTCGTTTCGCCGTAAACCACTATCGTTACAATGGAGGTCAGGGGAACGACTGAAACGGGAAGGAGATGCGCGCCGAGCAGAGCGTTTATCAGGCAGGTTTTCCCGCGCTTGAACTGCCCTACGACCACCAGGTTGAATGTGTTGGTCTCCAGCTTCTCCTTCCACTCGATACAGGAATTGCGGTCCGGGAGGCCCAGGTCGAGCATCTGTTCTATGACTGCGAAGATACGCTCTCTGCGATGTTTGAAATCACCGATTCCCTCCCGCCGGCGGCAAATCGGTTCCGAAACTCGATACATAAAATCTCCGGTCAAAAATTCCACGCTCCGCGAGGTGAGGCAGGAATTGAGAAATATCCGATGGGCCGAGACAAAGACGCCATTGAACCAGGTTTGCATCAAAAGCGTTGATAAACTATAATAAGCAATTCGTTAATCGCAAGGCAAACTCAAACGCCGTATGCTGGATTTCAGTCAGCCCTCACGAGGTATTTCGGCATGTTGAAGCAAGTCGTTCGTGCAGGTATGGAAGGCCGGATTGCGTTTCTGCCGATTCTTTTTATTTTCATTGCCCTTTGTTTTACTCCAGGAGGAGCACATTCGGCTGAAGACATTTATGGTGGTCTAAAGCAAAAGCTGGTGCAGGACGGTTTTTCGCGTCAGCAGGTCGCCAATGTCTTCCAGTGCGCCCCGCCTCCAATGTTCAGGCTCGTCTCCCAGACGATGAAAATCCGGGAAGGCCAGGTGAACTACGACCATTTCCTGGCGCCATCGGAAATAGAAGCCGCGCGGCAGTTCATAGCCGATCACCGGGATTGTTTCCGGAGAGCGGAAGCTGCATATGGCGTCGAACCCGAAATCATTGCGGCGATTCTTCTCGTTGAAACCCATTTGGGATCATATACCGGAAAGACCCCAACGCTCGCGATTTTTTCGAGCTTTGCCGTAATGAATCTGAAAGCCAATCGAGACAAGGTGTGGAAGCTGCTTTCACCCCGGGACCGCCATAAGTGGGGACGCGAGGCCTTCGACATGAAGCTGATCGACCGCTCCGGTTGGGCTTACAGGGAGTTGTCGGCCCTGCTGGAGTTGAAAAATACGCACGGGATACAGCCAGAATCGCTCAAGGGGTCTGTAATGGGCGCAATCGGCTGGCCGCAGTTTCTGCCGAGCAGCCTTGTAAAGTTCGGCGCCGACGGCAACGGCGATGGGCGCATAGATCTCTACAACGCTGAGGACGCAATTTTCAGTACTGCCAATTATTTTCGGGGCCACGGGTGGTGTGAGGCAAAATTTCCTTCCGACAGGGAAGCGGTAATTTGGGACTACAACCACAGCAAGGCATACGTTCGAATAGTTCTGGGAATAGCCGAAAGGATCAGGGGGGATGCGACAAGAGATTGAGGGATTCAGGAATTGAGGAATTCTTGCACTGAGGGACCGAGAATGTCCTGGTTTGTAACTCCAATCCCTGAATCCCCCAAATTCCTCAATCCTTAAATCAACAACATTATCTATAGCTTGTAACCAATCTTTCGAAGCAGGTCCTTGCGCCAGTTGATTTCAGCTTCGTCTTCCACGCCCCTGGTTGCAAAACCGTCCACAACCCCCAAGACACCCCGGCCCAATTGCGTTTCTGCCAGAATGACCTCGGTTGGGTTGGCTGTGGCACAGAATATTCGGCACACCTCCGGGACCATTTTAATTGTGTTCAAAACGTTTACAGGATAAAAGCCGGGCCCGAGAAAAACGATGAAGCTATGACCGGCGGAAATAGCTTGTGCGTTTTTGCGGGCAAGTTCGATCATGTCCGGGTCGGTCCCCGACCATCGGACCAGGCATTTGCCGGAGGCTTCGCAGAAGGCCATACCAAACTTGATGCCCGGCACAGCAGACACCAGGCTTTCGTGGATGTCCTCCACGCTTTTTATGAAATGAGTCTGGCCAAAAATGAAGTTGATCTCTTCGGGTTTTTCGATCCTCACAGAAATGAACTGCATCATCCGCTCCCTTTCGTAATGAAATTCCTGCCCTGATGTACCGGCTTCTGATTTTTTACGAGATTTTAAGGCGTAAAAGAGCGGGGACGATACACCCCGCTCTTCATTTATAACTGGGAAGAGCACTCGCACTCTTCAGTCTAGTTCGTCTTCGAGGTTATTTATCGAGGGAAAGCATGAAGCTTAAAAAGGTTGAACCCCGAGTGACCATTTCAGTTGCCCACCTGCACCGTGTTTGGCTCATCCCGGCTTTTTTTCTCAACTTCCCAAAAAAGATTTTACTCTTCTTTTTTCCGTTGAGTATTTCCGCCAAGCGTGTTCACTGGGCTTCTTACTCCGACCTCTTGGGGTTCAATTGCAATGTACACATAATAAATAGGGCTGTCAAGATTTTTTTGGGGGCCAAAGGAACCGCGTGGACTGGAAATCGGGAGTTGAGCAAGGCAGGAGGCAGTGTTCACATTGTACTAAATATTTTTCATTTTTTTTTCTTCCTCAGTTACGGTTCAATCCCGTTATCTCATCACTGAGGACGCCGATGTATGGCAAGTTACGGTAAAGCTGACGAAAATCCAGGCCGTAGCCCACTACGAACCTATCGGGGATATTGAAGCCCCTGAAGGCAATCGGAATTCTAACGATTCGGCGGGCTTCCTTGTCCAGGAGCGTGCATACGCGGATGCTTCGAGGTTGACGGGCCTCCAGGTTGCGGAGAAGGTAGCCCGCTGTCATTCCGGTATCTATAATCCCTTCAACAAGCAGTACGTCCCGGCCTTCAATTACGCAGTCGAGATCTTTAGTAATGCGCGCCGCGCCGCTGGCCCGGTGCACGCCCCCGTAACTCATTACGGCGATGAAATCCATCTGCAGAGGAATCTCGACTTCTTTTACCAGATCGGACATGAACAGTACACATCCCTTTAGCACCCCCACCAGCAGTGGCAGACAATCCTGATAGGCGGCGGCTATTTCTCTGCCCATTTCGACAATGCGCCGCTGAATCGCCTCCTGGGTGATCAAAATCTCCACAATGTCATCGGACTTATGATTCATTGGTAACCAGCTTGCCGGCTAGTAAACCGTATTTTGCCAACAGGTTGTAAAAATCCCGCTGGTAAAAGATGCGTATATTAACCTCGGGGTAGAGCCGCCGCAGTTTGCGCACTTTGCGATTCTTACGGGTCACCAGGCTTTGTTTCATAGTGGTGAGTTCAATATATAGATTTTGCTCCGGGAGGTAGAAATCGGGTGTGAAAGCTTCTGTTATCCTGCCTTCCGCATCGGCTTCCAAAGGGAAAGTGCGAGGTTCGTATTCAAATGGGATGCGGTAAAATTCGAGGAAGCTCGCAAACTCCTTTTCAGCGGCATTGGCAAAGCGCCCGGTGTCTCGTTTTTCAGGCATTTGAGGCAAGAGATCTTTAACAATCCGGTCCCTCGGGACTTGCCGAAGACCCATCTCATCAAGAGCTGTCACTATGAGCTTTAAGGCCTGCTCAATCGACAGGCGGTCCATTCGCAGGGTCAAATCGTAGAGGTTGGGGTCCGCCGGGTTCAGATGATAGAGAAAACGCAGGTAACGGGCACGCTCTATCTCGAGGCTTTTGATTAGCCTGCCGGCTTCCCGCGCGGATAACCTCTCGTGGGTTCTCACCTGCAGAACGCGGAATTTACGCGGAGCGATGAACCGCACATGCAATGTGCCAGGGCGATCGCGAAACAATCCCTGAGCGCCCCTGCCGATTATCACCAGGTCCTGTTCTTCAGCCAACTGGGCAATAAGGTCCTGCAACAACCTTGCGCAAGCTTCGGTTTCCGCATCGATTTGACGGCCTTCCCCCGCAATCGCTTCGTCCACCTTTCGCAGTCCGGCCTCATCCAGATCCATTTCACCAGAGAGTTGAGCAAGCCTGGCTTTATCTACGAGCCAAAATCCCAGGCGCCCGGCAACCCGGGCTGCTACTTCTTCGCCCAGAGATCCCGGCTCTCTGCATATCGTTATGACCGCCATTGTTTTTCCGTAAATAATGAGTTAGCGGATTATACCTTGCGCAGACAGAGGAAAGAAAGGACAAACAAGAACTTTGCGAGCTTTGGCAGCCCTGTGTGTGCGAGGAACTCGACATTCCATCACTGTCTTAACACCGGCTTAGTCAGCAAATGATCCCGGCTATCGGTGCGCAAGCCAGGAAGGCGAGCAGCATGCAAGGTAATCGGATTGAGCTGAGGGAGTCGGAGCTGGTGAACATTTGAGTTTGTTGAATGCGGGGAAATTAATTTCATTTTGCATTAATTTTTTTTAAGAGTTCTAACTTTAAGGCATCATTCGATAAAACGTATTAATTGGCCCCTTTCGTCCAGCCTGTTGCGCAATTCTGCATTTTTTGCAGTTGACAGGTGGTGAGGCCGAAATTAAGTTCGTCCTAACAAAGTTTGGGAAGGCGTAATCAAGACAATGAGGAAACTAAAAAACTAAAAAACGGCTATTTGGACTTTAAGGAGATTAAAATGAATAAAAAACTTATTTTCGGATTGGCATTGGCGTTAGTGCTCGTAAGTGGTTCTATGTTCAGCGTACAGGCAGATTGCAACTTTGGCTGTCTGCCCCACATCAGCTTGCCGACATTCTATTCCAGTGCGAGAGATGTGGAGCCGGCACGCGACAGAGATTGCGCGGGCAATTTGATCACTCCCTACGATATGGGCTCCGTATCTGGTGGGTGGTAAGCCAAGATCCTTGCTATGTAAGCATGGATAAGTGTTCTTAACGATTTTGTTCAAAACCCTGTCATCGGGGATACGGAAGGCGCTAGGGCGCAGGAGTAAAAGGTATCCCGGCGGTAACAGGCCCTCTCAAGCAACAAAAGTGGACCCCCTGGGTGAACGCGCCCCAGGGGGTCTACTCCATTCAAGACGGGGTTTCAGGTTGAGGATTTTAAATGTAACCGCCCGTTTTTCTGTTTTGATACCCCTCGTTACACGGTTCTACGTGCTCTGTCCGGCGAAACGTTATCCATTTTATTATTCCTCCAGATCCTTTTCATCAAAGAGTTGAGCAAGCCTGGCTTTATCTACGGGCGAAAATCCCAGGGGTACGGCAACCCGGGCTGCTGCTTCTTCGCCCAGAGATCCCGTTCTCTGCATATCGTTATGACCGCTATTGTTTTTCCGTAAATACTGAGTTGAGATTACATGCCGCGCGGACAGAGGAAAGAAAGGACAAACAAGAACTTTGCGGGCTTTGGCAGCACGGTGTGTGTGACGAACTCGACATTCCATCACTGTTTCAACACGGGCTGAGTCAGCAAATGCTCCCGGCTATCGGTGCGCAAGCCAGGAAGGCGAGCAGCATGCAAGGCATTCGGATTGAGCTGAGGGAGCCGGAGCTGGTGAACATTTGAGTTTGGTGAGTGTGGGCAAATTACTTTCATTTCGCATTAATTTTTTAAAAGTTCTAACTTTAAGGCATCATTCGATAAAACGTATTGATTGGCCTCTTTCGTCCGGCCTGTTGCGCAATTCTGCATTTTTTGCAGTTGACAGGTGGTGCGGACGAAATTAAGTTCAACCTAATAAAGTTTGGGAAGGCGTAATCAGGTCAATGAGGAAAGTAAAAAACTAAAAAATGGCTCTTTGGACTTTAAGGAGATTAAAATGAATAGAAAACTGATTTTCGGATTGGCCCTGGCGTTGGTGCTCGTAAGTGGTTCCATGTTCAGCGCCTCTGCAGATTGCGGCTTTGGCTGTCTGCCCCACATCAGCTTACCGACATGCTTTTCCTGTGCGAGAGATGCTGAGCCGGCACGAGACAGAGATTGCGCGGGTAATTTGATTACTCCGGATCCTATGGGCTCCGTATCTGGCGGGTGGTAGACAAAGGTCCTTGCTATGTCAGCGTGGATAAGTGTTCTTAACGATTTTGTTCAAAACCCTGTCACCGGGGATACGGAAGGCGCAAAGGCGCAGGAGTACAAGGTATCCCGGCGGTAACAGGCCCTCTCAAGCAAGAAAAGTGGACCCCCTGGGTGAAAGCGCCCCAGGGGGTCTACTCCATTCAGGACGGGGTTTTCAGGTTGAGGCTTTTAAATGTAACCGCCCGTTTTTCTGCTGCTTCGATACCCCTCGGTACAAGGTCCTCCGCGCTCTGTGCGGCGAAACGTTTTTCATTTTATTTTTCCTATAAGAGGGCAGGGGCCAATGCCTTTGACGTAAGGAAAATTTCATATCAATGAGATCAGACTTTGTCGTCTGCCTGCTTCAAGATCGTGTCCCAGACCTCATCCACCTGGCGCAGCATACGTTCGATCTCTCCGCTGTTTTCAATTATGTAATCGGAGTGAGCCCTTTTGGACTCGATTGGTAACTGCATGGACAGGGTGCGCTCGGCCTCGGAGGGGGACAATTTGTCCCTCTGTATAAGTCTTTGGACCTGGACCTCAGGAGTGGAGTAAACCAGGATTACGATATCGAAATCTTTGTCAAATCCTCCCTCGAACAGCAGAGGAATATCGAATACGATCACTGCCTGGGGATGAAGTTTTTTTTGTCTTTCCCACTCAGCCCTCATCGCCCCCATTATGTACGGATGAAGTGTGGCGTTAATTCTTTTACGCAGGGCCGGTTGCCGAATTATTTCCCGGCGCAGCTCCGGTCTTCTGAGGGTCCCGTCCGGATTAAAAAACAACGGTCCAATGCGATCCCGCAGGGCTGTATGGGAGAGTGTCCCAGGCTCAACGGCTTGCCTCGAGTATTCGTCGGCATCCAGGATTATTGCGCCGAGTTCCCTGAATCTATTTGCCACGGTTGTTTTCCCGGTGGCAATGCCGCCCGTAAGTGCGATTCTCTTATCCAGCATATGGGTCAAGTGGGAGCTTAGAAATCAATGTCCCCGAGCGGCCGGCGGAATGTGTACCAGTAGGGCTTCTGCAACAGCTCCTTTTGCACTCGATCTTCGGAGTTTGAAGATTCGGACCACGGACGGATGAGGGCGGCGGTTCCAGCGCCGACCGCCATTGAGGCTAGTCCCAGCGGTCTCAGAAATAACACGTCAATAATAATAAATTCTCCCGGTGGTTCAGCAGTAGAGCGTCCTGTCAGGGTCGGGTCGACCGGCAGAGGTTGCCCGGCCAACACGGGTAATGCCGTCATGGAAAGCAGGGTTATGGTAAGGATCAGGATAATTCTTTTCATGCCGGTCTCCTTCGGATAAAATTATGAATATTGAACTACGATTTTTCGCACTGCATATCCGATCCCTGCAAAAGCCGAACATAAATCCTCGAACAGCACTCATATTATGACCGATGAAATCGGAAAGCAAGCACACTTGCAGGTTTGCTAATATAGGTTTAGAGTACGTAGGAGGCCGGAAGCCGGATGTCAGGGTTTGAAGCTTGCCAGACTTCCGGTATCTGTTCTCCTTTAGGGGGGTCGAATGCCGGCGGATATTGTTGAACTAAGGGAAAGAAGACTCGGGAAGTTAAAGCCTGCTCAGCTTGCGCGGGAACTGATGAATCTTCCCGCAAAGAGACGGTTGAAGCTGATTGTTGATAGACCCGATGCACAATCGGTGGCTGCCGCACTGGATGCAAATGACTTTTTCCACACTGTGCAGGAAATCGGTGCTGACGATTCTTTGCCGCTTCTTGCCCTTGCCAGTCTCGAACAAATAAATCATCTCTTCGACATCGAGTGGTGGCGCAAGGACACCGTGGAACCCGCAAAAGCCCTGACCTGGATCGAGCGGCTCCGAAGAGCCAGCGGGTCCAAACTGCTCGAATGGCTCTGCAAAGCGGATTTCGAGCTGCTGGTATGCCTTTTTAAAAGATGGATCACGGTCGACATTGCTCCTGAGGATATAGATCTGGTCGAGGCGATCGAAGAATTGCCGCCGAAAACGATAGATGACCTCTATTTTTGGGAAGCGAGATATCCACAGTACGATGACCTGATAACCCATCTGCTCACCACGATTTTCGAAACAAACTACGGTTTTTTCAAGGAACTGATGAACGCCGTTATTTATGCGTCCGCCCCGGAAGTGGAGGAAAGCGCCCACCATTTTCATCGGGCGAGGCTTGAGGATCATGCCATTCCCGATTTTTACGATGCGCTGGAAATCTACAGGTCAATCGGGGCTGATGAATTTGCGCAGAAAACGGTGCCGCGAAAAGCAGATAAGGATCAGCCCATTCCAGCTTTTGCTCTGGCCCTTCTTTCCAAGCGCGACCTGTTTGCCCGGGTCGTAAGCCGGATCGAAGATCCGGGTCTGCTGGAAATCCTCCAGGTCGAGATGGCCTCTCTTGCAAACAAGGTGATCGTTGCCGACCAGATTTCTGCGGATAATGCCGAGGCCATCCGGCGGGCAGTCGAAAAGGCGCTTGCCTACGTTAATCTGGGGTTGGAGTCGCGGTCCGGAGCTAATATCGAAAAGGCTGCGCAAATCCTTAGCGGCAACTTCCTGGAGCATCTTTTCAGACTCGCACAGGCTGAGGTCGCCAAGATCAGGGGACGGCTTCAGTCGGTAGCTCAGAGTGGCTGGCTGAGCCAATGTATGGCAGGCATAAAGTGTCTTGACTCGGAGTGGTTCGATGCAGCGGAGGAGCTTTTAGCAAGGACCCCAAGGATACTGAAGAGCAGACCCGGCGGGAGTGATTCGGGTGTTCTGCCTGCATACGATTTCTTCAGGACCCCTCAGGACCTCGCCAGAGGCAGTCATATCGTGGACGTGATCACCTGCGCCGGGGACCTCTATCAGTTGATGAGCGATCACACAAGGACGCCGGGGCAAAGACTGTGGACTGAGGGGCAGGTGCGGGCCCCGGAAGATGTTACCCTGGGGGTGATGGTGCTGACGGCAGCGGCGAACTCCCTGATTTCCGGCAGGTGGAGGGCTGCGCCTCTTTCCCGTGTGGCTTGGCCGGAAGTATTCCCGCTTCTTCAGCCTCCCGCCATCGACAGGGCGGTCATGGACTGGGTTCATCGGTCTGTGCCCGACAGAGAAAGAAAATCTCTTGCGCAGGCTTACTTCACGCCGATTTTGCGGGACTATGATTTTGAAATGCGCCCGTTTTCAGGGCAAAACCCGCCTGAGATGCAGTTGGTGAAATTCTTCATGTTCGGTGAATGACTAAAACGGCGTCCCTTCGAGATTGTCGTTCCTGAACCCGGTTGCCTTGACCCAGGCCAGCTTTCCCGGAAAACTGCCTTCGTTCGCAGGGAACAGCACTCTTATATAGTTGTTCGAAAGCCCATCCCACAAGCCTGACTGAATCTCGGTTTCGATAAGGACCTCCAGGCGTTCCCCGATGAATTTTTCCCGGAAAGCGCGTTTTTTCCGCATGCCAAGGGCTTGCAGAACGGCTGCGCGCCGCTTTAGCTCCCTTCCCTGTATGCGGCCGGGAAACCTGGCGGCGGAAGCGCCTGGACGCGGTGAAAACGGAAATACATGAAGGTAGCTCAAAGGCAGGGCCTCAATAAACTTGAGCGTGTTTTCAAACTGTTTTTCGCTCTCCCCCGGAAATCCCGTCAGCACATCGGTGCCGATTGCAGCATCGGGGAAATCGGCATGGATTTGGGCGACAAGTTCAGCGTAATATTGAGGACTATACGGACGGCGCATTCGGGCCAAGATTTCGGGGTCTCCGCTTTGCAGGGGAATATGGAAGTGACGGCAAATCCAGGCAGCGGACGAAATCACGCTGAGCAATCCGGAATCGCATTCCTCGGGCTCCAGCGAACTAAGGCGAAGGCGCGCCGGATGGTGGTTCGAGTTCATCTTCTCGAGCAAATGCGACAAGCTGAGTGGCGGATCGAGGTCTTTGCCCCACTTTCCCAGATGGATGCCGGTAAGCACGATTTCCTGGTATCCAGCACCGGTTAGTTCCTTCATCTGGGCCTGGACCAGTCCGGCAGGAAGGCTGCGGCTCCTCCCGCGAACGTGCGGCACCACACAGTAAGAGCAAAAGGAATCGCACCCGTCCTGGATTTTCAGCATAGCCCTCGTTCGGCCCGTATGCATACGCGATATCGGAAGGATTTCAAATTCAGAGCAGGAACGGGGCGCCCGATCGAGCGCAATGCATGGCTGTTCAAAGCTACCGGGCCGGTTCAACCACTCTAAGAGGTTGAATTTACCAGGATTTCCGAGGATGTGCGTGGCCAGCCTCTCGTCCGCTATCCGATTCCCCTCCAGTTGAGCGTAGCATCCCGCTGCCACGACCATGGCGTCCGGATTGGCGCGCCGCGCCCTTCTTAGCAATTGACGTGTCTGGAACCCCGCTTTGGCTGTCACCGCACAACTGTGGATGATATAAATGTCCGCACGCTCTCGAAAGGGCACGGGCCTGTAGCCCGCCTGCTTCAAAACTTCAAGAAAATATGAGGTTTCATACTGGTTAACCTTGCAGCCCAGTGTTTCAACGGCAATGGTTAGACCACAATTCTGGTCTTGCATTGGATCTCTTTCGCAGGAGTCTTCGGGTGAGCCTCTTTTGGCTCAGTCCATGTAAAAAGCCATGCTCGCGAAGGTAACAAAAGAGCCTTGCTCATCCACAATCGCATGAGATTGGTGCAGGGTAGTTCCGTGGACGCGCCCTTCGAGAGCCTTTGCCATCGTATAAAGAGGCGCGACCCCGCATATCTTTCTGCTGTTTGCGTCCCGGTTGATCTGATTGATAAAATCGTCCGCGCGGCATTGCTCGAGCAGTTTCAAAAGAGAAGCGTCCGATGAAAGATTCTCATCGATCATTGCCTTATGCGGCTTGCACCGGTCGCCATAGCGCGGGCCGATGTGAGCCAGATCGACACTTGCAATAAGCCCGACCGAATACTTCTGTCCGAAAACAAGCTCTGCAAGATTTCTGGCGAAATCATCGACGAGATCTTTGCACGATCTCCATTCCTCGGACCCAAAAGAGCACAAGATGGGAACTATGCGCGCTTGGGGTTGCAGGTAAGAAAGAAATACCGCCTGAAATTCTATCGTATGCTCGGTTCGATGATTATGTTCACTGGCGAGGATGTCAAACGGCGTGCGGCTCAGCAGTTCATCGCAGATCTCTGTATCGCATGGGACCTCACCGAGTGGCGTTTCGAAATCCTTAACAGTCAGCGCGAAGCAGTTTTCTACAAAATCGTGTCCCGTTCCCAACACTATCCAGGTTTGGGGCGCGAGCGCTTCGGCAGCCGACTTGTAGGCGTGGGCAAAACAGGGCCCTCCCGCGTTAAGATCGATATGCGGCGCCACAAGGCCAACGATCTTCCCGGCGTGTGCGCCTGCGGCATCGGGAAAGCACGGTCCGCCGATTTCGGGTCTGAAAAAGGAATAGAGTCTATTCCGCAGCTCTTCCGGGTTTGCCGGGTAGCTTCCCCCGGCGTGGCGCATCTTTCGCACGGGGCTGCCAATAAATTCGGAGATCTCTTTTGCCGCATGGTTTCGGAAGCGCTCATTATCCAGGAAGAGGTGTTCATCGAGAGTTTTCACCAGATTTTGCAAATCCTCCAAATAGAGCAACTGGCCCGTTTGCCTCATGAAATCAGCTTGCAGGTCCCTGAGAGAATTGCTGCCGTTCATGTTGGCTAAAATTGAGACAACCGGGGGAAGGAAGACCAGGCTTTCCGGCGTATACCCGATCCGGTCTCGAAGGAGGACCATTTTTTTCCCTGAATGTTCGATTGGATGCGCTTCAAGTCCATTCCGGAGCTTTGGATATTCATTTTGCGTCATGCTTGAAAATTCCTGAGCGCCGTGTTTTAGCTCTTTGTTTTCTTTCCCCGGTTAGAAGGGGAATTCATTGACTGAAAAACGATAATCATGTTAGTTATGAAAAATTATACCGAGTTTTCTTACTGTTTTTTTATGCCCGTTTCAATAGGAGGATTAATCTCTTAAATGATTTATATGCGTTTGCTCTTTTGCCTGTTGTTTGTCATTTCAGGGTGTACTCAATCTTTAACCCCGCGAAGTCCGCTCGGCCCCGCCCCACCGAGTGTTCGAAGCGAGAGGGCCCAAGTTTATTATGAGTACATGCTTGCACAGAGTTATGTTAACGAAAAGCAGTTCGACAAGGCAATAGAAGCTTACGAGAAGGCCTTGCAGATTGATCCGCAGTCGCCGGCACTACTGACTGAACTCGCCCTGATCTACCTGCGTCAGGGCAATATAGATTCCGCGCTCAAACTTGCCGAACAGTCCATCCGGTCTGCCCCTGATTACGCACCTTCATACCTGCTATTGGGTCAGCTTTACGCGAGCAAAGGGCAGATCGGTCCAGCCGTTGAGGCGTACAGGCGGGTCATCGAGATCGACCCCTCGGAGGAGGACGCCTATCTGCTGCTGGGCGCCCTGTATGCCCAGGAAAAACGTGTCGATGAGGCCGTTGAGGTTTTCGATCAGCTAAAAGAGGTGGTTCCCGACAACCCTATTTCGCTCTATTACAAGGCGCGGATTTTCCTGGATATGAAATACTACAAGCAGGCGGAGCAGATCTACAGGGAACTTCTTACCGCAGAGCCTCGTTTTGAGAACGGGCTGCTCGATCTGGCCTATATTTTCGAAGTAACCGACCGGCCGCGTGAGGCCGAAAGGACCTATATAAGGATTCTTGCAGGTAATCCGGCAAGCGTGCAAGCCCGGACCAGACTTGGTAACCTTTTCATGCGGGAGGGCAGGGGCGAGGAGGCAATCAGGCAGTTTAACCAGTTGCTCAAGATCAACCACAAAGACTTGGAGAGCCAGCTTAAAATCGGCATCATCCGCTTGCAGCAAAAAAACTACGAAGACGCCATAAGCGAGTTTACGGGTCTTCTGAAGGAAGACCCCCGATACGATCAGGCCCTCTATTATCTTGCGACCACATACGAAGAAAAGCTTGATTATGAACAGGCAATACGGAACTTTCGCCTGATTTCCCAGGCCAGCCCCCTGTGGAATGCAGCGCAGTCACGCCTGGCCATGGTTTTTGCAAAACTGAAAGACATTGCCAGCGGCGCCAAGGTCCTGAACGAGGCGATTGCCAAGAGCCCTGATGTGGGTGACCTCTATCTGTATCTGGCAATCATATACGAAGAGGCCGGCCAGTACGACGAGTCAATGAAAGTTCTCGATCGCGGCCTGGAAAAGCTGCCCAATGATACGGAAATGCTTTTCCGCAAAGGGATCATTCTGGACAAGACAGGCAAGAAGGAAGAAGCTGTCGAGATAATGCGCAGAGTTCTGGTCATCGATCCGAAGAATGCCGATGCTCTTAACTACATCGGCTACAGCTACGCTGAAATGGGAACAAACCTTCTAAGCGCCAAGGAAATGATAATTCAAGCCCTCGATATTTCACCTGATGATGGCTATATCATGGACAGTCTGGGCTGGGTCTATTTCAAGATGGGTATGCACAAGAAGGCCCTGGACATGCTGATCGAGGCAATAAAGCGGGTGCCTGATGATCCAGTCATTCTCGAGCATCTGGGAGACGTCTACCTGGAGCTTGGCAAGAAGGCGAAGGCCACTGAAGCCTACCGGAAAGCGATTCAGTACAATCACTCGGAACCCGAAAAGATAAAGGCAAAGCTCGACGCCATAAAATAGCCGTAAGCTTTCGGTTTAAGAGCACTTGCGGGGTGTTGAGATATTGCTCTGCATCCGCCTGAACGGTCATAAACAGCCGGTTTCACGACAGCCATCGCATCCACCCTGAGTTTAACTCTATGGAAACTTATCCCAGACCTTCACCTGTACGGCAAGCCTCCGGATTCAACACTCCGGAGTTGTGTCGATGGGGATTGGCGGGGAGGCTTTTTTTCAAGCCGCCCCGGTCTTTCGTGCTCCCTTGCCTTCTGCTCCTGCTGGTGATTTCAGCCGGTTGCGCTCGCCAGATGCAAAACCTTCCTGCCGTATCGGGAAAACCTCCTGCCCCATCTTTGGAAATAGCTAAACTAAAAGAAAGATCAGATTTCTGGCGCAATTACCAATGCAAATTCCGGCTCAGGGTTGACAGCAAAACCTCAAAATTCAGCTCGCGTGCGATTATTTTCGTAGAAGGGCGGAATTTTGTCAGGTTCGAAACGTTCACTCCGTTCGGCCAGACGGTGGCCCTTTATGTTTTCAACGAAACAGGGCCGGCTCTTCTGATTCCTTCTGAAAAGGTGATCTTCACGGCGCAGCGCCCTGAAACCCTTGTTCGCCAGTTCATGGGGGTCAGCCTGCCGGTCGATCTCTTTCGCTACGCGCTTACCGCTTCGGTCCCTACAGAACAATTCGAACACCTCGAAAGCCGCTCTGACGCCGGCAGGTGGGGCCTGATTTCAAACAGTGGGGGAAAAAATTATTTCGAATGGCGCCTCACTGCCGACTCGCATGATCTTGAAGCGATACTGGTTCGCAGCGCTGAATTCGAGGGCAGCGTTTCCTATGATCCGCCCGTTAGGCTCACAAAAGAAGCTGTGCCCGACAAAATTCGAATTTCCTCAAGTGAATGGACTATGGAAATCGTTCTGGAAGAGCTCAAGCCCGCTCCAACATTCCAGCCTTCGATATTTCACATGCCCTACCTGCCTGATGTGCGAAGGGTGGATCTGGACGAGATAAAATGAGCGGAGCGCAATACCGGGGAAAGCGCTTCGCTGTGGATATAATGCTGGGCAAACTGGCAAAATGGCTCCGGGTGCTTGGATTCGACGCTCCTTCGATGCTGCTTGATGACCGGGTCCGGGTTGATTGCCTGCTTTCCGAAGGGATCATTCCAATTACACGCAGGGAGAAATTTCGAGATATTGAGGGCGTCCTCTTCGTGCGCAACGATCATCAGTTCGCGCAGTTGAAAGAATTGATATCTTCGCTGAGCATAGGTATTGACGAGTTGCGGCCGTTTTCAAGATGCAGTCTCTGCAATGCCGAGTTGCTTCAGATACAGAGGGAGGCGGCCTTCGGCGCTGTTCCGGATTATGTTTTCGAGACATCTTCGGATTTCCGCAAGTGTCCGGAATGCGCAAGAGTGTACTGGCCTGGAAGCCACAGGCAAAAAATGTTTGACAAACTGGAGTCCGTAACAGGCTGGGACCTGCGCGAAGGGGGGAAAAATGGAGGCGAGTGACATCGTGGAGAAACTATCCCGGCTAATTCTGAAATGGATCAGGCTCGCCTGGGTATGGGTACTGAAGTTTGTGAAGATCAGGATTGTAAAATTCAGGTTTCGCAAAGCCCAAAGGAACCTCTCTCAGAGGAGATCGCGACTTGGCGCTGAGTTCTATTCGCTTCACAGGCAAGGCGAAACGGAATTTCTCAAATCGCTCGTTGTCCTCCAGCAACTGAAAATCGTCGAAGAAGCCGAATCACGGGTATTCGCCGTCCACGACCGCATCAAGGCCATTGAGAAGGAATATCACGGCAAAAAAGAGGCTATTAGGGAAGGTTCGGCCAAAGGAAGGGCCATTTTCTGACGGCATTATCAACCTTGTGAGCAGTCAGAGGGGTCTCCCTGTATTTTGTCCAGCGCGTGAGGCAGAGCCGGGAGGATCGTTTCCAGGTTTTCGATAGCACCTTTCGGACTTCCCGGAAGATTGACGATGAGAGTTTTGCCGCGGATGCCTGCGACCGCCCTGGAGATCATCGCATGAGGGGTCTTTTGCAGGCTGGCGGCCCGCATGGCCTCGGCCAATCCGGGAACCGTCTTTTCGATAACCGAGAAAGTGGCCTCGGGAGTAACGTCGCGCGGCGCAACCCCGGTGCCGCCGGTTGTAAGAATAAGTGCCGCTTTTTCGACGTCCGACAGATCGGTAAGAACCTTTCGGATCTCTTCGTATTCGTCGGGAATAATGGTCTTAAAACATACTTCAAACCCCTCGGCGGCAAGCTTGTCCACCAGGATCTGCCCGGATCGGTCCTCACGCTCCCCACGCGCTCCACGGTCGCTGATCGTCACAATTGCAGTTTTTCTTGAAAACATAACCTTAAGGCTTATTTTTCCTCTTTTTCCTTCTTGGCAAGCTCGATTATTTTCTCCTGAAGCGGTCCCGGGACTTCTTCATAGTGGGAGAATTTCATGGTGAACATGCCGCGGCCCGCTGTCATCGAGCGCAGATCGGGCGCGTATTTGAGCACCTCGGCAAGAGGCGTCTGGGCCTTTACGGTCTGCTTGTTTCCTTTGCTTTCCATCCCGAGCACTCGGCCCCGCCTCGAATTGAGGTCGCCGATGACATCGCCCATTGCATCGTCGGGCACAGTGATTTCCAGTTCCATAATGGGTTCGAGCAGGGTGGGTTTGGCGTCCGCCATGGCTTTTTTGAAAGCCATCGACCCGGCGATTTTGAAGGCCATTTCAGATGAATCTACCGTATGGTATGAGCCGTCAACCAGGTCAACCTTGAAGTCGACGACCGGATATCCGGCCAGTGTGCCTTCGTGGAGGGCTTCTGCGATTCCCTTTTCCACCGCTGGAATGTACTGCCTCGGGATCACCCCGCCGACGATCTTGTCATAGAACTGGAACCCCTCGCCTCTTGGCAGCGCCTCCATTTCGATCGTGCAGTCGCCGTACTGGCCGCGCCCGCCGGATTGCTTCTTGTATTTGTGCTGAACACGGACCTTGCCCTTGATCGTCTCTTTGTATGCGACCTTGGGCAGCTTAAGGTTCACTTCAACTCCGAACTTGCGTCTGAGCTTGTCAACGATGGCCTCTATATGGATTTCGCCCATTCCTGAAAGGATCATCTCGCGGGTTTCGTCGTTCCTCTCGAGCTTAAGCGTAAGATCTTCTTCCATGAGGCGGGAAAGCGAGGAGAAAATCTTTTCCTCGTCCCCTTTGCTCTTGGGTTCGACTGCCAGCGAGTAGATGGCTGGAGGAAGCTCTACGGATGGAAAGATGATCGGGTCGCGCTCAGAGCAGAGTGTATCCTGTGTCACGGTCTCTTTGAGTTTGGCAACGGCAACGATGTCTCCGGGCCCGGCCGTCTGAATCGGTTCCTGGTTTTTCCCCTTGAGCCTGAGAAGCTGCCCGAAGCGTTCCTTAACACCTTTGTTGGCGTTGAGAACCGTAGAATCGGGGGAAAGGGTACCGGAAAATATGCGCAAAATGGAAAGCCTGCCGGCATACGGGTCGCTCACAGTCTTGATTACAACGGAGCTGAAAGGGGCGCCGGTATCCGGATCTCTTGCCAGCTCCGCATCTCCCTTCACGGAGCGGCCTTTGACCGGGCCGGAGTCCAGTGGAGAGGGCAGACACTCAGCAATCAGATCAAGCAAAGGCTGAACGCCAATATTTCCGGTGCCGGTGCCGCAAGAAATGGGAATGAGTTTGCCGCCTATCACGGAAGCCCGCAGGGCGCCTTTTATCTCTTCAGGAGACAGTTCGCCGGTGTCGAGGTATTTTTCCAGAAGCTCATCACTTGCTTCGGCCACGTGCTCGACAATGGCTTCCCTGTATCGGGAGGCCAACTCAGCAAGCTCGGCCGGCATTTCTTTTGTGTCGAATTTTCCGCTATCGCCCTGTCCGTATACATATGCTTTGCCGCTCAGGATATCGACAACCCCTTTGAAGCTCTCAGCCGCGCCAATCGGAATCTGAAGCGGGACACAAGCTTTGCCGAAATTGTCTTGAATGTCATGAACCGTTTTGGCGAAATCGGCCCGCTCGCGGTCCATCTTGCTGATGAAGATCATCCTTGGCAAACCGTGTTCACCTGCAAATTCCCACACTTTCTCGGTCTGAACACGTACGCCGTCAACCGCGTCAGCAAGCACTAAGACGGAGTCGCCGCCCTGCATCGAAGTTTTTGTCTCAGCAATGAAATTGAAGTCACCCGGCGTATCAATCAGCGTGAATGGTTGCTTTTTCCAGGTAAAAGAATAAATCGAACTGCTGATGGTAGTCTTGCGTTTGATCTCTTCAGGCTCAAAATCCATAATCGAGCTGCTCTCGTCCACTTTGCCCAGCCGGGTCGTGGCGCCAGCATCGAAAAGCATGGCTTCAGCCAGGGAGGTCTTGCCGGCGCCACCGTGAGAGATGATTGCGAAAGTACGAACATTTGCTACGTCATCTTTCATATTGCATCCTTTCCGCTCAAATTGAACCCTGGGAACGGACGGTTTTTCCCGGGATTAAGTGCATTGTTGAATGACTTCGGGCGTCTCTTAAAGAAATCGTAACAGGGTCCCTTCCGGAGTGGAAACGGCAGAGCCGTATGAACAGAGTTTAAAGTTGTTTTAATTATTTCAATTGTACTGCAAAGTCAATACGCTGAGGAAAACAATCAGTATTGCGGCTCTCGAATCCTCTATGATTTTTTCACAGTCTGTGCTAACTGAGCCATTAATTGAGCGATTCTTCGCAAGGGTAAGCTCAGCGGGATTCAGGAGTTGAGAAATTAATCCCCAATTACCCCAAATTGCTTAATGCGTCTTAATTTTAAAAGGAAAATCCGGGATGGACAGTCTAACCTGGAACCGCGCCCAGACGCTTTTCCTCAAATACCTGCGCCACGAGCGAAATCTTAGCGAAGAGACGCTCAGGGCTTACGCAAGCGATCTGCGCCAATTCGCCGGATATGCGTCCGCTCTTGTAGGGTCCTCTGCTGTAGAACTGACGTTGATTGGTCCGGAAATCATCCGGGGGTACCTGGCATCGGTTCACGGGTCGCTTGAAAAAACAAGCCGCGCGCGTAAACTATCTGCCTTGCGCTCCTTTTACAGTTATCTGAACAACGCCGGCGTCTTCACTGAGAATCCTGCCGATCTGGTTGCCCATCCCAGGATAAAGCAAAAAATGCCTTCCTTCCTCCAGGTGGATGCTATCTTTCACTTCCTGGATGCACTGTCTCGCGCCTCGCTCCGGCAAGGCAGTTCCTGGAGAAAGGCCCGCAACTGGGCCATGTTCGAATTGCTATACTCGACGGGTGTCCGCGTGAGCGAACTGATCAAGCTTAATCTCGACGGGGTGGCTTTTGCTGAGACCCTTGTCCGCGTGAGCGGCAAAGGCCGCAAGGAGCGTATAATCCCGATCGGAACGAAAGCGCTTGACGCCCTGAAGTATTACCTTGAGGCCCTGGAGTTTGAGTTCCCGGTGGCGAGGGCGTCTTCGCAGGCCCTTTTTCTCAATTCGAGGGGAGGAAGACTTACGGCGCGATCCGTCGACAGAATCCTGAAGGCGGAGCTGATTGCATGCGGGTTGTGGCAACGCTTGAGTCCGCATGGGCTAAGGCACACTTTCGCCACTCATCTTCTGAATGCGGGCGCCGACCTTAGGGCCATTCAGGAGATGCTTGGGCACGAAAGTCTGTCGACAACTCAGAGATATACCCATGTTAATGTCGATCAGCTCATGAAGGTCTACGACGCCTCACATCCGAGGAGCAGAAAAAAATAAGGCTTGGCGACGTGATTATATTTAGTGTAATAATGTCTAATCATTATGATAACTTGACTGCGTTTGCCATACGGTGCTGCAGCATTTTGTGGAGAAAAGATAAAACCTATGCCTAATTCTATCGTGCGCGGCACAACCGTAATCGTCGTACGGAAGGGCGATCAGGTAGTAATGGCTGGAGACGGGCAGGTCACGATGGGTGAAACCATCGTAAAGCAGCAGGCCAAGAAGATCCGCAGGCTCTACCGCGACAAGATCCTCACCGGTTTTGCGGGCTCGACCGCCGATGCGTTTACGCTGTTCGAGAGGCTGGAAGCCAAGCTCGAGCAGTACAACGGCAATCTTAAGCGCGCAGCGGTTGAACTTGCGAAGGATTGGCGAATGGACCGCGCGCTGCGCAGGTTGGAAGCGCTGCTTCTTGCTGCCGACGCGAAGGATTCTTTCATCCTGAGCGGGACCGGAGATGTCATCGAACCGGACGACGGGTTTGCGGCGGTTGGCTCCGGAGCGCCCTATGCGCTTGCGGCCGCCCGTGCCCTGGACCGGCATACGGACCTATCGGCGCGCCAAATCGCTGAGGAGGCCATGAATATCGCCGCGTCGATCTGCGTCTACACGAACAGGGAATTCATGATCGAGGAGCTGTGATTGATGCAACAAACCCTAACACCGGCTGAAATCGTAAGCGAGCTGGACAAATATATAATCGGCCAGAAAGACGCCAAGCGCATGGTTGCCATAGCTCTGCGCAACAGGTGGAGAAGGCAGCAGGTGCCGGAGAATCTGCGCGATGAAATAGCGCCGAAGAATATTATAATGATCGGACCTACAGGCGTGGGTAAAACCGAGATTGCGCGCCGTCTGGCGCGTTTAGCCCAGTCGCCCTTCCTCAAGATTGAAGCCAGCAAGTTTACCGAGGTCGGCTACGTTGGCCGCGACGTGGAATCCATGGTCCGCGACCTGACCGAACTGGCAGTCAGCATGGTCCGCAACGAAGAGATGGAAGAGGTAAAAATAAAGGCTGAAGAAATCGCGGAGGAAAAACTGCTCGATATTTTGCTGCCTCCCAAGAAAACGTCCCCGGAGGTACGGGAGCACCCTTTCCCTGTCGAGGCAAATGCGCTGATCGTCGCAAAGGAGGAGGCCGAACAGGCCGATTCGACCAGGGAGAAGCTCAGGAAACTGCTCCGCAAAGGGGCGCTCGACGACCGCTACGTCGAGCTGGACGTGCCGGACCGCAACTTCCCGATGGTCGAAATCTTTGCAGGAGCCGGCATGGAGGAAATGGACTTCAACCTCAGAGAAATGCTTGGGGGCATGCTTCCCAGACGCACCAAGCGCAGGAAGGTCAAAATCCCTGAAGCGCGTGAGATCCTGATCACCGAGGAATCCCAGCGCCTGATAGACATGGATCGCGTTATAAAGTCGGCAATCGAGCGTGTCGAACACTCAGGGATCATTTTTTTGGACGAAATCGACAAGATTGCCGGCAGGGAAAGTGGCGGCAGAGGCCCTGACGTATCGCGCGAGGGCGTTCAGCGCGACCTGCTGCCAATAGTCGAAGGCTCAACCGTTACCACCAAGTACGGGATGGTGAAGACCGATCACATACTCTTTATTGCCTCGGGCGCCTTTCACATCGCAAAACCTTCCGACCTCATTCCGGAACTTCAGGGGCGCTTCCCTATCCGGGTGGAGCTTACCTCGCTTTCCAGGGATGATTTCGTGCGCATCCTCAAGGAGCCTGAAAACGCTCTGATAGCCCAGTACAAGGCCTTGCTGGAGACCGAGGAGGTCGAGCTCATCTTCGATCAGGAAGCGATCGACGAACTGGCGGAAATCGCATATCAGGTAAATTCACGGACCGAGAACATCGGCGCCAGGAGGCTGCACACCGTTATGGAAAAGCTGCTCTCCGACGTCTCCTTCAACGCCCCGAACCTCAAGGGACAGAGCGTCCACATAAACCGGGATTACGTGCGCAATGTCCTAAGCGAAATAATAAAGGATGAGGATTTGAGCAGATATATTCTGTAGGAATTGAGGAATTGAGGAATTGAGGAATTTAGGGATTTAGGAATTTAGGGATTGAGGGATTGAGGGATTGAGGGATTGAGGGATTGAGGGATTGAGGGATTGAGGGATTGAGGAATTGAGGGATTGAGGGATTGAGGAATTAGACAGTTTTCAGTTGTTAGTTTTCAGTTTTGAGCTAACTGGAAACTCAAAACTCGAAACTCTTTGAGGGATTGAGGGATTAGTAAAATAGTCATTAGACGGACCTGGCTTCGGGTCCCCAGATTATCTTGTGAAGCTGGAGGTTCAGCCGGACGGGAAGGTGGTCTTCGAGGATCCATTCGGCGAGAGACCGGGGATCAAGTGAGCCGAATACCGGGGAAAAGTTGATCTTGCTCCGGGCAGCCGGCAGGGTTGACAGAAGGTCCCTTGCGAATTCGTAATCTTCGCGGCTTCCGATGACGAATTTCAATTCGTCCTGCACTCCCAGTTTCTTCAGATTGCGCAAGTCATTTTGCCCGGCCATCCCGCTGGACGGACACTTTATATCCATGATCCTGATGCACCTCGGGTCCACCACGCCTATGTCGATGCTCCCGTTTGTTTCGAGCAAGACCGTATGGCCTGCATCGAGCAGGCCGCCGATAAGCGACGGGGTCTCTGCCTGGATGAGGGGTTCGCCTCCGGTCACTTCCACCAGATTGCACCGCAGCCGCCGAACCCGCTCCACAATTTCCGGAATGTCCATAAACCGGCCCTGTTCGTACGCATGGCTCGTATCGCAGTAAGCGCATCTTAAATTGCATCCCGTGAGCCTTATAAAAACGCACGGCTGTCCGGACCAGGTGGACTCTCCCTGGATGCTGTGGAAGATTTCGCTTACCTCAAGGGCCATTTATTCTTCCCAGTAAAAAGCCCCGGCTCCGGGGGTCTCGCTCACCTTGACCCTGGAAATGTGAATTTTCCGGGTGTTGAGCCTGCGGGACAATTCTTTGTAAAGGAATCTTGCAATGTTTTCAGAGGTCGGATTTTGTTCCGTGAACACGGGCAGACCGTTTAAATCGCAATGGTCGAGCCCAACCAGCACGTCTTTTACAGCCGCCTTGATGTCGCGAAAATCAATGCCTATTCCCAGCTCGTCCAGTTCGGCGCATCTGACGAATACCTCAACCATCCAGTTGTGCCCGTGGACCCTGGCGCAGTCGCCGGCATATCCCCTCAGGCTGTGAGCCGCTGAAAAGTGGCTTTTTACGTAAACTTCAAAAACCCCTGCCATCAGATCTCCGGTTTAGTCACTTTTCCCCCCTTTTCTAAAGGGGGGCAGGGGGGATTTTAAAGCCCCGCCTGGCTTCTCTCTAAACACAATGCGCGCGCGCAAAGCGCGTTGCCGATTGCCACACGGCGGGCAGGCTCAACATGCGCGCTGAACTGCACACCTCGCGGAGCGTCGAGTTCCTGCCCACGATCCGGCTTCGCAATCGAGTTCCCAAAACACTGTGATAATATATCGCCTCACTATAGCCCGACTTTACCTAAATGAAAACTGCCATACGGAGGGCGGAGGACGGGTGGCGGAGAATGGATATCGTGAATCGTATGTTGGCGACATTTGTTGGCGTCACAAAGCCTTCGGTGTCGCTTCATTATTGCGAAAAGTTATTGTCGGTAAAGAGGCCTCCCGCTTCCGCCCCGTCTCGCGGGTGGGTGGGCGGGCTGTCGAGAATGAGCGGTCGGCCTCCGCGCTACACGCTCACACGTCGCAAAGGGAGGCCGGCAAGCATGCTTCACTTTGTGAAGCAATGCGAAGCTCGCGAAGCGTGATCTATACACCGGAGGCACTTCAGTTTTTGGTAGCGCCTCACATTTGGCTTGCCTCCAGCCGCACCACATTTAGTGTCTGAGCTGTCCGCATGGCTGCGCGGAAAGAGCCGATTCTTTTTTTTGAGCAGGATATTATATAAGTCTATCATACGAGGAAACGGTTGCCCGCCGCGTTGCGGCATCTCAGATTACCCTTATCTTTGAGCAGGCTTTACCGGGCGCTGGATAAGAAAGATTTAGGGCTTGTCCGTAAATAAGCCTCTTAGGGATTGCGCCGGATTTTGAGGCTGATTTGGTCGCGAAGATTGAGCAAAACCGCAGGCGTAGTTGTGCTACGTCGAGGATTTCGCGATTGAGGAGCGGCCAAAGCCGGCCAAAAGCCGGATGCGAGCGCAAAGGTTTTATTTACGGACGAGCCCTTAAGCAATTATTTATGCCGCTGTGCATAAGCCCGGATAAAATGAACCGTCACAAAGCTGTTTATAGACGTTCGGATTAAATGTATATTCCGAAAACAAGCACGCATGCAGCATGCTGAGTAATCCCTGGAGCGAAAACGAGCCTCCATGCACTTGAATTTGTCATGTGGCGCAAAAGGTCCCTGGGTGGTGATCTCGATACTGTTTGTTCTTATCTCAGCGGTATATTCGAGGGCCTCGGCCCTTACCGCAGAAGAAATCACCACTATTGAGGCCTATGAGAAGGTCGCGCCATCGGTGGTGAACATTACGACCCAGGCGTGCGAGGTCGAGTTTTTCTTCTGTGCGACTCCGTCCATAAAGGGTTCCGGTTCGGGAGTCGTACTCAGGGAGGACGGACTGATCATTACGAACGGCCACGTTGTCTCCGGAGCGCAGGGTATCCGGGTCGTACTCTCCGACGGCAGGCGACTCGAAGCCAGAATTACTGCTTCCGACCCGAACGATGACCTCGCGGTGATAAAAGTGGACGTTGGGGACAAGCCCCTTAAAGCAATCGTTCTCGGAGATTCGGACACCCTTAAAGTCGGACAAAGGGTCCTCGCCGTGGGGAATCCTTTTGGTTTGGGGCAGACCCTTACCTCGGGCGTTATCAGCATGACCGGCCGGACCATCAGGGACCACGAGACAGTCCTTAAGAACCTGATTCAGACAGATGCGCCCATAAATCCGGGCAATTCAGGAGGGGCGCTAATAAACCTGGATGGAGAACTGGTGGGGCTTTGCACAGCGATTCTCAGTCCCACCGGATCGAGTATACGTATCGGATTCGCCCTGCCCGTAAAGCGCATCAAAGCCGCAGCCCCGGAGCTTATGCGTCCCTGGCGCAAGATCACCGGCTGGGTCCTTGCGATACTGCTGACGGTCTGGTTTCTCAGACGGATATACAGAAAGCAGAGCCGGCAGTACGGTATGGAGTAATCTATTTTATTTACCGATTCATGGTGGCGATGGAGAGAGCATGCGTTACGCAAGAATACTCAGTTCGGCGCTTTTGGTATTTTTCCTTGCTTATTCGTCCCTGGCGGTCGCTCTGACAGAGGAAGAAAAAAACAATATCGACCTCTACGAGCGCCTTGCCCCTGGAGTAGTGAACATAACCAGCACGGTTCTGGAGCACGATTTCTTTTTGAATGTGATTCCCCGCAAGGGAACCGGGTCAGGCTCGATTATCGATTCCCGCGGCTTCATCCTGACAAACAATCATGTTATCGGGAATGGAAAGCTGGAAGTCACTCTTGCCGACGGCAAAAAGTGCACGGCCCGGCTTATGGGCTCCGATCCGGACACCGATCTGGCGGTTCTCAAGATAGAGGCCCCCGTAGAAAGCCTGACCGTAATCCCGATGGGCGATTCGACCGGCCTTAAAGTCGGCCAGAAGGCCATGGCCATCGGGAATCCCTTTGGGTTGGGCCAGACCCTTACCACGGGGGTGGTCAGTTCCGTTGGGCGGACGATGAGGGCGGAAAACGGCACCCTGGTCGAGGACATCATCCAGACAGACGCCTCCATCAATCCGGGTAACTCCGGAGGACCGTTGATCGATTCCTCCGGCAAACTGATCGGCATCACCACGGCTATTTTCAGCCCGACCGGGGCAAGCGTCGGGATCGGTTTCGCCATTCCGGTCAATACGGCCAAAAGGATAGTGAATGATTTAATCGAGAAGGGGTATTACAGCTATCCATTTTTGGGCGCAACTATGATGAACCTGTTTCCGGACATCGCAGAGGCGCTCAGACTCCCGGTCAAGGCGGGCGCAATGGTAGTCGAAACAACCCCGGGCGGGCCTGCCGAAAAAACGGGAGTAAGGGGAGGTAGCCGGAAAGCGCAGATCGGGAACAACATTGTAGCAGTGGGCGGAGATGTGATTGTCAGTGTCAACGAAGTCCAGGTGCCGGATGCGGACACAGCGATCCGGGAAATTCGAAAGCTGCACCCGGGCGATAAAATCCAGCTGGGGATTGTCCGCTGGGATGGTACATCCGGAACATTAACCGTAACCCTGGGTGAGAAACCCCGAGGGGTCAGAGCGCGGCAGCCCTGAACCAATCGAAGCGGAGAACCAGAATGAAGGGCATGGTAAGTTTGCTTACACACCGAAGTCCGCGCCCGGTTACCATGGCTATAATGGACGGCATCGGCTACCGCGAGGAACTGCTGGGGAACGCGGTGGCAAACGCCTGCACTCCCAATCTGGATTGGCTTCTTGCCAACTGCCGTTACCGGCTGCTCCGCGCGCATGGAAAGGCGGTCGGCCTCCCTTCCGATGAGGACATGGGCAACTCCGAGGTTGGGCATAATGCTCTGGGCGCCGGCCGCTTATACCCCCAGGGAGCAAGACTGGTCAATGAAGCTATCGAATCCGGCAGGCTTTTCGAAGGGCGCGCCTGGCGGCGTCTTGTCCGGCACTGCTTTGAACACAAGGGATCGATGCATTTCATAGGCCTGCTCTCGGACGGAGATGTCCACAGCCATATCAAGCACCTGGAGGCGATGCTCGAACACCTTGCGTTCGAGGATAAACTGCCGCGGGCACGCGTACACATTCTGCTCGATGGACGGGATGTGGGCGAGACCTCCGCACTCGAATACGTCCACAGATTGGAGACCCTGCTGCAAAAGCTGCGAGAGCAGGCTCACGTTGACTACCGCATCGCGAGCGGCGGCGGGCGGATGAAGATCACCATGGATCGCTATGAGGCCGATTGGGGAATGGTTGAGCTGGGATGGAAGACCCATGTCGCCGGGGAGGGAAGGAAGTTCCCTTCCGCTGAGGCGGCCATAAAGACCTACCGGCAGGAAAAACCAGGCATCATAGACCAGGACCTTCCGCCGTTCGTAATTGCGGACGAATCCGGGGTTGCTGTGGGTCCAATCCTTGATGGGGACGCGGTTGCACTCTTCAACTTTCGCGGAGACAGGGCCATAGAGATAAGCCGAGCTTTCGAAGATGAGCATTTTTCTTATTTCGAGCGGATACCATGTCCCAAGGCGGCCTATGCCGGGATGATGGAATATGACTCTGAACTGCACATTCCGCATAATTACCTGGTTGAACCGCCACACATCGACCACACTATCGGCGAGTACCTCTCCATTTATCACAAGCGGCAAATGGCTATCAGTGAGACTCAGAAGTATGGGCATGTGACATATTTCTGGAATGGGAACAGGTCCGGGAAAATAGACGAAAAACTCGAAGAGTATATCGAGATTCCTTCGGACAGGGTGCCTTTCGAAGAGCGGCCATGGATGAAGGCGGCTGAAATTACGGACAAAACGGTGGAGGCAATCCTTTTGAGACGCTGCGATCTGATCAGGCTCAACTACCCCAACGGAGATATGGTCGGGCATACGGGCGTCTATCAGGCGGCCGGGATAGCGGTCGAATCTGTCGATCTGTGCCTGGGAAGGCTGATGGAAGCCACCCGGAAGGCGGGGGGAATCCTGATAGTCACGGCGGACCACGGCAACGCCGAGGAAATGTTCGAAATCGATGAAAAAAGCAGAACGCCCCAACTCTATCCGGACGGCAAGATCAAGGCAAAAACCGCTCATACGTTGAATCCCGTGTGGTTCATCGTCTATGACCCGACAGGAGACGATTGCATCGTGTTCAACCCGGAAATCAAAGAACCCGGCCTGACAAACGTGGCTTCGACTATCATGCAACTGCTCGGCTTGAAGCCGCCCGAAATCTACGATCCGCCTTTGCTCCTTTTCAGGGAGCAATGCTAATGTCTCAGCCGGTATCTTTTGACGTCGAAAAACCGTGTGGATACCAGTGCAAGGCGGGCAGGGGAGATTATTTGTGGAAAGGACCTTTGTATATAAGATGTCCGGATGGGATGCAGAGATCTATTTGAGGTTTTCCGACGAGCGGACCCAGCCGTCTGTGGATTTGGCCGGGCGCATAGCGATTCCTGATCCTGGACGAATCATGGACTTGGGCTGCGGGCCCGGAAACAGCACGGCCGTTCTTCGGCGGCGCTGGCCCAAAGCCGATATCACGGGCCTGGACGGCTCACCCGACATGATCGCCTCTGCGTCCAGGTCTTACCCTCACTATGAATGGCTCATTGGAGACATTGCAGCCTGGAGTGCCGGGATTCCCTTCGACGTGGTTTTTTCGAACGCCGCGTTGCAGTGGGTGCCGAGCCATGAGGTTCTTTTTCCTCACCTTTTGGCTCAGGTGGCCCCTGGCGGCGCCCTGGCGGTCCAGGTGCCCGCGCACTTCAACTCGGCCCTGCATCGGGAGATTCTCGAAACTGCCGAGGATCCAGCTTGGCGTCACCTCATGGGGCCGGCTCTGAACGCGCTCACCAAAGAACCCCCATCCTTTTACTATAATCTGCTTCGGCCGTTGACGGCGCGCCTGGATATCTGGCAGACCGAGTACTACCACGTCGTTGACAGCCCTCAATCCATTATTGAATGGTTTCGCGGGACCGGTCTGCGTCCGTTTCTGGCGGTGCTCGAGAGTGAAGAGCAAAGGAAGCGATTTGAAGAGCTGCTGCTGGAAAGATACACGCTGGCCTATCATCCACAAAACGATGGCCGAATCCTCTTTCCGTTCCGCAGGCTCTTTATCATCGCTTATCGGGCATAAAGCAGTAAATTCAGTGACTTATTGATTCGGGAATTTGGGCTTGTCCGTAAATAAGCCTCTTAGGGATTGCGCCGGATTTTGAGACTGATTTGGTCGCGAAGATTGAGCAAAACCACAGGCGTAGCCGTGCTACGTCGAGGATTTTGCGATTGAGGAGCGGCCAAAGCCGGCCAAAAGCCGGATGCGGGCGCAAAGGTTTTATTTTCGGACAAGCCCTTAGTCCTTCGATCCCTCGACTCGCTCCATTACCATACATGCGGGATGAAACGGTATTTAACCTTCGCGATATAGGCATCGTAGCCTTTGAGCTGTTCGCGCAACAGATGTTCCTCAAATACCGCTCTCACGGCAATCATGCCAACGAATATCGGTTCGAAAAGCACCCCGTACCAGGAACCGAGCAAAAAGGCCGTCCCCAGAAAGTAAAGGAAACTTCCAGTATACATTGGATGGCGCACATAGCGGTATGGTCCGGTTGACACCACCGTTTGGCCTCGATCTTCCTGGATGCGTACCACTCCCGACAGGTATGGGTTTTCACGATAGGTAAGATAAAAGAGATAGAACGAGAAGAGCAGGACGATAACGCCCACCGCTTGAAGCCATACGGGCATCCGGGACCAGTGAAACCGAACGGCGTCCAGCGGCATCAGGACCAGCCAGGCAAGAAAAACGACGCACAACACTACGAAAAACATCTTATCCCAGGCTTTTTGGGGTCGAAACCTCATGCGCTCTTCGAGCAAACCTGGGTTGTGCCTGAGCAGCCACAGCGTGATGGCGATGCTGGATACGGCGAAAAGCAGCAGGTAGACCCATCCGGCAGCCCAGGCGCATGTGCCGGCAGGAACGAACAAGGCCGGGGCCATGATCAGAAACGTGATTGCTTGCCATAAAAAGGCTTTCGCTCTTATATTCATATGCTGCTACTTTCCATGACTTACAATTTAAGCAGCAGAGTGACACAGGGCCATGCGCCCGTCGCGAGCCTGCTCCCACTATCTTGTTATATTTGACTGCTCGGGGGAAGAGTATGATGGATGGACAACAACGCAGTGATATTCGACCTGTTATGCGGCTCGAAATTATCCTGCAAAAAGACCGGCGAACCGGCAAACGCGTACCCGCAGATCGAGAAAGGACAGTGCATGTCTGCTGTGAATTCGGCCTCCCGGGGCATGGGAGTTCGGACACAAAAATCCAGACATAGGTACTCGTTTGCCGGATTAACCTGCAAATTGGACCTCTACGTTATTATCTTCCGTAGTAGGCAATAAGAGATGCCTTTGCTATCGCATGCTGATTCAGGAAGAATCCCACCATAGCCGGTGATGCTTTCTCGTCTAAATCCAATTTCGCTGTATTGAGAGCATATACCGTGAATATGTACCTGTGAGGTTTGTCTCCCTGTGGAGGGCAAGCTCCACCGAATCCAGGCTTTCCAAAATCTGTTACACTTTGGATGCTGCCTTTAGGTGCAAGATCTTTTTGTGGATTCCCAGCGTCTGCCTTGAGTTCATTGATGTCAGAAGGGATGTTAAAAATAACCCAATGCCACCATCCGCTCCCTGTCGGGGCATCAGGGTCATACACAGTGAACGCAAAGCTTTTTGTGTCCTTGGGTGCGTCAATCCATTTGAAAGATGGTGAAATGTTTTTTCCACTACAGCCAAACCCTGAAAATACTTGGGTTTCCGTCAATTGCCCGCTTAAATCGTCGCTTTTTAATGTGAATCCTTGAGCATATGCACTTTCGATGACAAGAAATCCAAACAAAGCGACCAGCAACGCAATCTTTTTCATCTTGCTTCTCCTTTCTCTTTTTGGGTTATTATCGCCTGATGTATCAGCGGCGAGCGTCATGTGATATAGATTCCAAAATGCAGGGGGCCAGTCACTTCTCAGTCTATGCAGCAGACTATCGGTGGAGGTTCCGGAACGATTCTGGGCCTTTTAGCGCGGCGAAAAAGTTCCCGTGGAAACCGAATGGGATATGATGAGGTACTTCCGCGCGCGCCCTCTCCTCCCATGTCGAGGCGTCCAGGACGAGTAAGAAAGAACGTCCCTTTTGCACATCGAGGACCACCGAAAGGATCAGCCCGTCGTCCTCCTGCCGGGCATCCGGAGCGGCAACGAACACCGGCTCGCCAGGGAAGCATCCCGCCGCATACCATGTCCGAACGGCGTCTGCGTCGAGATCGATCTTTACGAGGTTGTCAAGGAAGTCAGCGTTGCCGTCGTTCGCCTCGTTGCCCGCGCAGAAGAGAAAGCGGTACGGCTGCCCCGCCCGGTGCCGATAGTTGATCCGAGGCAGTTCTAAGTGAGTCTTCAGAAGCAACTGCTCCCTGACTTCAGAGCGGCCGTTCAGATCTACGCTGAACCGTGTGAGCTTCCCTGCGGCCGTCACGGGTTCGGCGGATCGCAGGTGCCGGAGATAGAGTTGGTCGATGATTGTCGGGTCAGGGTAGGCTACAATGTCCACGACGATGGCATCGTCCTTTTCGAAGGCGTTCACGTGGTGAAAGGCAAAGAAGGCGTCGTTGCGGGCTTCCTTGACCACCCGCCCTGTCTTCTTGTCCACGATATGGAACCGTACGCCGCGCACCGGCTCCCACTTGTAGTTGCAGATGAACGGTTTGCTACCGAGCAACAGCTTCAGCGGGTTAACCACGAGCGGGAACTCTGTGAGCACAAGGTAATGCTCGGTCATTCCGAACGAGTGCATGTACGCAGGCCGTTTCACCGGTATGTTTGCCAGGACAGCCTGCCGCCCTGTGTCGGCCTCGATGCTGAAGAGGCGGTATGTGCTCTGCTTGCCGAAGTCGAGGACATAGCTGTAGTGGCAGCCGCGTTCGAAGTCGAAGTGAGGGTGGGCGATGGAGATCTGTCCGGGGAGGCGGTCTCCGGGTCCGTGGTTGTAGTCATAGATGCCGAGCGTCTCCAGCGTCTCGGGGTCGAACTGGATCGGAAGTCTAGTCTCGGTGAAGGCGACGACCTTGTCGGCGAGCTTGTTTACACTGACGTTGCAGTTGTCCGTCAACTTTGGATCGAAGAAATCCGCCACTCGTTCGAACAGCGTCCGGCGTGAATTTGTGGCGAACTCGCCCCGGCTGATCTTCCCCTTCTTCATCGCCTCCCGATACGACTGGCTGTGGAGATAGCGATTAGCGTAGGAAACACGACCGCCGGAGAATGTGAAGGCGTGAAGCATGGCAAGGCCGTCGAACCAGTGGTTATAGCTCCGGTCGCCCACTTCGAATTTGGCCGGGGCCGTTCTCAGGAGGGTACCGCCAAGCCAGGAGGGTAGTGCGCCATGGACCGGCAAGTCTTGTATGCTTGTTTCCCGGTCAAGCGTCGAGAATCCGAGGTAGTAGGGTGATCGGTTCATTGTGCCTCGCAGTTGATTGAAAATATAAACGGATGATATGCACACATGTCGCCGGCGTCAACACGAGAGCTTCCTGGTCCGCTGGGTTCTTTTCTAATGGTGGTAAGGATTCTTTCGATACTGCCAGAGTTTGAGAACAAGCCGGAGGGGCCAAAGGGCCGGAGCAAGATAAGGCCTCCCGCTCCCGCCCCGTCTCGCGGGTGGGTGGGCGGGCTGTCGAGAATGAGCGGTCGGCCTCCGCGCTACGCTATCAGGACTGAGTGCTGAGGACTGAGGACTGAGAGTGAGACCTTTACACCATTGTCGTTTCACTTTTTGGAAGCGCCTCATATTTGGCTTGCCTTCAAACGCACCACGTTTAACGTATGTGCATTCTGCATGGCTGCGCGCACGGTCGCCGCTCTTATCATGTCAAGCGCATTTTTTTTCGAGCAAGGTATTATATAAGTGTATCATACGAGTGATTCCGGGTGACGGTATAAGAGATGAAAAAACGAGATAATGGCATTGTCTACTCGACCGTGCACGGAAGGATGTGCCCCGTCTGCGGCAAGCCTGTGGCAAAGTGCCTATGTCATCAAAAGAAAGTGATTCCTCAAAGCGATGGCATTGTGAGAGTTGGAAGAGAAACGAAGGGACGCAAGGGGAAAGGTGTGACAATAATTACCGGTGTTCCCCTTGATGAAACGAGGCTCGAGGAACTCGGTAAAGAACTCAAAGCAAAGTTTGGTGCAGGAGGTACCGTAAAACGCGGTGTTATTGAAATTCAGGGCGATCACCGGGACCTGTTGCTGGAAGAGCTGCGAAAACGTGGCTGGACGGTCAAGCATGTTGGGGGTTAACTCAGCCCTCAGTCCTCAGTCCTGACTAATTCCTCGGGGGAAGAGTATGACGGATGGACAACAACGTAGTGATATTCGACCCGGTATGCGGGTCGAAATTATCCTGAAAAAAGACCAGCGTACCGGCAAACGAACAGTTGGGACTGTGAAGGATATCCTTACTTCCTCCTCCTTTCATTCACGCGGAATCAAAGTGCGGCTGGAAGACGGCAGGATCGGACGTGTGCAAGGTGTCCTTTCAGATGCATAATAGATGAACTGAATTCACCACGGAGACACGGAGTTAATCAAATTTAAAATGCCAGAAACTACCGGTTGGGTTGTGGAAAGCGCGATGCTGGTAAGCTGCCGCAGATATCTCTACCGTGAGCTCAGCAGTACGATCCCATTACGCGGAATCGGTTGACCAAGACCATGGGGATCCACCCCCTCCGCCTTACAGAGGGCGCGGTGCGCCCCGAAAGGCTTCTACACTCGAAGAGCGCATTCCGGCCATATTGGTTACTTCGGATCCCGAACTTACATCCGCCTTCGAAAGGCTGCTCCCGTTTGCCGATCTAATCTCCTCCAATGTCTTCATAGGCTCACTTCATCAGAGGGAATCTTTTCAGCTTACTTAATGCCGAAATAATAGAGTCCTTTGCCAAAAGCTTTGCAGGTAAATATCTGTGCACCTTCACCACCATCCCCGTCATTGGTTACAAGATACATGTCGTCGGTACCCGGCTTGATAGCCATACTGGTTGAACGCATATTGTGCTCTTTATCTCTGCCGGGAAGCAAAATCTGGCCTATTGGATTACCGTTTTTATTGAATACCAGATATCTGCCCTGGTCGTAAATCGCCACATAAACGTTGCCCGCGCTGTCGACGCGCATCGAGTCGGCACCGAGACAGCCGGTGAAACGATAGGGTATTGACGTGCCAAACGGAGCAATAGTAGTTGCGTCAGTCAGCGACACCCTGTACAATCTGTTCCCGGCCGTTTCGTCTGTCCAGAGGGTTTTTCCATCGGGACTCAGCGCAACACCGTTGGCAATAGCCATATTAGGCAAAATAGGAGTAATAGTTTTATAATCCGGCGGCGAAACATAATAAACTCCGCCTGTGGGATTAGTTGCACTGCCATGGAAGTCAGTAAAGTAAAAGCCGCCTTTGTCGTCAAACACCAGATCATCCACCAGATAACCTTTGCTCGTCGGAATAATGGTCTCCATCCCGGATCCATCAGGTTTGATCGCCACTACACTGCCTACTTTGAAATCACCTAAACAAGCAATGAAAATCCGACCGTCTTTATGAATAGCAAGCCCGGCTGACCCAAGCTTGTTTGCGCCGAGGACAGTTGATAAATGTTTATCTGGTGTAAGTTTAAATACACTGCCGCTCCAAACATCAACAAAAAAAAGATTTCCATTGCGGTCAAACACTGGGCCTTCCAATTGGAGGCCCTTATCAGACACTTTAAAATACGGCTCGGCAACGACAGTGGGAAGATTCCTCTCATTCTCCGGAATTGGACTGGGGGTCATCGTACTGTCATTATGTATCAATGCTGGAGCAGCCAGTGCAATAGCTACGCCGCTCACCACAGCGATAAACATGAACACCACCGTCATTGTAATAGCTAAATTAGACTGATATTTTCCCATTTAACTCTTCCTTTCGTCGAATAGTTTTGAGCCACTCACGAATTAACCCCCGCCTGCCGAACAAGCGGTTCAAATCCGCACCTTCTCCAGCCACATCAGTGGTCAATCATCAATTTTGTTACGTACGGTACAACATTTTGTCCAGTTAATGCAAAAGGTATTGCAGAATTCCATGTCGCAACCCAGCCCGTAGATGCGGAGCGGGTTCCCTATCGAAACCAAACCAAACAGACCGGACCCTGGAGTGCGTGGAGTAGAGAAGGTAGAAACCGGGACAAGTGGCTGTCTCGTGTCTGTAAACCTTGCAGCGTTTTAGCAAAAAGGATTGATTGCAGGGCCTTCCTGAAGCGTCCTGGGCGGCATTCTGAATGAATAGTCAAGGCTTTGCGCCTTCGTTACTGACTCTATTACTTCTCAGCCGCAAAGTCGGAAATTTTCCTTGACAATAGGCAAACGAGCAACTGAATTGACCACGGAGACACAGAGTTCATCAAATTTAAAACGAATTTAGGAATTTAGGGATTCAATTCCTCAATTCGCCAATTCCCTAATCCATCGCCATTTCCGTTAATCCTGTCTGAAAAACTTTTATCTGAAGTAATGGTTCATTGGCGTCTTCGCGTGAAAAATTCACACGCTCTGCAAGATGTGGAAAAATTTTAAAACAGTCTTCTATCCAAAGACCTGTATTGAATCGCCTCGAGCAGGTGAACGGAAAGGATGTTCTCCGCTGCTTCCAGGTCCGCTATGGTCCTGGCGACTTTTAGTATCCGGTGATATGCGCGTGCGCTCAGGCCCAGTTGACGGACCGCCCGGTCCAGGATTGACTGCCCGGCGTCGTCGAGCCGGCAGAATTTTTTCAGGTGCTTGGGCTTCATCTGGGAATTTGAGTAGACCCCCTCGCCGGGAAGCCTCTTTAGCTGAATCTGCCTTGCCAGCAACACCCGTTCGCGCACGGCCGCAGACTTTTCCGACTCTCCTTCCGTGCGCAACTGCTCGTATTTGACCGAAGGGACCTCGATGTGCAGGTCGATCCGGTCAAGGATCGGTCCCGAAATCCTGCTCCGGTATTTCATTACGGCCCGCGGCGGGCAGACGCACGGCCTTACCGGGTCGTCCGAATAGCCGCACGGGCACGGGTTCATCGCGCCCACGAGCATGAACCTTGCCGGGTAGGTGAGGGCGATCGCAGCCCTGGCTATTGTAACCCGCCCGTCTTCGAGTGGCTGGCGCAGAAGATCGAGCAAGTTTCGCCGGAATTCGGGGAATTCGTCGAGAAAGAGGACCCCGTTGTGGGCGAGGCTGACTTCCCCCGGCTTCGGCATGTGGCCGCCGCCGACCAGCCCGGCGTCGGATATGCTGTGATGAGGCGCGCGGAACTGGCGCTTAACGATGAGCGGGTTGTTATTGAGCATTCCGGCTACGCTGAATATCTTGGACGTCTCCAGCGCTTCGTCGAAGCTCAGCGGCGGTAGGATCCCGGAGAGGCGCTGGGCCAGCATCGTCTTGCCGGACCCTGGCGGACCGATCATGAGCACGTTGTATCTAGAATAACTACTTATCAAAGGATTCTCTCGCTGCCGGGATGGGGGCGGTATTGCTTGCGCCTCGCTTTCTCGTCCTCAGCGAGTGCGAGAGTAACCTGCGTTGGGATAGGCTCGCAAGGGATTTCAGAGTTCCGGAACTTAACAGGAACTATTTCGAAAGAGCTTGCAATACCTTTTCGTGTTTGAGATCATGAAAGATGGAGTCGGAAGTTCAAATCCTCTGGCCCAGATTTTTTAGATGAAGAATCCAATAGTTAACGGCATCTTTTGCCAAAGGGTTCACGGGGGTACACAGTGACTATGCCTTGGTTCTGCCCTGTTTTGTACGGCACTGGAATCCCGAAAAAAGGATGAATTGCTTCTGAGGGAATCATCTGTGAAATCATCCAATGGAAAGAAGTTACCGACTGATAGTGTCGTCAGGCTGTATGAGATTTTTCATTCAAAGAACTGGCATTCCAATGATGAATTCCCGAGTTCAGGCGGAAAGTTGTTTGAAAGGTTTTGCCGTTTATTGGAGCGTCTGGAAGTGGACGAACAGGATCTCATTTTGACTTTGACTGAGGATTTTTTAAAATATTGGGAGTTGCATTATCCTATCTTGATGGAAAAGGCATTGGCGAGAGTCCCTATTGCATACCTGCAAAAGTTTAGGAAAATTTACTTGCTGCCGATTGTTGCGTCGAAAGATTTGGAGATCGGGAGCGGAAAGAGTGGACATCATCTTCTCTATAGCACAGAACATATAGTTTTCGCTCGAAATGATAGATATGCAACCATACGGAATAAGGTCGCTCAGATCGCAAATATAGAGGCCCTTGGAGAATCACTCAGTGGAAGAGCTGATTGCTTGATTATGTTCCTAGATGATTTTATCGGAACTGGCAAGACAACAATTGACTGTCTTTTCGACTACTGGACTAAATATAGAGTGAGCACAGATGAGGTGGTGGTAGTTGCTCTGGTAGCTCAGAGACAGGGTTTGGTGTGTCTGGACCGACACTATTTCAAGGCATATGCTGGTATGGTTCGAAAACGTGGCATTTCGGATTCTCAGAGATTGCCGGACATTGAAAAAGCACTGTCGATCATGGACCGAATTGAGAAGCGAGCTTTCAGTTCAAGGAAGTATTACAGAGGATTTGGGCAGTGCGAAGCATTGGTTTCGATGATCAGGACACCAAACGATACTTTTCCCGTTTATTGGATGACAAGAGGCAGGCATGGACAGCCATGGCCTGCTCCTTTTGGGAGGTACATGTGAAGATAGCCGATTCTCACCTGAGGCTGCTGCTTCGGCTCATTGCAGGAAGAGGTTCTATCGAACCTCTACTTAAGCGTGGGCTGACGTATGCGCAGGTCTGGAATCTTATCGGGGAAGCTCTTGATGGTAAACTAATAATCAAGGTGGACCAGGGTTATGTCCTGACAGCGCTTGGAACAAAGAGAATGCGGTCAGATCCTGAGACGGGAAAATCTCGTAGTGACGGCGGGTGGATACTGCCGGAAGAAGAATCAAGGATTGAAAAGAAAGCGTCAGAGGATGTATACTTGCCGCATCTCAGGAAGTCATCCTTTAAGATATAGGGAGCCAATTAGTCTTATGTGGCTTGTCCACAGGGGGTGGTGAGTCACCATCCTAGGAAGAACTTGGCTTCGAGCCACGCTCGGTCTCACTTCAGTTCGCAATGGAATTGCGAGCTTCAGTTCGCCCGAGCGCCTCGGCAAAGATTCCAAATCTTTGCCTCGGCCGGTCAGGGACTGATAGCTTGAAAGCGATCAGGCCTGACCGGAGATACACACAGAGACGTAATTGGCTCCCTATTTACCCGTTATTGCCCTTGCAAATGTGGATGAAAGAGATGCTGGATTGGGCAAAATACTCGAAGAGCTTTAAACGGGAGGCCCACAAAGCGGGTTATGATGACCAGTATATAGAGAAATGCCTCAATTATGCGAAATGCCTCTCTGAAAAGGGCCTTCCGATTATCTATGACCAAGAACATTTAGCTGCACTGACGGGATACAATATAGAGTACCTTCGGAGAGCTTCAAATGCTCCTAACTTATTTTACCGTAGATTCAAGATTCCAAAGAAATCACGAGGTTTCAGAGAAATTAGCGAACCATTACCGAGCCTGAAAGAGATCCAACAATGGATTCTCAACAATATTCTTTACCAATGTACAGTCAGTAAGTTTGCAAAGGCTTTTAAACACCAATGCTCGATTCGAGACAATGCCAGGTTTCATAGAGGCCAGAGGAGTGTACTATCTTTAGACATCAAGAACTTTTTTTCATCCATTCCTACCAGTAGAGTTTTCACATTTTTTAATAACTGCGGATATAGCAAAGAAGTAGTAACTATGCTTACTAATTTATGCACATCAAATAACGCTCTTCCTCAAGGAGCCCCAACAAGTCCTGCTCTATCCAATTTACTTAGTATGCGCATGGATAAGCGATTATCTAAATATGCACTTAAACGGAAGTTACGTTACACGCGATATGCTGACGATCTAACATTTTCTGGCGAATGTGATGTTGGTTCTATAATCCGTATCGTATCTACTGTGTTGAAAGATGATGGCTTGCAATTAAATACAAACAAGACACATCTTATGAGGCCATGTTCTAGACAAGTAGTAACCGGAATTATTGTCAACAAGAAAATGCAGGCTCCGCGCGAGATTAGACGTAATCTTCGACAGGATATTTATTACATAGAGAAGTACGGTCTAGATTCACATATGCAAGCGACGGGAAGAACCCGAGCTGGCTATATAAACCATCTTCGTGGAATAGCTAATTTTATATTATTCGTCAACTCGAAGGATAGGGACGCCAAGCATGCCATCGAGGTCATAGCCGATATAACTTGAGCTGTTCATTGAACTCCCTAGTCAAAAGGCATAACATTGCACTTAAGATTACGGCTTTTGTAGCAGCAGAACTAAGTAGGAGTTGGATATTTTTTGCTTCAAATCCGTGAAGTCGTACAGCTTCTGTGAAGCCTTCCGCATCGGCTTCCGCATGCCTAACTGGATTCATTCCACTATCAAGGTAAGTTTCAATCCCGATTACAAGAGCGAACTTTTCTCCATTTAAGCCCTCATTAAACAAACAAGCTCTCCAGATCACTTTGCGACTGCATTTTTCTGGCCTTCTCGCGGGTGGAAGGGTTATTCATATCGGCTATTTGGAGTTGTTGTCCCTTCTTGCGGCCGATAATCAGGCGTGAAAACTCCATTCCATGATCGTCTGCAAAGACGGCGAGACCCTTTGCCTTCGCCCAAGTATCGACCCGGCTATCGTCGTGAGGTTCAAGGACATCCACCTCGTAGCCCTTGCCCTTCTTGCGCACGATAATGAAATCTGGATAAAACGGTTTTGCGCCACCCAATTCATATGGGACACAAAACGCCCACTCCCGGCGGGGTAGGTTCCGCAGCCAACCCACTGCGCCCTCTTCCTGCATTGCAGCTTCCAAGAAAGGTTTCTCCCACCCGTTTAGGTCTGCCTGGAAATCCCCCTTGGCATCACAATACATGTGATTCTTCCATTTCTCGCCAGTGGGCTTCTCCACGATTTTTTCCGGAAGTTCCCAAGGTTGCTGTTCTGGTTTACCACTTGCTTGAATCAATGCCTGGAAGCGTGTTTTCTCCGCAGCGGGCAATTTTTGAATGGCTGCATAATGTTCCTTCCAAAGCCTATCAAATTCCTTACGCGCCTTTTTTTCCAACACCTCCAATGTTTCCGGGTGTTGTGTCATCGCGAACAGCTCTAGCTTTGCTTCATTTGGCTTGGCGTGATTGTGATAACGTTTCCAATAGGTTCGATGTAAACCCTCGCCCGCTGCAAGCATGCGCCCCGTGGCATCAAAGAGCTGGTCAATGTTCTCTTCAGATAGAACCATGCGTACACTCGTGCGGTTTGTCACGGTCATATGGCCGATTGCTACCCGCGTCACGTCCACTTCGATTTCACCACCTTCGCGCACCGCTTTGTCCCAATTTGGGTTTTTGGCTGCAAGAGTCTCGCGCACGTCATGGAGCTGCCTCGTTAGAACATCACGGAGTTTTTCGTCTGCGTCCTGGTTTACTCCTTTATGTACCAACATCCCGGCAAGGCGTAGTGCACGTTTGATGTCACCCATTTTCGGAGCGCGGTTCACAGAGTAAGTCGGCCGCGTCTTTAAATAATCGAAGATTGCCGTCATTGCGGGATTCCTGGGATATTCCACTGCTCTCGTTTCTACACGAGAAGGCAAACCCTCTTCTGCATCTGGACTACGCAACCGGGTCAACACACTCTCTAAAGCGTCCGCATCATAGTGGGGAAGAAACAATTCGACGGTGTTCAGCACTTCATCGCTTTCGATTCTCCGTGCCAATGGGGTGCGGATCATCCGGCCGACTAGTTGAGCAATGCTCGTCGGGTCTTGTGCACGACGAAAGCTCATCATCAACTCAGCGCGTGGGCAGTCCCAGCCAGTCGAGAGGGCCGTCTTGAAAAACACTACTTTGACTTCACCGTCATCCTGGATGCGTGATGCTTCAATCTTGCGAATTACTCGTCCACCAGCATTAATCTCGCCCTGGTCCTGGAAACAATGGACAATCTCATTGAGAGCAAGCGTGCCCACATGTCGTTCAATTACCCTCACCACATCGGATAAATTCGTTCGTGTCAGTGTGTTTTCCGACCCGTCCTCCACCTGGACGACGAGAATAGGCCGAACAATCTCTTTCTCCTTCTCTTTTTCGCAGTAACTTGCCCAAATTTTGGTAAAATGCTTCCAACGTTCTGCTGAGTGCTCAAGCAATGTCAGGTCGCTTTGGGCATTCGTCCTCGGATTGTGGACGATGATCAGGTCTTTTAACAAACCACTTGAACGGACATCTTCAGGGGTTATGTTCACAGGGCGTTGAGTTCGATCCGTATTACCTAGGAGGGCTGTAAATCGTTGAGGTGTGGCACTCATGCCCAATACTAGCGGCACTGGTGGCAATCCATCTATCACAGAACCGAGGATAAATTTCTGCATGATTGGCGTTCGGGTTCGGTCGTTTATCGTAGCTCCACGATGCGCCTCGTCAATAATCAAAATGAAATCCTCAGGCCCCAGTGCAACAGTGTTGGCGACCGTTTGCCAGAATGTGTATTCCCGCTTATCGCCGCCTTGGGCCAGTCGTTTGTCTTTTCCCAGCAGTTGAGTATTTATGAAATAAACGTGCCCACCATGCAAGTGCTCCGCTTTGAAGTTTTCGCTGTCGATAGTAATCATACGATGGAATGGCAGATAATCGCATGCCCACAGCAGTTTGTTCTTGCTCTGCACATTCAGCTCTGGCGAGTCTGAGAGCCATAGAAAGACTGTATCGGGTCGTGCCGGGATACCCTCTCCGCCGCCAAAGGTCTGATCAATTACCGCAGCAATGGTAATGGTCTTACCGGAACCTGTTGGTGCGCTCAGGACAATGGCTTCACATTCGTTATCTGATACACTCAGGCGGGCTTTTCCAAGCTTTGTAAGTATTTCACGCGCCGCTATTTCCTGAAAAGGTTTTAATTCAACTTTCATTGTACCCCCGGCCTAAGCAAGTAATTCCGGCGTATTCAATCGGAAATTCTCCAAATAGCTCTTATATAGTTGAACACACTTGTAATTGCGACCGAGCGTGTGACGCATTGTTGCAAAATTTTCCTCTGAGTCCGTCACGAGAAAAATCAACTTAATGTCTTTTCGTGCCGCAACCTTCTCCCGGAAACTACGGAAATCCTTTTCTTTGAGCAATACTGCGTAAGGAGATTGCTTTGGTATGAACCAGGCTCCCGATCCCTTTGAGTCTTCACGCTCACCCTCGCATCCGGCCATCATCCATAAGATGGGCAAAATGCCTTGAAACGCATCCCCCCGAGCGACTTGTGCTGGATCAAGAAAATCCAGCCAGAAGTATTCAAGATTCTCACGAAAACCCTCGGCTAACCTTATACGACTTCTCTCACCGTTGAAACCCAGATAAGAACCTGCCAAAACGGCACCATCATCTCGTTTCCCATTAATCGCATGTTTGCATCTCGGCCACGTCACGCTCTGACAGATTCCGTCTGCTTCATAAGCTTCATCACCGGGAAAGTAACCTTTAAGAGCAAAAGCCTTCGCCGCCTTCTCTCCTGGCTCGTTGTTACTCACCAAAATGGATCGTCTCGACCCGCCAAGTTGAGCATTGATGAGCGCAAGAGCGTGAAACGTAGTGCCCGAGCCAGCAAAGAAATCGAGCACTAAAGCATTGGGTCTCTGCGCTACTACAGCTAAGAGGGCGTCGCGAACAGCGTAAAGAGCCTTTGGAAAGGGAAATGCGTTCCGGCGACCAAGAAGGTGATGTAATAAGGTCGTTCCGTGTGTGCCAGCATCATGGCGAGAGTTCCACCAGACGGTCTTTACTTGTTTGTTCTTATTCTTGGGATACCAAACATTTAGTGTCCATGTTTTGGTTTTCGGGTCTTGCCTTCCGAGCACGAGGCGTTTTTCTTCCAATCGTTTTCTCATGCTTGTGGCTACAAAACGCCAACATCGCTCGTTACCATCTTTATCAATTGGCCAAACTGGTGTGAGATTGCGCTTCGATCTTAAATTAGGTTTTTCCGGCAATGGTATTGAATCACCAATTTCAACCACCTTCTTTGCATCTGTATCAATATAAATAGGATAGAATTGATTCCACCGCTGATGACGATAACTCGACTCATTTCCACGTCGCCTAGCATGGCGAAGCTCCCATTGATCCGCTTCCTCGGGAGGGAAAGGCCGATCCCAAGCCTCCATATCTATTTCATCAATAACTTCATCTTCGCCTTCAGCTGGTAGTTCCTCTTCCTCTTCCTCTTCCTCTTCATCCGCTTCCATAACTGTTGCGAGGTCAGCAAGATAGTTACCGTTGATAATTGGGGCACCAGTATTAGGGACACAAAATAAAGCGTATTCTTCGGTGCGGGCAAAGTTTATCTTACCAGTGCCTTTTGGATTGATTATTATTGTTACTGAGTGTCGGAGATAATTATCGAATGTCTGCTCTAGAAGCATTCCTAAGTGGTAAATTTCGTTTTCATCTACAGTGACGATCAAGACCCCATCTGATTTTAATAATCGCTTCGCCAATGTGAGGCGTTTTTTCATCATGGAGAGCCATTTCGAGTGACGGAAGGAATCAGTCTTATCAATATAATCGTTGTTATACTTCCAATCTCGTGCGCCGGAGTTATAAGGCGGATCAATATATATGACGTCCACCATCTCCTCGTAGCAGTAGAGTAAAAGCTGGAGAGCATGGAAATTATCGGCATTAATAAGCACATGCCACGGTCTATCAGACCCGCCGCGTTTTACACGGTCGATGGGTACTAGAGCAGGGTAAATCGGATCACCAAAGTTTCGTACCGCAACTAATTCCGTGATAGAAAATGTTTTGGTAGTCTCATCAGGCGTTGGAGAATCCTCGATAACCAACTCACATGTAGCCTCGCTCCTTTGCACGCGTTTCACGCGCCAGAGTCGATTACCCATTTCATTCTTTAGGGCCACCACCTCACCCTCACGTATGGGCGAGTGTGGCAGCCGCACCATTTCTGGTAAATGTTCTTCGAAGACGAGACCAAACTTCTTCGTCTTCTTCAGCGCTTTCACTTCGGCACCAATGGCATTTCGAAGGCGCTCGTTCGGGATTTGCGCAATTAGGTCTTCAATCTTTGCCATTCTGCGTTCCATCCAAGATAAAGAATGCGGTTTTCAAATGATCCCCTGTGTTTTGCGTGACGCAATTTTGCTCACCTCAGATGCTTATCAGCAGGTTGGTCTTTCTTCAATGTGTGTAAATTTTATTGTCTCACTAAAGGAATTTGATTTAAAGCACATTCTCGCACGTTCTGAGAGGTGTTTATAGCATGTTTAGCCCCATTGTTCGGCCCCGTTATGGGATTTATAGGCACTAATTTTTCATATGTATTACGATATCCAAAGATATAGTATTGACAAGTCACCTGGATTGTGCTATAAAAGTTGACAGGATAACGATTTGAGTTACAGCAAAGGAGGGTGAGATGCAGGCTTTCGGGTACGTCCGGGTGAGCGGCAAGGGGCAGGTTGACGGGGACGGGTTCACGCGACAGGAAGAGACGATCACCAGTTATGCCGAGAAAGCAGGGTATCAGATTGTCCGCTTCTTCCGTGAGGAAGGCGTCTCAGGGACAAAGGGCGAACTCGACAGGCCAGTCTTTCAGGAGATGATGGAAGAGGTTCTCCGCAATGGTGTCAAGACTATCATCGTTGAGCGGCTGGACAGGCTAGCACGCGAATACAGGGTGCAAGAATCGCTTCTGATCTATCTTGCCTCGAAGGATGTGATCCTGATTAATGCCAGTACAGAGGAGAATGTCACTGAGGCTGTTCAATCTGACCCGATGAAGAAGGCGCTGATCCAGATTCAGGGTATTTTTGCAGAGCTTGAGAAAAGCCTGCTTGTGAAGAAGCTGCGGAAGGCCAGAGAGCGCAAACGTGAGCAGGGAGAAAAGTGCGAAGGTCGGAAGTCTTACGCCGAGGTGAAGCCTGAAATCCTCGAAGAGATAAGGGCACTGAGGCGCAAGCCGAGGAAAGGCAAACGGCTTACGTATCAGGAAATAGCAGTGCGTTTGAACGAGAAAGGGCTGACGACGGTTGGTGGGAAGCCGTTCACTGCAACGAACGTTGGGAAGATCATCTTCGGCATGAAGTAGTGTGAGGGGGGGTAATAAACTTTCCAACTGTTCTGGCAGCCGAGCTGATGACACTGTTCGCGCAAGATCTCAAAATTTTGAGCAAAAAAAGGTCTGCCAATCAAAAACAAAGGATTTCTATGGCAAAAGAACTGATAGCCAAAACCTATGCTTTCATCCGCGATAGTGCGGAACAGCAGGATCTGGAAGGGCAACACCGTGAGATTGAGTGCTATTGTGCGACACACGGTATACGAATTGATAAATGGCTGCTGGTAGAGATATCAAACCGCAAAACACTCCGGAAACGCCGGTTTGAACAGTTGATGCCCCTGCTCAAGGAAGGCGACACGCTGATAGTGGCAGAATTATCCAGGCTTGGGCGCAGCATCGGCGAGGTATGCAAAATAGTCACCGATCTGGCGGAGAAGGAGATCACTTTTATTGCCATCAAACAAGGCATACAGATTAGCCATTGGCAGGAAGACACACGGGCAAAAATGACGACGACCATGTTTGCCGTATTTGGCGATCTCGCGCACGAACTCATAAGCGAGCGGGCAAATACCGAGCTTGCACGGGTGAAGGAAAAAGGATGGAGTGCAAAGGCAATCGAAGGGCGGCGTAAAGGCAACGCCAATAGTGCAACCGTCCGGGCACGCAAGGCGGAAGAGTACGCACAGAAGATGGCTCAATACATACGGGATTACCGGCGCCAGCACTATACATTTGCCGAGATATGCGAGAGCCTTGAGAGATCGGGTATTTTGACACCGAGCGGCAAGCAGCGGTGGCATCCGCAGACGGTAAAGAGCTTGGTTGACAGGCTGGCATGAAATAAAAGTGCACGTAATCCGTAAGGGGTGTCTCAAAAAACAATATGGTACTAAGTATAAGTCATCGCACGCGCACGACTGGCATTCACAAGCATGCCGGGCGTTCCAGCATGGCGCACCTTGGCCCGCTATCGGGCTGCAATTTAGCGATAATTCGCCCCGTACAGCACTCTCCCCAACATTTGCAACCTATGTTGTAAATCTGACAAATTGAGACGTAGAACAGGCCCCTGCCAAAAACTTTGCTCCAGCCTACAAGATAAATTGACTTCCGGCACGTTCGCAGTAAAATTGTGTCGGTTCATTTTTGGCACCTATTACCAGTACGTCTTCATGCAATACGTACACTTTCACACGTTTCAGAAGAAAAAATCGATTGTAGAGCGAAATAGACGTGTTTGGGCCTGTGTTTAAAATGTCAGCCTGAGTCGAATCATAAGCACAAAGGGGACTGTGATGTTCTCAGTGCAGGCTCTGCTCCAATCTCTGCGCAAACTTTTCAAGAGTAATCCCGACAGCCTGGCAGATGGCCCTGATCTCCAAAATATCGAGCATTCTTTCCCCATTTTCATACTTGCTTACAAAGGATTGTGGCGCACCCAGGCGCTTCGCAAGGTCAACTTGGCGCAGGCTGGCATCGACCCTGATCTGGCGGAGCAGCGCCTGAACCTTTTCCTGCTGGGCTGAATAGATGCTTTTCTCCATGGACGAAGAGAATAGATGAGGCTTGCGGCATATCCCAAAATAGAATATTGAATAGTAAATATCGAATCCGCGTGGCTTGTATTGGTTTGGGAGCAATACGCAAGAGAAGCATTGTCTGAATTTCCTCCCAAATGAATCACCGAGAAGGAGAAAGCATGAAAAAGAAAATCGCGGTTGTAGCAATAGCAATCAGCGTGTTCGCGGTTTCTGCGTGGGCAGAAGAGTCCGTTCAGGGGTGGATCAAGACAAAGAAGAAAGGCCCGGATTACGTCACAGCCATGGAAGAGTGTCAGTACGAAACTGTGAAGTATTGCAAAGGAGATGCGCACACTGCGGTCGGGTTCGCCGCCGCCATCTCCGATCCCCAAGAGTTACAGCGTGAAATGGCCCTCTTCAATCAGTGCATGAAACTGAAAGGTTGGATTCGTACAAGCGAATAGAAGGCAGCAAAGTTTGTCGGCAGAAATCTGTACAGGGGGCTATCATGTGGTGGCGTGCGCTGCTGGCAAAAACTGGACGTAATGCATACAGGTTTTTGATAATCTGGAACAAGAGACTGGATTGTAGACGCTTAACTGTATCGAACCTGATTGATCCAAAATGGAGACGGCTGATGAAGAAGGCCCAATTGTTCCTCGCAGCAATAACAGTGGCTGTGGTGCTGCCGGTATGCGTGGAAGCTGGAAGCGTTCCGAATGGTGGGATCGCTTGTATCCGCCCTGATACTTTAGAGACATTTTCGCATTTCATTGGAGGCTACGGGAGGTCTGCATCCGATACCCAGACAATTGATGGGATGCTTCAGGACGGCCAGTGCCGAAAACTAGAGCCGGGGACAAAGTACAAACAAGTCGGGTGGACCCAAGTATGGGTAGATGCAGTCGGGCAGAAAGTTGGTACCCCTTGCGTTGAGATACCGGGCCTTCCGGGTAGATGGTACATTTTAGGGATTCAGTGTGTCGGTGATAACAATGATGATGAAGCATGGCGTCCCCAGCAGTAAAAAGGCTCCGACTTCAGGCGACAGGTGGGTTCATTATTGACCGGGGCAACAATAAAATAATTGGGTTTTGTGGTTAACTGTGTGTACATGAACCCATGTCCTAATTGTGAAAGGGCGCTTGAAAGAGGGTCAAAACATGAGAATTTTTTTCAGTTAAAGAACAAGCTACATCCTCCTCATAGCCGATGTCCGTCACAAGAATCTCAGAGCGAGCAGATTATCAAGATTTATGTTCACTCCAGGAAGATTTTTCAGGTTCCGACATACCTAAAGTCAGTGAAAAAGGATAAAATATATATGTGACGAAACGACGAAAGGCGAAATCCCAGTGATGCCAATGTGCCGCAATGAGAGTTGGCCTTTCACGGGTAAGGGTCCGATATTTTTGTGAATCCTGGAAATATTTTCGAATATGGGAAATTAGTATTGTGGTATAATGTCAATGATTCAATCTGGGGATAGGGCGCGACTCGCGACTGCGTCCGACAAAGCGGGAAACTTCTCGCCCGCTTTCCCCTGACTCCAAAATGAGAAGCCCAAGAGAGAAGGTTGGACAAGAAATGGCAAGCCAAAAGCACTCCAAGCAAAACACCGTTGTTCGCAAATTGAACCAAGAGTATCTGGACGAACTCGACGAGTTCGATTTGTTCGCGGCCAGTGCCTGCGTGAACGCAATCCCGGATCTGCCGAACACGATGCGGGCAATCACTGACCCGTATCCGGGCAAAGAGATTCTTGCACACAGTTTCATGAGGGCAATGAACCGTGTCCCCGGGAGTGAGCATGAAATCCTGGGCAAATTGATGTCGGCAGTGCAAGAGGTACTCACCGAGGACGATGATGCATACATAGAACAGGAAGCACACCTGATAATAGAGATTTATGAGGGCTTGAATTCGCCCCAAATACGAGAAAAAAAAATGAAGGCGAAGTCGGCGAGAAATCAGAAAGACTTCTGGAGCTACCTTTTAGAACCGGGGACCTTCACGCAAATCCCTAACATTCTGTTCTACAAGCTCGTTTTTGGCCTGAGAACACCACTATTTCTGCTCATTTGCAGGCAAACCTTTGGATGGCCAGAGCGACTCAAAGACATCCCTCCCCCTTCCAATAAGGTATATAGGCTCTGCTGGGAATGGCCAGGGAACGAAGCTGTAGCGGAAATATTGGGAATGAAAGAGGATAGACACTATATTTCAACGTTGAGACGTGACCTAATTACCCGTCAAGAGATTATTGACTGGGGCAAATATGTAGGCCCTAATTTTGCCCTATTATCGACCACGAAGTCGGTGATTGATTTCCTTAACGAGCATCACCAATGTCGTTTAGAACCAGAAAGTGGAGAATGGATAAAACGTGTTGAAGCTTTTGCCGAAGAACGACAGTTGGAGCTAAAGTCAATCAAGACTTCCTTAGTAAGATTTTATGAACACACTCAGAGGCTACAAGACTTGGCTGCTTTCTCGATTGGAGAACACATGTATTGTTCACCCTTAGCCGACTGGCTATTTCGTTTTGGAAAAAATGATTCGTACGAGGACTTTCGTGTGATGCCCGAAGGATGGTGAATTGTTGTAATAAAATTACAACATGCCGAAGCTGAATGTTGTACAAAAATTACAACGTATTCAAGGAAAGTTGTAATAAAATTACAACACATGTTGTAGAATTATTACAACATACGTTGTAATAAAATTATACACGTGTCCAAGGTATTTTATTGATATTATTGCAGAAAATCTCAGTAATCCACCTCTAAAGAAAGAGAAAGAAATTGAAAGAAACTTTTCTTAAATATAACTTATTACTACTTCTAAAAGAAGTAGTAATGCAAGTCGAACCAGGTAAACCTGGTTCGACTATAGGGTGACTTTCATTTAATAATTTTGGCAAGGAATGTTTTGAAATGCCTGCTTTTAAACAGACATTTACCAAACTTCCTGTCCAAATAAGATTATGCGCGCCTGCTGCTTGCCATATCATGCAGCCTCGCCGCGACTGAGACAAGGAGGGAACAAAGATGCGACCTGCCGCCCTGCCAATCAGTATTACGCCGCCGCCTAAATGCTATAGCTATTGCCGTTTTTCGACTCCTGAGCAGAGCCAGGGAGACAGTCTGCGTCGTCAATTAGAATACGCGAACACCTTTGCCGATAAAAGAGGCTTACGACTTGATGACACCCTGTCTCTGCGGGATTTAGGGCTTTCCGGCTTCCGGGGTGACAATAGGACCAAGGGCGCACTGGGCCAATTTCTAAGACATGTTGCAGCGGGAAGAATTGCACGAGGGTCTATCCTGATCGTTGAATCACTCGACCGCCTTTCGAGGCAAGAGATTCTGACAGCCCTGAATCTTTTCACTGAAATAATTCAGGGCGGGATTAAGATTGTTACGGCAATAGATGGCCAGGAGTACAATGAAGAAAGTATCAATGCAAACCCAATGCAGCTAATGTTGTCCCTTGTAGCGATGACGACTGCCCATGAGGAAAGCTCGAAGAAGTCAAGACGGTTAGGGAAGGCATGGGAGGGAAAGCGCGAGAAGGCCCTTAGCGGTGAAAGGAAACTCACTGCAAGGGCACCTGAATGGCTCAAGTTATCTGAAGGTAAGAAGCACTTCGAGATCATTCCTGAACGCGCAAAAGTAATCGAGCAGATTTTCCAAATGAAGCTTGCCGGAGTAGGGAAGGCAGCTATGACGAGAACCTTGAACAAACAACAGGAATGGATTCCGGGACGAAAAGGGAATGAGAGGGGCTGGCGGCCCAGTTATATACAGAAAATCCTCTTGAACCGTTCTGTTATAGGAGAATGTCAACCCCATAAGCTTTCAATTGTTGACGGCAAAAAGGCGCGGGTACCCGTTGGCGACGCTATCTTAGGCTATTACCCACGCATTATCTCAGATGAACTTTTTTATGGCGTCCAAAAGCAATTCGAGAAGAATAAGCTTTTGGCGGGGAACGGCGGGGGCAAGACTGGGAAATGCAACAATCTCCTGCCCTATATTACCAAGTGTGGTTATTGCGGCGCGCCGATGACGTTTGTAAATAAGGGCGAGGGGGGAAAATACCTTGTTTGTGATGATGCAAGGCGTGGCCGGGGGTGCAAGTATGGTTCTGTGCATTATGAGGAAGTTGAGCATTTGGTGCTGGAGTACTGCAAGGGATTGAAAGCACGCGATCTTTTTCCAGAGGGTAACAAAACTGCTGATGAAGTGGACTCGCTCAGAAGCAATCTTATGGCAATAGAAGCGAGAATTTCTGAAGCACAATTGCAGATAGAAAATCTCACCGATACCATTGCCTCAACAACTGACAAAAGGGTGCGGACAATTCTCAATTGGAAGCTCAGTGCGATTCTTGACAGCAGGGAGAATCTTGAAGGCCAAAAGGCAGCTCTGCAAGAGAAAATAGACGCGCTCGCCCACTTGCTTGACAAAGCGCAGATGACAGTTGATGATCTGAATGCGCTTTTTAGCATGTTGGATAATGTCGAGGGTGAAGAGCGCAGCCTTATCAGAACGAAGCTCAGGAATGAACTGAGGAACTTAATTGAACGGATAAGAGTTTTCCCTTTTGGACCTACGATTTGGTCAGAGGAGAAAATCAAGGAGGATCTTGAGGCAATTTGTGCCAGTTTTCCAGACTTACCTTCCACAGAAGAAACGCGCAGGCTTGAGGAAGAACTGAGGGGAAAAATTGACAATAAGAATTGCAGATTCTATGCAATCCAGTTCAAAGGGGGAAGCAGACGCACGCTGATGCCTGCTCGGTCGCATACCCTTGTGACCGATATCGACGTTGAAAATCAGATTGTGCGGTACTATTTCGAGAGAGACGGAAAGCTAAATAAGGCAGTGTGGAAGTTGGAAACCGGTGAGTAGTTATTCTGAATACAACATGAGCACGTTGTGAGAGCCGGCCGCTGCGACCTCCAGCCCTCGCTTTGCGTGCTCCTGGCCCTTCACGTCTTCAAAATCCAGCTCGTCGGGCGACCCGGCGTTCCATATCGAATCCAGGTCGGTCTTGACAACCGGAAGGTCGGAGCGGCCGTTCAAAAATTCGACGGCCTCCGAGAGGTGATTTACCGCACGTACGGAAAACAGAGGGTTGAGGACAGAGGACGGAGGACAGAGGTCAGAGGACGGAGGGTTGAGGACAGAACTTCCTCCCTCCGACTTCCGTTCTCCGAGTTCCGTCAAAACAGCGGCCTCGTGGGCGTTTGCAGCCGGAAGGATGATGTCGCTGTAGCCGCTATCCCGCGCCTGGATCGCCATCGGCAGGCATCCGGCAACCGGCTTCACCCTGCCGTCGAGTGAAAGCTCTCCGCAAAAGATCATTTTAGCGGCTCTATCCGGGTTTACGCACCCCATTGCGGCAAGTATCCCTACCGCAATGGGCAGATCGAACCCCGCCCCCTCCTTCTTCAGGGCTGCCGGCGCAAGGTTCACGGTGATCCGCTCGAACGGGAAGGGATATCCGCTGTTCTGGATCGCGGCTTTAACCCTGTCCTTGCTTTCCTTGACGATGTTGTCGGGCAGCCCGACCGTCGCAAAGCCGGGAAAACCGGAAGCCAGGTCCACTTCGACTTCCACCAGGATGGCGTCAATGCCTAGCAGGCTGCATGTGTAAGTTTTGGCGATCATGGACAGGCGACCCTTTAGGGTGAAAACATCACAAGATTGCGGAAGCCATTATTGGCATGAATTCAGAAGAATGGCAACGCCGAGTTTTTCACGCGGCTAAAGCGTGCTAAAAGGGTCTTTCGCCTAAGCGAAGTGAACAATGCGATCACTATTCGGTTTTCAAAGATCCCAGGGGAAGCTATTAACTCAATGCCTTGATTTCATGGCAGATTGATGCTTGCCTGTAAATACAGGGCAAATACAGGAGCCAGATCCGCAACACATTGATTTTATTGAGAGGTGGGAATTGTATTTTGAAAAATAACAGGGCAAATTCAGGAGCAGGCTGCAGGTGACAGGCAAGGAATGTCCTCGATTCCAGGGAAGGATGGAGGAGCGTAGCGGTGTGGATAGGCATGGATAAACACCTCAATGTCGCAACCCTTGATTCCTAAATGCCCCAATTATTCGATCCGTATTAACAGTATACCTCGGAAGGGTTTAGCCCTGCCAAACGGCAACGAGAAGCGGCAATAGAAATGGCAATAGAAACGGCAACCAGAAACGGCAAGAGGAAGAGGGAGCAGGAGGCAGGGAGCAGGGAATACGGAAGACGGAAGACTGAGGGCATAAAGACGCAAAGCCTCTTTCACGCGAAGACTGATCATCGACAGGTCAGGGAGAGACTGGAAGGCGGAGGAGCCACTGCTGAAGGAAATATCCGGGCTTCTATTTTGGCAAAGTGTGTGCGATGCTGTGCACGACATGGGGTGCATTATAAACCAGGCCGTCCATTTCCAAGAGACCGGCAGGAATATCGAAGAAAGAGCCGAGGGCTTGATAATCGACGCCGGGGACGAAGGCCTAAATTCAAAATCGCATCCCCACTGCCGCCAGAGCCAGAAACCCGCAAAGACAGCAGGAGCAACACTTATCTGTTAAGTTAACGGCATTAGGTCAGACCGGATTTGGCGACCTGATTTGGTCCCGATTTGAGTTAAATAGACCATGCCCAGAGCCAGACGACACTTCCTGCCCGGATATGCTTGGCACATAACTCAACGGTGCCACAAGAAAGAATTCCTCCTTAAATTTGCCAAAGACCGCCGGTCATGGATGAGTTGGCTCCTGGAAGCGAGAAAACGCCACGGGCTGAGCATTCTTAACTATGCAGCCACATCCAACCATATCCATCTGCTTGTGCTTGACCGAGGAGAGAGCGAGGCAATATCCAGATCGATGCAACTAGTCGCCAGCCGTACTGCCCAGGCGTTCAATCAAAGAAAGAAGCGGAAGGGAGCCTTTTGGGAAGACCGCTACCATGCGACTGCCGTGGAAACGAACCACCATATTGTCAGTTGCATTATATATATTGACCTAAATATGGTGCGTGCCGGTGTGGTTGCACATCCGTCGGAATGGGAGTTCGGGGGATATGCGGAAATTCAGACGGGACAGGAAGAGGACTCGATAATTGATCGTCGCGCGCTTATGGAGCTTTTGCGTATACCCTCTATCGAGGCCATGCGACGATTGCACAAGGAATGGGTCGAAGAAGCGCTTGCCCGAGGCGGGCTGGTCCGGGAAGGCATGTGGACAGAGAGCGTTGCCGTAGGGAGCAGGCATTTCGTTGAGACAATAAGGACAAAACTCGGATTGAGGGCGAAGGGGCGTAAAATCACTGGTATGAAGGAAGAATTCACCCTTTGTGAGCCGCAGGGTTTTTTCGGGGATGATTTGGATGCCTGATAGGGTACTGGCCCGATATATAGTGAAAAATGTCTTGGCCCGGTACAACCTCTTTGGGGTTGGGCATCTGTTCGTGACGGCAAAGGGCAAGAAATCGGGCCCGAAATGGATTAGTTGTGTCAGTAATTTCAGATACTTACGGCGCACGACTTTTTGAGTATTTCTATAATGACAAGTACTTAACTTGGTCAGACCCAATGCCAACGGCGCACGACTTTTTGAGTATTTCTATAATGACAAGTACTTAACTTGGTCAGACCCAATGCCAACACCCAATGCCAACAAGAGAATACTACTTGTTGGCCGTGCCCCTGGGGCTGCCGAAACCGGTGCAGAAGTTCCATCCTGCAGCCGCCGCATATCCCATGTAAGGACCGCAGAAGCCTTGGGTAACGCCTGCGAAATCCGTAGTCACGTGGGCGTCGCTGTAGATCTCGGTCAGCTCCGCGGCTGTGGACTTGTTGAAGTGGCCGGCATTGTTCACGATGCCGGCCATGACCGGAGAAGCGACGCTGGTGCCGCCTACGATCCACCAGCCTCCGGCATTGCTGTCATACACCCACACGCCGGTATAGGGATCCGCCACTGCAGAAATATCCGGCACACCGCGGTATTTGCCGACGATGCTCGCGATGTTGTTTTGGTAAGCAGGTATGTGCTCATATAGGCTCGGACCGCTCCCCGCATACTCCCAGGCCCCCTCCGACATGAAGCTGCCGGTGGTTGGATTGCGGCGCACACTTGTTCCTCCAACCGCCACGACGTAGGGAGAGACAGCGGGATAGCCGGGAATTACACCGTCTCCTGAGGATGCGAAATAGACGACACCTGAGGTTTGTAAATATGTGTCATAAGCTATCTCCCCGGAGAACTCTCCGCCGCCCCAGCTCATCGTCACTTCCCCGCCTCCGGCTGCTGCGACCAGCTTGCTTGCCACTTGCACAGCGTAGAAAAGGTCCCCATAACTACTGGAATGGGCTTCCACCAGGTAGAGTGTGGCATTTGGCGCCATGGCGTGAGCCCATTCTATGTCCAGGGACTCTTCCAATTCCCATCCAGCGTCATAGGCCGGCTTGGACCCGCTGGCGAAGACGACCTGGAAAGTCTTGCTTGTAGGCAAGGTCAGGCCGAACTGCTTGGAGAAGGTAGTTAGATCGTTGAGGGCGTTAGGGGCGTGGTAAGCATCGACGACGGCTATCGCCTTGCTTCCGCCGCTCGGATTGACAGTCACGGTGTTGGGATTGCACCCGCTCACTGGGGTCACGAGCTGGTAGACGCACGCAATTGAGGCCGGGGTTTCATAGAAATAGCCGCTGTAAGGCGGTTTTCCTACAGCGGGATGCGGTGAACTGAATGGTGTTTCGGGAATGAATATGCGGAGATTGGTGTGGGCATACACGCCCGCGTCCTCGGCGCGCTGGGTATTGGACAATGGGATGGCGACGCTCCCGCGGTTAGATTGCTGAGCAAATGCGAAATTGCACAGGACAAGCAGCAGCGTCACTGCCATAAATGCTATTGCCGAACTAAAATAATTTTTCATCCGTCCCTCCTATTTGGGCAATTTGAGGACATACCACCACCATCCTCGCAGCTAATGTGACATGATTCATGCCATTGCTGTTCCTCCAATCAAACTGCTTAACACTTGCTGGTACTGGTGGGTTTAGTGCAGGTGGCGCCGTTTGCGAAGAAGTGCCTACAGTAGACTGATTGTGTGCTTTAAAGGCAGCACCAAGACCCTTCGTATTAGGATGATATTTTGCGACCCAATGTCTGCCGTTAGCTCGAATAATACCGTTAAGGGTGTATGAATCGATACTTTGTGCTGAGGCAAATTCAGATACGCATAGCGATAGGAGCAAACTACCGAAAAGGAAAAATGGAATCATGAAAAGGTTGTTTATTTTTCCGGCGAATTTTACCATCTGCATTATCCTTTATGCTGATTAAAGCCTACAATTATGTGTTTAATCTCTTTGTAGGGTTCAGCAAAAAAGAAAACCCGCTTCCTGTGGAGGATAGCGGGTTTATATGCAGATATGACTCTGTAGACTCTCCCTGGCAACCCCGCTATCTTGTCGACCCCTTGATCGACGCAGACCGGAAGCTTTGCGCCCTATCTTTTCAGATAGTTTGCCCTTCAGGCTAGCTAAAGCATCTTTCCCAAAGAACCTGTTACTTTAATTGACTGCTAATGTAGAACCCAATTTGTGAAATGTCAAGAAAAAAATACCCGGTTCCAATCCGGGAACCTATAATTTATTAAATCATTTGACCAGTTGACGCTTCTAGCGTTGCGTTTTGGTTGCTTTTCAAAGATCATGCTCGGGCTGACTTTCGAAATGATTTGACAAAAGTACTATTTCTGCATGTCGAAAAAACGCCCAAGAAGAAGACGACCCTGTATTTGCTCCTCTCGATAATACCACAGTGACGATCGGTGCAGCATCCGCTCGGCAGCTTGATCTCTCATGTCCAGAATACTGCCGACGGATCTCAGTTCACAAATGGGGTAACCAGCTTTTCCGGCGGTTTGCCCTTCAGAGTGATCTGATTCAACATGGATATCGGCAAGAGGTGAACGAAAGATTAACAAACAATGAACATTTTGGCGGGAAAAAGACGGCTCTCAAGAAAATTGAAGCTCCTGTTTCTGTAAGCACTCAAACAAATTCAGCCATTGGCATAGTCCAGGCAGGTGGGCCGCCTTTGAGTTGCCAGCGCGCCACTCTTCGGGCAACTCCTGCCTTAGAAGAGGGAAAATGACCCCAAAAATGAAATGCTGGTCCTGTAACTTCAACCACTTACCGTGATGGGCATCGCAGGTATCTCAGTAATGCCGGCTAATTCGCTTGGCGACCCCTTTTCACGTTGGTTTCCGGCTGCTGCTTCCCCGAGGACTTCAGGATTTCTGTGGCCTTGTTGTCTCTTTCCTTCGGATCATCAGTACTTATAGCGAAGCATTCTTCGACTATGCTATTGTGCAACTCAAACTGATTGTAGTTCAACTTCTTCAATTGTTCGATGGCTGCTTTCGGCTTCTGGCCGGGGCTTCCCACCTGCACGCCCGATTGCAGTTTTATGTCCTGGAATACAGCACTGATAGTACCGGCGCTGTAATAGTTGATCAGGTCATCAAAGGCTTCGTCTATTGAATAGTCGATGATGCTTCCTTTCAGCTTTCCAATGATGACTTTGCGCTGTTTACCGCCAGAAGCTCCATTAGGTTCAGGAGGATGTCGGCGGCCTGTTGCTTGAAAAGGTTCTCCCTTAAAGACAAAAGCGTGGTTGCTACTGCTGCAACAGTAGCGTGCAGGATCGACTTAATCGCTTCACCGCCGGCTAGAGTGCCTTGCCCCCTTTTCTAAACCGGGGGTTCAGCTTCTTCAGTAAGCTTTATATACATACAGCCTGACCATAGCTTGCCCTGCCGTCGCCGCAGCCGGCGTGGCACTAACGGCCGACGAATTTTGCTGTTATATAGACACCGTTGCTGATGCCCATCAGCGTGACGTAGGTTTCGGGTATCTCCGGGATCGAACCACTATAGACGATCTTCATTGCCACGAAGCAGGCCGAGATGACGGTGAAGAACAGCATCTGCACGCGCGTGACATCGATCTCGGCTGGCCGGTCGGTGTCAGTGACGATGTCCGACCATCTCGGTGTGCGGACCCCGGTGGTCTCGCGAAAGATCTTGGAAGGAGCGCTGTGGCCGAGGTTGCTGGTGGCGAACACCCTAAAATCATAGACGGTGTTCGCACTGAGCCCGGTCAGCCTCGCTTCTAGCTTGGTGGTTTCAGCGCCGAAGATCCGCCAAGCCTCACCTCTGTCGTGTGCCCGGAACTGCACGGTATATCCCCGGGCGTCCGCCACCGGGGTCCAATAGAGTGGAACTGAGTCGGCGGTTACGTTTTCCTGAAGGTGAAGCCCATCCACGGCCTTCGGCACCCCGGAAGGCAACACCTCAGGCGGGGCGGTGTGGACCTGCCTCGACATCGGCGTGCCACTGCCCGCCGCGTTCGTGGCGAACACCTGCACTTTGTAATCGGTGTTCGGATCCAGGCCGACCAGCATGAAGCGGCGGTTGGCGACAGCGGTAGTGCTGGCGGTGACCCAATCGCTACCGGGCGGTTGATATTGGACGGTGTAGGCGCTGGGCGCGCCTCCGCCGGACGGAACCGACCAGGACAATGTCACTTCCGATTCGCGGGGCGAATCCACGGTAGCGAGGTCTATGATCTGTCCAGGAGTGGCGAGTGTCGGGGCCGATTGGGCCTGCTGACTACTCTTCAGTTGCGAGCCCACCGCTGCTGCGCCAGCTATACCGAGCAGCCACAGAGCGCCGCTGCTGATCTCGATCAACGAGCCCCTAAGCGCCATGACGTAGACGGCACCGGCGCCGATCACCAGCGTCCAGAGGATAATCTGAAACTGGGCAAGGCTGGCCCAGCCACTGGCAGTGGAAATGATGCGCAAGACGACGCGTGTCCCCGGCACACCGAGAAAGAGGGCGAAGTAGTATAGAGCCGCAGCGGCTGCGACAACAAAAACCGCGGCCAACAAGAATGCAAACCAACCCCGCGCGATTCTGATCCCACGGACAGCGTCTAGTACTGGCGTGGATGTTGATGGTTCGAATACGCTCACTCTCAACTCCGCGGCGGGGTAGAGGCGGTCATACTCCAAATTCCAAATCACATCTCTGGCTGGCGGAAGTTTAAGGTCTGAGGGAAGGGTTACGTTGAATATAGTGCCCAACTTGTCTGGAGTTTCCCCAACCCGAATCGGCGTTAGCGGGAAACTGCCCGACCACTTGTTCGGGGCATTTGGATCTTTGAGCCCAGAACGCAGGCAGGCAACTATGGTGTTATTTTGGGGATCCAGACCAGTGAGCGTGAAGGAAATGGTGCCGCCTTGTGCCTGCCATGCGGTACCATCGTCGAACTTCAGCTGGTATTTCGCGTTGCTGCTGGCTTCCGGATTGTAGTACGTGTCGCAGGTCGCAGCACGTCCAGTCGATGTGGCGAGCAACGGCAGGACAACCACTATCAGTAAGCACAACGCTTGACGCATTTTGAGCAAAATCCCGCTGAAACGCATCGCTATTCCCTCCTCCTGATTACATTCCGAAATGAAACCAACAAAGTTCCGGGAGACAAGACCATTTTCCGGCCTGATTCGGATGGCACCGCGACCTATGTGTGAACAAGTGCGGCACGGGCGATCCTTCCAAAATTGGGTGATAGTAACCAGCTTCAAATAATGGTGCGCGTTGTTGCCGTCTAAACTGACTCTAGATTGCAGAGAGAGGGCTACACAAAAGTCGCCTTCAAATAACCGCCGGAGTCGCCCTGTCAGGTGTGCGAGCGCGGTCCCTCACGCGGCTTGCCGATGAATGCCTTGTAGTCCACTTAATCAGCCGGTAAACTCTCGGTGCAATTCTTTTTTTTTCATAGCTGTTTTAACTCTATTATTACCAAAGCGAGGGCAAGGTATGCCACGAATGCCTGAACATACTCAAACTTAAAGGCAAATCACACAAAAAATTTGCCGACACTAGTTGCGAGGTTTACTAGTCCATCCAAAAGTTGAACCCATTGCGCGATGTCTTTCAGCGTGCCGAGATTGTTGCGGATATCTTGCGTGGCCGCGTCCAGATCCGCTTTCGCCTTTGCCACTGCGGGATCGGCTTTCAATGCCTTCTCTTCCGCAGTGCTCCAAATGGCCTCCGCCGCCATCTCAGCCTTATAGAGTTTGCTGAGATCAGCCGCAGGATTAGCTGCCTGAGCTGCCAGATAGGCTTGGCGCACGGAGTCTGCAGCAGCCGCTAGGCTAGCGACGACATCGGTTTTGCTCGGTTGTGTATTGGGCATGGCTTATTTTCCTTTCGTGGCTTGGAGTGATGTCGCAATCGTTTGCAACTGACTTGTGATTGCAAGCAACGTGTCTAGGTTAAGGGGAGCCCCTTTTTCTAGACTCTCATGGAGCGGCACCAGTGCTTTCAATGCAGCAACGCTTTTGTCATAGGAAGCCTCCATTTGGTCGCTTTGCTCGTTTGCAAGCTCTATCGCAACATTCCGTAAACCGCTTTTGACTTTCGCATTCTTGGCTACGATACCATCGGATTGTGAATTCGATTTGAGATTAAGGGCTGCACCAAGATCGTCCAGCAGCGGCCCGTAAGAGTAGACCTCACAATCGAACAATGCTTCGGCAGCTTGATCAATCTGTCCTGTGGTCTCTTGCTTGTTCAAGATCAAGAGCTTTTTGGTGTCCGGATCATCCATTATTGGGATGATGATTTGAAGCTTCGCCCTGATAATTCGGCTCGCGTTCTTTATTTTGTTGGCCTGTATAATGCCGATTACGATCCCTCCTCCAGCTTGGACCGCCGAGGCCGTTTCCTGTGGAATTTGGGAGGTGGAGTGGACACTTTGAAGGAACTTAGTGGTGTCTTTGTCGAGGGTTGCAAAAGCTGTGTTGAAGCTGCCAACTGCGTCATAACTGGCGAGGTCGCCAAGCGCCGAATAAGTTGACGCAAGGCTATCAAGCATCTTCGCATATTGCGATATTATGCTTTGAATTGCATCGACATTGGTCAGAAAGGTTTTGGAATCCGGGTTGCCAATTTGACCGTTGAAGCCGTCATTGAATGCGACCGCTTTTCGGAGACTAAGCATCGCAGTGGAAGAGGTCGTCGCATTCTGTTCCATTTGTGCTGCTGCAGTTTGTCCCACCTTCGATAGATTCGCTCCAGCGGTCAGTGTTACTGAAGAGCAGCCACCAAGAGCCAATGCTGAAGCAATAATGACGAAAAGAGTTCCCTGAGATGCCATTTGTCGTTCTCCTCTCCGACTCAACATACTAGCATGCGGGATGGTCGCGATGATAGCCCCCAAGATGCCCCAGAATAACCGCCTTTTAGAGCTTTTATCACTGTCACTGTCACTATCACTCATGGTTCTTCCTCCCTTATGGTCCGGAGTAAAAAGTTATGCGCCATGCTCGTGCTGACGTCTTTGTGCATGATGTGTTCCTGGATAGTGCGAATGTTCATAGCCCGCCTCAGGCAGATGCGTGAGAAAGCGTTGATTCTAGGTCTGTCACTTCCACTAGGTAGCTAATGGTGTGAGAATTAGATGAACCGCTTGAGCCGGTGCCGATAGGTCTGCTCTGCCGCCAAGGCACCCTGTCGTGGTGGTCTGAGATCCGTTTTTCCTGCAGAAGTTTGTGGCGGTTGACATGTCTGTGCGGCTGCGGTCATTTGTCGCTCCCTCCGGTAAATGGGCTGAGCGGTAGACCAACCTACACTTTTGAAACTGGTAAAGGAGTGATATCGTGATGCAGAAACATGAATTAATGTAAGTAGCATACTACAATTGTAATCGAAATGCAAGTTTTATTTTGGCCCACATAAGCGAAATCTATTCTCCGACAGGAGTTATTGCTATCAATCAAGAGATACTGAAAGATAACTTTCTTAATCTTCACTCCAAATATACCTGCGGTCGTCCGTTAGCTCCATCGAGTAAAGAACACCTGAGGGCAGGCCGACCTGCGCTATTGAAGTCGAGCAATTAACCATGAGCAGTGATGAGTGAGCAGTGAGCAGGAAGCAGTGAGCAGGAAGCAGGGAGCAGGAAGCAGGGAGCAGGAAGCAAGAGAAGCATTTTTCAGTTCACTGTTCACCGCTCAGTGTTCACTTGTGACCGGTTATCCGCCGGAGCGGGAAGGGATCATTCCGGCTAAAGGCGGTAAATTGAATGAGCCGATTATAGTGGCGTCAATGCCTGGAAGAGAGCTTTTTCAGTAACTGTTGCGGGAAGAGGGTAGCCTTTACACTTCACGCATTTTTTCTTCATACCATAGATCGTTGTGCTGCCGGGCCCAGGCCGTATCGACGGAACCGGTCCACATTGCTTCAAAGGTGCCTTCGGCGCCTATGGTTCCCAGATAAATATGGCCGAAGGATGCGGCGACAAACAGTACCGCGAACGTGACGTGAATCACGTAAGAGAGCTGCATAATGAAGCGAGTCTGCCCCCAGATGGGGAAATCGAGTGTTATACCGGTTACCCCCACTGCGATCCCGCAAAGGAATACGACCCAGAACCATGCCTTCTCGCCGCCGTTGATCTTTCCCGTATGGGGCCGCGGCCCTGAGCCGATCATGCCGCCCAGGTTTTTAAACCATTGCAGATCGGTCTTTTTGGGGATGTTGAAGCGTGCCCAGATAAGGAATTCCAACAATATTCCAACGAGCAGGAACGGTCCGCAATAATTGTGCAGCGCCTTTGCGACGTGCAGGTATCCGGAAACGGCTGGATGTCCGAAAATCGGTATCATCGCCAGCCGCCCCAAAAGAAGGCTCAGTCCGGTGATGGCCATGGTGATGAACAGCAGGGCAGTGCACCAGTGCAGGACGCGCTCCCCCAAGGTATAGCGTTGAATCTTCACCCCGGAGCGTTCTTTCTCCAATTTGTCTTTACCTACGAAGAGATACAACAGGCCCAGGCCCAACAGCGCCACCGCAAGGACCCACTGAGAAAACCTCATGAGAAGGCCGTTGCGTATCTCGCGCCAGTTTTCGCCGCCGTTCTGGATCAAAACTTTATGGCCTTCCGACGATACCGTCGTAAAACCGTGAACTCCCTGCCGTACTGCACGCCACAGATTTGCATGCGGGTTGCTCATGTCCGCGCCGCGTGCCTGCCAATAAGAGACTGCGATCAACAGGGACAGGAGCAGCGCACCTGCGGCAAGGAAGCCGATAGCCCGTTTTCCGGTTTGTGTTGCCATACCGCCTCCTTTATTCACCGATCGGTTTGCACCAGCTTGAAGCGATCGATCAGTTCCTGCTGCTGTTGCCTGGCAAGGAAGGGATCTTTAGCGCCCTTGTAGACTCCCGGCTTATGCAGGGTCACTTCCCGGCACTCGTAAGAGCATCCGGCCAGCCATACGAGAACAATGAATACCGCCGATATGCAGCATGCAAGTTTCATTGTTTTTTCTCCTTGCCGGACTTGAAATCGTAGGCGGTATTCCACCCCCACGAGTCCGGCCTGCCGCCGCGCTTGGTTACGCGCTGGATGTATATGTCGGACACGATATTGCCGTCTCCGCCCAGCAATGCCTTGGTGGCGCACATTTCGGCACAAATCGGCAATTTACCCTCTGCAATCCGGTTGCGTCCGTACTTTTGATATTCTTCAACCGAACCGTCAGGCGGGGGACCGCCTGCGCAAAAGGTGCATTTGTCCATCTTGCTGCGTGCGCCAAAAGCGTCCTGTTCAGGGAATTGCGGGGCGCCGAACGGGCAGGCATAAAAGCAATAGCCGCAGCCGATGCACAGATCCTTGTCGTGCAACACGATGCCGTCCGGGGTTGTGTAAAAGCAATCAACAGGGCAGACGGCCGCGCACGGTGCATCCGTGCAGTGCATACAGGCCACGGAAATGGACTTCTCGCCGCTCTCGCCGTCTTTCAGGGTGATCACGTGCCGGCGGTTGATGCCCCAGGGGATATCGTGTTCGTTATTGCAGGCGGTCACGCAAGAGTTGCAGTTGATGCAGCGCTCGGCGTCACAGAGAAATTTCATCCTAGCCATGATTCGCCTCCTTTTATGCGGGCGTGATGCGACAGAGCGTTGCTTTGGTCTCCTGCATCTGGGTCACGGAATCGTAGCCGTAGGTGGTGGCGGTGTTGCACGATTCACCACGGACATAGGGGGCCGTACCTTCCGGGTAGCGGTCATAGAGATCCTTGCCCTGGAACCAGCCGCCGAAATGGAAGGGCGTCCAGACGGTCCCCGGACCCACCCGAGGGGTGACCATGGCCCTCACCTTGATCCGGCCTCCTTCCGCGCCTTCCAGCCACATATACTGTCCGTCGAAGATACCGGCATCGTTAGCGTCTTTCGGGTTGACCTCCGCGAACATCTCGGGCCGCAATTTGGCAAGCCACGGATTGGATCGTGTTTCCTCGCCTCCTCCTTCATATTCGACCAGCCGGCCGCTGGTGAACACCAGAGGATATTTTATGCTGTGATTCACGGACTGGATCGACTGGTAGCGGGTGGGAAGCCGCCAGAACGCCTTACGGTCCGGGTAGGTCGGATATTTTCCCACCAGATCGAACCTGGGAGTATAGAGCGGCTCACGGTGTATGGGAATGGGATCGGGGTATTCCCAGACTTTGCAGCGGGCCCGGCCGTTCCCGAAAGGCGCGCATCCGTGCTTTATGACCACCCGCTGAATGCCGCCGGAAAGATCGGTCTTCCAGTTGCGTCCTTCGGCCTCTTTTTGTTCTTCCGGGGTCAGCTCATCCCACCAACCGAGTTTCTTGAGGATCTCGTCGGTGAATTCGGGATAGCCATCCTCAATTTCGGAGCCCACTGAGTAGACGCCGCCGGCCAGCAGACTTTGCCCGTCCCGCTCCGTTCCCCAGGCAGCCCTGAAGACCAATCCGCCTTCGGCGACCGGTTTGTGGGTATCGTACAGTATAGGGGTGCCCGGGTGTTTCATCTCGGGCTTTCCCCAGCAGGGCCAGGGCAGACCGTAATAGTCGCCTTCGCACGGACCGCCTTCGGCCTTGAGGGTTACGGTATTGAAGGTTTTCCGGTGCTTCGCATGGAGTTTGAGCCGCTCCGGGCTCTGGCCCGTGTAGCCGATCGTCCAGGCGCCGCGATTGATTTCGCGCAGGACGTCTTCAATGAGGGGTTCATCGTTTGTGACCTTGATATTCTTGAACATTTCGTCGGCAAATCCGAGTTTTTTTGCCAGCAGGTATAAAATGACATGATCCGGCTTGGATTCATAAATCGGTTCGATGATCTTTTCGCGCCACTGCAGAGAACGGTTTGATGCCGTGGCGGAGCCGCAGGTTTCGTACTGGGTGCATGTTGGCAAAAGATAGGTATCGTTCTTGCGGTCGCTCATCACAGACATATGCGTCGGATAGGGGTCCGAGATCACGAGCATGTCAAGTTTTTCCAGGGCCTTTTTCATCTCCACGCCGCGGGTTTGGCTGTTTGCCGCGTGACCTTGGAAGAAGACCGCGCGCAGGTTGTCTTTCTGCGACAGATTCGTCTTATCCTCCATCACGCCGTCGATCCAGCGCGAAACGGGAATGCCCGGTATATTCATGGTGTATTCCATTTTGCCGCCGCCGGCATCATATTTTTGGCTCATGTCGAAGCGGGACTGAAGCCACTCGTATTCGACGCCCCAAACGCGGGCCCAGTGCTTCCAGGCCCCTTCAACAAGGCCGTAATAGCAGGAAAGGGTGTGGCAATTGGGCCCCACGTCGGTTGCTCCCTGCACATTGTCATGGCCGCGGAAAATATTGGCGCCGCCCCCCGATACCCCTATGTTCCCCAGGGCCAGTTGGAGGATGCAGAACAGCCGCACGGTTTGGGAGGCCATGTGATGCTGAGTCACGCCCATGCACCAGACGATGGTCCCAGGACGGTTGTCGGCCATGGTCTTGGCGATCTGGCATACTTTGTCTTCAGGTACGCCGGTAACGTTTTCAACCACATCGGGCGGCCAGTTTTCCACTTCCTTTCGGACGTCTTCCATGGCCCAAACCCTCCGGGCGATAAATTCGTTATCTTCCCAGCCGTTTTTGAAGATGTGCCAGAGCAGCCCGTAAATAAAGGGGATATCGGTGCCGGACCGCAGGCGGGCGTAAATGTCTGCATGCGCGGCCGTGCGGGTGAAGCGCGGGTCCACCACGATCATTTTGGCACCGTTCTCCTTGCCTCGCAGAACGTGCTGCATGGCCACCGGGTGGGCCTCGGCCGCGTTGCTGCCGAGAAACAGCATGGCCTTGCAATTGTTCATGTCATTGTAGGAATTGGTCATGGCCCCATAGCCCCAGGTGCTCGCCACACCGGCCACCGTGGTGGAATGGCAGATGCGCGCCTGATTGTCCACATTGTTCGTGCCCCAGAAGGCGGCCATTTTCCCCTGGAGATAGGCCCCCTCGTTACTTGCCTTCGACGATCCGCACCAGAAAACCGCGTCCGGTCCCGATGTCTCCCTGATCTTCAAGAAACGGTCGCCGATTTCGTCGATGGCCTGCTGCCAGGAGAGGCGCGTCCAGGTTCCATTTACCAGCTTCATGGGAAACTTCACGCGCCGGTGGCCGAAGCCGTGGCTTCGCGCGGAGGCGCCTTTTGCGCAATGAGCGCCGAGATTGATGGGCGATTCGTAATCCGGCTCCTGGCCTGTCCATACGCCGTTCTGCACTTCGGCAATGATACCGCAGCCTACGGAACAATGGGTGCAGATGGTGCGCCGGTATTCTGTCGCCACGCCCGGTTTCGGGAAATTTGTCTTCTCCTCCACCGTGGCCTGCCGTACACATGACAAGGGCAGGAGCCCCATCAGGGCGCCGCCTCCCAGAACCGCGCCGCCTCGGGTCAGAAATGTCCGCCTGTCGATGTCTTTCGAGGAAGCTGGTTCATGGGATACCCGCTGCAGCCACTTCTTGCAGAATTGTTTCATGCTATGCCTCCAGTCAATTAGTGGGGTTCACGCCGCCCACTCCACCGGGCAGCCCCCACCCGCACCTGGATACCCGGCCACCCCATTTTACATGCCGTGTTCACTGTGACACCTCGTCTATAGTCAGCCCGCTATAGGCTCGCCGTTTCGTAATATTTTTTTATGTGCTCTGTTACCGTATATCCCTGGCTTGATTGTCCCGGCTGCGGCAGGGGACCCTTCGGTTCGACGGCTGCCGGCGGCCTGACCACGCCTAACGACGCTGCAAGTCCGCCCATGGTTGCCGCAATTTTAAGAAATGTCCGCCGACCAACGATACATGCCATCTTCATCGTGTATTCCCCCTTCTTTTAAAAGGCTTCGACCGTTGCACCATATTTCAGGTATTCGGTCTCAGATTCCAAAAAACGACTGCCGAATACACCAACCACCTGGTAAAACCGAACGCCTTTTGCAGACTGCAGATCCTCGAAGAAAGTCATCATCCACGGTGCGATGTGCCGCTGAAAGAATCTCGCTTGCGTCGCATAGGGCTCGCCGTTCGGATTACGGGAGATAAGGGCCATGATTTCACAGAGCACTCCGGCGTGATCTTCGGATTCATAACTCTCAGCCCGCCTCACAATACCCAGGCCAATGAGGTCGGACCGCAAAGACGCCAGTGGTGACGACTGAATCAGTCTTTCCCTGTACCATGATGCGCAGGGTACCATCTCGCCGCATCCCGGACCCACGAAGAGTCTGTTGAATTCGTCTTCCATGGCGGCAAAAGAATAGTCGTGGCTGGCCTGGCGAAGCGCTCTCAGCGCAGTATCCATGGCTTCAGGGACAGCTTCATCCCATTGCAGGGTTTGCAGTATATTCAGCAGGTCTTTCGAGGGCGGCCGCCCCAGAAGGGAAGCCAGCATCACATAGATATCCGTGCGAATATCCGCATACGGGGCGAACCACACGGGGGCATCTATTTTTTTCATTACGGATTCCACGATTTCATATCCTGAGAAGTGAGAGTATCGCGGGTTCGGCACATGCGGCACAACTGCAAACGGCGTAACTGCCGCTCATTGTTGTACATCCAGTGGCCCGTGAGTTTTTCTTTTATGCGGTTAACCATGGCCGGCGACGCGAATGGGGCCCCGCACTCAATACATCGGAGCGGTTCGGCTTCATGGAGCACCGCTTGGGCGTCAACCGCCTCAGGGTCACAGAGTATCCGGGGCAGCAGCCGAATGGCGCCTTCAGGGCAGGATTCTCCACAAAGTCCGCATTGATGGCATTGAGATTCGCGAAATAACAGCCGGGGTGCGTTGCCGCTTGCAGACAATGCGCCGGAAGGGCAAGCGGCCGCACAGGCCATGCACAAGGTGCAGGCGAGGATGTCGACGGACACGGCGCCGAATGGAGAATCGGCCGTGAGGGGGAGCCATGGCTGATGGGCGCCGCATTTTTCATAAAGATGCTGCGTCGCCAGACGGACCAGTCTCCGTTTGTCAAGCCCCGGAGAAAATGCTGCCGTCGGCATTGGGGGATTGTTGGTCTGCGTGTCAAGCCCAGCCGACTCGAGAGGCCCTCTTTCCGAATCAATGTCTTCAGGAGAGATGACTGCAAACCGGATCTTGTCCTGCGGCAGGCCAAGCCCATCCAAAACGGCGCGGGCCATTTGCACTTGCGATTCAACCGCCTTTCTGATGCTGGGCGGATTCTGCGGTCCGCAAGCCACGAGAACGTCTCGGGCGCCATACGCCAGGGCAGCCAGGAGCACCTCCAGCCGGACATGGGCGATTTGCTTCACCCCGAAATGCACCCTGTGGTCATAACCGCTTTCACCCGCCCCCGGCAATCTTTCGCTGCCGGCGAGTTCCGAGTTGGAGATAACCAGGCTCGTTGGAAAATCACCAACCGCCGCCCGGTCTTCCAGCCTGCTCCGCAGTACGTTCACCAGCTCTTCCTGGGACGGTTGAACCACGCGGATGGCATCCGCTGGGCAGATCAGGGCACAACTGCCGCATCCCTGGCAGAGGTAGTGGTTGACGGCAATCTTCCGGCCCAGCGATTGGACCGCACCGACGGGGCAAACCTCCAGACAGCGGCGGCAGTCGTTGGTACGCGACCGGCCGTGGAAGCAACGGTTTTTCAGGAAAGAAATAAATTGCGGTTTTTTGAATTGACCCCGCATTTCAGGCAGTTCAGCCATAGCCTCATCGAGCGCAGCGGTACCGGGTCCGGGTGCGTAGTATCCTATCGGCAGACGATCTCCCGCAAAAGAGGGGGTAGGCTGAAGATCAAGAACAAGATCAAATGCAATGGCGTCGTCAAACCACTTAGGCAGATGCCTGCGATCACCTTTTGGGGTCACTGTTGCGGAAAAACCTCCGAAGGCGCCGGTAATCGTTAGGGCATCGACCTCAAGAAGCGCGATTCTACTCAGGCCGGTGAAAGATGAGCCTGTGGATACGCTTTTTGTTATGAACAGGGTACAAAGCAACCCTGCCTCGCTGAGGATCTTGCCACAGGCCATGGCGCGCTCCGCATCGGTATCGATAATCAAGGTCCGACCTTTGGAGATCACAGTTAAAGGCCCCACCGCTTCGACAGCCTCTGCCTCCTCGCGCTCCACCTCAATTTTTGTCAGGGGCACGGTGTCATCCACAGGCGGATTGAGCGTGTCTCCATGACGCCGGCGCTCCATCTGATGGCGCTCGTTTGCGGTGACAATACCATCGAGGGGTTGGAAGAACCGGCAGGTTCCGGAGCAGTCATTCAGGTCGTCGGTACGATTGAACTCGGGCGAGTGGAAGTCTATTACCGGGACACCCGCAGGCGGATACCCGGCCACCGGGTTTCTTACGGTTGTGAGGGAACCAGGAGGCTTTTCCGGTGATATGAGTGCCGATTCGTTTTCCTCTTTCATCAAATGATCCTTAGCCAGGGACTGTTTTGTTCTAAATGACCCTCCCCGCAATGGGTTTTCAGTGCTTGAACCGGAAGCCGATCCGATACTTGTGGCGGTCGACGACTTCCGAATCGTTGCCGCCGTTCTGGTGCCGCCACGCCACGAATGGCATAAATTCCTTGCTTACGTCATATGATAAGCCAGCCACATAAACGGTGCGCTCGTCATCGGATCTATGAGTGTTGGGATCGTGCCTGTACCACTTACCGCAGACCCGGAGCTTGTCGATACCGGCAACGCGCGCTAATGCAGAGAGGAGATATGCTGTCCGGTTGTTTCCTTCGTTCGAAGCCTTCGTTCTGATTTCCAATAACAACTCTTAGGTAGAATTTCAATTCCCACACCGGATAAATTTGTAGAAACAGTGGGTGATGAGTGAGCAGTGAGGAGGAAAAGCGTAGAAACAGTGAGCAGGGAGCAGGAAGCAGGAAGCAGGGAGCAGGAAGCAGGAAGCAGGAAACAAGAGACGCGTTTTTTCAGTTCACTGTTCACCGTTCAGTGTTCACTTGTTACCGGTTATCCGCTGGAGCGGGAAGGGATCATTCCGGCTAAAGCCGGTAAATTGAATGACCAGACTTACGGCTAAAGCCGGCAAATTGAATGAGCAGATTATAGCGGCGTCAATGCCGAGAAGAGAGCAATGAAAAAAGGGGGTCAAAATGGGTTGAGGGGCTCACCCATGCCTCGATTGTGGGCCTTGTTCAATCATCAAAGCTCGAAGGGCATCGCCGGGAGCCATGAAACACCCTCAGGATTTCATCTGCCTTGCCCTTCGCCCGATACGGTATGAGGCAGGGCGTCCCCGTTATAATTAACTCGCGGGTCCCTTGAGCACGGCCGGGGCGGCCGATAGCTGGATATTCAGCTAAAGTATCTACCATGTCGAGAACATGCTTTACCAGCGCCACTGCCGTCCCGGGGCTGTTTGAGAGGACGGGCGCGGGTGACCCGGCCTCCCTGGGTTGTCGAGCCCCACAGCAAGGGTGGCACAGCCCTTCCAGGGCTTAACACGCTAATTCTGAAACACTTTAGGAAATTGAAATCATGTATGTCGAGTTTCTTATTTGAGCGCTTATGGAGCTGCGCCCACAGGAAATTCTCCGCATCCGGCAGATAATACCGGATAATACTTGAAGTGTTTTCAGAACATGTCGATATTATGGACATTTTGTTGATTTTTGACGCAGTCCGACCCGTGCCGATTTACCATCCGGGTACGGCATATCACGGCGATATTTTCCAGGTCCCTACATTCCGGGTCTGTATCTTTTGTTATAATCTGCGCTTTGATAAAATTCGCACTTCAGGCAGTTTGCCAGCTTCATCGCAAAGCTCCCCTGCACTTTACCTCCGCAAAGCGTGCCCGCAATGTGGGCGCAATGCGTTCCGTGAGCCGGATAAGCCGGGCAAACCCCCAACTCGGCGGTCTTGGCGCCGCCTTTTTCTCTTCCACATTTTTTGAATTCCCAACAGTTCATTAAAGCCTCCATATGATATTTGATGTTTGTTATTGTATGAGCATCGGTCAATCGGAGGATAAACTTTAACGCAAATCCAATTCATATTTTTCCAGCTTGCGGTACAGAGTGCTTCTCGAAATGCCCAGTTTTTTGGCAATGTCCTTCTTGGTGAGACTCGACCTGAGCAGCCTCAGGATCAGTCCGCGCTCCATTCTGTCGACCGGTTCGACATCTTCTTCCGCATTTTCCGAGGACCGCGAACCGATAATCTCGCGCGGCAGAAGATCTACAGTCAGCTTTGAGGTGTGCGCGATATTGATCATTCTTTCCAGAACATTTTGAAGCTCTCTTACGTTTCCGGGCCACTGGTAGCTCATAAAGTATTCCATCACTATGGAGTCAATGCTGACGATCTCTTTGCCCATCGACCTGCTGATGTTCTTTATGAAAGAGTCCACAAGCAGTGGTATGTCCTCTATTCTTTTTCTGAGCGGGACCATGCGTATGGTGAATACGTTGGAACGGTAATAGAGGTCTTCCCTGAATTTGCCCTTCCTGACCTCTTCTTTCAAATGTTTGTTGGTTGCGGCTATAATCCTCACGTTTACAGTAGTAACCTTGGTACCGCCGATCTTGGTTATGGATTTATCCTCTATGACCCGCAGCAGCGCGGCCTGCACCTCCAGGGGCGTTTCCCCTATCTCGTCGAGGAAGATCGTACCGCCGTCAGCCAGTTCGAACTTGCCCTGGCTCCCCCCTTTCCTGGAACCTGTGAAAGCGCCCTCGACATAGCCGAAAAGTTCGCTGGTAATCAGGTCCCTCGGAATCGTCGCGCAGTTAATGGCCACGTAGGGTCCATCCCTTCGGCCGCTGCTGTTGTGAATAGCCTGGGCAAAAAGGTCCTTGCCCGTGCCGCTCTCGCCCAACAGAAGCACGTTAGAGTTTATCTGGGAAGCTATCTGGGCGTGCCTCACTGTTTCGAGGAACTCGCCGTCGCGGCCTATTATGTCCTCGAAGCGGAACTTCGCCTTGGCCCCCATCATTCTGGCAGCAAGAGTCCTGGCGCGCTTGATCTCGTTGAGTATGATGATCTTTCCGGTTACCCTGTTCATGGAAAGGATCGGATTGCAGGTCAGGGTAAAGTCAGCCTGGGAGTTCTTGAAAGATATCCTCACCTCTACGTCGGTCAGGGATTCATTGTCGGCTATGAGTTGGATGACGTTGGAATTCCGGCTCCAAAGCGCACCCAGGCTCCTGCCGACAAACTTGTCTCCACCCGCGCCGAACACTTTCATGGCATTGTTATTCATAAGAGAAATAATTTCATCGTTGTCGATGGCAATGATTATTTCCGGGATGGAGGAAATAACCGTCTTTTGAAAGCTGTGCGCGACCTGGATTTCCCTCAGGGCTTTTCTGTAGCGGAATTCGTTCTCTATCGCATGTGCCGATGCCACAACCATCCCAAGTGTATGAAGATTGGCGTTTTCATGGGGGCCGGTCATATCGATGGCGCCAACCATTTCGCTCTGCGCATTATGAATTGGCGCTCCCGAGCAAGTCCATCTGCGCGAATTGATGCAGAAATGTTCACACCCGCAAATCTGGAGCGGCTTACCCAATGCCAGGACGGTTCCTACGCCGTTTGAGCCGGCAACCTCTTCGCTCCAGCATGCGCCCAAAACGAAATTGCCATGTTTGATGCTTTCCAGGATTTCATAATCCCCAACGAGTTCGATGAGAAACCCGTTCGCATCCGACAAGGCTACAATAAAGTTCGAACCCCTAACGAAGCCGAAGAGATGTTCCATGAACGGGCGGCTGATATCGATGAGTTCTCCGTTCCTTTCGAGCAGGGCCTGTAGTTGTTCTCCACCCAGAACCAGCGGCGCTTTCGTGAGATAAGGGTTTACGCCCTTCGACCTGCACCTCTCCCAGGAGTCGACAATAACGGGACGGACTATGCCCGAGTCGATCGCCATTCCGCGCACAAATTTCCGCCACTCCGTGTAAATCACATCAAACCAGTTGGCATGATCTGACATAACGCGTTCCCTGTAGCTGCTGTGCAAAACATTTGCTGGTAAGGGGACCGAGTTGGCTCCCGGCAGGATTGCATCTTCGCAAAAACAAAAGAGCGACGCTGTCCGGGAATGAAGACATGTCCCATTCGTGTCCCGGCCTGAGACGTTGGTGTCCGATTATGGGACATTGGGACTTGAACACACTTTTCGGGCAATGACAAGGTAATTGTGTAAGACTTTGTTATAACGGCTTAATTTCCAAAGATTACCGGCGTGGCATACTAAATGCTCCTTCATGCACAATACCCATGTACTGCACAAAACAGAGCACGGAGGCCAAAAAGCCTTTCCACTTTCCTCATTTATTTGACTCGAAACAGATCGCACAAACACGGGGGTGAGCATGGGTTATCCCATCTACAGGCCGAGAAGGCTCAGAAGAAACGATAGTCCCGGGTACCTGACAACCGTATCGCATGTAAAATCAGGAAGGGGGTCTTTAGACGATGAACGCCGAGGACAGTAAAAAGTCTCTGGACAAGAGGATGAGCTTGAAGGAGGCGATTTCCAGGTTTGTTTTCGACGGGTGTTCCATAGCCTTCAGCGGGATGGGAGGCCAGCAGGTTGTCGCGCCCACCTATGAAATCATAAGGCAGGGGCAAAAGGATATGACCCTTATGGGGGACAGTCCCTGTGAGTGCGCGGACTACCTGGTCGGGACCGGGCAGCTAAAGAGGGTGGAGGTGGCCTGGCTCGCGTTTGCCGTGGCAGGCGTCAGCCCTAACTACAGACGCGCCGTCGAGAAAGGGATACCCCGCAAAATCGACGTTCGGGAATTTTCAAATTACACCATGGGGCTTCGATTCCTGGCGGGCGCCATGGGCCTTCCCTTTATGACTACGAAATCGCTTATCGGCTCATCCATAGAGAAGTACAATGACATGATCAAGGTGATCGACGACCCGTACGGGGGAAAAAAGGTGGCGCTGGTGCCCGCCGCCACTCCGGATGTGGCCATCGTGCATGTAAACAGGGCGGATACGCTCGGAAACGCTCAGTTTCTCGGTTTCTCCTCCAATGCCGAAAACATCGCCAGGGCCGCGAAAAAAACGATCATCACCTGCGAAGAGATCATCTCGACCGATAAAATCAAAGAGAACCCAACCTTTACAACGGTGCCCCAGTACGTCGTCGACGCAGTCGTAGAAGTCCCCTACTGTAGCCATCCCTGGAACATGTGCTATGCCTATGCCTATGACATCCCATTTCACATGGAGATGATGGCGGAGATAGAAACCGAGGTTGGCTTCAAGCGGTGGATGGAGAAGTGGGCGTTCGGCTGCAAGAACCACGAGGAATATTGTGACATGGTCGGCTGGAGCCGCTTGAGGAAGCTTTCAGAGGTCGAGAAAAAGTTCTGCAGGTGCAACTGCTAGGCGCAAATCTATTCCGGGGGCGCCACCTCGGAGCGGGTCTGCGGCCCACCACCAAAAGGAACAAAGACAAGAGAAGGAGTGAGTTGTGAGCGGTCATCAGGAAGAATACGCGCAAGATTATACGCTTCAGGAACTGTTGGTCGTTGCCGCCGCCAGGGAAGTCAAGGATAACGAAGTCGTCTTCGTGGGCGTGGGCATTCCCTGCATGGGCGCGGTTGTCGCAAAGCTGACACATGCGCCGAATGCCATCCTTGCGGTCGAATCGGGGTCCATTGGAGCAACACCTTACCGGCTGATGCTCGGAATCGGCGACAACGCTTGCGTGGAAAACGCCATATGCGTGACCTCTCTTTGGAGAGCTTTTTCCGATCAGCAGCGGGGTTATTTCGACCTGGGGATGCTGGGCGGAGCGCAGGTAGATAAATACGGCAATTTGAACAGCACCGCCATATTTGGAAACGGTGATTATCACACCCCGGCTGCAAGGTTGCCCGGGAGCGGCGGCGCCAACGATATAGCTATTTCCGCGAAGAGGACCCTGATCATGATGAACCAGCAGAAGCGCAGGTTTCTCGAAAATGTGGATTTCGTGACATCGCCGGGATACCTCGACGGGCCAGGTTCGCGGGAAAAAAACGGTTATCCGGGAAGCGGTCCCGCTGTGATCATTTCCAACATGGCTATTTTCAGGTTTGACGAGCGGACAAAAGAGGCATACCTCGACTCAGTTCATCCCGGAATCACGGGCGAACAGGTTGCCAAGGAGGTTTCCTGGGACCTGAAAGTCTCTCCCAGTCTCAAAACGACGAAGCCTCCAACAAAAAAAGAAGCAGCAATCATTCGGATACTTGACTCCGAAAAAATCTACACCGGCGGTGGGTTAAAGGGTCTCACATTCGATAACTACATAAACATGCTGGACTCCTCTTACGAAAAGCTCAAAGAGATGTTCAGGTAGTCCGGTATCTTCGCCGTGAAAGGAATAGTGGGCAACTATGCCTCCAGGTTTTTGTGATTCGAGCCGGTCGTGTGGGACATGACCGGATTCAGGAGACAAGAAAATGGCAAGGGACTTTTTTGAGAAGTTATTTTCGCTGGAGGGGAAAACTGCCCTCATCACCGGGGGATATAGAGGGATAGGGATTGCCATTGCGGAAACGTATGGCGAGGCCGGGGCAAACCTCGCATTGGTTGCCAGGAATTTAGAGGGGTGCCGGGCAGCGGCGCAAAGACTTCAAGACAAATTAGGCGTCAAGGTTATAGCAAAATCCATGGACGTTCGTGACTCAAAATTGGTCGATCGTACGGTTCAGGAGATCGCGGATGAATTCGGAAGAATAGATATTCTCGTCAATTGCGCTGGAATACCGGGCAGTGAGAAACCTGTAATACGGATGACCGACGAAGACCTCGATGAGGTCATGAACGTCGATTTCCGCGGCACTTTTCTGGTCTCCAGGGCGGTAGCCCAGATCATGGTAAAGCAGAAAAGCGGGAAAATCATCAATGTCGCATCCATTCTCGGAAAGATTTCGGCCCGTAACATGACCGGTTACTGCGCAAGCAAGGCCGCTGTGATTCAATTGACCCGGGTTATGGCGCTCGAACTGATGCGGGATAACATTCAGGTCAATGCCCTGTGTCCCGGTTACATTCTGACCGATTTCAACAGGAATTTCTTTGAGTCCGACACGGGCAAGGGTTTGATCAAAAAAATGATCCCAATGAACAGGGTTGGGCAAGTCGACGAACTGAAGTCTCTAGCACTCTATCTCGCGACCTCTCCCGCATATATGACAGGTTCGGATATTTACATCGATGGCGGGCACACGATTGTCTGAGGGCGGTGGGACCGCCAGCCAGACCTGACGAGGCCTGACTCGCCGCTACCTTCGGTGCCGGCGGGGCGCATCGTATTCTCATTAACAGGCCGTTTCCAAGCGGGGCGGTGGGACCGCCAGCCGACTTGGCCACTGCCTTCGGCGGTGGCGGTCCTCCGGGAGGGCATAAAGCCCTCCCCTACAGGGCGTAACGCGTCAGTGACGTAGGGACGGAGTTTATCCCCGCTCATTTGCTCTAAACTCTTTTATGAAAGGCACCAAAGCAGTGACAAAAGATGTTGTTCTAGTCAGCGCATGCCGCACAGCAATCGGCGATTTTCTGGGCAGTTTGAAGGACGTACAGGCAAGGGAGCTCGCCATGACCGTGGGGAAGGCCGCTATCGAAAGGGCCGGTATCCCGCCGGAGAGCGTAGACGAGATCTGTATGGGACAGATTTACAGCGCCATGCAGGGGTCCCTGCCGGCCAGGCAGGTCGGGATGAGAATCGGCCTTCCCTTCAGGAGCGGCGCCGTTTCCGTGAATCAGAACTGTTCCTCGAGCATGAGGGCGCTGGAAATTGCGAGCCACAATATCATGCTGGGGAAGACCGAGATCGGACTGGTAGTAGGTGTCGATAGCATGAGCAACGCGCCCTACCTCCTCCCGGGGGCGAGACAAGGGTACAGGATGGGGCCGGCAGCAGTGCAGGACCATATGCTCCATGACGGACTCGTGGACGAGCTTGTCCCCGGCCATATGGCCGTTACGGCGGAAAACGTCGCCGAAAAGTACGGTATAACCCGCGAGGAGTGCGATGAGCTGGCCCTTTTGAGCCACCGCCGCGCAACCCACGCAATCCAGGAAGGGACCTTCCGGCGCGAGATCGTACCGGTCGCAGTGAAGGCCAAAAAGGGAACCGTTATCTTCGACACGGACGAGCATCCGATCCGGGACGCCAGTATCGAAAAGATGAGCCGTCTGAGACCTCCTTTCAAGGAAGGCGGGGTCGTAACGGCTGCTAATGCTTCCGGCATAAATGACGGGGCATCAGCCGCAGTTATCATGTCCGCTGATAAGGCAAAAGAGCTGGGAGTCCGGCCCCTCATGAAATTGGTCAACATTTGCAGCGAGGGCTGCGACGCGAAACTAATGGGCATAGGCCCGGCTTTCGCCATCCCGAAATGCCTCAAACAGGCGCGCCTCCAGTTTGGAGATATCGAGTACTGGGAAATCAACGAGGCATTCGCGGCACAGTGGCTCGGGGTTGGAAGGGTTCTTGAAAGGGAGTTCGCAATAAAGCTCGACCTCGACAAGGTGAACCACAACGGTTCCGGGATAGCCCTGGGGCACCCGGTGGGAAGCACAGCGCTGCGAATCGTCGTGACCCTCTACTACGAGATGGACAGGCTGGGGCTGACGATGGGCGGGGCTTCTCTTTGCGTTGGCGGCGGGCCTGCCATGGCGTCTTTGTGGACAAGAGAAGTCTGATTTTGATTATGAAAACCTGGAGCAGATGAGGAAAAGAATAGCCTTGAAATACTGCGGCGGCTGCGATCCAGGGTTTGACCGGGTGGAGTATTTCAAGCAAATTCAAAATGCCGCCGGTGACCTGATCGAGTGGGTCAGCCTCGATGACCGGGACCTGGAAACCGTTCTCGTCATCTGTGGCTGCGACACCGCATGTCCCGTGGAAAACAGGGTTCTAACGGCCTGTCGAAGCATCGTATCGATCAGGGACAATAAACGTAATCCTGCAGAAATTGTTCAAAGTCTTTTGAGCGAGGGAAAATCATGAAAATCAGGACAAAAGAAGATTACATCAAGAGTCTGGCAAAACAGAAACCGCTGATCTACTACAAGGGGGAAAAAGTCGAAGACCGCACCACGCATCCTGCTTTTATCCCGCACATAAATTCAGCGGCCAAGACGTACGAACTTGCCCTCATGCCCGAACACGAAGACCTGCTGACCGCAGTGAGCAGCATCACCGGAAAGAAGATCAACCGGTTCACCCACATTCATTCATCAGTGGACGACCTTATAAAGAAGGTCCAGATGCTCCGGGTCATCGCTCACGAAACAGCGAGCTGTTTCCAGCGATGTGTGGGATTTGACGCTCTGAACGCTCTGTACATGACCACTTTTGAAATGGATGAGAAATGCGGTACCGAATACTTTGCCCGGCTTCTCAAGTACCTGGAAAGAATTCAGGATGAGAACTTCATGCTGGTCGGTGGCATGACCGATCCCAAGGGTGACCGATCTAAACGCCCAAGCCAGCAGGCCGACCCCGATCTTTATACCAGGATCGTCGAGAAAAGGGAGGACGGCGTCGTCATCCGGGGGGCCAAAGCGCATCAGACCGGTGCAGTGAACAGCCATGAAATAATGATCATGCCCACGCAGGCTATGGCCGAAGGCGACGAGGCTTACGCCATAGTTGCGGCCATGCCCCTCGATGCTCCCGGCATCACGATGATCTTCGGCCGCCAGACGAACGAGGAAAGGAAGTTCGAGTGCGGTATAGACGCGGGCAACTGTGAGTTTGGCATGGTCGGAGGCGAGGCCCTCGTGGTCTTCGAAGACGTTTTCGTCCCCTGGGAGAGGGTCTTCATGTGCGGCGAAGCTGAATTTTGCGGGCTTCTGGTCGAAAGGTTCGCCACGCTTCACCGCCAGAACTATGGCGGATGCAAAGGCGGAGTCTCGGATGTTGTCATCGGCGCGAGCGCGCTCGCGGCACAATACCAGGGCACTTTGGGCGCATCCCATATTAAAGACAAGCTCGTCGAGATGCTGCACCTTGCGGAGACCGTCTATGCGGGTTCGGTCGCCTGCTCGGCCCTGGGATCCAAAACCAAGAGCGGGGCCTACTACCCTGACCCGCTGCTTGCCAACTGCACGAAGCATAACATCACGCGGGTCATCTACGAAATATCGAGGCTCGCACATGACATCGGCGGGGGCATCATTGCGACCTTGCCTTTTGATGCAGACCTGCGAAGTCCAGAAATCGGAAAATATGTCGAGAAATATATGCAGGGTGTCGAAGGAGTCTCCACCGAAACCAGGATGAAGATCCTGAGATTGCTGGAAAACATGACCGGCGGGACCGCGCTTGTCGAAAGCATGCATGGGGCAGGTTCGCCGCAGAGCCAGAGGGTCATGTACCAGAGGCTCGGGAAACTTGGCGAGAAGATGAAGATGGCGAAAAAGATCGCCCAAATAAAAGACTAGCTTTTTCGTTATCTATTCAAAGGAGGCGAAAAATCCGGATAGCCGGTTCACGTGATGATCATCTGAAGGGGCCTTGCCACAAAACATCAGATCCATAGGGGAGCACGAAGATGGCTGAGCGCATTAAAACAGTGTGGGGATACCGGCACATAATACTCGGTATTATATGGCTGCTTTACCTGATTAACTATTTTGACCGGATTAGCGTACTGACATTCCTTCCCTACATTCAAAAAGACCTCCAATTAACCGCTGTTCAAATCGGGTGGCTGGGATCTATATTCTTTTTCGGCTACTCGCTTGCCCAATTTTTGGCCGGATACCTTGCCGACAGGATCGGGCCTAAGAACACGATGAACATCGCAATCTGGATCTTCACCCTGATAACCGGTATCACCGGCTTCGTTCGAAGCTACACGCAGTTCATTATTCTTCGCCTGGGTCTGGCGGTCGGCGAAGGACAGCACTTTGCGCCTGCCATGAGAATGATTGCGAACTGGTTCCCGAGAGAGGAAAAAGGCCGGGCGAGCGGCTTCTTTTCCACCACATGGGCGGTGGCTCCCGCGATCGTACCTATTCTGGTCACTCAGCTTGCCGCCGCTTTCTTTGGCGGAGCATGGCGCCCGGTGTTCTTTATACTGGCCGTTCCGGGTTTTATTGGCGTCTTTCTTTTGTGGAAGTTCACGAATGACTCCCCCAGAGCGATGTACGAAAAAGGGAAAGTGAAAAAGGAAGAGTACGACATGATCACGGCCTCCGTAGACGTCGAGGCCAGCGAGCACGGGAAGACCTACAGCGCCAAGCTCTTTTTGACCGACGTCCAGTTCTGGCTCTATGTCCTGGGACTTTTTATCATGCTGATGATTTACTGGGGAATGACCACCTGGATCAGCACGTTTCTGGTAAAGCAGCATGGATTGAATCTGAAGACCATGGGTTTTTATGCATCACTCCCTTACGTCGTGGCCTTCTTCTCGATGTATCTTGGAGGAACGATGGCCGACAAGTGGTTCGGGGGAAAACCCAAGATCGTAACGATAATTGCCTTCCTGGGATGCATTCCGGCCCTAAACATGCTCGGGCATGTTGCCAAGGGGAATACCTCAATGCTGCTGCTCTGCCTGGCGATCGGCGGTTTTTTTGTCAACCTGGCATGGGGCATGATGTATGCCTTCCCCTCATGGCGTTATCCCAAGGAACTGGTAGGCCGTGCGGTAGGGGTGTCAAACGGTATCGGACAGTTCGGGGCCTTTGTATCCCCGGTTGTTGCCGGTTATCTGGTCGTAACACTCCCCGACAACTCGTATGACTTCGGCAATGTTTTCCTGTTCTGGTCGTTACTGGCAGTGATCGGAGCGATCGGTATCGGGTTTTTGAAGGAGAAGTCCATTCTCGAAACAGGCTAAGGGCTTGTCCGTAAATAAAACCTTTGCGCTCGCATCCGGCTTTTGGCCGGCTTTGGCCGCTCCTCAATCGCAAAATCCTCGACGTAGCACAGCTACGCCTGCGGTTTTGCTCAATCTTCGCGACCAAATCAGCCTCAAAATCCGGCGCAATCCCTAAGAGGCTTATTTACGGACAAGCCCCAAGTTGTGGCCGCAAACCTGCGATAGAAGGGAACTGGATCGCGGTCGAGAATGCAGGGGCGGAAATAATTCCGAGGTGTGCTCAATTGAACTGATTCGGGGCGCTATGGGCCAGCTCTCAGCGTCCACCGGAACACAGCCAATGGGAACAGCCAGGAATTGTCGATTATACAAAATAGGCCGCGTACCGCAGGGCTTGAGTGTGCCAGACGACCGGACCGGTTCCCGCCAATCCAACGAACTGGGTCACGTCAAGGGGTTTGGCATTTCTTTAGCTTCACCAGCGCCTGTGAGTGAATTTCTGCGCACTCATCCGGGCGCTTGAGATTTAGGGGGTACGGTCATCTAGGCCGTACCCTTGTCCTGTTTAAAGCCACAGGGAACTATTGAGGAGGAGTTCTCCTTCGCATTTGCTCCTGCTCTTGTCTCATCGGCTCCTTCATGTGGGCTCTCATCTCATCTCTGGTGATAAACCCATCCCCGCTTTTGTTAATTCGCCCGAATTCTTTTTCCTGAAAGGCCATCCATTCTTTTTTGCTTATCTTGCCGTCATGATCTGTGTCCATCGCCCGGAACATCATATCGATTGCGTGCTCCATCCGGGAATCCAGCTCCGTTGCTCCCCCTCCCCGGGGTGGGGGGGTGTTTGTGTCTGCGCAAAGATGTAACCGCAGCAGACCATGAGCAGAACAACAACTAAGATCGGAATTGTTTTCCATTGAGCCCTTTGAGTTTCCCTTCCACATAGTGTTTTCAGGCACATCGAGCCGCTTGATTCTGCCACAGTTGCCATACCCGTGTACAATTAATCCATACCGGCAGAACGCATGCTCAACGAAACCAGCTCGTATGATAGACTTATACAATACCCTGCTCGATGTGTGAGCGCGTAGCGCGGAGGCCGACCGCTCATTCTCGACAGCCCGCCCACCCACCCGCGAGACGGGGCGGGAGCGTGAGGCCTCATTGAGCTTTCCTGCCTTCCACCCTCAGATTGCTCTGAGTATTCATTAGTCATTATCACTGTTGATTGCAGCCTGCAAAATGCAGGAAAAAGTGACGCTAAGAGCTGTGCAAGCCAATTCTCAACTTGCAGGTCCCGAATAGGACGAAAATGCGAGTCCGTTGTTTGTGACCGCATCTAATCCATGGCTCATAGCCCCAGCCGCGATCAAGATGCCGGCATCGCAGAACAAATCGACTCGTCGAGGTCGAGATCAAAAACTTTTCCATTAGTGATCGAGTTGGTTTACAATTTACTTTGTTCATCGGGATTGGTCAAATTAAGGGCTGTCAAATCTTGAGGAAAAGCTTTGCGCAATATTGCCAATTCACTCGCCTTCAGGCTCTTTTGCCTGCTTCTGCTTGTCAGCGCAATTGTGTTCATTTCCCTGACTGTTCTCATTATCCGGGCCAATACGCAGCATGTTATGCAGGAAATAACCCTCTCGGCCAAACGCACCAACGAGCTGTTCCTACGATCAATGCGCCAGAGCATGTTGCTCAACCGCCTGGAAGACGTTGCGCAGACGATCAATACCATGGGTAGCGAACCCGGAGTTGAGGGCATAAGAATTTACGACAAAACAGGAAGTGTCGTTTTCAGCACAAGCACCCAGGAAATAGGGCAAAAGGTGAACATCAAGGCCCCACAGTGCAGCGTATGCCACAGGAGCGAAGAGCCGCTTGAATTTATTCCTGAAGCCGTTCGGTCTCGAATTTCCTCTTCCCCGGATGGCTATCGGGTACTTGGGGTTTTAAAGTCAGTTCGCAATGAGCCCGCCTGCGCCGAGCCAAGCTGCCATGCGTCGCCTTCCAAACAAAAAATACTGGGCGTGCTCGACTCTCAGTTCAGCCTCGCGCAAGTGGATCAGAATATCCTTACCAGCCGCAACCTGATGATTCTCTACTCCATCGGCGCTATCCTGGTCATCGAGCTTTTCGCAGGGCTATTCATAATGCGCATGGTGCATACGCGGGTGGTAAAGCTTGCGGAGGGACCGCGCGAGGTCAAAAAGGGCAATCTGGATTTCAGCATCCAGGTAGAAGGCAACGACGAAATAGCCGATCTGGCGCGTTCGTTTAACAGCATGGTAGCAAGCCTGAAACGGGCGGAAGCTGAAAACAAGGAACTGTCCCACAAAATGGTCCACGTCGCCAAGATGGCTTCCATGGGTAAGCTCGCGGCCACCGTGGCTCATGAAATCAATAACCCCCTTGGCGGGATTCTAACCTACGCCAAGCTGATCTCCCGCAAAATCAACGCGGGGCCCATGACGGAAGAAGAAAGGAAAGCAACCCTGGGGTATCTTGAAGCAGCCATTAGCGAGATCAAGCGCTGTGGAAACATTGTCAAAAACCTGCTTTATTTTTCCAGGAGTTCCGAATCTGTCATGGAAAAGGTTGACATCGACAATGTTATTGAGAAGAGTCTTTCAATAACCAACCATCATTTCCAAATCAATGAGATCAGTACGGTAACCAAACTGGAGGCGAAGGACCCGAACTTTATCGCCAATGCGAACCAGATAGCGCAGGTGCTGATCGCACTGTTCATGAACGCTGTGGAAGCTATGTCCCGTGGCGGCGTTCTTACTGTCGCCACCCAGGATGTGTTCGACCCGGACGCCCTCCGCGTCAGCGTCGCAGATAACGGCAGGGGTATTCCTCAGGAAATCCGGTCGAGCATATTCGAGCCGTTCTTCACGACCAAGGAGGGCGGACATAGCACCGGTCTGGGTCTATCGGTGGTTTACGGCATCATGCTGAGTCACAAGGGGAAAATCGAAGTCGAATCGGAGCCGGGGCGGGGAACGACATTTATCCTCACATTCCCGAGACAGACAAATTCGGACAAAGAAAAGGAACCGATTTTCGAGGGGCCTGTAGTTTCGGATTTGTGATTGCAGGTTTTCGGGCGGTCAGTTTGCAAAACACTTTGGAATATGCCGGAGATTGAGAAAAAATGACAGATCAGGTGTCAATGCTCATTGTGGACGATGAGCTGTCGGTCCGCGAATCTCTCAAGCACTGGTTCCTCCCGGAGGGCTACCGTGTGGAGACCGCTGCCGAGGCGATGGAAGCGCTGGACAAACTGCGCGATTCAAGCTTCGACATCGTGCTGCTCGACATAAAGATGCCCGGAATGGACGGGATCGAGCTTCAACAGCGCCTAAAGGAAATAGACAGCCAACTGGCGATCATAATAATGACGGCCTACGCCACGGTTGACACCGCAGTACAGGCCCTGAAGCAGGGCGCCTACGACTACATAACCAAACCGGTCGATCCGGACGACCTGAGCAGACTCATTCGCAACGCGGCCGCACAGCGCCGACTCGTCAGCGAAAACCTCAGCCTCAAAGAAGAAATCCGCTCCTTGATCTCCGTCGATCAAATCGTCGGCGAAAGCCGGCAGATGCAGGAGATCCTGAAGCTGATTCAGACTGTCGCCCAGACGGATGTTACGGTGATGATCCAGGGCGCTTCAGGCACGGGCAAGGAGCTCGTCGCAAGGGCCATTCACTTCAACAGCAAGCGCAAGTATTTCCCTCTTATCACCATCAACTGCGGCGCCTTGACCGACACGCTGGTGGAGAGCGAGCTTTTCGGCCACGAGAGAGGGGCGTTCACCGGCGCTCAGTATCGACGCAAGGGTAGGCTCGAACTGGCACACAAAGGCGCCATTTTCTTCGACGAAATAGGCAACATCGGCTCAAAGACCCAGATGGATTTGCTGCGCGTCATCGAAACAAAGCGATTCACACGGGTTGGCGGCAATCAGGTTGTCGAAGTGGATTTCCGGATCATCTCTGCGACAAACAGGAACCTGGAAGATGCGGTCAAGGACGGGACGTTCAGAGAAGACCTGTACTACCGATTGAACGTTTTCAACATACAGTTGCCCCATCTCAAAGAAAGAGCTTCCGACATCCCGCTGCTGGTGAACCATTTTATGCATAAGTTCGCCACAGCTATGAACAAGCCCTTCACAGGCGTTGACCCTCAGACCATGGAATGGCTGAAACAACAATCCTGGCCTGGAAATGTCAGGGAACTCCAGAATGCGATCGAAAGGGCCGTTGTGGTGGGAAAGCCTCCCTTGATCACCGTGGATGACCTTCCCTGCCCTGTCGACTGGCGGGGGCCTTCAGATACAGGTGAGGTGCTGCCCCTTGCGGAAATCGAAAAGCGCCACATCCAACTCGTCTTAAACAAGACAGGGGGAAACGTGTCGTTGGCCGCCCAGTTGCTCGAAGTTGACAGGGCAACGGTATACAACAAAATCAAGAAATACGGCCTGGGCTATTAGGACCTTGAGGTTCGGCTTGGTCATCTTACAGTTGGGTGAGTTCCATCTGCAGTTGAATTCACAAATTCAGAATATTCATAATTATGCTGCTGGTTACTATTGAATTCACGGGTGAGCGCGAAATAGAGCGCCTGCGCGATCAACTCGAAGCCCGATTTCATACAGAAGTGAACGTTTCGCGCTCTGACTTCGATTGCCGCGCCTTCCTGGATCTTCACAGGAACCAGTACAATTCCTCTGCGATTATCGAACGGTTGGAACACTATCTCCCGACGGCGGTCTCCAAGGTGCTCGCCGTTACCGGATTGGACTTGTATATTCCCGTTCTGACCTTCGTTTTCGGTGAGGCGCGCTTAAACGGCCAATGTGCCGTTGTCAGTTCTTACCGCCTGGATAACAAGTTTTACGGTCTGCCCGATGATCCGGCGCTTCTGCAGGAGCGCCTCCTCAAAGAGGCCATCCATGAGTTGGGCCACACGTATGGTCTTTTCCACTGTCATAATCCGGAATGTGTCATGAAATCGTCGACCTACGTGGAGGAAATCGATTTCAAAAGCAGCCGGTTTTGTGATAAGTGTTGGGATAAATTAGTGAAATGCTAGTGGCTTACGGGCGATTCCCTCAATGCCCATGCGAACGGTTACGTGAAATGAGCGCAACGGCACGCATTTGGCCGAATGATATCCGCACGTTTGAGGACAAACCTTCCGTGTTCAGGCTTTCTCAGCTTCCGCCGACCACAGCTCCCTGAGGGTATTTGTTCCAACAGCGGGCTTATCTGTCGACAGCACCGGCAACCGGTTGACCAGCCACCTGAACAGCCAGATTGCCATCATTACCAGGGCCAGCGAAACCGTCACTTCCATCCAACTGGGCCTGTAATGTGGGCTGATTTGCCAGTTCATCGCAATGATCGACACGTTGAACCGGTTGAAGAGTATCCCGATCACGGTCCAAACTCCGGTTATCCTTACCACTCTTACATTGCGGGTCCTCACTCCGAACACATACAGAGCGCACGGCAACGCAACAAAGCCGACAATCTCGATCAGGTATAGATGACCGTACGGTGTATCGAGCAAATCCCAGTGATTGCCGTCGGCCAGACCGATCAGTTTCAAAAAGAAGTAGACATAGAGGACGGCGGCGGCGGTTTTTCCAAGCCCGAGCGTCAGATCGTCAAGATCGAAATGCACAGAAGACGAAAGTCTGTAAGTGAACAGTTTATGAGACAGCGCGCTTTCCACGATCACCATCGAAAGTCCGGCGATAATGCTCGAGATGAAGAAATAGAGCGGCAGGTACATCGAATACCAAAGCGGGTGCAGTTTTGTGGGCGCTATCAGGAACAGCGAACCGAGGCTCGATTGATGCAAAGTGCTAAGCACTACTCCCAGGATCGCCAACCATATCGTCAGTTGGCTCCAGAACCGCCTGACCCTGCTCCATCCGAGCCACTCCCAGAAAGCGGGTACAAATTCAAGGACCTGAACGGTAAGATAGGCTGCCACGCACATACCGACTTCGAAAAGTACCGAAGTGACGCCCCGAGGGAATAGCATGATGAACGGCATGCGCCAGGGCCGGCCAAGATCCAGAACGAGCCCCACGACGACAAATACGTAACCTAGAAGCCCGGTCAGGATAGCGGGCCTTACGAGAGGCTCGTAGTCTTTGAGCCCGAACAGGTGCACCGTGCCTGCGATGGTGTAGCCGCCCGCTGCCAGGGCCACCCCGCACATAACATCAAAACCGATCCATAGGCCCCAGGGAGTCGTCTGGCTCAGGTTCGTGACGGCGCCGAGTCCTTTGAACATCCGCAGCCCGATCAGCCCAAGCCCTAAGACGATGATCAGCCCGCTTATCAGATTGAATGGAGTGAATAACTTCTTCGGGTCCCCTATCAGCAGATAAATCAGTTTTTTCATTGTCGATTTCCTTAACGTGAAACATGATGGCGCGAGCGCTCTTCATGAGCCTGGTCCTTGAGGTGAGAAAGATAATGGAAGCCTGCGAGCAGCGCGGGCCACATCAGCAATATAGCCGGCACGGTCCCCATGGCCCCGGAGGTAAGCTCGGGGTAGTCCTTGTCGCTAAGCTGGGGCAGACCAAGCTTTTCAAAGGGCGCGCCCGCGAGGTAGAGCCAACTTGTGCCGCCGACCTCGTGTTCACCGTAAATATGGTGCACGTACGCGTCGGGAGTGTCGTGAATGCGCTTCCCGGCCTCTTCGATAAGCTCCGGGCGCCGTCCGTATTTCAAGGCCTCCACCGGGCACGCCTCGACGCAACCTGGCAGCTCACCCTGCTCCTGGCGCTCAAAGCAAAACTGGCACTTCCTGATGAACGGCGATGCCTTTGAATACTCGAACTTGGGAACGCTGAACGGGCAGGCCACCATGCAGTAGCGGCAACCCAGGCAGAGATCTTTTCGATATGTAACTGCTCCGTTTGATCGCTTTTCCATCGCTTTTATGATGCACGCCGAAGAGCAAGCCGGCTCCACGCAGTGCATGCATTGCTTCTTTCTAGTAATCTCCACGCCTTTGCTTACCGTGTACTTGTTGACTACAGTGAATGCGGTGGGGGAAGTATCCCGGAGTTGGTCGAGGACGGAATCGTCGTCGAAAGACCGGTCGGGCTTGGGCAACGCGTTTACCTTATTGCATGCGGCTTCGCAGGAGCGGCATCCAACACATAAAGTGGTGTCCACAAGGACGCCCATCGCCTCTTCTTTACGCAACCGCCCGACGGCCTCAGCCGCCTGTGCCGGATTTGCGGCCAGCAGGGCCATCGCGCCTCCCGTTCCGACAAGTTTAAGAAAGCTGCGCCTGCTGCAGTTCCGGGCACTATCGCCTCGGTTTTTTGACAAAGTCGCCTTTTTGTTCATTTTGTCTTCCCCCATAGTGTTTGCAGCCCGTTGAGCGGCTTTTTGCCGTATAGTTGTGTCCAACACCCGATGAGATACTGGCGGTTTGCGATCCGGATTTCTTACCCCAGGGAAAAGGAATTTTTCGTCCCCGGATCAGAGCTTGCCCGGACTTGATCCAGGGTCCGGGGCAGGCTCCGACAATGAGATCGAGGCACCGCGCGCGTACTCCGAGGTGTGAAGGGTGAAGTTAGAAGGGTGAACTTCCGGCTAAACGCCTCTGGTCACAGACAGGCCAAGGAAAGCGTAGAGAAAGGACCAGATTATTTTCACTCTTCACTTTTCTTTGTACCGCCAGGGTGAAAAGGACCCTTGCCGGATGGAAACTATTTAGTGAGTAAGAACTCCCTGGCCAAGCCATCCCATCTTTGGGGATCAACCGCTTTGGCCAGCCCTAAGACCGGCTCACCGCCATCCTGATGGAGTCCGGCTGCTGCCTGGCCCCGCAGCAGGCAGGAAAGGGTTTCGCGAATTTCTTCGAGCCACTTGCCGATCATGGCCGTCGGAACCATGTTTTCCAGATTGGCGGTCGGATTGCTGTTCATGACTTTGAACAACCAGCCCTTTCCATAGGGATCTCCAAAAGCCAGGGCCGGAGAATTGACCACCTCGCTGTTGATCGCCACTACCTCGCCTTCGACCGGGGACAGCATTTGAATCGCTCGGGCATCAGCCTCCATCAGCCAGCCGGGAGAGCCTTGCTTTACTTTGGCGCCTTTTTCCGGCAGTGAAATCGAATCGACCGAACCGAGCAGTTTCACGGCAAAATCGTCCATACCGACTGTAATGATGTTGTTTTCTCCCAACCTTGCCCAGGCATGACCGCGATGAAACATGACGTTGTTGGGAACCAAAAAGCCGGCGATGCGCTCGATAACAAACGCCTTCGGAGTCAGGAAATGCCATGCGAGCCCCAGTAAGGGGATGCCCACGAAAATGCCGATCACAGGCAGAAAAGTAACCCCGAGGACCATGAAGCCAACTCCAACCACAAACAGGGCCAGGGCGATTATCATGCCTGCCAACCTGTCAGGAATGCTTACTGTCTTTTCCATATCTCATTACCTCATCTTTCTCGCCGGGGCGTACCCTGAAGTCTGAAAGGTGAAGTTAGAAGGGTGAACTTCCGGCTAAAGCCGGTAAGCGGATTGACCAGATTATTTTCACTCTTCACTCTTTTCTCGCCCCGTCTATTTCGTAAGAAAAAACTCTCTTGCAAGGTCGTCCCATCCTTCGGGCTCGACCGCTTTGGCGATGCCGCGGATGGGTTCACCACCGTCTGCGCACAGCGGGGCTAAGCCTGGAGCCAACCCCCGGCCTGCGAGGCTTTGGCGAACGTTTTCAAACCATTCCCCTATCATGCCGCGTGGAATCATGTTCTTAAAATTGCAAGTCAGGTTGTTGCTCTTGACCTTGAACAGCCAACCGTTCCCGTAAGGGTCTTCAAAAGCCGCGCCGGGGGAGTTGGCCACCGCGTGGTTGACCGCCACAACTTCGCCTTCCACCGGAGACAGCATGTGAATCACCCGGGAATCGGCCTTGAACCCCCAGCCTAAAGAGCCCTGCTTCACTCGGGACCCCAATTTGGGCAATGAAATCGAATCCGCCGAACCGAGAAGTTTTGCGGCGAAATCATCCATGCCTACCGTTACGGTGTCCACGCCCTCCAGCCTCGCCCAGGCATGACCGGGATGAAACATGACATCTGTAGGGGCAAGGAAGCCGGCGAAGCGCTCAGTAAAAGTCCTGACCACATCCCTGACTGCTTCCAGTTCGACTTCCGGACCGTTCAGAACACGCCAAAATGCGATGAAGCCGACTAGACCGAGCAGCGCGATAATGTACTCAGCCTGCTTTGCCGCTGCGATATGCGCTAAGATGTTCATATCTTTGCTCCTCATAATTTTGGTTGTTGATCAAAGGTCTCTTCACCTTAAAGCAAGCCCCATGCCATCATTGGAAACAAAGAGATGATGGCCAAAATATACTGATATATCAACTGGTTAAAACGGACCATCCAGTCGGACGGCGAGCTGTTTTGCGGCTTTAATAAAGCAGGTGTAGAAAATATCGACACAACAGGGATAATATCCGTCGAAAATTTCGAATCCCATTGAAAGCCTGTGGAAATTTTCGACGGGCTGTCCTTCAAGCTGCCGCACATGAGATACGCAATCGGCTTGCCTCTGTCGGCGGTCTCGCCAGAAGACAGGGCGTCTGCGAAAAAATGGCCGATAAACCTTCGTGAGTCACGGGCCTTGTGCACGGGAAGACGCGTTTTCTGTCCTCGAAAAAGCGCTAAGTCTGACAATCCGGCGCCCTGCATTCGCTTTCAACCACCCCGGATCGAGGCCGGGACAAACTCTTGCTGGCGATCTGCTCGTTCTTGACCTTATTCTTCCACCTTCGCGTCGCGTGAAATAGAAGAAATCACGCCGGTCTTAGCTTTTTTTCGGGCACGAATTAGATTGAATAACAGGTGCACAAACAAATAGTCCTGAAAAAAGGAGATATTCCATGCCTGTTAAACCGATACCGGAAGGTTACCACACCGTTACGCCCCTTCTGTCCGTCAAGGGGGGCGGCGCGATTGATCGACTTTATGAAGAAGGCGTTCGGGGCCACGGAGGTTTATAGAATTCCGGCGCCCGACGGCAGCGTTATGCATGCCGAGCTGAAGATCGGCAGTTCAGTTATGATGTTGGGCGAGCCGATGGAGGGGTCTTCTCCCATGCCTGCAACGTTCTATGTCTATGTACAGGATGCCGACGCGACGTACCGGGCGGCCCTGGACGCCGGTGGCGAATCGCTGGAAGGACCGACCGACCGGTTCTGGGGTGACCGGGTGGCTTCCATCAAAGACTTTGCCGGAAACAATTGGATGATCGCCACGCACGTGGAGGAAGTTGATTCGGAAGAACTTACAAGACGGGCCCGGCAGGCTATGGCCGCCTGATGTCCTGAGTATATATCAGGCTCACATTTGATGCTGCCGGTAAGTACGAGACGACCCGCCTCCCCATTCAAAGGGGAGGCGGGGCATTAACGTAAAGTGTGAATGGTGCAGTTAGAAGGGAGAACTTCCGGCTAAACGCCTCTGGTCATAGACAGGCCAAGGAAATCGTAGAGAAAGGACCAGATTATTTTCACTTTTCGCCCTTCACTATGACCGTCATCTTGACATCAACTTTCCTGCCGTTTTTGGGGGCGGGGAAGCTCCACTTCTCCACCTGAGCGCCGACGCAGTTCGCAACCGCTTTATCGGAGCCGCTTAAACCCGCGACCGCGTGAACATTTACAACCGAGCCATTCTTATCGATAGTCCATTCCAGGGTAAGTCTTGAGGACGCGACGGGTCCACTGAAGCACTTAAACTCTATCATTGGAAGATTTTGTTCGACCACATGCCTTACCGTTTCTTTGGAAAGCGCCCCTTGGACCTTCAGGCTTTCTATGACAAATTTTCCATGCTGCTTCTCCCCCGTGGGGCTGGTCTCCGCGTCCGCTGCCCGCTGAGGCTCGGCCGCGCTGCTCGGACTTTCCTGCCGGGCTAACGATGCCCCGGAACCAATTCTCATGTCCGCAACCACGCCATGGGGACCTGCTTTGGCCTTGAGCGAAGCGCCCGAACCGCAGAAATTGGGGGGGGCAGGGTAATGGCTCAACATCGCCTGAGTGTTCCCGGGCAGCGCGCTGTCCGAAACTCCCTGCGGCAGAGGCAAAGGCTGCTTTACGGTGACCGCTTCCGCACCCTGGCGGCGTGGCTGCGCGTCGATCGCGACAAAGGAAGTATAGGCGGTGAGCAGGTTGTATTTGATGCCCAGTCCCGTAATCTCCCCAACTCTCTCATCTGAGGCTTCCAGCTTGTTATAGTCCGAAAGTTGCGTCACGCGCGAGCGTGCCCAAAGATAGCGAAGAGCTGAATTGCCGTCCAGGGGCCTGATCCCGGCGACATCGATCCGTTTTTCCCATTTTTGCCGGCCGCTCAAGCCGGATAAGGTGATCGTCCCCTGCGGCTTGCCCTTCCACTTGCCGAAAACCACAGCCGGGCGCTCGGCAAAGATATCCGGCACTCCCGAAGGCTCGACATCATAGGCTTCGAAATTGCCGAAACTGAGCTTGATCTGCGTGAGCACAGGGGATTGCACGTATTTGCGGAACTTTTCGGCCATGCCCGGCGCTTCCTCGGCCCGCGTAATGACAAAGGGCTCTCCGGCGCCAACGCGGGCCATGCCTTCGATAACGTAGTGGTTTACGCTCGTGCCTATGCCGAAGGCGAAGACGTTGGCATCACCAATGTGTTTGCGGATGAGATCGAAGACTTCGGGCTCGACGGTAACGTATCCGTCAGTCGCGATAACGATTGTGCGCGCAAAGCTTTCGGTCCTCGGCAGCGTAAGCGCGCGCTGCATGGCAGGCAAAAGTTCGGTGCCTCCGGCCCCCTGTTGCTGCTGGATCAGGTCGACTGCGCGTCGAATATTCTCCGGGCTTGCGGGCACGGAACGCTCGGAGAAAAGGTCCGAGGCGCCCGAAAACGTCATTACGTTAAACATATCCGTCGGACGAAGACCGGTGAGCAGTTCCTTGACAAGAATTTTCGAAATCTGGAGAGGAAAGCCGGACATCGATCCGGAAACATCGACAATGAAGATATACTCCTTCGGGGGCATGGAGTCTGGCGTCACGCGTTTGGGCGGCTGGGCCGTGAGAAGGAAGAAGTTTTCTTCCTTTCCTTCGTAGAGCAGCAGTCCCGATTCGATCTGCTCGCCGGCAAGCCGGTACCTGAGTATGAAATCCCGATTGCCACCGGAATGCTCGTTGGGGTCCAACTCGATGTTCGCAACGCTTTTGTCCTGGAAGGCGATGGTTGCCTTGTGGGACGGGCAGCTCATCTCCTGGATGGGGACGCCTCCGGACACCTTGGCCTTGATGTCGAAAGAATAAGGCGCGGATTCGCCCTGGTGCAGATAGGGGTTCTGGGACCACTTCTCCCAGGCCGGCGCCGTGGCGGCCGGTTGATTTGAATACCGGGGTCCGACAACAGTCGGGTAGACGAATTCATAGACGCTCTCAGTGGGCACGACTGTTTCGGTGTAGCGCAGTTCGGTTTTGATTTCGTCTCCCGGCAGGATATTGGCCACGTTCATCTGGAAGACATTGGGTCTATCCTGTTCAAGAAGGGATGCGCTTTTGCCTTCCTGTTTCGCCTGTTCATAGGCTTGGCGGGCTTCTTCCCTCTTGTGCACCTCCGCTGTAATCGTGCGCTCCCCAATTGTCATCTTCATGCCATAGACCGAAGCGCGGGTCGATGCGGGGAAAACGTATATCGCCTCTATGGGTTTGCGGCCTGCATTGCTGTACACCTGGGAGACGACAACGTCGGCGATAGTTCCCGAAATGTTTACAGTGACCGAAGTGGATTTCAATGGTAGCTGATCGACGGCTGAATCTTCGGATTTTACGAAAAAGTAAGGCGAAAGGGTCTTGTCGTCTGTCTCCTCCCCCTGAGCGAAGGCCTGTCCGGCGCCTGAGCCGGCCCTCCCTGTTCCAGGGTGGTTCACTACAGGCAAAAGCATGGTCACAAGCAGTGTGAGGAGTATTTTTTCGCCGAATAGAAAAATTGAACGCTTCATTTTTGCTCCTTGTTCGTCTTTGGGTTGATAATCGATTCTTTCAACCCTCTTTGACAAAAAAGGATGCAAAAAGGTTCCCTGTTTTTTTAGTCACGAGTGCCGAAGGTGACTGACACCCGGACTTTCTAATCGGGGGCGGGGCTGAATTCTTTATCTCCGTTGACTTCCACTTCACCTAGTTGACGCAATTGGTCGAGAAATGAGGGATAGCCCGTGGCAGGCATCTCGGCCAGCAGAGTTTCGGGTTGGTTCGCATCCCGAGCGGGCCCGGCGCTCAAAACCTTCCCATTTGCCCGCTTGATCAGTTGTATCACATCGGAGGAAATTTCTTGCGCTTCAGGCGCCGGACTGCCCTCAGACACTTTTGCGGACCCTGAAACTCCTTTTGACGCATCGAGCTTGGGACTTCTTTCGTCCAGCGCGTGAGTCCCCGTTGTACCTGCGCTTGATGGTGAGAAGCCTTCGACCTTAAATGAGCCGCCGCGAGTTTTACCCCTGGCGGCAGCCCAATGCGGCTTTACAGTAAGGACCACCGATTGCGTTTCAACGCCGGGGGGACGGTGAGGCACGGCTAGGGGCAATGCAGCCCTGTTGGAGTCTTTTTCATTTTTCAAGGGTGAGGCTGGAGTCGCTTTGACTGAAGGAGGCACCTCAACCGATTGAGGAGCATTGACTGAAGGAGGCGCCGGAGACAGCAACATCTTGTGGCCGCCCTCTCGGAGAATCACCTGTGAAGCAGCAATTACCACTACTGCAGCGGCCGCAGCCCCCGCCAGTTGAAGGAAATGCTTCCCGGCGAACAAAACCGGCAACCCCTGCTTAAGCCTTGATAGAATGGAAGGTTTTTCCACACGGCTTCGGACTTGTTCGAGAAAGTCCCTGGGAGCTTCCACCTTCGGCAGGGTTCCAAGGGCGTACGATTGCTCTCTGAGGGCTTCAAACTGCATTGTGCAAGGCCGGCACACGGCCAGATGAGCCTCCACGTCCTCCCGGAATTCCACCGGGATTTCCGTGTCCGTATTTTCAAAAAGAATAGCTCTAATCTGAGAGCATTCCATGGGAACTACCTCTTTTCGACTTCCCCCCGAAGCTTATTCTGGAGGAGCAGTCTCGCGCGAGCCAGTTTGGATTTCAGGGTCCCGAGATTATATCCCGTAATTGCGGATATTTCTTCATAGGAGAGTCCCTCGACGTGCCGCAGGACAATGACGGTTCTATGGTCGTGAGAGAGGGAATTGATGGCGGCTTGAAGCATGATCTCCTTCTCCCTCTCCGTCATCCGGACCAGGGGTGAAGGCGCCGGGTCCTCGAATTCAAAGTCCCCGGGTCCTTCTTCTTCCCGCGAATTATGCGCGAACCTCAGGACCCTTTTCCAAAAGCGATGCTCGGCGGAGTCGCGCCTGTTCTTGCAGATGTTCACAGCAATGGTGTAGACCCAGGTCGAAAAACTCGATTCGAACCTGAAGCCTTTGATCGATCGGAACACCTTTATGAAAGTCTCCTGCGCGCACTCTTCGGCGTCGCTGTACTCGCCGAGCAGCCTATAGCACAGGTTGAATATGCGATCCTTGTGCCGCAATACGAGCCTGTCCAGACCCCCGCGATCTCCCGATAGAAAAGCGGCAATATCCGTTCTGTCTTCTTCTTTCGCCATGGTCTGTACCGAAGGAAACCGCCGTTTCCTCTTAATATTTTAGACAGGGCCGATCCGATAAAGTTCCATCGAACCTCAAGATTCCTTGATCGGAAGACTATCCGAAGGTTGTGTAATGGCAGAATTAGAATATGATAAGTGTGCAGGATTTGTCAATTCCGTCCATGCGCCGGGGCGCTCTCTTGAGTTCCTATCACTCTGCGCAATGGCCTCGGAACCGTTCAGTTCATCTCTACGTTTGCCCTCACCTGCGGCGCAAAAACCTGCCGCCGCCAGGGGTGAGGGCCGGGCAAAGGAGGCCGCAGGAATGAATCACCAGGATTCGAATCGATACAATCAAGGCGACCCTAAACAAAATAGGAAGTTGGATGAGAAATATTGTCAATCATGTGGTGCAATCATCAAGAGCAGTGCTGAAGTATGCCCCGGATGTGGAGTCAGACAAAAAGGCATGATAAACAAGGCTGCATTGCTCTTAGTTACCTTTTTCCTGGGAGGGCTTGGCGTACACAAGTTTTATACCGGCAGAAATTTGCAGGGCACCTTATGCATTCTCTTTTGCTGGACCGGAATTCCTGCTCTGATTAGTTTGATTGAATTCATTATTTATGCGTTCACAAGCAGTGAAAGACTCAATGAAAAATATCAATCAAGTGGTTCGGCGCTAATAATTGCTTGTGTGGCTGCCGGAGTGGGCATGATTTATCTCCTGGGCCTATTAGCTGCTATTTCGATTCCTCAATTTATTAAGTACAGAGATCGTGCCTACCAGGCTGGTTTTAAATCGGAATTGCAAAAGTTTATAACTGCAGAAGAACTATACTTCCTTCAAAACAATAAATACACTTCCGATTTAATTGATCTGCAATTAACACATAAAACACCGTTTGTGGAAATTGATATCATCAGTGCTGATAAAAACTGTTTTGAAGCAAGGGTCACACACGCCAAACTGCATAAATCCGTTGTGATTGATTGCCACGGCCTGGATCAGTATCCGGATGAATGAAGTTTCCTGCGGTGAGTCAGGATCTTTCGTCCCTGTAAGGTATCTGAATAAGCTTGAAGAAACACTGGGGTCTGCTGGAGGCGCCTGCACCGGACCCGACAGGGATGCTTAACAGGGTGATGAAAAAGGGTTGAAATTCCCACATCAGGGCGAAAAACCCTATACACGTCACCCCGGCGAAAGAGACTGTGTCGCAAACGTAATATTTTTCGTATTCCCCCATTTTCTAAAGGGGGGCAGGGGGGATTGTGATTCTCCGATACTACACAGGCACTTGAAATCCCCATCATTCCCCCTTTAAAAAAGGGGGAAGCAAAACCTGGTCCGGTGGGATTTTGCCCGGGCATTACGGAATTGCGACACAGTCTCCTTCGCCGGAATGACGAAATCATGAGCAATTTTCCGACGTTTCTCCCACCAGAGAACCCTTTTTCATCACCCTGCTGGAATTTGGTTTTTCACAACCGGGAGCATGTCGAAATGCCGGTGAAATCAGATACCGAGGAAAATTGGACCCGCCCGTGGCACTGTGGGGCTAGTTTACTTATATTTTAAGTATTTAGCGGATTATTGGGGGCAACTTCAAAGGATCAAAATTCGAAGAGAGGGAAAAATGCCGGAAAACAGACCAGATAATCAGCAAGATGGATTTTTGGGAAGCCAGGTCGAGGAGAATCTCAGGGTTGCATTCGATGCGCTCCCCAACAAGGTTGCCGTGATGCTCTTTACCGAAAAGGGCCAGAACGATGTTCTCAATCAGGCGGCGCTAGACCTGCTTAAGAGCTTCAATAAAATCTCAAATAAAATAGAGCTCAGTGAGTTCGACCTGTCGGGGACGGAAGCAAAGAAGTACGGTGTGAATAGTTCACCCACACTTATTTTCGACCCGGATCGATATTCAATTCGCTATCTTGGGGTCCCTTTTGGAGAAGAAGCCAGGACCCTGGTTGGAATGATCCTGTTGCTCGGCTTCCAGACCGGCAATCTGAGTGAGCAGTCCCAGAAGGTCATGGAAAGGATTAATTCAAAGAGAGAGATCAAGGTTTTCGTCAGTCCGACCTGCCCTTATTGTCCTGACCAGGCGATCAATGCGGTGAAGGCGGCGATCGAAAGACCGGAGATCGTCTCGCTTGAGATAATAGATATCCAGTCCAATCAGGAAACCGCGAATCGCTACTCTGCTTTCAGCGTCCCGCAGACCTTTGCAAACGATATACTCATTGCCTATGGAGCGCAGGCAGAGGAGCTGTTTGTGCTCTCGCTTCAAAAGCTTGAACAGCAGACTGTCTTCATCCCGGAAATAGACGCCGAGCTAATCGAAACTGACGTGGTTATCGTAGGTGGGGGACCGGCCGGCCTTGCCGCAGGCATTTACGCGGTACGCAGCGGACTTAAGACCTCAGTGATCGAACGGGGGCCCCTGGGAGGGCAGGTGGCTGCCACGCCCATAGTGGAGAATTATCCCGGTTTTACACGGGTGCCAGGAAAAACGCTGGTCGATATTCTGGTCAGCCACGCTCTGGAATATGTGCAGATATTTCAGGGGGAGGAGGTGGTTGGCATTCAACCGGGAGCCCAGATAGTAGTTCAGACCAGTAGGAGAAAGTTTCTGGCCAGAGCGGTCATCCTCGCAACAGGGGCCAACTACAAGAAGCTTGGCGTCCCAGGTGAGATGCTCTTCATGGGCCGGGGCGTGAGTTACTGCGCAACCTGTGACGGTCCGTTGTTCAAAGGCAAGAGAGTAATTGTTGTCGGGGGAGGCAACAGCGCCGTGACCGAGGCCCTGTATCTCAATAACATAGAGGTGGGGACAACACTGGTGCATAGACGAAACACTCTGAGGGCCCAGGAGCACCTGGCCAAAAATATTTTCTCGAACAACATGGAAGTTCTGTGGGACACCGAAGTCGTAGAAATAAAGGGTAAGGAAAAGGTGAGCGAAGTCATTCTGCGAAACAACAGGACCGGTTTGGTCTATCCATTTCCGGTGGATGGAGTTTTCGTTGCGATCGGATATGAACCTTCAGTCCATCTTGCAAAAATTCTGGACATCGAATTGACGCCCGACGGTTTCATTAAACATGATTCCCATCACCGGACCAATATTCCTGGAATATATTCCGCCGGAGATGTCGAAGGGGGCTACAAGCAGATAGTGACTGCAACGGGACAGGGAACCGAGTGTGCCCTTTCGGTGTTCGAGGACCTCATGCATCCGTACTGGGCGGTTGAGACGGAAAAGCGGACGGGAACCGCAAAGACTTAGAAGCAGGGAGCGGGGAGCGGGAAGCAGGGAGCGGGAAAGGCGTAGCAACAGTGCGCAGGGACAGCGTTGGAGCAGATTATTTCAGTTCACCGTTCACTTATGAGCGGTTATCCTCTCGAACGGGAAGGGATCATTTACGGTGGGCTGTTTCGGGGCGCCTTTTGAGTCGGCCAAGACGCAGCCAGAAAGAGAAAACCTTTTTTGCGAATGGAGTGAGGCGAGTGCGGTTGTACATGTCGGCAACCTGTCTAATGGCTTCGGCCTGAGTGGGGTAGGGGTGGATGACATTTGCTATGGCTTTGAGGCCCAGACCGTTGACCATGGCAAGACTTATTTCGCTTATCATCTCTCCGGCGTGCCTGGCCACGATGGTTGCGCCCAGAATCCTGTCGGTTCCCCGTTTCACGAGCACTTTTACAAACCCGTCCTCTTCCCCGTCGACAACGGCCCTGTCCACATCTCCCAAGCGGCGGACGAAGGTGTCCATCTGAATGCCACTCTCCTTGGCGTCTCTTTCATTTATTCCCACATGAGCAATCTCCGGGTCAGTAAAGGTAGTCCAGGGAATAGTCAGAGCGCTTAGTTTCTTATGTCCGAGGAAAAGGGCGTTTTGAATCACGATGCGTGCAGTGGCGTCGGCCGTATGTGTGAACTTGTACTTAAGGCAGATGTCCCCAGCGGCAAAGATGCGGGGATTTGTGGTCTGAAGCCGGTCGTTGACGATGACGCCGTTATTTTTATCATATTGGACCCCGGCGGCTTCGAGGTTCAAACCTTCCACATTGGGGGCCCTTCCAACTCCTGCGAGGATTTTGTCAACTGTGAGCCGCTGCTCTTTGCCGTCCTTTTCATATAAGATCACGGCGCCACGGTCAGTGAGAGAGATCGTCCCGGGTTTGGCCTTCAATAGCAACTGAATGCCTTCCCTGAGGAAAGCATCATGGAGAATCTGGGCCGCATCACTGTCTTCACGTTCCAGGAGATGGTTCCCCCTGTGGATGATAGTCACCCTGGATCCGAGCCTCTGGAAGGTCTGGGCGAGCTCGCAGCCAATCGGGCCGCCTCCGATGACGGCAAGACGCTCCGGGCGCTCCGTAAGTGAAAAAACGTTTTCATTGGTAAGATATCCGGCCTCTGCGATCCCGTCTATAGGAGGCTCCGTAGCTCGAGCACCAGTTGTTATCACGGCCTTGCTGAACAAAAGCGTTTGGCCTTCGACCTCGACGGAATCCTTTCCCGCAAAGTGGGCATGCCCCAGGAATAAGTCTACCCCCAGTTCTTTAAAGCGCATGGCGGAATCATGGAAGCTGATCTGTGATCTCAGTCTGCGCATCCGCTCCATGACCGCTGGAAAATCCACCTCCATTCCTTGAGGGACCCGCACGCCGAAATTGCCGGCAAGCCGCACATCCTGAGCCGAGCGCGACGAGCGGATGATAGACTTGGATGGGACGCAACCGTAATTGAGACAGTCGCCTCCAAGCAGATGCTTTTCGATCAGCGCCACCTTTGCCCCAAGACCAGCGGCCCCGGCAGCAGTAACGAGCCCCGCCGTGCCCGCCCCGATGACCACCAGGTTATAGCGGCCTGACGGCTGAGGGTTTTTCCAGCCGGGTGGGGAAACGTTTGAAAGCAGTACCTGATTGTACTGATCGTCCGGCACGAGCTTTGGGGATTTATCCATATTCATGTTGCCTTCTCTCGGGCATCAGCGTCCGGCTGTGCCCGTGTCGCTCCTTGCCGTATCTCCGGCTCACCGCGTCTCGAACTAATGGATATCTCCACCCTCGGGCTGGTCATGGTCCAAATCGTCAAATTCGATCAGCTCTCCTGTCACCGTAAAGATTACACGCTCGCAAATATTTACGACGCGGTCGGCGGTGCGTTCCAGATTGTGAGCTACCCATATAAGGTGGCTTACGCCTTCGATGTTTCTGGGGTCCGACAGCACGTAAGTCATTAGCTCGCGGTATATCTGGTCGTAAAGATCGTCAATCTGCCGGTCTTCGGCAGGGATCGAACGCGCCGTCGCAACGTCCCTGTCAACGAAGGAGAGGAGCGCTCTGTGGAGCATATCTGAAGCCAGTGCCGCCATTCGCGGGAGATCCACGAGCGGCTTTATCAAAGGTTTTGAGCCGAGCTGAACTGAAATCTTTGCGATCCCCTTCGAATAATCGGCGATCCTCTCCAACTCGGAGGCAATTTCCAAAATGGCCGCAAGGGTCCGCAGGTCCTTAGCCATCGGCTGCTGTCTGGCTATAAGACCAAGAGCGTCCGATTCGATTGAGTAGCGCCTCCGGTTGATCTCGGAATCGGCCGCAATCAGACGGCGGGCCGCTTCGGTTTGCCGTGTCTTGAGGATATTGACGGACTCGACTATGGTGCGCTCGACCATCACCCCGAGATCGATCAGTTCATCCTGAAGTCGTTCCAGTTCCTTTTCCAATGCAGTTCTCGCCACAACTTCTCCCCTCGTTCAGGAAAACCATTGTCGACCGGCCGCTGCAGCAATGATACAAATCTTCTTTTTGTCAAGACTCTAAGAACCGGCATCCTATAGATGAAATTCACACAATTGCTGGTGAACCTGCATCGACCTATTATAGAAGTATCATAAGTATCTTAGAATTCAATTCTATTTTCGCCGTCATGGTTCCGGATATATACAAAAAAACCCCCGTCCCACAGATGGGATCGGGGGCTTAACCCTAAAATCAAATTCCGAATCAAGCAGATTGCGATACCTTATTTAATCGAGGCGATATTGTAAAATCGTCTCGAAGGGAACTCAGATATCGGTTTTACTAGTACATGCCTCCTCCGGGCGGCATGCCTCCCATGCCTGCGCCTGCTTTTTCATCCTTCGGCAGGTCGGCGACCATGCACTCGGTTGTGAGCATGAGGGCCGAGACGCTGGCAGCGTTAAGCAGGGCCGTGCGGGTTACTTTGGTAGGATCGATTACCCCCGCTTCGTTCAGGTCTTCATATTTAGCCGTTTCTGCATTGAAGCCGAAGGCGCCCGATTTTTCCTTGAGTTTTTGAACGACTACGGACCCTTCCTCGCCGGCGTTGTCAGCAATCTGGCGGGCAGGCTCCTCGAGAGCGCGCCTGATTATCTTGAGGCCAAGCTGCTCGTCGCCGCCAAAGTCAATCTTCTCCAGTGCAGGCAGGCAGCGCAGGTAGGCAACCCCGCCGCCGGTAACGATGCCTTCTTCCACTGCGGCACGGGTGGCGTTCAGAGCATCTTCCACCCTGGCCTTTTTCTCCTTCATTTCAGTTTCGGTGGCAGCGCCAACGCTTATCACTGCAACACCGCCCACCAGCTTGGCAAGCCGTTCCTGGAGCTTTTCACGGTCGTAATCGCTGGTAGTCTCCTCGATCTGAGTGCGGATTTGGCGGACTCGACCCTCAAGGGTCTTACGCTCGCCGGCGCCGTCGACTATTGTAGTGTTGTCCTTGTCGATACGAATAGTCTTGGCTCTGCCAAGGTCGTTCAAGGCAACATTTTCGAGCCGGATGCCCTTCTCCTCGCTGATTACCTGTGCGCCTGTCAGGACGGCTATGTCTTCGAGCATCGCCTTGCGCCTGTCACCAAAGCCCGGGGCCTTTACCGCACAGACCTGGAGGGTGCCTCGGAGCTTGTTGACTACCAGGGTAGCAAGCGCTTCGCCTTCAATGTCTTCGGCGATAATCAGAAGCGGCTTGCCCATCTTGGCGATCTGCTCGAGAACGGGCAGCAGGTCCTTCATACTGCTGATCTTTTTCTCGTTTACGAGAATCATGGGCTCGTTGAGCAGGACTTCCATCTTCTCAGGGTCGGTGACGAAATAGGGGGAAATATATCCGCGGTCAAACTGCATCCCCTCGACCACCTCAAGGGTGGTCTCCATGGACTTGGCTTCTTCGACCGTGATTACGCCTTCTTTGCCCACCTTGTTCATCGCTTCGGCAATGATGTTGCCGATGGTCGCGTCGTTATTGGCGGAAATGGTACCCACCTGGGCGATCTCTTTCTGGTCTTTAATGGGTTTGCTGATTTTCTTTAGTTCGGCGACCACGAGTTGGACGGCCTTTTCGATGCCCCGCTTGATCGCCATGGGGTTATGACCGGCGGTTACCAGCTTGGAGCCTTCATAGTAGATGGATTGTGCCAGAATGGTTGCCGTGGTCGTCCCGTCTCCGGCGACGTCGCTGGTCTTGCTTGCGACTTCCTTTACCATTTGCGCGCCCATGTTTTCGAACTTGTCCTCGAGTTCGATCTCCTTGGCTACCGTAACGCCATCCTTGGTCACAGTAGGGCCGCCGAAACCCTTCTCGATTACAACATTTCGCCCTTTGGGGCCAAGAGTAACCTTTACTGCGTCTGCGAGCGTGTTGACGCCATTGAGCAGCAACTCGCGCGCTTTAGTATCATAGATCAACTGTTTTGCCATGTGACTGTTCCTCCTGGTGTTTTTTCAAATGAAGCGAAGACTTATTGGATAATCGCAAGAATATCGTCCTCGCGCATGATCAGCACTTCCTGGCCCTCGATGGTGATATCGGTGCCGGCGTATTTGCCAAAGAGAACGCGGTCACCCTTTTTGACGTCGAGCGCTCTTCTGGAACCGTCTTCCATGACCCTGCCGTTTCCGGCCGCGAGGACTTCTCCCTGGATGGGCTTTTCTTTTGCCGTATCGGGAATGATGATCCCGCCTGCGGTCTTTTGTTCCTCTTCCATGCGTTTGACCACGACGCGATCGTTAAGCGGTCTGAGGTTCATAACAACTCCTTTCGCTTTGATTGAATGGATTTAGGGCAAGGAGCGACTTCAAGGCACCCGCCCTGGTGTTAGCACTCACCTATGATGAGTGCTTTTAATCATCGGCGATTCATTTGGCAAGTGAAAAAGACCGGCTCGGTGGGAAAAAAAGTGAAAAGATTGTTCCGATCCCCGACCGGGGGCTTGGGAACCGGGACCCGCCTCTGGTCATAGACAGGCCAAGGAGAGCGTGGAGATAAGATTTTTCCGCCTAAAGGCGGTAAGAGGAATGAACAAATTCTTCCGCTTAAAGGCGGTAAAAGGATCTTCCGCCTAAAGGCGGTAAAAGGAATGACCAGATTATGACCGGATGATGTACGCCTCCGCGCTAAAATCCCCCCCGGCCCCCCTTTACAAAAGGGGGGAGCTTCAAATCCTCCCTGCCCCTATTTACAAAAATATTACGTTTGCGACACAGTCTCTTTCGCAGGAATGACGGGCTGTAGGTCGCTGCCTATCGGAACTTAGTTGACGCTGCACCAGACTATGCTCAATCCGAGGCCTGGTCGGGCGCATGTGGTTAAATATTCAACTAAAATTGAACAAAAAAATATAAAAACCCTTGACAGCGATTAATTCCCGGTTATTATTCGCTCCGCTTTCTCCAGTTGGAGAACGAAATCATACCGGGATAGGGGGTGGTTATCATGGTTTGCTCAACAATGAAGGCGGGAGCCGAATGCGCCTTCATGTCGAAAACGGGATGTGGCTACAATGGCGGTACCTGCCATCAGATCGTGGAGCAGTGCGAAGGATGTCAGCGCACTGTGGAATTTGCGGCCGGGAAGTTCTGCAGCAGCTATCCGAATCCTTCCATTAAATGGAGAGCCAGCGCCTGTAATTTTGCAACTCATACCAAGGTAGAGCAGCAAGATCGGCAGAAAATCAATCCTCTCAAGGCTTCCAAAAGAAACAACAAGAAGAAGTAAAGCTCTTTGCTGGTTCGTGAGAGCGGCCTCTAGTAAGGCTTAGGTCTCGGAGGTTTGCTCTCACCATTTCCTCGTATGATAGGCTTATATAATACCCTGCTCGAAAAAAACCCGCTCTTTCCGCTCAGCCATGCAGAAAAGCAGGACTGAGGACTGAGGACTGAGGGCTGAGTAAGAGCGACGATCGTGCGCTCAGCCATGCAGAAAAGCAGGACTGAGGACTGAGGGCTGAGGGCTGAGTAAGAGCGGCGACCGTGCTCGCAGCCATGCAGAAAAGCAGGACTGAGGACTGAGGGCTGAGGGCTGAGTAAGAGCGACGACCGTGCTCGCAGCCATGCAGAAAAGCAGGACTGAGGACTGAGGGCTGAGGGCTGAGTAAGAGCGACGACCGTGCTCGCAGCCATGCAGACAGTGCAGAGAGAAAGTGTGGTGCGTTTGAAGGCAAGCCAAATGTTAAGCACATGAAGAAAGTTAAGTGACAAAGGTGTAAAGGTTTCACTCTCAGTCCTCAGTCCTCAGGGAGCGAAGCGTAGTTCAGTCCTGATAGCTAGCGCGGAGGCCGACCGCTCATTCTCGACAGCCCGCCCACCCACCCGCGAGACGGGGTGGGAGCGGGAGGCCTCGTAAGACAGACTTATGAACAACACTGGGCAAGAAAATGCCATATCGATTGCTGGCACCCCTCAGCGATAATCCGGTCTTAATCTGGTCTTAATCTGGTCATTCCTTTTACCGCCTTTAGGCGGAAGATCGATTTACCGTCTTCAGGCGGAAGTCAATCGCGTTGGGCCTTCGCGGGGCGCCTTGCCTATTTTAGCCGCGCATCTGGTGTCATTTGCTGTTTCACTCTGAGTGTATAATCATTCTTGTTTTCGTTTGACTTCCCTGGCGTGCATCCGTTATGGAAGTAAGGGTGAAATTAGGAATTCTGCGGTCCCTGCCATACGCCGGGGTCAGGTTTGCCGTTACGACTCGTCCCAGAAAGGAAGCGCAACAGTGGAACAGACTTTGATTGTGACCGGAGCACGGGCTGCTGCAGAGGCGGCCAGATTGTGCCGCGTTCAGGTCATCGCCGCCTATCCGATCACCCCCCAGTCCAAAATACCCGAGATCCTGTCCGGATATGTTGAACAAGGGAATTTGAAGGCCGAATTAGTGCGTGTCGAGAGCGAACATTCTGCAATGGGCATTTGCATCGCAGCATCCATCGTTGGGGCGAGGGCTTTTACGGCAACATCCGCAAACGGCCTTGCCTACATGCATGAGCAACTGCACTGGGCCGCCGGGGCGCGGCTTCCAATAGTGATGCCGGTTGCCAACCGGGGAATGGGAGCGCCCTGGACGATTCTCAACGATTCCCAGGACAGCATCTCACAGCGCGACACCGGCTGGATACAATTCTACTGCATGAACAACCAGGAAGTGCTTGATCTTACCATCATCGCTTTCAAGGCCGCTGAGCAGCTTTTGATTCCTTGCATGGTCTGCTTCGACGGATTTTGGCTTTCACACACTTTTATGCCGGTAGTTATACCCGGCCAGCAAAAGGTCGATTCATTCCTTCCGCCATATATTCCTTTTCACAAGCTAGATCCGGAAAACCCTGTAAACATCAATCCAGTGGTTATGAGCGACCCTCTTTCCGACCCGGACGGGGTACTTTCGCCCAGCTATATGGGCTTTCGGTTCCGGCTCCAGCAGAGCCTGGAAGAGGGCCTTGCGGTTATAAGGGAAGCCGGCCGGGAGTTTGGTGAGCTTTTTGGCCGCTTCTATGACGACCCGCTCTACCGCTACCGGGCTGAAGACGCCGATTTTCTTTTCATCACCATGGGAGCTCTTGCCAGCCAAGCGTCCGAAACAGCCGACTTTCTGAGACAAGAGGGTGTGAAAGCAGGCGTTCTGGGCGTTCGCGTGTACCGACCTTTCCCCGCAAGCGAACTGCTCGAAGCGGTCCGGGGCAGGCTTGCTGCTGCGGTTATAGAGAAAGCCATCAGCTATGGATACCAGGGCGCACTCATGACCGAATTGAAGGCCTGTCTCTACGGGGAAAACGGGGGCAGACCCGTGCTCTCGAACTTTATCGTGGGCCTTGGTGGAAAAGACGTCTCAGGCGCCGACCTGCTCCGGGCCGCGCGCGAAAGCATTGCAGCGGCGGAAAGCGGTATGGCGCCCGATAAACCGCAATGGATAGGCTACGGGATTTAAAATATCAAAAAGGCATCCCGCGAACGGCCAACACGAAACATAGACACGTGACGCGGTCGCCTTTCGCGCTACGCGAAGTACCTTCCGCCTAAAGGCGGTAAAAGGATCTTCCGCCTAAAGGCGGTAAAAGGATCTTCCGCCTAAAGGCGGTAAAAGGATCTTCCGCCTAAAGGCGGTAAAAGGATCTTCCGCCTAAAGGCGGTAAGAGGAATGACCAGATTATGACCAGATTAAGACCAGATTATCGCTAAGGGGTACCCGCAATCAATATGGCATTTTCTTGTCCAGTGTTGTACACAAGTCTGTCTTACGAGGAGAAAGGTAATCGGCCATGTCAGCGCAAACAGCCATTCTCGACTACCCTGAGAAAGAATATATCCTTCCGGGCAACCGGCTCTGCGCCGGCTGCGGAGTTACCATCGCATACCGGTTTATTTTGAAGGCGCTCGGGCAGAAAACAATCATTTGCATACCCGCCTGCTGCATAACCATTCTGCACGGCATCTACCCTAAGACGCCGATTTTTGCGACCACTGTCAACAACACGTTCGCCAGCACAGCGTCCACCGCCTCCGGATTGGCAGCCGGTCTCAAGGCCACAGGGCGTGAGGACTGGAAGGTCCTGGCAGTTGCCGGAGACGGTGGTACTTTCGACATGGGAATTCAGGCCCTGAGCGGCGCTGCCGAGCGCGGCGATAACTTTATCTATTTATGCTATGACAACGAAGCCTACATGAATACGGGCGTTCAGCGCTCCAGCGCAACTCCGGCGGGGGCCTTGACCACTACGACGCCAATAGTGCCTAAAGTGCAAGCCAAGAAAGACTTCATGCAGATAATGGATGCCCACAACATTCCCTACCTTGCCACTGTTTCGTCCTCCTATCCGGGTGATGTTTACGATAAGTTCCTGAAGGCTGGAGACATCGTGGGAACCAGATTTTTTCACCTGTTAGCACCCTGTCCGACCGGATGGTGGTATCCTACCAAAGATACTGTGAAAATCGGCCGCATGATGGTCGAATCCTGCGCCTTCCCGCTCTATGAGATTGAAAATGGCCGTCTTAAACTCACCGGTAAGAGCCTGAGCATCGCCAAAAGCGGCAGAAAGAAGCCGGTTGACGAGTACATAGCGCTCCAGGGCCGTTTCAAAAAAATCACTCCGGAACAGGTGGCCGAGTTTCAAAGAAGAGTGGATGACAAGTGGCAGGCACTGCTGAAGAGAGCGGGGTTTTAGGCTTTCATGAGAAGATACCTCATTGTGTACCTTACAGCGGTTCTTTCGGTCCTCTTTGTCACGGGCGCGGCCCACGCGCAGGCGCCAAAGATCAAAGATGTGATTCTCGCCACCACCACCTCGACCGTTGATTCGGGACTTCTGGATTATCTTGTGCCGATATTCGAAAAGAAGACAGGCTACAGGGTAAAGACTATTGCGGTCGGTACCGGCCAGGCGCTGGCAATGGGCGAGAAGGGCGAAGCGGACGTCCTGTTGGTGCATGCCGAGAAGGCCGAAAAGAAGCTGGTTGATTCGGAGGTTGTTCGAGATTACCGGCTGGTAATGCATAATGATTTCATTATCGTTGGTCCGCCGGAAGATCCCGGGAAGATCAAAGGTAAGAGCACCGTCGAGGCCTTAAAGGCAATTTATGGAAGCGGGGCTTTTTTCATCTCAAGAGGCGACGATTCAGGGACTAATAAGATGGAACTTACGATCTGGAAAGAAACCGGGCTGAATCCAAAAGGGGCCAAATGGTACCTGGAATCAGGGCAGGGGATGGGCGCCACCCTTCTTATGGCATCGGAGAAAAAGGGCTATACCCTGAGCGACCGGGGAACATACCTTGCGGAAAAGCATAACATAAGACTCGATATACTCTGCGAAGGAGACCCGTCGCTTCTCAACATTTATCACGTTATGGAAGTAAACCCGGAAAAATTCGGCAAAGTTAACGCTGAGGGCGCAAAATCGTTCGTTGATTTCATGACATCCAAGGAGACCCAGAAGTTTATAGGGGAATTCGGGATGGACAAATTTGGACAACCGCTTTTTTTCCCTGACGCAGGCAAGCAGATGTGATGGGGATCGCCTTACCGCCCGTTCGCAAAATGGCAGGACTGCCGCAATGAGTGATTGTATGTATCGCGATTGGCTTTTGATTAGCAGTTCGTTATATCTTGCTTGACATAACGACATTTTTGCCATATTCAGTCAACTATAAGTTTTATCCCCTTTCCATGACCGGGTCTTCCTTGTGGGGCCCGGTTCTTATTTTTCATCTCTTGATGCGGAAAAGAACAGGTCCCGGAAAAGCTCATCGGCGGAAGCCTTTGTGAGGTCATTGAGCTTTTCAAATCTTTCTATGATTTGTCTGGCCAAGGGGGTTAGTTTGGAGCCTCCTCCCCGGACCCCTCCGGTTTTTCTGTCAAGAAGGTCGTGTCCCAGTCTTTTCTCGGTGGCCCGGATTTTTCCCCAAACGGCGCGGTAGCTCATTTGAAGTTCCTGGGCAGCAGCGTGGATAGAGCCGTGTCTGGAAATCGCCTGCAAGATATAGAGGCGGCCCGTCCCGAAAACCACCTGGCCGTTTTCGTTTTCGATCCAGATCTTGGATTTTACGGAAAGATTCGAAGGATTTGGCATTTGTCGGCGTGAAACCTTTGCTGTGTGTATAAGCGTTCACCAAAGCTCAATCGTTATAAAGCTCTTGCATGGCATCCGAGTAATTTCCGTTTTCGCCGTAAATGTAAAAAGGCTGTTCGACCTTGAGTTCTTCCCCCCCGCCTTTGCGGCATTCAAGGTGAACAAGCCGGCTCGAACCGCGCGGATACGGGTAGACGATCGTCAGCCTTTTCGGGCTGAAACCGTGGTCGAGAGCAGAGCGCAGCAGGTTTGCAAGCCGGGTCACGGGATAGACAAGGGCAACTCGCCCCCCCACCCCGAGCAGATACCGCGCAGCATCGAACACGTCAGCTACGGTCGCAGTGAGTTCGTGGCGCGCAACGGCTTTTTGCCTGTCAAGGTTTATGCGGCCGGTACCGGGCTTTCTGTAAGGAGGATTGCTGAGCGCCAGATCGAAGCTGCCGGCCTCAAACCCGGATGAAATCTCACGAAAATCCATCCGGTAAATCTCGATGCGGCCGCCAAAATTATTTTCATTGACGTTTTTTCTGGCAAGCTCGGCAAGCTCGGGCTGAATCTCCACTCCCGCAATTTTACGCTCCGTGCTTGCCCGATAAGCCAGCACGAGCGGTATCACGCCGCAGCCTGTCCCGAGTTCAATCACGCGGTCCTTTTTCCCTATGCGGGTAAGGCCGGCCAGCAGGACCGCATCAAGCGAAAAACGGTAACCTTTTTGTTCCTGGCACACGACCAGCCTTCCGCCAAAGAGGGCGTCACCGGTTTGCGGCCGTTTTTCTTTGAGAGTCTTCGAGGTCAAAAAATTTCCTCGTCTGGGGAAAGAGGGTTTATCACCAGTCCGGATATTACCTTCGGATAGAAGTAGGTGGATTTGTGAGGCATCATGAGACCCGCGCTTGCAACTTCACAGACCTGTTCGATTCGCGTGTGATTTATGAAAAAGCCCGCGTCGAATCCATGGGATTTTACCGCATCGAGAGCTTCGGCAAAATCATGCATGAAGCTGATATTACGTTCATTTTCGAGGAACTGGTCCGAAAGTCCGAGAAGGTTCCGGAGCACCAGCTGGTCAAGCACGACGACATCAAGCGTTGTCATCTGCACAGGCACCCCTTTCTGCGCGAGCAAGGATGAAACCACATCTCTTTTCGCCGTGAGCACGTAGACGTACGCCGCATTTTTGCAATAGAAACCGATGGTAATATCCTTTCTCAAGCCTCCTGCCCTGATTGCTTCTTTCCATCTCAGTTCGCCGCCATTTTCAGACTCAAAACGCTCGACATGGAAGTAGCTTTTCGCTCTTTCGACAAGCCGCTCACAGTCCCGGTCGCCGAGATTTCTCAAAAGCCGGTGAGTCGGCAAAATTGTGAGCCCCGGTTCGTTCAAATCCGTAAGGTATACCATTATGAACTCATAGGAGGCATGAGGGTTCCCGCTGCCGTAACGCTCTCGAAAGGCGTTTCTGTAGTTCAGCGCGGTTTCGTAGCGATGGTGGCCGTCGGCAATAAAAATCGGCTTGTCCAGCGTGAGCTTGCGGACTTGCTCCAGGACGGGCCGGTCCGTTACGGGCCAAACCCTGTGAGTCATACCGGGGAAATCGGTAAACGAGACCACCGGATCGCCCCGTCTCCCGGAGGCAAGAGTGGAATAGGTCTCTTCGTTCGAATCCGGATAAAGCGCGAATACGGGACTCAGGTTTGCATTGCAGGCCAGCATGAGGGCCAGGCGCTCGTCTTTTATGGCCTGGAAAGTTTTCTCATGGCGGCGGACCATGCCCGAGGAAAAATCCTCGAGCCGCAGGGCGCAGATGAAGCCCTTGCGGGTTTTAACCAGATCGGGACCATTCTTATAGTCCAGTTCGTAGCAGTAAATGGACGGCTTCGGATTGCGCACCAGAATTCGCTGATGCTGCCATTGCCTGATCCATGCCGCCGCTCTGGTATGGGGATTATCCTCGCTGGAGTCTTCCGGCGACGGCAATCCCAGTTCCAGGCGGATAAAATTATATGGACTTTTTTCGTGAAAGGCCCTCTGCTCCTCACGGGATATAACGTCGTAAGGAGGAATAACCACCTGAGCGAGGTCGGGAATCATTTCCTGGTTGTAGCGCAATCCCCTGAACGGAGCGATTTCAGCCATGAGCCTTGAGGTCCTTTCCGCCGGTATGCCCTGGAGTAGTTTCCATCCGGAAAGTGTCCTTTTCCGCCCTGGCGGCGTCAATCGTCGGGTTTACCTCGCGGAGCGTGGAATTCTCGTACGCCTCCGCGCAACCCCTCGATTTCCTAGCCAGGACGAAAAATGCCTCCTTTCCGAATCGGAAACTGCTACAGTCCCATCCGGAGTTTCCGGATGGATACTGGAGTAACAGGCGCTCGTACCGAGGATATTTTTGCTAACACAGGTCGGGTCGTTTTACAAACGGAAATCGGAACGCCCCGCGAACTGCGAAAAATGCGAAAAAAGAACTCGACGCTTCGCGAGGCGCGAAGCCTGCCGCTACGAAAGCCGGAATGCAGTCTTTGCAACTCTTTCTGGACCCCGGCTTTCGCCGGGGTGAGTGCGTTCAATATCGAGAGTTTCCTTAACTCAACAACATTGCCCCGCAAGAGCAGTCCAGCCCCTTGTGGGCGGGATGAAGGGGCCGGCAATTGCTTTAGAAGTAAAGGATATAAACCTGGATTATGCGTGAGCATGCCTGACAATTGTGATGTATTTGTCCCAACTATCCTATATTATGGCGTAAATTCGTCAGATGGAGCAAGAGCTTCATGCGCGCAAATGGTGACAAACAAAGAGGGACCATAAGGCCGGATTTCGACAGATCCATCAGCATTGATTTTCAGGGAGCAAAGATCACCACCCATACCTACTTTCTCCTCATGAGGGAGATCGATCAGCTATTCAACTTTTTCAGTGATGCTGCGTCTCAAATTGACGACCCGAGATCGCCTCGACATACTGACCGTTCCTCGCTCCAACTGCTGCGGCAGTGAGTCTATAAGGTCACGGCAGGCTATGAGGATTGCAATCTCCATACCTCGCGGAGCATGGAGATTTGGGCAAGCCCTCCCAACACTATGGAGCGGGGGAACGAAACCATCAACTGCGGGCAAGGAGGTGTGTCGTGAAATTGCAAAAACCGGTCTCTTTGACCTCTCACTTGCATGTTCGATTGGGAAATTGTAGTGTTTTGCGGGCTTTAGGGTTGTTCAAGAAGTTTTATCCGGCAGAATCCGGCCTGAAAATGCGGTTCAGATGCAGAGCACACAACTTGATGTATTATTCCGGGTTATTTGGTGCGATTGCGTTTCTCACTGCAGGCATTGGATTGCCGGAGCGAGCGCTTGCCCAGAGTCTGTATGATAAGCCGCTGGAAATTCGGCATGTGAGCTTGAAGCCCGATCCCCTTAATCCTCAGGCAAAGAGGGCCGTTTCATGCTTCACCTACCCTCATTTTGTTGTGAAGCAGGTCGATTTTGGGGAGGTTGGGGCCGATCGGCTCTCGATCATTCCTGCCGCGCCCGGCAGAACGTCTCCGTGCCGGCAAGCGAAAGAACGGAATGAATATGTCATCCCCAGCGATTCCTGGAGCGGCTATTTGAAGGGCGTCAAGTCAGACTATGCCTTCTTCGATGCCGCCGATGGAACCAATGGCGGGCTTGGGTTTATGGTTTTCAGCGTATCCGGCAGGAAGAAACTGTTCGAGGATACGGCGGAAAAAGGCATTCAGTCCCTTGAGATAAAAGACGGGACCCTCAAGCTTCGTTATCAACGGGTTTTTGCGTCAAGATGCTCCGTCGTTACTGAAGGCGCGGCGTGTCTAGACATCATCGTAAAGGAAACCGGTGTTGCAAGCGGGTCGCTTTCATTCTGCGTTAATGGATATCAGGCCGCGAAAGAAGAAATGGCGAAGATGCGTTGCGATTCTCAATCAAGAAAGGATGACGCATGCGTCGAAGAAGAACTGAAGCACATCAACGAGCAAAAATGGGACGACGCGCCTACTGTCATCGTATATGAGGTTGAGGCCAGTTTGGGCGGTGCGTCGCCTGTTATCAAACCGCTCAGCGACGCATTGGCCTGTCGTCCATCAGACTAGATGTGAAAACGTCGGCATGTTCTTCTTCGGGTACCGCTTCCGAAAAGTTTTGGTGGGCTGCGCTCCGCTTAGTCCACCCTACAGGTCTCAGATTGGATGTGAAGCCGCCAACATGTTGTGCTGCGGGTACCTGTTCCGAAAAGTTTTGGTGGGCTGCGCTCCGCTTAGCAGGGTGATTAAAAGGGATTGAAATTCCCACTTTGCAGTCAAAACCCCGTGGGGCCGTCACCCCGACGAAGGTCGGGGTCCAGTGTTTTGCTTTAAAATCAAATAGTTCAAAAAAGCTCTGGATTCCGGCTCCCGGACTGGACACTTCCGGGACAGGCCTCGCCGGAATGACGAAATCACCCGTCTTTTTAGGGCTCTTTTCCCGCCAGAGAACCCTTTTTCAACACCCTGGGCCACCCTACAAGTCTTTTCATGGTTTGACGGTGTCCAGGAGGGACATGAATAAGTGTCCATAATTGAAACGCTCTTTAATGTTCCGAATCCGTCCAACTCGATTCGACGTCTTCGATAAAGGGTGTTTTTTCGGGGTATTTTTCGCTCTTTGTTGAGGTCTCAATTTTACGTTCGCCGTTCTCATCGTAGTGGTAGGTTTTGGTTATTTTCCGGCCGGTCAAAAAATTGGAGCTCTCTATCGTTCCTGTACCCTCCATTCCGTCTCCGGTATCAAGATCCCTGCCGATCAAAACGAACCGCTGTGATTTAGGATCATAACGAAAGCGCCATGTCTCATTGCTGAACTCTCGGGAGCCGCTCATCTGGTCGACGATAATAACCCCTTTTTTGATACTGATTCCCACCGCCTCTTTAACGCCGAGGCATCCCCTGCATTCCAGGAATTTGTCATTGGTCCCCGCCGGTATGAATTTTTCATTATCGCGGCCCAGGAGAACAATCACGGCACGCTGAGGCTCGTCCTCGGCGCCATCGGGTTTGCCTTGAACCAGTATGGCGGCGATATCGGAAACTCCATCGCCATTCAGGTCGCCATTCGCCTGGTCTTCCACGGTCCACCCCTGGGGAACAAAATCAACCAACGACTTTCCCTCAGGCGGAATATCCTTCATGGGAAACCGCCCTGTTTGTGCCTGCGCCGCCCATCCCATGACAAAGAGCAAAAGCAGCGAAAGCCCCATGATTTTCATTTTTCCCATGCGCCATACTCCCTTTCAAGGAGAGAAAAACTTTTTTTGACAGGATTGACAGGATTGACAGGATTAACCCAAAAGGCTGTTTTTAAGCGCTGAGCTTTCAAGGACACGTTGTCACCGGATTGCCGCAATAGTCGCCTGGTGCAAGCCACCCCTTCTGTTTTCCGATCCTCACTTGCATCCAACGCCCCCTGCATCCTGCCAGCCGTGCCTCTGTTTCTCCATCATAAATTTTGATCACCGAACTTCCGGTATCAGGCTTACTGTAGAGAGGAACCTTCCGTCCGGTGCGATGAACAGCCCGAAGGGCAAGGAGCGGCGCATAGACCCACCCCTCTCCTTGAAACCGGAACTCTGAAGCTACCCCCTCGGCTGAATGGATGAGCACCCAATCCTCAAAAGAAGCGGAGAGTTCAACCACAGTTGCCTCAGGGTCATTGGGAATCACGATGAGAACAGGCGAGTTCTTCTGAGGTGCGAATCGAACGTTTGTGCCTTTTGGGTCGGGATCGGCGGTGTAAACGGAAGCCTCACAAGCTACGGCACCGGAGGGGACTGAACTCAACTCCGCAGACATCGCTCCAGCCATGGGATAGACCAGCAAGAGAACTCCAACTGCTATGACCCTTAAGGCAACGGCTCTGATATTCATCAGGTGTCCATCTTCTCACCATCACCGGTTCGCCGGCCTAACGTGACAGCAGCCTGCAGGCCGCTTCATCCTTGCCTATGCGAATTCGGTAATCCCCCAGCCATCCATGACTTCGGAAACGACGCTTTCGGAGGGGCTTGGTTTGTTCTCTATAGCATCTAATCCGGAATAATTCACCAAGTGTCCTGAGTTAGTAATTCGCTGCATAAGTCCTGCACATTACCTTCGTTGGCGGTCGGGTTGATGCATTGTTCGGAATCCAGGTCTTCGTTTACCAGAAAGGTCCGCCATCTTCGAGCAACCGCTTTTGGGCCGAATCGGCAGAAACGATCCCGGAAAAATCGGCCGTAATTTGAGGCGCGCCGAAATACTCGATAATGCGGCAAGCGAGGTCCATCCATCGGGTGCAGGAATCGATGACGGCCCGGTCGCTGCTTGCAGCAACGCACCTGTCGAAAGGAAATTCGCACTCCGGGACCGGCGTGGTCCTTGCTTCCCCTGAAATCCCCGCCCTGATGAGTCTATTGCGATAGATGGCTGCAAGCTCGCCGCTCCGGCTCATTGGCTCGTCGAAAAGGAAAAGGACCTCACCGGGCGGAAATTCCTCGAAAAACCTGAACACCATGTCAAGGGCTAAATTGCTCGTCTCAGTCATGCGATACCGGTAGGACAGGCCGGCAAGGTCCCGCAGCGCGCCGTCGTTTGCCTTGAGCAGCGGCCTGCCTTCTATGCAGCTCTCGACGGTAATCTGGACGTTATGGCCGTCCACGACCAGCAGTTCCGATTGCCAGCCGGAGCCCATTTGCCGTTTCCTGCGCCTGGCGATGGCTTCCTGCCGGCTGAACAGCCCTCGGCTGAGCATCATGCGTTCCAGTGCATCCAAATTATACCGGTTTCCCGTAAGATCGAGGGCGGCCGTTCTCGGATAGGATTTGTTCAAAAGGAAAAAGAAATCGGCTGCTGCCTGGTACAGAAGCCACTTTCGTTTTGAACTGAGGGTTGACGATGAATCATCCATCGAAGGTGGAGGCAATCAGACCAAGGGTGAAAGGTGAAAAGTGAACTTGCGCCGAAAGGCGGTAAGCGGATGTTCCGCCTAAAGGCGGTAAAAGGATCTTCCGCCTAAAGGCGGTAAAAGGAATGACCAGATTATGACCAGATTATTTTCACTCTTCGAAATGTTTGCATAATTATTTGCCGAGGCTGAATATAAAGAATCTTTCCGATTGATTCATCTCTGCACTTTTGCAGTTCTTGCCAACCCAGTTTTTGCTGACCACGAAGATCACGAAGAGCACGAAGTTACAGGCGAGGCCTCGAGTTCTTCAATGTTTTAGATTGAGCCGTCACTTGGCGCTTCGGTGTCCTTGGCCACAGCATCCCGGGTTGGCCCTGAGTTTCGCAACTCCCGCCGGAGCACCTTGCCCACAATGGTCATGGGCAGCGAATCCCTTAACTCGACCTCTTTGGGGACCTTGTAAGCCGCGAGCTTTTCTTTGCACCAGTCGAGGATTTCCTGCCGGTCGAGGGTTTCACCCTGCTTTGGAACGACAAAAACTTTCACCGCCTCCCCCTTTTTCGGATGGGGGACCCCGATTGCCGCTGCCTCGCGCACCTTGGGGTGCTCATAGAGCACTTCCTCAATCTCGCGCGGGTAGATATTGTACCCGCCTGATATCACCATGTCTTTTTTGCGGTCCACGATGAAGACATAGCCGGAGTCGTCCATGGTCGCAAGATCGCCGGTATGGAGCCATCCGTCCCGGAGGGAATCCAGGGTTTCCTTTTCATTTTTCCAGTAGCCCTTCATGACCTGCGGGCCGCGAACGATCAGTTCGCCAACCTGGCCTGCGGGCATCTCCATGGTTCCGGTTTCCGTATCGACTATACGGCAATCGGTATCGGGCAGTGCGATCCCGATCGAGCCGGGTTTGCGCGTCCCTTCGATGGGGTTTGAGTGTGTAACAGGGCTGGCTTCGGAGAGGCCGTATCCTTCGATGATTTTGCTTCCCGTTTTCTGTTCGAATTTGCGCATGACCTCGACCGGCAACGGGGCGGCCCCGGTGTTGCAGATACGGATCGAGGAGAGGTCGAAAGAGTCCACTTTCGGGTGAGCCATCAGCGCGATGTAGATTGCCGGGACCCCCGGAAACATGGCCGGCCTCTTTTTCCTTATGGTCTTTATGAGTTCGTCGGCGTCGAAGCGCGGCATTATAATGATTCTGGAAGCGGTGTAGATGGCCAGGTTGAGAGCCACTGTCATGCCGTACACGTGAAAAAAGGGCAGGACGGACAAAAAGGTTTCCTCGCCGCGTTTTATTTCAGAAACCCACGAGATGAGCTGCAAAACGTTAGACAAAATGTTTCTGTGAGTGAGCATCGCGCCTTTGGCGACCCCGGTTGTCCCGCCGGTGTACTGAAGCAGGGCCAGGTTGTCGGGACGGGCTGCACAGGGAATTGGATCGGGCCGGTTATCATGGATCATCTTTTTTAGGCTGAACACATGACTTCCATCGTAGGGGACGGAAGTGAACAGCTTTTTTAAACGGGCCTTAACCGGATAGAGATACCGAAGAGGGAAGGGCAGGTAGTCCTTTACGCTCGTTGCTATGGTGGCGCGGATTTTCGTTTGGGGCAGGACCTTTTCGGCCTTCGGGTAGAGATGGTCGAGAATAATCAGTATTTCCGCATCGGAGTCCGTCCACTGATGAACGAGCTCGCGTTCCACGTAGAGCGGATTTGTCATAACGAGCACTGCTCCCAGCCAGAGCGCCGCATAATAGGCTATCACACACTGGGGGGTGTTCGGGAGCATTATGGCTACTTTCGTACCCTCGCCCACCCCCATCTGCTTAAGACCGTTCGCCAGCCTGAGCACGTGGTCCCATAATTGGCTGTAGGTGAGCCTGCTGCCGAAGAAGTCGGTTGCGATACTGTCGGGATAGAGCCCGGCATTTTGCTCCAGGATCTGGGGCAGGCAAGTTTCAGGATACTCCCGTGAGAACGGGACCCCCGGGTCATAACTCTTGTGCCAGATTCGGTCCATGTGTCTTCTCCCGCGGGCTGTAATGTTTCATTCAGGGTCCATCCGGAAACACCGGGACAAATTCTACGCCCCGAGAGGTTTCTGTTCGGAAAGGAGGGATTTTTCGTTCTGGCAAGGAAATCGAGAGCTTGTGCGGAGGCGTACAATGAGTACCGCCTCGCGGCGCGTCGAGATCGGCGATCGAATCCGCCAAAGCCTCTGCGGCCACGGCCGAAGGCAGTGGCCAAGTCGGCCGGCGGTCCCACCGCCCCAGGGCGGAAAAGAACCCTTTCCGGACGGAAACCATTTAAGTTCGTGGACAAAACCGTTGACCATCAGCTTTCTATTGACATGAATCGGGCCTGTTTGACAAGTTTTCTTTGCAGCCCGTTAAAATTAAACGCGCCAGTAGAAATAGTGAGCAGGAAGCAGGGAGCAGCAAGCAGGGAGCAGCAAGCAGGGAGCAGCAAGCAGGGAGCAGCAAGCAGGGAGCAGCAAGCAGGGAGCGGGAAGCGGGGAGCGGGAAGCGGGGGTCTTCCCGTTTTTCTCCCTGGCCGGCCTAGGAACTCCTGAGATTCATTCCATATGGGAATGGGAATTCACTTTCGGGTTAGCAACTGTATTGGCCCCCTCTTATGTAGGCTCTTTCATCCGCTACCTTATGCCGATTTATCCCGGCGCTTCCCGCCCTATTACAGACATTGGATGGGGGCTTAGAGCGCCCATTTTACCGCATCAAATTGGCCTTCTAAGCCTGAAAATCACGCCTTATTTAAATCTTTTTGCTGTTAATTTAGGTACTTGTTTTGGCCCGACCCCGTAGGGGCCTTGTTTTGCAGCGTCCTGTATCTCTTCCTTTTTCTCAGGACTGAGTCCCCACAATCCGGCGCAGGATTTATCGGAAATTAGTTCTGCAAATTGTGTTGCGAGTCCGTGACGCGTCGAAGTCGAAGCAAGAATATCATCTGTCCAAAATGTAGGCTGAATTGCTTGTTGCATCAAGCCGTTAGCAATTTCTGTGGAGTTGCAGGCCAGATGAGCTAGCATTGGGTGGAGTTTTGTGATGAATGCCGTCATTTCCTTCTCTTCACTCGCGTTGAATCTTTGACCGCATTCCAGATCTGGGATGGAATCCTTCACATCCGACAGACAGGAATCCAGGTGTATTGTTGACGCAGGAAGACGGCCAAGGTTTCTGATACGGACCATAATTTCATTCTTACGTTCATCAGGCATGCTGCTGGGCAGATTGGATTCCATGTCGCCGGCAAGTTGCTCAACTTCTTCAGGACTCATTGGCTTCATCCGGATTGCCCGCACGTCAACCAGGTTTCCTTTCGGCCTTCCTTCAGCCCCGTATAGATTTGCTTCTCGTAAATCTGCCCCGTGAAGCTCTGCATAATTCAGGTTCGCCCCCTGAAGCTGTGCACGACCCAAGTTCGCCCCCTGAAGCTGTGCACTATCCAAGTGCGCCCCCTGAAGCATTGCGCCAATCAAGTTTGCCCCCAGAATGTGTGCACGACCCAAGTCCGCCCCCTGAAGCTGTGCATGCCTCAAGTTCGCCCCCTGAAGCGTTGCACTACCCAAGGTCGCCCCCTGAAGCTGTGCACGACCCAAGTTCGCCCCCTGAAGCTGTGCATCATCCAAGTTCGCCCCCTGAAGCTGTGCAACACCCAAACTCGCCCCCTGGAGGTGTGCAGAACTCAAGTTCGCCCCCTGAAGCTGTGCCAAACCCAAGTTCGCCCCCTGAAGATCAACGTCCCCAAGCTGCGCACCCGTAAGGATTGTACCCAACAAGAATGCATGGCGTAACTTACGGTTCTTGCCCAGCTTCAAAGGCTCGATCTGAGTTAGTGCCTCTCGCCAGCTCCCTCTTCGGATCAGACCCAGGACTTCCGGTTTGGCGGATTGTTTGGCAATAAGGGTCTCACCAGGTAAAAAAATACTGCGGAAACCTTTTCGCAAATTGCAGAGTTGCGTCTGTTGATTATCTTGGATTCGGGTCACCTGCTGTTCCATCCGTTCACCGTCGACCATGATAGAGAGGGATAGCAGAGGAAAGATACAGATGGCCATCACGAATACCAGACTTCCGCGTTGGATGAATATTTTCCAAAAGAGAGCAAGAAGCACAGCTAGAAACACTGCTGCGAGTACCAGGCTGTTGGCCGCTGTGTGCTGTGTGTATACTTGCCATAATATGGGCTGCAGTTCCGAAGTCCGGAGTAAAGACATGAACCACAGGGCGAATACCAGCAGGACAAGAGTGAGGAGTATTTCGCGTCTATGCCCTCGTTTGAAACCGATCACGGCCGGAAGAGGAGAGAATATGGCAAGGCCAATCCCTATCAGAAAGATCCTTAGCGATGTGCCGAAGAAGACCAGCGACAAACCCGCAAAGAGAATCGGAAGGGCAAGCCACAACCGCCATTTCGGGGAATAGGCTGCAAAAATCCGTGACCAAAAGGCTCGCCAGTCATCTTCGGGATCCATGATCAGCGGCCACAATGCAACGATCACCCCGACATCTATCCAGATGGCCGCCCGCTGCGCCCAGGTTATGCTTTCTTCCTGGTAAGCCAAGAACATCAACTGCATGGCAACCAGGGTTATCAAAGGCAGCAGTATGATGGTAATGGAGACCATAAGCCCGAGGAACGCGCGAACGATCGGGTTTGCCCGTCCAACCAGATAAATGGTGAAAGGAAACCCATACAATTGGTCTCGCAAGCTTCCGGTCCACTCATCATTGGGGGCTCTGAAATTGAAAGCGTAGAGCTTCCTGGAGAGGAGTTGCAGTTGCAGCAGAAAATTGAAATGAACGAGTACCAGGAGGTAGGGTGCTACAGTGTAAAAACCGGCTATCGGGACCTCGACATCAACGAATGGCAGCTTGATCCCTTTTCCAAACAGAAGATCCAAATGCGTTGTGCCGAATACGATGACGAGCAGGTAGGCGCAGACCGCCATTAGGCCCAGGTGAAGAACGGCGACCTTCTCGGAAGCGCTGTTTGCGGTGTCTAGCAACGATTTTGGGTCTGGCCTAACGTTTGGTGGATCAGCCATAGGCTTTCACCTTAGGTGTAGCACATGCTTAATAGCATTGCCTTCGAGCCTTTCTAATCCTTATAGCCCAAAAAAGAGAGAACACAAGAGATTATACTGGCATAAGATGATTCTTTTGAGCGGGCTCGATGCCAATAACCCGGCGGATTTTTACTCTCGTTGAGCAACATTCTACCGAGGCGAAACGGCAGTAAGCCCCCTGAACTATCCGGTAGATACTTTTTTTCGTGGTCCAGCAGGTCCATCAGAAAGTCAGGACATTTCCCTTGTTGAGCAGTTATCCACGCCGCCACATAAAGAAGCTCTGGAAACCTCTCGAATAGTTGTCCGGGATTCACTTTGCTCACAAAAAACGTATTCCCCGGCGCCCGATCTCAAATCAAATGGGCTAAACCTTAGAAACATCAGTGTGATCCCTTGCCGAGTGGGGTAACCACAACTGGACATATTAGCAGGGCTTAATCGCGGTTTGTTAAATCCGGGAGAAGTAAGGTCTGATACCTGCCATCTGCCGGGAAAGCTGAGCTCTGGTTCGATGTTCTCATGCCATAGGCGAGAAGGGACAGATAAGGTTTTCATTTTTTCGATCAGTTATCTTGTTTATTGTAATATTCGCACAAACTGCGAGTTTTGCTATTGGCACACTGGTCAGAGCTTTTTTTGCACCTCTGCCCACAGCTCTTTGACATCCATGGTAACAAAGCCGGGCTTGCTGAACCGTTCTTTTCCGAGTTCGTAGATGGTCTCGTTGTAGGGGGCATTTACTCTGTTCTGCCTGGCGAGTTTGAGGATATAGCCTGTCAGGGAATCAATCTCCGAGCTCGTGCCGCCTCGCTGGATGATGTCCTGGCTCATGCTGGACATGACCATTTTGGCCACATTCTTCTTGAACAGGGGCCGGGTAAGGAAGCGGGGTAGCAGCGCACTTGCCTTTATAGTTGTCCATGACGGCATCCCGCCCAGTTTACACTCTTTGTAGCCAGCGGCCTTCACAACTCGGATACCTTCATACAGCGTATTCGTAAGAAGCCTCTGGAAGGCGTCGAGGTCGGATATCTCTTTGAATCCCTGTCCCACCAGGGTCGTAAGAGAATTGGTGAGGTTCACCACGATCTTCGAGTGCACCGCATCCTGGAGATGATCGGTGACCACGGTCTCCACACCCTGGTTGAAGATCTCGGCAAGGGTGTTCATCTCCGTCCGCAAGGTGTTGTCCGGTGTTCCGAGAACGAGAGGCCCCTTTTTCTGATAGCCCACTGTAACCGGATGGTCCATCCAGGCATTGTAGCCGACTATGCAGTAGATCACTTTTGAAAAGTATTTGGGGAGGATCGTCTGGTTATCCGTCCCGTTTGCCATGGAGACGATGATCACATCATCTTTTGCATTGGCTTTGATCAATTGGGCAACGGCTTCGAGGCTGTAGTTCTTTACACAGATGACGATCACGTCCATGGTCTTGAGCTCAGAAAGATCTTCCATGACCTTGACAGGGACGGTTGTCATGGTCTTTTCTTTTTTATCTCCCTGATAGAGACGTATGCCGCCTGTCTTCAGCGCATCAAGGATCTTCCCCTGGTCGAGAAAATAGGTTTCCTTGTGGAAGGGGGCCACCCAGCCTCCGACCGATGCCCCTATGGGCCCTGTCCCGAAAAAGGCCATCTTCAGGTCATTGCCCGATAATTTCATACTGGCCTCATCATCCAGTTTGAAGCCGCTCACGGGAAGGGTCTGAACCCACTCGGGAGCCAGGACATTGGGCAGGTCGAAACATGCAGACAGGTGCTCTGCATAGCGGGTCTGGAAGGGGCTTTCTTCTATCTCGAGCCTCTTCAGCAGGGGGGCAAAGGAGGTATCACCCAGTTCAATGCAGGGACTGTCGGGTTTCACATCCTTTTTGAACAGGAGCTGCATGTTTTTTTTCACGTTGAATGTGGCCCGAAAATCCGACCGGTTCTGCAGCAGTCTTCCTCCCTTCTGTGAATACAGGAACGATGAGACATCGAATTTTGTAGGGGCGCCATCCATGGGGATACGGAGAGACAGGTATGTGTCTCCGTTGCTGTCCATGGCCTTGACGATGCAGTTGCCGTCCTCGCGATATATGTCGATGTCCTGGGTAACCTTGGGCAGGCCCCAGATCAAGCGGCCCCTGATGGTGTTCTCTTTCGAGGTGACCGGCATTCCTGCGACATATAAGCCGAAACGGCTGAATTTGCCGGTGATCATGGGCAGGACTGGGACATTGCAGCAGGGCTCGACCATCACTGGTATGCCCATGACGACCTCGTTGTACGGCCGCACGCCCATGACGTTTTTATACTCGTAGCAGGAAAAAACCACCAGCGCGCGGCCTCTGGTCATCTTCACCGGCACTATCCGGGGACTCAGTTGCTCGGCAATGAGGGCGGCAGCTTTTTCATAGGAACACATGAACACGGCCATGGCGCAGTTCACATCTCCGTAAAAGGTTGGGAACAGGTAATCCTTGGTTACGCGTTCATTCATCCGGAGAGGCTGCGGCGCCTTGCGAAGGGTAAAGCGTTGGTAAAAATCATTGCTGAACAGGTTTTCGTTATCCAGCATTTCTTCTGGTATATCCCAGGTCGCCTTCATCCTTTATATCCTCTTCGTTATAGAAATGAACCGGAATGATGCATAAAGTTGGGCGCGATGCATCCGAGCCACATTTTGGGGCTGGATTATGGCCTGAAAGACTTTTAGCACAACCCCGAAGCCCGTAAAACCATACGATTTCCCAATCGAACATTCAAGTGATATGTAAATGGGACCAGCTTTTGCGTTTTCAGGACACACTCATTCCCCGCAGTTGATCTGTTCGTAAGTGACGAACCATTCCGGACGGCAATGCCCGGCAAAACCTTAATAAGGGAAATGGAGCCGGTGAGACAAATAGTCCGGGATAATCGAAATCAGACAACCATTCGAAAGGAGTGTGGAGTCTTGCATCCAGGTGATCGTAAATTTAAGTCAGCGTACTCAGCGTATTGAATTCAAGAATTTGCAGCTTACCATTAATTGTAGTGTTTCATTAATTGTAGTGTTTCTAACCTTATAAGGAGACAGATCATGAAAAGAATTGCCGGTCAGTTCACTTATCCAACTGCACTCGCTGTTGCGGTGGTGGTTCTCGCCTTTGTGGTTCTCGCAAGTCCAAGTTTTTCGCGCGCGGCATCGCCCGATCCAGGCATGGCGACCTCTGGTAAGGTCTCAAGGCCCGACCGTGTTGAGGCACGCATTAAAGAGCTTCAAACCAAGCTCAAGATCACCCCGGCACAGGAAGAGCTTTGGAATAACGTTACGCAGGTGATGCGGGACAATGCGAAAACGATGGAGGCGCTCATCAAGACAAGGTCAGAAGAAGCAAGCACCATGACCGCTATCGACGATCTCAAATCCTATGGCGAAATTATCGAAGCACATGCAGATGCTATCAGGAAATTCATCCCGGCCTTCGAGCCTCTCTATGCCAGCATGTCGGACGCTCAGAAGAAGGCTGCCGATACGTTGTTCCGCCATCACGGGCACACGAAGTCAAAGGCAAAGGCAAAGGGCAAATGACCGCGACTGCCACAACGTGAAGACAGCAAATCCTATTTTCCGATAGGGAATCATTTTAAGAATGGAAGGTAACTATGAGAACTTCAAGCACGCGAGCCAGGAAGTTTAGTTCGACAGCCGTCAAGATCCTGACGGCGCTCGTTTTCGCCTCAATGATCGGCGGTATAGCCATCACGCCGGCGTTCGGGTTTTACCTCGACCTCCCGGGCCTGTCTATATCGACGGGCTCGGGCATCGACCTCGCCTTCCCAGGTGGCGACGATGGCTATTATTATGACGACGGTGGTTATTATGGCGGCGGTGGTTATGGCGGTGATTATGGCGGCGGTGGTGGTTATGGCGGTGGCGGTCATAGCGGCGGCGGTCACAGCGGCAGTCATGGTGGTGGTCATGGCGGCGGTCATGGCGGTGGACATGGCGGCAGCGGCCGAAAATAAATATGTCATTTAATGAAACCTTGACGATCAGATATTGCGGTCAACGGGAAGGTTATTAATAGCGTTTTATTATGCCCGCCCGGCCATACAGGGCAGGGGGGATTGTGATTCTCTGATACTACATAGGCTCTTGAAATCCCCCTCGATCCCCCTTTACAAAAGGGGGAAGCAAAACCTGGTCCCGTGGGATTTGCCCGGGCTTTACTGAATTACGACACAGTCTCTTTCGCCGGAGTGACGATTCCTTGCAACATGTCATAACTTTGTTGCCAAAGAACTAGTGCAGCGTCAACTAAGTTCCTATAGGTAAGGCGCCCCGCGAACGCCCAACGCGATTGACTTCCGCCTAAAGGCGGTAAGAGGGATGACCAGATTAGACCCTGCGTGCGGGCGCCTTCCGCGCTTCGCGAAGTACCTCGCTGAAGGGTGCCCGCAATCGATATGGCATTTTCTTGCCCAGTGTTGTTCATAAGTCTGTTTTACGAGGACCTTCAGCCCGTCATTCCGGCGAAGGCCGGAATCCAGCGTCTTTTCAGTTGGTTAACGGCACTGGACCCCGGCCTTCGCCGGGGTGACGATTCCTTGCAACATGTAATAACTTTGTTGACAACGTACTAGAAAGGCCTCCGGTTCGTATTTGTGGAACCTGGGTTTTTGCAGGGCAGCCGGATATATCCAGCACCGTCACATCTGGAGTGCTCGCCTCAGCGGACGGCTCATCGCCGGGCGTAAAGAGCCCTGCCTTGTCTCTTACTCCACTACTATGACTGAACACCACCCCGTAGTACGGGACCATCTGAAACTGCTTGTCGGAGATGTGTTGCGTGATGGCGGCGATAAACTCCTCGCCGCGAGGACCCTCCAGCACGGCACGGATCTTCTCTTCGGCTGAAGAATGCCGCCGTGTAGCCCGGCGGATATCCTTCACGACTTGTGCGGCCGGTTCTCTCTCTCACAGGTCCGGAATTCCGTCTCATCGTCGCTGCTTTCAAAGGCTGCGATGAGCCGGAAATCTTCCCTTCCTCAATCCGCCAAATCCGTCTCACAGGCGCCGACGGCGGACAGATTAGTAGGGGCGGTTCAGACCGTGGATGCCCCCCAGCAGCCACAGCACGAGGATAATTATTAGCACCAGACCAAGAACGCCGCCAAGCCCGCGTCCGCCATATCGGTTATAGCCATAATAGCCACCCCCGCCGCCGAACAATACGATCAGCAAAACGATAAGTAAAATCGTCCCCATTTTCCATCCTCCTTTTCGTTTGCCCCACGCAACTCATGCGCGGCCTCTTGCGCTGAAAAAGCGCCGGCGGCTCTGCCTCAGTCAGCCATGGGGATGAGGTGATAAGAAATCGCTACCGATCTTCCGGGTACAACTTTGTGATTTGGTTGAACCTGCACCGCATCTTCGGTGAAATCCTCTCTGAATCTTTACCGTTTAGCATGGCACATTCCAGGAGGCCACCAGGCAAGAAGTAACGGACTGGCTCATAACTTAAGGGTGATCGTCTCCTGTGTCATCATTGCTTTGGAGGGAAAATGCAAGCGGAAGCCGCCGACTTAATGCCGTTGACTTAAGAAAAATCCCCCTAACGGGGCAGCGGGATGCCTCTACAGCTGCGCTAACACAGGGGATTCCCCTTGATAAAGAAGGGGCGAGGGGGAATTTGAAGTTTGCCAAAATCTCCTCGAATCCTTAAACTAACGACATTTAAGGATAACCACTGCTTCTTCATCTCTTCACCTATTCTTAGCCTCTCGTAAACCTCCTTACGCTTTTCCCTCAGCGATAGGTCTGCAAGATCACAGACCCGTCGAGCGTTGCCGTTTCATCCATGCCGGCCGACACGAAGTCCCGAAAGCGAACCTATGACTCCGAAGACACTCAATAGCCATATGATCACGGCAATCACCACCACTATATTTATGATGCTCTTTATTCTACGATCCATCGGTATGAAGTTGTTGATCAGCCAAAGGATAACCCCAACCACGACCAGAATAATTATCAAATTAATCAAAGGCATATTATTCTCCTTTCATGCCAAAAGCCCGCAGGTGAAAGACAGCGCGTTTCACACGGCGGAACGGCCTCTGCCCTCTCAACAGACACAGCATTACCCACGATTCCCACCTCGCAGGGGGACTATTCGATGTTGGCGGAAGATCGATGCCCAAGATCCAGCGGACCCCCTGTGGAGGTAAATCAGGAAAGATAGGTTGCCAATTCCTTCATAGCCTCTACACTATCATCCATCGCCTCGTGCATTGGTTCACCGTTTCCATGAAAAATACGGATCAGTGTTCTTGACCGCACCCGTATAAAGTGCTAGTCAAAAGCGGTCAAAAAGCAATTTCTTATCACCTCACCTACCGTGCCGAAAACGATCCATTCGTACTGACGCCACGCGGCGAATCCATAACCTGAGGAGTCGTATGCGTTAATCGCTCAACTCCAGATTTGTGCGAGCCCCGGGAAGGCAACAACCCGGCGCCACCCGGCTCTCAGGTGGATGCTATCGAAAGCTTGCCAAAAAGTAATTCGCCAGTATCTACTGTTTTATGACATCTCCAATCTTTCCCGCTTTTGTTTCAAATTCCTTGGCTACTTTTGTTTTTCCAAAGATGTACCCGCCAACAAAAGCAACGATCAAGCAAGCCACTGCTAGAATGATAGCCGACATAAATTTGACTCCTTTCTTAATCTAGTTTTTTAGGGCGTCTGCCTGGAAATCGTAACAGTGACACGATATTCTAGACTTCCTTTTCTCTGATTATCGGGCTCAAGGGTGCATAATTAGCCGGAGATGCTCTTCAAAGGGCAAATAACACTTTGTGGATGTTGTCCATGGTGGATCTTGTCCAGATTCTCATTCCGGCGATTGACCACCGGCCCGGATCCGGGCGCCTAAAAACGGCCCCGCCTCGACCAGTAGTATCCTCCGCCACCGCCGAAGAGCATAACCAATAAGACTATTATCAGGATGGTTCCCAACATATCATCACCACCTCTCCAGGTTGACCTGTAAAGCAGATTGTCCCCCTGACCCCACTTGCCATTTATTTGGAAAATGACTATTGATGCCGGGACTGAGCAATATCCGCCGGCATCTCTGAGCTCGCAAGGGGCATGTTGTTCGAGAACGGCGAGAAGAAACCGGCGGCTATTGGTTGAAGACCTTCTTTATTTCGCCAACCTTTTTGCGCGCCGCGCCCTTCAATTGGTCCTTCTTTCCCTCTTCTTCGAGGCCGCGGTTGCCCGAAAGACTTCCGACCCCTTTTTTGGCGCTTCCTTTGATCTCGTCTGTCAGACCTTTGATTTTATCTTCGTGCTCGATTTCCGGTCAAGCCACCGGCAGTGCCGGTGGCCAACCTCGGACTGGAACAGATCGGCTGACTATTGTTATTTGCGGGTTGCTCTTTTGCTCAATCTGTGCCGGAGAAGGGCTTTTCGACTGCTTCGCCGCCTTTCTCAATTGCTCTGCCGGTCGCTTTGCCGGCACGGTTCACTCCCCGTTCAGTGGCTTTGGCCGCACGTTTCACTCCCCGTTCAGTGGCATTGGCCGCACGGTTCAGTCCCCGTTCAGTGGCTTTGGCCGCACGTTTCACTCCGTGTTCAGTGGCTTTGCCCGCTCGTTTGACCCCTTTGGCGGTGGCTTTGCCGGCTCGCTCAACACCCTCGCCCGTGGCCTGCCCTGCGCGCTCGATCTTTCCCGCAGGCGCGCTTTCACTGGTTCCAACTGCCGGATTTTCTGTGGCCGGCTTGTCGGTTGTTGCCTCGTCCGCAAAACAGACGAAAGAAAAGACCACAACCATACAAAGCGCAACAAGGGGCAAGAAAACGTTTTTTCCCAAAGATCGAACCATTTCCGTAATAGTCATGGGCACCCTCTCTTTCTTGTCTCATAAATCAGGTTTATTAAATTGGTAGAAGAGCCTGCTTGTGTTTTTGCGTTAGAACCCGGTCCCATCCATCTGCGCGCGGCTTCCGTCCTTCCACTTTTTGGGCCGACTTTTCTCAGCTGCAGCTGTCATCTCCCTGGCTTGAGTTACCATCGAGCGTACCTTTTGCGGGTTCATGCCAGAAATTCTCTTTAAACCGGATTCTTCCGCAGCGGCAACCCTGGCAATAGTGCTATAACTGGCTTTGACTAATCGCTGCGACAGGACTTTCCCTATCCCTTTAAGTTCTTGAAGTTCTTTCATTTCTTTCTTCATAGCATCATCCACTAATTTTGTTCCAGCTTGCCAAGTTTTTACAATCCGTGCGGCGCAAACGACGAAAGCATCCACCGCATGCCTCCGCACAAATGGTGTTCATTGGACGAACAGATTACTCTCTATCGACTTGTGCGTAATGAAAGGCCACAAACAAGCCCACCTGTTCGAGAACGACAAGAGGAAGCCGGCGGCTATTGGTTGAAGACCTTCTTTACTTCGCCAACCTTTTTGCGCGCCGCGCCCTTCAATTGGTCCTTCTTTCCCTCTTCTTCGAGGCCGCGGTTGCCTGAAAGACGACCGACACCTTTTTTGACGGTTCCTGCGATCTCTTCTGTCACACCCTTGATTTTATCTTTTGTGCTCGACTTCATGATGTTTCCTCCCATCAAGTAGACTCGCCAAAATGGACAAGCCGGAAAGCATGTTCTCCCTTTTTGATTCGATCGACACACACGTCCGATTGGTTCATGTGCTTCCATTTACGTTTCAGCAAAGTTTATGCCCGGCAGATCAAGATCTGTTGCTTTTAATGTTTTGTAGTTTTTACGGACACTTATGGACTGGTCAGTGCGATGGAAAATTGTAGTTTGAATAGCAAAAGTGTTGCATGCAACAGAAGCGTTGCGTATCTTTCATGTCACATGTAACACTTCGGTGCCAGGGATCACCTTCCAAAACGGAAAACTCTTCGTGAGAGCTCAAGGCCTAAGGGGGAAAGAAGTTCGCTCTGACGACCTGCGCCCGCACTTTCGATCTGTGCGGTTTTCATCTTTCGTTGTGACCTATCTGGTCATGGGACTTAGTGAGGTTGTATTTTTTGATTTTCCGGTAGAGGCTCACTTGAACTATACACAGCAAGCGGGCTGCTTTTGCCTTGTTCCATGCGGTCTTATCCGGGGCTTCAAGAATTGCGGGAGAGCGGCGCTCGACTCCTGGAGCGCTAATGAAGTCACGCGGCAGATGATCGAATGCGATTCAGAGGATATCGTCGTAAATCGGGCATAGATTTTGCTTAAGCATTAAACAGCATAGCGTGTTAGTTGAAGGCAGGATCGGAATGCCGGAGTATTTATCCGGCAAAATAGAGGAGGGATATGGCGCCAAATGAGAGTATCGCAAAGGAGAGCACAATACTTTTTTGCGGTGGGGCATGCTCCGGCAACCGAAACACTAAACTTGCTTACCTAAAACTATTGTTGGACTATCCCGTTGGCCGCCAAACTTAACAAAATCCAAGAAGGTGAAATAAAATGACCAAGATGACTTATTCGACAATGCTACTCGTTATTGGGTTCCTGGCAATAATGTTCATGTTTCCATCCGCTCCACGCAACGCTGGGCCCATAGATAACCCAAACGATTCTCCAGCCTCCTTGATATCCAACGTTAACCAGACTGATATCAAAGGCTTAAATCAAACAGAATCCACTCTTCTAATGGCGCAGGCAACGGAGGAGCATCGTTCCTCAGAGAGTTCCTCGAGCACGACCACGAGATCCACGACAGCGGCGCCGCCAGAGCATTGTGTCAGTCATTGCCGTGAACGTTATAATCAAAGTTTGAGGGAGTGCAATGAACCGATGCACCCCAACCACAATAAATGCGACAAGTGGGCTCGGGAACAGGAACAGCAATGCCTCAATACATGTAAGTAGCCGGCAATAACCGAGGGAGAGGCTGTGGGAGCATTCCTTGATTCTTACGAATTCTTGCAGTAAACAGATTGCTGAATCGGATTGGCCGGGGCCAAGGGCCCCGGCTTTTACGCCCGATTCATGGCTTTTCCATAGAGTTTCATGCATAACACAGGTGGCGGCCTCGCTTTGCAGCAAGACTACGGGGGTTGCCAAACAGTCGCAGATGAAAGGATACGCAAATGTTGCCATACCATCCTTACCTCGGGCCGGCCGTTGCTTTAGTTGCCGGGATATTGATCCTGATTCAACCCGGTTTGTTGAGTCTCATTGTGGCGGTCTACCTGATTGTAACCGGCATACTTGGTCTGGTAGGGGCAAGGCCCACCGGCCGATGGTGGTGGAGAGAATGATTCTGAAACGTTCATCTATTGGTCAGCGCCAAATCCGGCCGGGTCACCTTTTTGTGCTTTCACGGTATTTTCTTCTCTCTTAATGGCGCCGGGGCTCTCTTGGCACGATTGGAAAGAGGCAGGGGCAATCGCCTCTGCCTTTTTGGCTGAAAGACCGTGGGCAGGATCTAAAGGAATATAGCAATTCGCAATACTTGATTTTGCTCAGCCGGCAAGAATAAGCCAATCCCTATGGTGTGAATTATTTCCAGTTATCGATGAAGCAACCCCAAAATACCTGTAATGATCAAGTAGAACGCCACAACATAATTCAAGAGCCTGGGCATGATTAAAACTAACAGGCCGGCAATTAAAGATACCATCGGCCCCGAAATAGCCGCAAAGTGATGGAGATCGAACGTCATTGCATACTCCTTTCCGTTAAATTAATTCTGATGGAATAAATCTTTTGTTAATTGTTCGTTCCCAGCTCATGCGCCTTTTGCGAATAACTTGCGGCCATCCTCAATAGTTCGGGGGACAGCACCACAGTTTCGCTCGCTTGGGCCCAAATTAAAGGAAATAGTACAAGCCTTGAAAGTCCTGGGGGCTATCACGGTGCGGATTTCAGTTGTAGTTCTATCCGCTCCTGGTCTCCATATATAAGGGCCACCAAAATGCTCAAATACTCCTGTAAATTTCTGGTCAGCAGAAAATTCTGCCGGACCAATTCTTTTGCTATACGACCCATTTCCAAGGCTTTATCGGGGTGACGCAAGAGATATCTGGCGCGCAAAGCAGCTCCCTCCGGGGTTTTAACCAGGAAACCCGTGTGATGGTTCACTATCTGAAGCCGAATTCCCCCCGCATCGCCGCCAATCACAGGTTTTCCTTTCCACAGGGCCTCAGTCACGGTGAGGCCGAATCCTTCTTTGAGAGACTTTTGCACCACCAGGTCCGCGCCTCGCTGCAGGGCATTAATCGTGACATGTGCATCCGGAGGTAAAAGCAGCACGTGGATGTCTTTGTCGCCGCCGGCCTCATTACGAACCTCGGCCAGGACCGCGGCGCCTTCGGGGTCGTCGGTGGCTTCACCGCCTGCGAGGACCAATTGCAGTGACGGGGCGAAAGACTTGACCAATCGATATGATTTAATCACCCCCAGGGGGTCCTTGAACCGATCAAATCTTGAGACCTGGAGCATTATCAGTCTATCTGGGTCCAGACCGAATTGAAGTTTGGCGGCCTGGACTTGTTCCGGGGGCAGATCCATGTTTTTTTCGCTGAGAGGGTCGATACTAGGCGGCATCAGATACTGGATGTGCGGCAAGGGTTGGGCAAAATCCGCCAGGGAAAAAATACTCGCATGGTATTCCATGACATAGTTACGCAAGTATTGCCACACCGGGCGATAAGGATGGCTCAGGTCGATATGACATCGCCAGATCCACTTGCCTTTTCGATTCGGGCATGACCTCAAAAGGGGCAGCGGCTGCGGATCATGTATAACAACTATGTCGGCTTCCTCAAGGATCGAACGGAGCTCTTCCGAGTTTTGCGCGCCGGTTTCCTCGTAAACTTTGAAAACGCCATCCCTCAGTTGGACGGGCACGCCTTGTAAGGCGTTGTGGAAGCTCTTGGTGACCTGGAAAAACGCTTCTTCACCTCGAATTACTTCCCACCGCACATCGAGGCCCAGATCTTTCATGAGGGGGACCAGCTTGCTCAGAATTTCCGCGACGCCGCCGCCTTCATAAGTGGAGTTGACGTGCACCACCTTCGTGCCTCTTAATGGTCTGGCAAGTTGACGGAGCCGATCGATCACGTTTTCTCCGGTCACTGCCACATAATCTTGAATAGATGTCATCCGGTCACTCCCCGAAAAAAATATTTTGCGAACAGGTCCGTCAGTTGGCTGCGCAATTCCACGAGAGACCCAAAATAGGGATCAACTGCAGCCAGTTGTGTGCAAAGGTCATGATCACCGCGAGACCTCAACCAGGTGCGAAAATCGTCCATCATTTCAGGGCTGCGGCGTCTCGCATCAATAAAATGATAAAATATGCTTCCCACGGACATTTTGGGCAGAGCCTCCACTAATTCCTCCGGCTTTTCAATTTTGCCGTGGGTATCGAAAACCACCATTTGAGAGCGGAGAAAATGAAACTGCTGATCGGGCTTGGCCCAGGCAACCGTTTCGATCTCATCCAACCTCTGTTCTATGACCTCGATCAGCTCTTGGCGCAAGGATTCCAGATTTACGAAAGGGTCGGGGTCGATAACAGATAATCGTTCCGCAAGGATATCGTCTTGAAGGGCATAATGAACCCATTGGGCAAAATCGTTGTTGTATTCAGGCTCATCGAACCTGGGCCTCAAGAGCCCACCCCAAAAATGGTGGTATACGCTTCCGAGATGGATGTTAAGCAAATGCTCTCTCATCTCCTTTAGGTTTTGGGCCTTCTTCCCGGTTGCTATGGTCACCAGCGCACAGTCTTTAACGGAAAATGGTTCAATGTTGGCATTTGTAGACATCTTACCCCCACAAGTTCATAGAAGTATTATTGATAGGAAGATACGCATTGACTCTGAGCAGTTGGCCGACGGTCCTACCGCCCCTTTCCTTCGCCCACGAGCAACGCCACTGGAAAACTAAGTAATATATCTCCGACAGACAGCGCCCTGCCCGCAGAAATCACCTCGCCCGTGATAACATTCCGCCAGGCGGCAGGCGCCCCGTCAGGCATTATCACCGCTGTATCCTGCCATACTTGTCTTCCCAGAGGAAAGTCTCCCTCTTGAATAAGGTGGCTGAGAAACCTCGGAGCGATGACCAGTGCCCATTGTTGCTCATACCTCCAGGCAAAGGCGATGACATGGCTCCTGAATCTTCCCGCAGACTCGAGGGGAAGATAAGCGCCGGAACGGAAAATCTCTCGATTTGTTTTTTTTGCTTTTAGCGCCCGATAAATGAGAAAGAGTTTAATCTTTCCATCCTCTCTGGTTGAAAAGAGATCCTGGACCAGCCGGCCAATGCCGGCACCATCCTGTTCACGGATGCCGGCCAGCATGGCGCGCCTTTTTTCAAAATCCACCGGCCGGCGATTGTCAGGGTCCACCAGGCTCAGGTCCCATAGTTCAGATCCCTGATAGAAATCAGGAACACCGGGCGAGGTAATCTTGATCAGTGTCTGCGAGAGGGAGTTGAATATCCCGAAGTGGGAAACTTTTCGGCAAAACGGGATGAGGTCTTTCAGAAATTCGTTGGCTTGTGAGCGGGCCAGGATTTTCTCGACAAATGAGACGTAAGCGTTTTCATACTCAGTGTCGGGTTTCAACCACGCGGTATGGACTTTGGCTTCCCGGACAGCTTTGACAATATATCTCTTAATTCTTGCAATGAACTCGGGATACTCGGCATCTGAAAATGGCCAGGCGCCAATCAGCG
>JBEKTT010000006.1:0-138358 GCA_049515795.1 Syntrophobacteraceae bacterium
ATCCGGCATGGGAATTTTTTTCTCTTTCGATTCCGAGTTTTCCATAGGACGATTCGTTGGGCTTGGTTTCATTTCAGCAAATTTGATTAGGCTCGGTATTGTGCAAAGGTCTCATTCGCATAGATAAACCGGACAATGCTTTCTTGTATTGGCCGGCTATTTCCCCCTGAATAATGCACCAACTTGGCTGTCAACAGATGCCGAGCCGCATTTTGCGGATCGGATTCCGGTCCAAAAACTTCCGGAAGAATCTCAAGGCTCGTAAAATCATACTATTTTTCAATCGAACATACAAGGCCTCCCGCTCCCGCCCCGTCTAGCGGGTGGGTGGGCGGGCTGTCGAGAATGAGCGGTCGGCCTCCCCGCTACGCGCTCACATGTCGCTAAGGGAGGCCGGGCAAGCCCACTTCACGAAGTGAAGTTGGGCGAAGCCCTGCGAAGCGAGACCCTTACACCATTGTAGCTTCACTTTCTGATGCGCTTAACATTTGGCTTGCCTTCAAACGCACCACGTTTAATGTCTGTGCGTTATGCATGGCTGAGCGCACGGTCGCCACTCTTATCATGTCAGACGCATTTTTTATCGAGCAGGGTATTATAAAATGGTGAGAGCCGTGAAGGAAGGCGCAGCAATTGGCCCTGCTCACGGCTCTCTGAGGAGTTATATGGCCCTGGTGATATTATCGGTAAGAGAACTAAAAGTCTTAAGTAAAATTAGCGGCAGTGTCCCGGAATCCATTCGCATTGGCGGTTATGATGACCTGGGACCCCGTGCTGATGTCTCCACGGAGCCTCAATCCATTTCCCGTGTTTGTTGTAGTGGCCATCACCCCAGACCTTTTCGCAAGCAGGGTGGGCGCTTACATTGACGGCGCTGAAGGTCTCAGGATAGCCAGACACATACTTACGTGCAACAATTTCATCCTCATTACCAGATGAGTTTTTGCCCAAATCACCACCTGGCATTTCAGAACAACCTCCCTTCAAATTTTGATGGACTTTCGCACAAACTATCAGATATCGTTTATAAAAGTGGCTTCGGTTGGAATGCCACACTGAGATCCCGTCGATCACCTTATTGGTTGGTGCAACAATGCCCGTACTGAAATTTTCTAGTTATTCGCCCCCGCCCTTTTTCGCCAATGGGCATTTTCAAACCATTTTCTCAAACATCCGCCGAGTACCGAATGTTAACTACCAGCGCGAGCGATTCATCACTTCCGACAATGACTTTCTCGATATTGACTCTTGTATCATTGGCTCAGATCGAACGGCGATCATCAGCTACGGGTTAGAGGGAAAATCCGATCGACCGTATGTTTCAGGCATGGTATGGGCATTGATTCGTAATGGCTGGAACGCTGTTGTTTGGAACTTTCGGGGGTGTAGCGGAGAACCTAATAAGAAGCTCCGTTCTTATCACTGCGGCGATACTGAAGATCTGAACACTGTCCTCCAGTTTGTTCTTAAAAAAGCAAATAGCCGCAAAATTGCCATGATAGGATTCAGCGCGGGCGGAAGTATGCTAATGAAATTTCTTGGTGAGCAAGGTATCGAGATTGCCCCATATGTTTCAGCAGCCGTCGGGATCTCCGTGCCCTGTGATTTAGCGGGAGCTGTGCAGAAAATGGGAATGCGTTCAAATTGCATTTACAGCATGCGTTTTCTGCGAATGCTTCGTGGAAAACTACGTATTAAAAAGCAATTATTTCCTGGTTCCATTCCAAACCATATTAACAGAGTTAAAAGTCTTATCGATTTCGATTCTGTTTATACCGCTCCGGTGCATGGGTTTAAAGATGCTTATGATTACTATCATAAGAGCAGTTGTCTTCCATATTTGGCAAACATAAAAATACCCTCACTACTGTTGAATGCACTTGACGATCCGTTATTGTCTCATTCCTGCTTTCCTTTTTCCCAGGCTGAATCAGCTCCACAAGTGTACCTGGAAACACCGCCTCATGGCGGGCACGTTGGCTTCGTTTCTTTCAACGATCGGAATGAGTACTGGTCGGAAACACGGACGTTAGAGTTTATCAACGAGTACGCCATATAATCTTTTTCTCAAACGGCATATCTAATTTGGTGGAGGCGGCGGGTGTTAACCCCTGTTTACCACACGAAGAATAAATCATAATTATACTGGACATTTAGGTGAGTTGATGCGAATTTTTCGTCACTACATCTCTTACATTTTGACTCTTGTTTTTTTCAACGGCACTCGAATTCCTCGGCAAGAGGCTCCTTGGGCCGAGTTCCGCTGAAGGCGTGTTCACTATCAAGAGGCAGGCAAAATGTATATTACTTCTTTTCGCCCATGATGTCATAAACCCAGCTCAAAGCTGCGGAGGTGGTTGGAAACCCGATGGTGCTTGTAAGCAGCATTATCGTGTGGTAGATCTCTTCGGGTGTCGCTCCGGCCTTTATCGCCCTCCTGACATGGCTGTGGACCGAGCCCTCGGAGCGAATCGCCGCTGCAGCCGCCAACTGAATCAATTGAGATGTCTTCTCGTCCAACGGCCCCTGTTTCCTGACGGTTTCGCCGAGTTGTTCCAGTGCCCCGATGTATTCCCTGTGCGCTTCTTTTGTTTGGCTGTACCACCTTGGGTAACCTTTTTCCGTCATGACATGCCCTCCTGATCTTTTAGACCGTTGCTCCGGCTTTGCTCAGTTTCACCCAAAAATCCCATGCATCAGGTTAAGGTCTGAATACAGTAGAGTCAAACAAAATGACGGGGCATGCCGAAATCACCGGCCTGCAGCGGCTGGTCCCTGCGGGGCTAAGGCCTCACAGAGGATACTTAGTCAATTGCTCAGGGCACATTAGCCGGATGAACCTGTTTTTGCCGGTAATAGTCCCTGTCCGCCACGTAAATCTGCTTGGTCACCTGCACGTATGTTTTCCCTGCGTCATCCTGGAATTCAACCGGAAATTCAAAAACATATTCCTTATCGATCTTAATCTTCTCTTTTATCTGTTCGATCAGCTCGTCAGTAATTAGAAATCGGGCGATAACCGTTTGTTTTACCGGCTTTATAAATTTAATAGTGGCAGATTTATCCCATACTACATACTTGCTGTTCAAGATGTTAATTAGCTGGACCATATAGAGAGGATCAAGCGCTCCATAAAGGCTTCCGCCAAAAACCGTTCCTACGTAATTTCGTGTGGTCCATTTCAAGGAGAGCTTGATATGTACTTCCTGCCAATCGCTCGACAAAAAACAGATCCATGCGCCAGTTCCTCTGTAAGCCGGAAAAAAATTGAATCCCCATCGTTTCAACCAAGTTGTGAAACTCTCTTGCCTGACGGTTTCAAATAGCTTCATTTCAGTATTGATTTCTCCATTTTAGGTTATATCTTCCCACCGCTCTGCTTGCTCGCCAGGTTCCAGATGCCGTCTCAGTTCTGTCCCGGGTGGGCCAGAAGATCTCTACACCGGGCGGCGAAGACCCTTGCGGCCGGATCGTCAGGGGAGTGTTTCGAAAAGTCGACGGCCTCCCGCCATTTATTTTCGAAGCCGGGCTTGCCCGCTGCTTCGAAACGGGAATCCTTATCCGGGAAATAACCGAAAAGTTAAAAAATGCCGCTGGCAAAGGGCCATTGTAGGCAACTACAACATAAATGCAATTTGTATTTACCTCCTGCGCCATGCTTCGATCCTAAAGATTGTCGTCGAATCGATGAGCGGAAAAGCAAACGTGTTCTCTTAATCGCACACGGTTCTTCATAATCGCTTTCATGTACAGAAATAGTGTGACTCGGAAAGGGCAAAAAGCAACCTTGATGCAGAACTATCATACGCTGGTATCCGAGTGTTGGGTGCTCTTTCCATAAATTCCCGTCAATCCCTGGGGCTCAATTTGAATCTTGTTTCAGATCCTATGTTTTCCACAAATCGGCCACTCTGATCTCCACCACAAACGGGACTTCTGGGAAACTGGGGAATCAGTCTCATTGACATATTACTTGCATTTTCGATTGCGAAATCGTATGATCCTGAGGTCTATGGGGTTGCCCATGGAGTTTTTCCGGGCGGGATCCGCCCCCAAATTATGTTCAGCACTCACAGAGGGTCCAGTTGATGCATTATTCAAGTTCTCCAATCTGCATGTGCGCATGGTGCAAGAAGGTGAGGGATAATAACGGGCTCTGGGTCGAGTTTGGAGTTCCAGCTGGTGAGATCATGGTCAGTCATGGTATTTGTCCAGATTGTGCGAGAGGTGTCCGTTCGGAAATGAGCCGCTTGCGTCGGAAGCAATGATATATTTTGCATTCTGGTCTGGGTTGTTTCCTTTCATTTAGAGAGACGGGCAACGGTCGGGCCAAGCTAACATCTCGCCATTTAAAGATTGGTTTTCCAGAAACAGGCATTTTTCGTGCTTAGAAGGCCGTTATTGGCCTCGAAATCATTGCTGTAAGCAGCCTGGGGTTCGCGGAGATCCGCTTCCTCCACAAATGACGGCAAAAAAAATAAAGGCTTGGAGTTGGAAAACGATCCATTCCAAGCCTCACTGTTTCAAGCTGCCAACCGAATTTTCCGCCTCGGCAAATCCTCCAGAGCGCCGTCAACCGCAGCGCTTAATTGATTCATCTCGTCGGCGATGTATTTCCGCAAATTGGCATCCTGCCTCAATTCGTCGGTCGAAAGGCCATTTACGACATATCTGGCCGATCCACAAATCCGGCCAAAAGGTCATCATTAAAGAGATTGCGGTCAGAAAAGGACTCTAGAAACTCTCCCATTTTTTCTATCATTGAATTCTTGAACTTTTGGGGTTTGCCGTCTTGTCCACCATCTGGCAGACCTCGGCAAGGCATCAGCGACCTTTGGGGTTCTTAGGAGCACACTGACATCCGCCGGCTTTCTTTTCGGACATGATTCTATCCATTATGGTGGATTTGCCATTCGCCACCACATCCCGCTCGATGTCGGAGGTGGTGTAACCGAAGCAATAACATATCAGGCTTTCCATCCCCTCCTCCTTCAAAATACTCTTGAGTAGGAAGAACTCTTTACTCGCCGGCGCTTTCAAGTGCCCTCCAAAGGAGCCTCCTTGCCTAAAACGAAGTCCCGGAAGGATGCGGCGACAAGGCCGAAGGTCCCGAGACACAAGAGGACCGGCGAAGCTCCTAAACGTGAATATGGATACCGTTGCGGCGCTCAGAATGTGAGCCGGCAGTGGCTGATGCTCCGATGACGGCGATATGTGACGCCCCGCCCGATGCCCCCGATCACCAGGAACACGACCAGCAGCGGCGCCCAGACGCTGTCTTTGACCAGAGAACCTGCCCCGATTACCGAAAACAGCGCGATCAGTGGACCAAACCAAGGCCACTTCACTCTTTGGACAATTTGCCCCGCTTTAGTCAAGGATTTTTGAGCCAAAGCAGGATTTTTGAGTGAGGCACGGTTGAAGGCATTCATAGAGAAGCGGATATTAAAGTTTCTCAATGACATTGAAAATGAATCGGGCCGCTGATCGCCTTACAGAGCTAAGCGGCCCGACTTATATTACCAGACAAAACTATAACAGAATCACTAATGTTGTCCCGGTTCCTGTTTTTTCTTATCCGGTTGCTGTTGTGGCGCCGGCTTTGGCGCGGGCGCAGGTGCGGGTTTTGGCGCGGGAGCAGGCTGCCGCACCTCAGGTTTTGGCGCTGGCGCTGTAGCCGGCCTAGGCGCTGGAGCAGGCGACGGCTGCGGCCGCACCTCAGGTCTTGGAGCGGGAGCGGGAGCGGGCCTTGGCGCTGGAGCAGGCGATGGCTGCGGGCGCACCTCAGGTTTTGGCGCTGGAGCGGGAGCGGGCCTTGGCGATGGAGCAGGCGATGGCTGCGGCCGCACCTCAGGTCTTGGCGCAGGAGCGGGAGCCGGCCTTGGCGATGGAACAGGCGATGGCTGCGGCAGCACCTCAGGTTTTGGCGCTGGCGCAGGAGCCGGCCTTGGAGATGGAACAGGCGATGGCTGCGGCAGCACCTCAGGTTTTGGAGCAGGAGTTGGCCTTGGCGATGGAACAGGCGACGGCTGCGGGCGCACCTCAGGTTTTGGCGCTGGCGCAGGAGCCGGCCTTGGCGATGGAACAGGCGATGGCTGCGGCAGCACCTCAGGTTTTGGCGCTGGAGCGGGAGCCGGCCTTGGCGATGGAACAGGCGACGGCTGCGGGAGCACCTCAGGTTTTGGAGCGGGAGCAGGTGCGGGTTTTGGCGCTGGAGCAGGCTGCGGCAAAACTCCAGGGGCCGCAGGCGCCCCTCCTGTCTTTACTGCAGGTGAGGCCGTAGTCGGCCTGGTGTTCTTTTTCATTTCCGTCGATTTGAAAGGCGCCTCGTTTTTCGGAGCGTTTACCTGGTTTGGCTGGACCAGCTTGTTAGTCAATTTCATTGGGGGCTGCACGGCCGCCTTTTCCGCTGGTTTCCCTGGTTTGCCGGCTGTCGCATCCTTCCTGAGAGCCGTCGCCGTTAAGGTTTTGGCCTCAGTGCCGGCGGCACGCTGGTTCAGGCTGATCCTCTCGGTCACGCTGACGTGCGGTTTTACCTCAGGGGCTTTGTTTACGAAGTTATACTTCGCAGTTGACTGATTGTAATTTTTGATCACAGTATTGTTTACTAGCGGAGCGGAGTGGAAGTTATTGATGATGGTCGTTTTATTGATATTCGTAACTCTTACCGAGCTATAGTTGGCTACAGAATAGAAGGATGCCTGGTGTACTATTACAGCGGCCGATACGAATGCCAGACGGCCGACCACGATGGTCACGGCGGGTACTGTGCCGACAACGACAGCGGACGGACCCCAGTAGTGGTGCGAATAGTAGACTTCAGTCGGGGCCAGAGGGACCCAACCGGCATCTATGTCGGTACTTATCCAGGCGACCCTTCCCGGATACCAGCCAAATCCGATGGAGGGGCCGACTGCGACCCCGACGACAGGGGCGGGGGGCGCCCAGTACCATCTGCCACCGACCAGCAGCCAGTTGCCATAATGGTGGGTAACATATCCGAACGGCTCATCGGGTACCCAGACCTGGTCATCGTAATAATCCGACCATCTGCCTACCGTAAAGGGCTGCCAATTTGGTGCGACATGCGTGGGGCGCCATAATTGGCGTTCTTGTCCCTCGTAATTAACCTTTTCCCACGTTCCGGACTCGTCCAGATCAGCGGCCTCGTCCTGTAGCTGAGGCGGCACGTACTTAACTGTCTCCCCCCTGACCTCGGTTCTTTTGGTCCTGATGGTGTCCCGCCCGGCGTTCCAGTCATCCCACTGAGCGTCCAGGGTACCCTCACCGGTCCCCACCTGAGTCGCATCGGCCAGTATCGAGGCGCCACCGGGAATAACTTCATACCTGGCGTCAGTGCCCTGCTGGAAGTAATCTACCTGGCCGTTCAGGGCAAGGACCTCAACCGACTGATCGCCCACATAAAGGTCGAATGTGGAGTCGGGCTCGGCCAAGACATAGCCAAAGGGGGTCGTGACCTTGAGCATCCCGTTGGGGTTTTTGTTGTAGAAGCGGGCGACCCCGGAGGCGACGTCCATCTCTGAAGCGTCACCCTTTAGAACGATCAACTGGATTTGAGTGCTGGCTCCAATCCTGACCCAAAGACCGTTGGGCATGATGAATTCAGCTTTCGCGGCCGCATCGGAATACAGCGCGTCGCTCAAACCGAATGGGGCGTCCTTCGCTACAATGACCCAGTCCTTGCTCTCTGGAACATAGCGCAGGATCTGCCCTTCGATATAGGCAATGCGCCCGACCAGAACCGGCTCCTGCTGGGCTGCTGCGCGGGGCGCAAGCGGCGATGTCATGCAGGCTGCAACCAGGATAAAAGCCAGCCAGAACCATTTTCTTCGATTGTTCATCAGTTCTCTCCTTTTAATTGCGCAAGGCACTGCTCCTGAATGGACACGTACATTCGACTCGGAACTGATTCATTCACGCCTGCTGTCCTGCGCCGCCGGCCAAAAATCAGTATTCAAATAAAATACGCCACCTTCTGCGTGCATGCTGCTTTTCCGCTGCGCCTTAAACCGGAATAATGCATCAAGTTGTGTGCTATGCATCCGAACCACGCTTTCGGGTCGGTTCTGCCCGAAAAAACTTCTGGAACATCCCTAAAGCCGACAAAACCATACAATTTCGCAATCGAAGATGCAAGTGGATAGCTCAAAGAGACTGGTTTTTGCAATTTCAAGACACACCTCCTTCCCCGCAGTTGATAGTCTCGTTTCCACCCCATCGTGTTGAAGCAACTCAGGCAAATAAGGTGCGGATTAGTCCTGTGGTGCGTTTTGACCTTTGTAATACTTGAACCGGGGCCGGTTACGGTGCTGGGGATGTTTAACGACAGGAGCGTGGTGTTACAAAGCAGGGGTGTCCAACGACCTTTTGCCCGTGTCCTCCACCAAATGGCAGCAAGAAAAAATAAAGGCTTGGAGCTGGAAAACGGCCCATTCCAGGCCTCACTGTTTCAAGCTGCCATTCTGATCTTCCTTCGCGGTAAATCCTCCAAGGCCCCATCGACCGAAATTCTCAACTGGTTCATCTCGTCGGCGATGTATCTCCGCAAATTAGCATCCTGCCTTAATTCGTCTGTCGAAAGTCCATTTACGATATCTCCGGCCTGATGTACCAGTTCAGCAAGCTTGTCTTCACCGAAGAGATTACGGTCTCGAAACGAGTGTTTTTGATCGGTACAACATCGTTACTGATCGTGATTTGAAATTGGCTGCATAAAATCAACGGGAATACCTCGCTTCTAAGCCCGGAGGCACAAAAACGGGCACACTCGCCAATTTTTCCCACCAAAAAGGAAAAGGGCTACGGCTAACTGACCGTAACCCTTTGAATTCTATGGTGGCGAGGCTCAGAATCGAACTGAGGACACGAGGATTTTCAGTCCACTGCTCTACCGACTGAGCTACCTCGCCACAACCTATGAATGCTAGCGGAATTGGTGTTGAGTGTCAATCGTTTTTACCTAACTTCGAGCCTCAGGCGAGTCTTCGCTTGAGCCATAAAAGAGAGCGTCCTCCATATCGCCCCACAGAAGCTGGATGGAGGAAATGAGAGCGACAGCAGCCGTCTCCAGGCGTAATGTCCTTGGCCCAAGGCTCACCGGCTTGAACCCGGCGCCAATCAACGCAGAACTTTCCACCTTGTCCCAGCCGCCTTCGGGGCCTAGAGCGGCCAAAACCCGGTGAATATCCGGTCCCGCTTGGCTGCGTAAATTCTTCAGCCCCTCGCCGGACTCGTGCTCCAGCGCAAATATCTTCAGGGTGTGTTCCGCCGCCCTTTCGTCACCTTCGAATGAGGTTAGAAAATGGCCCAGGTCCTCGAAAATCTCAATTTCAAGCCTTTTTGTCCGGCCGCACTGGCAAATAGCCTCGTTCGCTATTTTGGACCAGCGCTCCTTTTTCTTTTCGGCGGGTTTGCCGCGAAGACCGTATTGGCTTCTCAGGGCGCGGAAAAAAGCCAGGCGGAAAACGCCCATTTCGGCCGCCTGTCTTACAACAAGGTCCATCGTATCCGACCGGACAATTCCGATGCCAAGTACGATGGCCAGCGGCGATTCGCACGTCGGCCGCTCCAGCTTCCCTATCAGGGAGACGCTGACACTTCCCCGGCGAATTCCAGTGATCACGCATGCCCAGGCCGATCCTTGGCCGTCAAGCAATTCTATTGATTCCCCCACTCTTGCACGCAACACGCCTTCCAACTGGCGCGAAAGGGGTGGCGGGAGGTCGAAAATCCGCGTGTCCGAGGCAACTTCCTGTACGAAGAAGCATCTGCGAGTCATTTTTTTCCTACATCCCGAGCAGATCGGAAAAGTACCAGTGGTAGAAAAGCTCGCCCCAAAAGATGTATGATATTGCGCCAAAAGCGAGAAAGGGGCCGAAGGGCAAAGCTGAGCCGAGGCCTTTTCCCGATCGCCACATCAGAGGCAGGGCAACAATCGCGCCCGAAACCGACGATACCAGGACGGTAAATGTGACTCCCTTCCACCCGATGAAAGCTCCTATCATCCCAAGCAACTTTATATCGCCCCCGCCAAGCCCTTCCTTATGCCTCACAAGCGCATACCCCGCCGCGATCAGGTAGAAAATCCCCGCGCCCAGAATTATCCCCATGAGCGACTCCCGCCAGGAAAGCCTAGGGGTAAAGAAGGAGAGCGCCAGGCCCAGCACGACGCCGGGCAGTGACAGAATATCGGGAATCAGAAAAGTATCGAGGTCGATCATGGTGATTATAAGCAGGAGCGAACAGAAGAGGAACTCGATCGCCAGTTGAGGATGAAGTCCATATCGGCGAAAGAGGAGCATCGCCAAAAGGCCGCATAGTCCTTCTACGAGCGGATATTTCAGAGATATCGAGGCCTTGCAGTGGCGGCACCTGCCGCCCAGCAAAAGATAGCTCACCAGCGGTATATTATCATAGGCCGCAATTGCATTTCCGCAGGCCGGACACCGGGAAGCAGGCCGTACAATCGACTGCCCTGATGGTAACCGGTAAATGACCACATTGTAAAAGCTGCCAAGGATGCACCCGACTATGAAGGCAATAATCTGGCCGCCAATTAACGGGATTGATTCAACCAGGGCCTCACCCATTCTTCACCAGTTCCTGTTCCGGTTCTTCTTTCCTTTTGAACTTACAGGACGGATTTATGCAGAACAGGGTCCCGTTACCCGTTTTCCCCTGTCTGCGAAAAAGAACCGGAGCATTGCATGCCGGGCAGCTTTCCTGAACCGGCTCGCCTTGAAAGAGCATTTTGCACGCGGGATATTTATTGCACCCGTAAAAGCGGCCCCGCCTGCCCGTACGCTCTACCAACTCGCCGCCGCACCCTTCGCGCGGACAGAGGATGCCGGTAGAAACGGGCCGGGCATTCCGGCATCCAGGATATCCGGTGCAAGCTAGAAAAGGGCCGTAGCGGCCGCGCTTGAGCGCCATGGGTTTGCCGCATTTTTCGCAGACCTCCCCGGAAAAGGCGGGCTGCTTTTGCTCGATGGGATGGATGCGCCCCTTTTCATCTCTTTCATAATCCGAGGTGAACGAACATTTAGGATATCCGCTGCAGGCAAGAAACGGACCGTTGCTGCGGCTCAAACGGATGGCCAGGGGCTTGGAGCAGCGCGGACAGTTGAGGTCCGTGGGCCATCCCGCGCTCTTCAGGTTGGCCATCCCTTTGCGGGCGGACTCCAGGGTCTTTGAAAAAGGTCCGTAGAAATCGCTCAGAAGATGCTGAGGGCTGCCTCCGCCATGTTCTATCTCGTCGAGATCTTTTTCCATATTGGCGGTAAACTTCACGTCCACTATGTTCGGAAAATTGGCCGAAACAAGCCCGTTGATCATCACTCCCAGCTCTGTGGGGAGCAGCCGCTGTTTCTGGCGCAAAACATACTCTCTCTCCAGAACAGTGGATATTATCGTCGCGTAAGTGCTGGGCCTTCCGATTCCAAGGTCCTCGAGGGTTTTTATCAGAGCAGCTTCCGTGTATCTTGGCGGAGGCTGCGTAAAATGCTGCTTCGGTTCTATTCCGAGAAGGTCGAGGGGCTGACCCTGAGAGAGGTCCGGGAGTGTCTCGTCGGATTTCCCGTTTTCCGGCTCATCTTTCCCCTCCTCATAGAGGGCCAAAAATCCCTGGAAAACGATCACCGAGCCGATCGCTCTCAGGGTATAATCGCCCGCCGCAACGTCTATCGTAGTTTGATCTATCAGGGCAGGGGCCATCTGACAGGCTACAAACCTTTTCCAGATAAGGGCATAGAGGTTCAACTGCTCTTTGGTGAGGTACTTTGATACGCTTTCCGGGGTATGGCCGACATCCGTAGGCCTAATCGCTTCGTGCGCTCCCTGGGCTGTCCGGCTGGATTTGTAGAAGATCGGTTTTGGAGGCAGGTATTTGTCTCCCCACCTGCTCGAGATAAACTTTCTTGCCTCCTGCACCGCATCCTGAGAAAGCCGGGTCGAATCGGTACGCATATAGGTAATGAGGCCCACAGCGCCATCCTGCCCAATTTCGATTCCTTCATAGAGCCTCTGTGCCACACTCATCGTCTGTTTGGCCGAATAGTGAAACTTCCGGGCGGCGTCCTGCTGGAGAGTGCTGGTAATAAAGGGAGGAGATGAGCTTTTTTGCCGCTGCTTCTTTTCGACCGCGCTGACGCGATAGGTTGAGGAATTGAGCGCTTGCACATGCCGCTCGGCTTCGGCCTGCGAGCCGATAACGCACTTTTTCTTTTTGCACCGGATAAGCTGGACAGAAAAGGACATTGGACCGGAAGAAGAGTCGGGGCGAGGGCTCAACCGGACATCTATTGTCCAGTATTCCTGCTTCTCGAAAGCGTGGATTTCTTCTTCCCGCCCGCAGATCAGCCTCAGGGCAACAGACTGCACCCTTCCTGCGCTGAGACCCGCTCTCACTTTCTCCCACAAAAGAGGCGAGATCATGTACCCGACGAGCCGGTCGAGGATTCGCCTTGCCTGCTGCGCCTCATAAAGCTTTCGATTAAGTTCGCTCGGCTTTTCAAGGGCTTCCTTGATCGCCTTGCGCGTAAGCTCGTAAAAAAGAACCCTTCGAATCGGTTTTTCTGTGGCGCCGATCTCTTCGGCGATATGCCAGGCGATTGCCTCTCCTTCCCTGTCCGGATCAGGGCCCAGATAGACGGCATCGGCCTTGGAAGCGGCCTTCCTGAGTTCCTCTATTATTTTTTTCTTCCCACGCAAAACCTGGTATTGCGGCTTGAATTTTCCATCGAGGTCGATACCCAGCTTATTGCCGGGAAGGTCCTTGACATGGCCGACGCTCGCTTTAACGATGAAGTCCTTGCCCAGATAGCGCTCAAGGGTCTTCGCCTTGGTTGGAGATTCAACAATGAGGAGCGATTTTGACATTCGGAGATTACCTCTCAAAACTTATTATAGTTCAGAAATAAAATATTTCCCCGGCAACTGAGAGACAAGTCCTCTGAGTTCCAGTTCGAGCAGTATCGCGGCGGTATGCTGGACCGGCATATTTGCCTCCTGAGCTATTTCATCAATATGTTTCGGAACTTTATCCACAATTCTCAAAAGAATTGTTTCCTCCGGACTGTATGACTCCTCGATGAACGGGGAGGACGAAATCGTTTCCTCAGGGCTGTGCGGCTTTTCCACCCCAGCCAGTGCTTTTGCAGAGGGGGACCGGGAGGATTGTGCCGGACGGATAAGAGGCCGGATTTCTTCCAGAACGTCTTCGGCGCATTCAACCAACTTGGCGCCCTGCCTGATAAGCCGGTGCGCACCCTTGCTGCGCATGCTTTGGGCGATCCCCGGGACGGCAAAAACTTCCCGGCCCTGCTCCAGGGCGAAACGAGCGGTTATAAGCGAACCGCTTCTTTCGGCTGCTTCCACTACGACAACGCCGAGAGAAAGGCCGCTGATTATGCGGTTTCTCGATGGGAAATTGCCGGAAGAGGGAGGGACGCCGGGCAGAAATTCAGTCAGCAAGGCTCCGGCCCGAGCTATTTGCTGCCTGAGATCGGCGTTTAGAGACGGATAATTCACATCCAGCCCGCAGCCTAGAACGGCCAGTGTCCTGCCCTGGGCCTTGAGCGCTCCACGGTGCGCGGCGGAGTCTATTCCGAGCGCAAGGCCGCTGACGACGGTGAGGCCGCTAAAAACCAGATCTGAGCTCAATCTTTCAGCAAATATAAGTCCGGCTGGGGAGGCGTACCGCGAGCCGACCACGGCAATGGAGACCAGGTCTCGAGGCAAGAGTGCGCCAGAGGAGAACAAAACGGCCGGAGGGTCCGGGATTTTGACCAGATTTGCGGGATAGTCATCATCACCGATACATATCAGCCGGAAATTCTTGTTCTTAAGGTACGTCCATTCCGTTTGCGGGTCTCTGACAAACTGCTTTGCAGCGAGCGCATGGAGCGGTTTGTCTCGGGCCAGGCCGGTTTCGCATAAGTCCCTGAGTCGTGCGGCAAGGACCCTTTCGGCAGACCCGAAAACCTCCAGAAGGCGCAGGATGGACCTATTTCCCAGGCCCGGCACCAGCTTGAGACTGAGCCAGGCAATCCGATTGCGCTCCTGTTCGGAAGAAATGGAATGAGAATTGCTTCTATCCTGTATTGATTCGCTCCCGTCAAAAATATTTTGGGCGGCCATAATCCGTTCGTGCTGAGGCCCGTTCCCGCCAAGGTGGGATGCCGAAGGGTATCGAACTGAACGCCGAGTTCTGAGAGTCAATAATCGAGCGCCGGTCGTACGCTCAGGATAAGTATATGGCGACGCCGGATTTGTCAAATAATCACGATCAGTTTAAAATGCGAGGTGCGGAAAAACTACACCCGAAAGATTGGCGAATAATGAAGCGAGCGCCGCGACCAATAGCCTCAAAGCCAGAGCTGCTTTCGCCGGGCGGCAGCCTGGAAAAGCTAAAGATTGCCTTTTTGTACGGCGCCGACGCGGTCTATGCTTCGGGAAAAGATTTCGGGCTGCGTGGTTTTGCTCATAATCTTGACACCGAGGAACTGGCGGAGGCAAGCCTTATCACTCATAGGCTCGATAAAAAAATCTATGTGGCCGTGAATATTTTTATGCGCCAGCCGGACCTGAAGAAAATCCCCCCGTACCTCGAATATCTCCAGGAACTGAAGGTCGATGCTCTTATAATCTCGGACCCGGGCTTACTGTTGCTTGCACGCAAATATGCTCCTGAAATCCCGATTCATCTTAGCACCCAGGCAAACACGACCAATTCGTCGAGCGTGGAATTCTGGCAAGAGCAGGGAGTGCGCCGGATAAATCTGGCCCGCGAATTGAGTTTTCGAGAAATGGCCGAGATTGCTGGAAAATCTAAGGCCGAAATCGAAATATTCGTCCACGGTGCGATGTGCATGTCCTATTCGGGCCGCTGCCTGATGAGCGCCTTTCTGAATCATCTCCCCCGGCCTTTAGAAAAGCCGGGAGAAAATAATCCCCCCCGCCCCCGAAGAAGTGTGAACCGGAGCGCCAACAGCGGCTTTTGCACTCAACCGTGCCGGTGGTCCTGGGGGCTGGTCGAAGAAAAGCGGCCCGGTGAGTTTTTTTCGGTGCAGCAAGATTCGCGCGGCACTTACGTATTCAATTCAAAGGACCTCTGCCTGCTGGAGGAGATCGGCGCACTGGCGCGCCTCGGAATAGACTCGTTCAAAATAGAGGGCCGCATGAAGGGACCGCTTTACGTGGCCAGCGTAACGCGGGCCTATCGGCAGGCGATCGACCGCTGTGCGGAGCGGAGTACGGCTTACACAGGACGGAAGACGGAGTACAGAGTCGAACCGACCTGGATTGAAGACCTGCAAAAAGTAAGTCACCGCCCCTACACAAAAGGTAATCTGTTCGAGAGTGCCCAAACGCACAAATCCAATGTGGAAACGCGGATTTCATATCTCCAGACCCATACCCTGGCAGGCCTGGTACGTCCCCGGCCTGATTGCGATTCAATGTCGGCAGACCTGGGGGCCGGGGGAAAAATATTCGTTGAGGCCAGATCGAGGCTGGTACCCGGTCGGAGGCTGGAGTTTCTTTATCCTGACGGGTCAAGTGCTTTTCATTTTCTTGATTCGTTCGAAGACATCAACGGCAATCGCCTCTCGGAAGCTCATCCGAACAGGTGGATCAGGTTCTGCGTCGATTTTCCGGTCTTTGCATATCAGACGGTGAGAGTCTCAAACAAAATTAGGCCGACGGCGGAGATGGAGTTTGTTGGACTGTGCGAGCCGTTGATGTAATACTGCCAACGCATGGCCACTGTCGTTATTTGGGAGGGGGCTTTGAGTGAACTTGAAAATGTCAAACCGGGGTGCGAGGCAAACGGGTGCCCGACTCTAAAACAGTGCTCGCTGATGGAAGAAATTGGACTCCTGCGCGAGCGGTGCCGCAAACTCGAGGAGCTTTCCTTCGTCGATGCGCTCACCGGTCTCTATAACTTCCGATATATGCAAAGATCTCTCGCAATGGAGATGGAAAGGACCCGGCGAACCAAACTCCCGACGGGCCTGGTCATGATCGACCTGGATCATTTCAAAAATGTGAACACCCTCTACGGACATGAATGCGGCAATGCTGTTCTTGCCCAGTTTGGCAAAGTCCTAAAAGAGAGTGTTCGGGTCATAGACGTGCCCTGCCGCTATGGGGGTGAAGAATTTGCCCTCATTTTGCCGAGCGCCGCCCTCAGAGAGTCGGTGGCAATAGCTCAGCGGCTGCAGGAAATAACTCGCCGCAACGCGGTCACTTTCGGTACGGAGACCGTGAGGATTACCGCCAGTTTCGGCGTAGCCGTTTTCCGTTTCACCGATGAGTGTACAGTGGGCGCATTTCTGAACAGGGCCGACCAGCTTCTGTACGAGGCTAAGAATTTGGGCAGAGACCAGCTATGCGCGGAGGAACCCGGTCCTGTATTCATGTCGGACGAAGTTACAGCCAGCGAAAAGGCGGCGTTGTTTTCCTCGGCGGGAGAGAGCGAATAGGCCGAAGACGGAGGACTGAAGACGGATATCGGAGGACGGTCTCTACTCCTCGTATGATAGACTTATATAATACCCTGCTCAAAAAAAAAGAATCGGCTCTTTCCGCGCAGCCATGCAGACAGCGCAGACACTAAATGTAGCGCGTTTGGAGGCAAGCCAAATGTTAAACGCACCAAAAAGTAAAGTGACAATGGTGTAGGGTTTCACTCTCAGTCCTCAGTCCTCAGTCCTCAGCACTCAGGGAGCGAAGCGTAGTTCAGTCCTGATAGCGTAGCGCGGAGGCCGACCGCTCATTCTCGACAGCCCACCCACCCGCGTGACGGGGCGGGAGCGGGAGGCCTCGTCGCGGAGCGAACGAATCGGCGTCATGCATTCTGCCTTCTGGACAGGGTCTTTTCCCCCCGATCTGTGTCCTCCGATCTCCTTTAGCCGGATGCCCCTTCAGCACTTTCCACTACAGCTTTGTATCTCACATGAACGAAATTTCTGTCGAAATCCATCTCCTCCTTTAGCATGGCATCTTTTTCTTCCTCGGTAAAATAGACCATACAAGGCAGAAAGAAGTGCCGGTCCTCCTTTTCGATGTGCTTCGGATAGAATTCGACCAGGTAGCGCATGCAGGCAATTATGCGGGAGATGGCTTCATTTTCTCCCCGGATGTATTGCTCTTTGGCTTCAACCAACTGTCCCACCGCTTCCCTTCCTTGGCGGTGCTCGTTGACCAGCTCATCAAGGATTCGTTTCAGCTCACCTGTAAGAGGCTTGAGCTTGAGGTCCCTGAAGAGGATGTCCTCTTCCTTTCCATGGTGGCAACCGTCCGTGTAGGTCCTGATGAAATCCACAGCTACATCCACGAATCCGGGGTTTACTTCCTTCTTTTCTTCCATTCGGGTGAGTTGGGCGCCGATCACCCGGATCATCCTCTCGATGAGACGATGCTCGATCATTAGTGGGGCAACAGGCATCATGATATTTCCCTCCTTGTATATAACTGGCCGGCGAGGCCCGGATATTGGCGCCGGATCAACGCCCGGTAACGGCGAGGTCTTGATTCACCCATTGTGCGTTTGAAAACAGCCGAAGCACATCCATTACATCAAAAGCTCTGCATAGGAAAGAAAACATTAGAACATTTTCATCCGCAAAAAGCACAGGATGAGACACGCCGGCATTTTCCGTTTAACGCTGGGCCTTGTGTGTGTGAGATCCCTTTGCGCTTTTCACCTTTTCGATTGCACAATTGCGGGAAGTTGGGTATCGAAACGGGGAGCGGAACATTTCGGTAGTGCGGGGATCTGCTCCCGCTCTCCGATATCCGACTTCGCTTTACAGGGCAAATGCATGGAAGAGCAATGGATCGTTTTGAAGGTCCTCCAGTGGACAACGGAATACTTCAAAGGCAAAGGATTCGAGCAGCCAAGGGCCGATGCGGAGGTGCTTCTAGCCCATGCTCTGGGGATGGAGCGGGTCCAGCTCTACCTTAACTACGACAAGCCGCTTTCCCCTGAAGAGCTGGCGGGATTCCGGGGCCTCGTTCGCCGCAGGGCCGCCTACGAGCCGACCCAATACATCACCGGAAAGCAGGAATTCTGGTCTTTGGACTTCGAGGTTACGCCCGCGGTCCTCATCCCGCGCCCCGAAACCGAAGTACTGGTGGAAAAGGCGCTTGAGATCGCAGGAAATAAGCCTTCCCTTGTCCTTGATCTAGGTACCGGATCGGGGGCAATAGCGGTCGCACTAGCCTACGAGCGCAGCGCGATAAGGATCATTGCAGCGGATAAATCATGGCCCGCGATTGAAATCGCACGAAAAAACGCCCTAAGAAACGGGGTCGCCGAACGGATTAGCTTCGTTGTCATGGACCTTTTCGAGGCATTTGGATCCCGGCCTCTATTCGATCTAATCGTCTCCAATCCCCCTTATGTATCGGACGAGGAACTTCTTGACCTCGCGCCCGAAATCGCCAATTATGAACCCCGTTGCGCCCTTCGAGGCGGAGGAAAGCAGGGCCTGGCCCTGATTCGAAAGATTCTCGAAAAGTTTCATTCCCATTTGAAACCGGAGGGATCTTTTCTTATGGAAATCGGACTGGGGCAGGCGGAAATCCTTGAAGCGGGGTTGCCATCGTACTTAGCCGGAAGATTCGAATTCATCGAGGACTACTCAGGCATAAAACGAGTCCTGCACGTCCGTGGCAAGGAGGTTTAGTTTGATGGATAGACTGATTATCGAGGGAGGGTCCCCCCTGAATGGTGAAGTGCAGATCAGCGGGGCCAAAAACTGCGCTTTGCCTCTCATGGCCGCGACTCTTATCGCAAGCGGAAGGCACAGCTTCAGCAACGTGCCCCACCTGCGCGATATACGGACGATGCAGTCCCTGCTCGCGCATATGGGAGCGGCCTCCCAGCACAATCACATTCTTCAGATAGACACCTCGGACATTCACACGCTCGAGGCCCCATACGATCTGGTCAAGACGATGCGTGCTTCAGTCCTTGTGCTCGGACCAATGCTGGCCCGCTATCGCCGTGCGCGCATTTCTCTTCCGGGCGGGTGCGCCATTGGGGCGCGGCCCATAAATCTGCACCTCAAAGCCCTCGAACAGATGGGCGTAGAAGTCGACCTTGAGCACGGCTATGTTGTGGGGCGGGCAAAAAGACTGCGGGGTGCGGTCATCACCTTCGATCAGGTAACGGTAACAGGGACCGAAAACATCATGATGGCCGCCTGTCTGGCCGATGGGGTCACGGTCTTGAAAAACTCGGCGCGCGAGCCGGAAGTGGAGGCGCTTGCAGACTATCTGAAGCTGATGGGAGCACAGATCGAAGGCGCCGGCACAGATGAAATCACCGTCATAGGAGTTCACGAACTTACCCCGTCAAGTTGCGAGGTGATTCCCGACAGGATCGAAGCCGGCACATATCTTGTGGCCGCCGGAATTACGGGAGGCACACTGAAGCTCAAGGGGTGCAGGCCGGACCATCTCCAGGCAATAGTTCAAAAACTTAGCGATGCGGGGCTTTCTATCGAGAGCGATAGGGACTTTATCGAGGTGCGCCGCAAAGGCAAGATACGCAGCGTAAACATTGAAACACAGCCCTTTCCGGGCTTTCCGACAGACATGCAGGCCCAGTTCATGGCGCTCATGGCCCTTGGAAGCGGGGTCAGCCTGATAAAGGAGCGCATATTCGAGAACCGGTTCATGCACGTACTCGAATTGCAGCGCATGGGCGCCGATATCGATCTGGACGGCAGGACCGCCATCGTGCGCGGGGTCAGAAAACTCTCCGGAGCGCCCGTTATGGCAACGGACCTCCGGGCTTCGGCCTCGCTTGTCCTTGGCGCACTGGCAGCCGAAGGGATTAGTGAAATCACCAGGATTTATCATCTGGACCGCGGCTACGAGGCAATCGAGAAAAAACTTTCCGCCGTGGGGGCGAAAATCGAGCGGGTGAGCGGGTGAAGGGTTGGAGGGCGCCTACGGATCAGAGCCTGCCCCGGACTCGATCCGGGATCCGGGCCAAGGCATTGCCGCGAGCTTTCCGTCCCGGCCGTCACCCATCACACGGTAACCTCACTCATGACAGGTGAATGCCAATGGGAGCTCGTAAATCCGGTTGGAAGCCCATTGAGCTTGGCGGGCTAAAAATGACCAGCCTCCAGGACCGGCAAAGCAAGGTATCGGTTGCTGATTTCGCACATCCGGCGGCGCATCAAAGTTCATTTCGGCAGTTTATGGATTCTCTACCCTCCATACTGGCCGCCGAAGATCTCCGAAAGACAACCCATGCCATATGCGAAGCAGTCAGGAACGAAAAAACGGTCATTTTGGGAATGGGGGCACATCCCATAAAAGTCGGACTCAATCCCATAATCATCTATGCAATCGAGCGGGGCCTTCTTTCGGGGATCGCCATGAACGGTGCTGGAATCATTCATGACGTGGAAATCGCTTTGGCCGGGAAGACCTCGGAAGACGTTGCGGCGCATCTTGGGAGCGGCGAATTCGGGATGGCGCGCGAAACGGCTGAATTCATCCACCGGGCTGTTTTTAAGGCATATTCCGAACGTACAGAAGGCCTTGGAAAAGCGGTTGGCGAGGCGCTGCTCTTGGAAAGAACGCCCTATTCCGATGCGAGCCTGCTGGCGGCCGCCGCCCGATGTAATCTGCCCGTAACCGTCCACGTAGCGATCGGGACCGACATAATACACATGCATCCGGAAATGGACGGCGCCGCAATGGGAGCGCTGAGCCAATTTGACTTCCGCCTGTTTTGCGGGCTTGTTTCGACCCTGCAGCACGGGGTTTTCATAAACCTGGGATCTGCCGTGGTAATCCCGGAAGTCTTTCTCAAGGCGGTCAGCGCAGCCAGAAACATGGGCTTCCCACTCGATGGGCTCACAACCGTAAACATGGATTTCCTGCGGCACTACAGGCCGCTTACCAGTGTCGTGCAAAGGCCCACCATGGATGGCGGCGTCGGTATAAATCTTACGGGCCACCATGAAATAATGTTTCCGCTGTTGATAGCGGCGGTCTTGGAGGAGATTGGGAGCGTGGAGCAAGAAGTATGAAGCAGGACTCTGAAAACTGACTGGGGACGCTCGCGCTTTCAAGGCTGTCCATGAGGGCGATCTTATTGAGTTGGACGTTACCCGCTGAGATGTTATTCTTATTGGTCTATTATAAACTGAGGGCTTAACTGGAGGGTCAAAATGCCGATATACGAATACGAGTGCTGCAACTGTTGTGAGTGTTTCGAAAGACTTGTTTTCAGGAGTGATGAGGCGGTGAGGTGCCCGAAGTGCGAATCTTCTGATGTCCATAAGATGATGTCGGTTTGCGGCTTCAAAAGCGGCGGGGACAAGGGGGCGGCGAGCAGCCGCGTTGGTTCGGCGGCATCCGGATGTTCGGCATGTGCGGGCGGAAGCTGCGGCACCTGCCATTAAAGGTAGAAAAAGAGGAAACATTTTTGACAAAGGAACTGATCCGGATTGCGACTCGCGGCAGTATGCTGGCCCTTCAACAGAGCGGGATCATAAAAGCGGCGATGGAGAGGCTCTGGCCTGAAATCGGGTTTGAACTTCAAATCATAAAGACAACCGGTGACAAAATTACCGACGTTCCTCTGGCAAAGGTTGGCGGCAAGGGACTTTTCGTCAAGGAAATAGAGGATGCCCTGGCGGACGGATCTGCTGACATGGCGGTGCACAGCATGAAAGACGTTCCCGCCGTTTTGCCCGCCGGCCTCGAGATAGTCGCCATTCCTGAGCGCGATGACCCGCGCGACGCCCTGATTATAAGAAAAGGCAAAACAATCGGCGATCTGTGTCATGGAGCGCTCATCGGCACCAGCAGCCTTCGCCGGGGCGCGCAGATACGAGCAATGCGCCCCGATTTTGTAGTCCGCAATCTTCGCGGGAATCTGGATACGCGCCTCCGAAAGCTTGATGAGGGAGGATTCGACGCAATCCTGCTTGCTGCGGCCGGTCTAAAGCGGATGGGCTGGCAGGACAGGGTTACGATGCATATGGACCCGGTGGAATTCATACCAGCCGTAGGGCAGGGTGCGCTGGGAATCGAGGCGAGGTCCGCAGACCACAGAATGCGCCGTTTTCTTGCGCCTCTAAACCACCCCGAAACCGCCATCGCCGTTCGATCAGAACGCAGCCTGTTAAAGGAACTCGAAGGCGGCTGCCAGGTTCCCATTGGCGGCTATGCGCGAATTGCCGGAAAAATTGTCGAACTATCGGGTTTTGTCGCATCGCTCGACGGCGTGCAATTGTTTCGGGCGGTTGGCGCTGCACCCCTTCAAGATGCAGCAGCGCTCGGGAAAAGAGTTGCCGTGGAATTGCTCGATCTTGGTGCAAAGAAAATACTCGATGAGGTTTACAGGTCAGCTGCGGCCGAACCGGGCGGGGTATGATCCCGGGGATGCCTGCGACGGGGCGCTGGATTTGCTTGGCGGAGCAGGGGGAATATAGGTCTTATTTGTCCTATATGAACTATTTTATTGAAGACCGGTATCCAGAAAGAGAATGCAGTGAGAAAAGGCAAAGTCTATCTCGTGGGCGCCGGACCGGGAGACCCCGGTCTTCTGACGATCAGAGGCAAGGAAGTCCTCGAGAAGGCCGAAGTGGTAATTTTCGATTACCTGGCCAATGAGGAATTGCTCAAATTTGCTCCGCCCGGCGCCGAACGCATCTACGTCGGTAAAAAAGGCGGCGATCATACCCTTGGCCAGGAGGCAATAAACGCCCTGCTGGTCGAAAAGGGACGCGAGAAGGTGGTCGTGCGGCTCAAAGGCGGTGACCCTTTCATTTTCGGCCGAGGCGGCGAGGAGGCACAGGCGCTGGTAAAAAACGGTATTGCCTTCGAAGCCGTACCCGGGATTTCCGCTGCCGCCGCAGTTCCGGCCTATGCGGGCATACCGCTTTCACACCGGGATTTTACGGCGACCATCGCCTTCATTACGGGGCATGAGAGAGAGGACAAAGACGAGCACAAAACCAAAATCGCATGGGACAAGATATCGACTGGAGCGGGAACGCTGGTTTTTTTCATGGGCGTCAAGAGCCTGCCTGAAATCTGCCGAAATCTCGTACAATACGGCCGACCGGCGGGCACACCTGTGGCCCTGATTCGCTGGGGCACCACTCCGATGCAGCAAACAGTCACCGGCACGCTTTCCGATATCGTGCACAAGGTCAAAGAAGCCAACGTGCAGCCGCCTGCAATGATTATTGTGGGAGAAGTCGTCAAGTGCCGCGACGAGCTGAACTGGTTCGAGCGTCGGCCCCTGTTCGGCCGAAAGATCGTGATTACCCGGGCAAGGGAGCAGGCCAGCGGTTTCAGGGCTGAACTGGAAGAGCTCGGGGCCAAATGCATCGAGTTTCCGACCATCGCCATAGCTCCTCCACCCTCATGGGACCCTCTGGACGGCGCGATACGGAATCTTTCGCAATACGACTGGGCGATTTTCACAAGCGTAAACGGCGTTAGATTCTTTATGGAAAGGCTGCTTAAGGCCGGTAAGGACGCTCGAGACCTCAAGGGCATTCGGCTCGCCGCAATCGGACCCAAAACCGCCGAAGCTCTCGAATCGGTCATGCTGCACCCGGACCTGGTTCCATCCGTATACCGCGCCGAAGCCATACTGGACTCCCTGTGCGAACATAGCGTGCGCGCAAAGCGCTTTCTCATGCCGCGCGCCTTGGCTGCGCGCGAAGTTTTGCCCGAACAACTAAGGGAACGTGGCGCGCAGGTCGACATCGTCCCGGCCTACCAAACCGTTCTCCCTGAGCAGGACGCCCATAAAATCCGGGCGCTCATGACCAATTGCGAGATAGACTGCCTCACATTCACATCTTCTTCCACCGTTTCGAATTTCTTTGCCTTGATCGCAAACGAGGATCTCCATCGCTGCCGGGAGCGGATGGCAGTTGCCTGTATAGGTCCAATAACGGCTGAAACAGCGGCGAAGTTCGGACTCAAGACCTCTATTATGCCCTCTGAATACACAATCCGGGGGCTTGTGGATTCGATTGTGTCTTACTTTATGACTCATTAAACCCCCAAATTCCCAAATCCATAAATTCCTTATTCAGGAGGGTTTTATGCAGGGCGCTCTGTCGGGATTAACGGTGTTGGACCTCTCGCGGCTTTTGCCGGGACCGTTCTGTTCCATGCTCATGGCGGACCTGGGTGCGGATGTAATCAAGGTAGAAGACCCCCAAATGGGTGACTACATTCGGTGGTGGCCGCCCAAAATCGGAGGAAACAGCGGATATCACATTGTGCTCAACCGCAATAAGCGCTCCCTGACGCTTAACCTCAAAAGCCCGGAAGCAAAGGTGATATTCGAGAAGCTTGCCGCTGGCGCCGATGTCGTTCTGGAAGGTTTTCGCCCCGGGGTTATGGCAAAACTGGGACTTGGCTACAAAAGCCTGGAGCGGATAAACCCGCGCCTGGTTTATTGCGCAATAAGCGGCTACGGCGCCGACGGAGTCCTCGCGCACAAAGTGGGTCACGATGTAAATTACCTGGGCTTGAACGGGGTCCTTTCCTACAGCGGCAAAGACTCGCCGACAATGAGCGGTGTCCAGATAGCGGATCTGGGGGGCGGAGGTCTTCTGGCTGCTTTTGCGATTATGGCCGCGCTTTTTGCGCGTGAGCGGCTGGGCAGAGGTCAGTTCGTCGATATTTCGATGGCCGATGGGGCGTTCGCCTGGAACTGCCTGCGGTGGGGAAAATTCATTGCCGACGGGAAAGTTCCCGGGCCGGCAGATGACATGCTGAATCACGGGCTGGCCTGCTACAACGTTTATAAGACCCTGGACGGACGTTACATGAGCCTGGGCGCACTTGAACCCCAATTTTGGCAGTCTTTTTGCCAAACCGCAGGACGCCCGCAGTGGGACACTCCCCTCTATTTTGTGCCCGGAGCACATCAGAAGGAGCTGATTGAGAGCGTCTCGGAATTTTTCCGGCAAAAAAGTCTGGCCGAATGGGCCGAGCATTTCAAGGACATAAACTGCTGCTGCGAACCGGTGCTGAACCTTGAGGAGGTAATGGAGAGCGAGCTGATGAAGTGCCGCGCAATGGTAGTTGACCTGGTCCACGAATCCTGGGGCGCCTATAAGCAACTCGGGATAGCGCCGAAGTTTTCCCTTACGCCGGGTTGTCTCACATCCCATGCCCCCGGACTTGGAGAACACACTCGCCCAATTCTCGAAGAACTCGGCTACTCGGCGGCAAAGATTGAGGACCTGAAAAATTCCGGGATAATTTAACCATGCTGCATCATCATATAAATCCGCGGTTCTGAACGAAATTCGGTTCTCGGGGTGTGTGTCTCACACGCGCCGAGAACCGGAAATGCAGCAAGCGATCCAAGGCATCAAGAGATGTAGTCTTCTTCGGGGCCGGCAAGTAATTCTTCCAGCTCTTGCAGCTCCTCGAGCTCTTTTGCCTTCCGGGGAGCTTCCGGATCTGCTATTTCCCTGATATGTTGCGGGCAGTTCATGGCATCCTCCTGCTTTATGATCAAATAATGGTTAGCGTAAAAGAAACGTTATCATAATGATGCCAACCTAAGGACAGCCACACTATTGTCAACGGGAAAACCACAAGGATTGGGGCTTTGGAAGTCAACAGCCGCAGCCTGCCCCGGACTTGATCCGGAATCCCTGGCAGACTGGAGCGCGACGGCACGAAAATGCTCTCGCTTCAGGCGGGATAGGCGATTCTGACGTGATAACGCGAAATGTGACCAAATTTTATCAGTTTTTCGCGGCGCTTCGACAGGCTTTGGACAGCCTTGGCGCCTTCGCGGGAGACCAACGCCTACGTCCGACTGCACTCACCGGTTTCGAATCTTTTGTTCTTCATGCATCTCGAAGCTGCCATCCTCTTTTCGGATGATCAGCATATCCCGGCCCTGCCGGTCGGTTACCCTTATGGCGCCGATGCAGGATTGCGGCAGTTTCTTTACGTTGGTCTTCGGTTTCAGTCGGGCGAATATTAAGCCTGCGGCCACAAAGGCAGCTATGATTCCGATGAGGAACAAATAAAAGAATTGATTCATTAATTATCTTCTCGGATGCGCCTTCAAAAGCTCCCAAGGGTGTTTTTGCCCGAAGCGGACCTGCGCATTATAGGGTGCAGTAAATCTGATTTTTAGCTGGACATGGAACCAGAATTTCATAACTTGAGAGGCGCGGCAAGAGAATAGTTTCCCTTACCGGGTGTCTTGGATTTTCGTTGTGATGCAAAGCGTATCGGGTTATCCTCGGAAAAAGCTGTGTCTGTTCGGCAAACCGCTAGTGTTCCATCAGGAGTTTCCGGATGGACACTATCTAATGTTTTCGGGAGCCTTGATGAGCAGGATATCGAAGTTTTTGATATTACAGGTATGCATTTTTTTATTGCCCTTTACAGCCACAGCGGCGCCGGGCCTGTTCGAGACTGACATCTTCACGACCTCCGAGGGGCGGCTCCAGATCACTTTTCTAGGACACGCATCGCTTAAAATGGATTTCCATGGCAGGCACATCTATATAGATCCCTGCGCGGAGGTGGCCGATTTTTCCACAATGCCCAAGGCCGATATCATCCTTTTCACGCACGAACACAGCGATCATTTTGACCTGAGGGCTCTCGAGGAGCTTAGGAGCGAGAACACGCTGGTTGTGTTGACCGAACTGTGTGCCGCCAAATATGCAGAGGGCATAGTAATGAAGAACGAGGACGTTAAAATAGTCCAGGGCATCAGGATCGAGGGTGTCCCTGCGTATAATATCGTACACAAGCGCGTATCCGGTTTCCCCTATCACCTTAAGGGTATGGGAAACGGCTACATAATTACATTCGGGGACACGCGTATCTACATTGCGGGCGACACGGAGAAAATACCGGAGATGAACGAGCTGAGCGATATCGACGTTGCATTTCTTCCGGTCGCGCTTCCGGACACAATGACGGTGGAGATGGCGGCCGACGCGGTGAAAGTGATAAAGCCCAAGATTTTTTATCCATATCGTTACGGCGATACGGATATTTCCGGGTTGAAGGATCTTCTGAAGGGCCAGACGGAAACCGAGGTCCGAGTCCGCAATATGAAATAGCCAAGACCTGTTTTATCAGGTTTATATGCAATTTGTTAAACTCGTCATACGAAATACGTTCAGGCAAAGACTGCGAACCACTCTCACCATTTTCGGGATGGCGGTGGCAATCCTTGCCTTCTGCCTGCTCGATACGGTTGTCGAGGCCTGGTATGTAGGCGTGAACTCCGCCTCGCCAAACCGGCTGGTATCCCGCAATGCCGTTTCTCTAATTTTTCCGCTCCCCCTGAACTACCGGTCCAGGATACAACTGGTCCCCGGAGTTGACCAGGTAGTCTACGCCAACTGGTTCGGCGGGGTTTACATTGACGAGCACCATTTTTTCCCGAGAATAGCTGTGGGACCTGAGAATTATTTCGGCGTCTTTCCGGAGTTCCGTGTCTCCAGAGGCGAACTAACAGCGTTCTGGAAGCAGCGAAACGCGTGCATCGCGGGGCGAAAAATCGCAGAGCAATATGGATGGAAACTAGGAGATACGATTACGCTCACCGGAAACATATACCCCGGAGAATGGCGTTTCGTGCTGCGCGGAGTATACAATGGCGCGACCAAATCAACTGACGAGACGCTGTTTTTCTTCCGTTGGGATTATCTTGACGAAACAGTGAAGAAGATGACGCCGAGAAGGGCCGGGCAGGTGGGCTGGTACGTGATTCAGGTACGAAATCCAGCCGATGCCGGGCAAATCTCGGAATCGGTGGACGGTCTTTTCAAAAACTCCTCGGCGGAGACCCTGACCGAGACCGAAAAGGCGTTCCAGGCCGGGTTCCTGGCCATGACGGAGGCGATCGTAATAGCTGTGCGGATCGTCTCATATGTGGTTATAGGGGTTATCCTAATTGTACTTGTAAATACCATGGCGATGACTTCGCGCGAGCGTACCCCGGAGTATGCGATCCTGAAAACCATGGGCTTCGGGAGCAAACATCTCTGGTTGCTGATTGCCGGGGAATCGGTGTTTATTTCCATGCTTGGCGCGGCGGTCGGAATGGCGCTTTCCTACCCGGCGTCAAACGTTTTTTCCAGCAACACGGGATCGCTTCTGCCTGTTTTCCAGATACACTTTTGGAAGACGCTTTGCTTTTGCGCTCTAATCAGCTTCGGGATCGGAATCGTGTCGTCGCTGCTGCCGATCTGGAACGCCAGCCGTGTTCGTATAGCCGAGGCGCTCAGGCATCTGGGGTAGAACAGAACAGGTCTCAGATGAAGTTTGGCGTAACCATATTGATTTCGCGACTCGAGTTCGCGCGCACCAGAAGGCCTCCCGCTCCTGCCCCGTCTCGCGGAGCGTAGAGAATGAGCGGACGGCCTCCGCGCTACGCGCTCGCACGTCGCTAAGGGAGGCCAGCAAGCCTGCTTCACTTTGTGAAGCAATGCGAAGCTCGCGAAGCGTGATGTATACACTGGAGACACTTCACTTTTTGGAAGCGCTTAACATTTGGCTTGCTTTCAAACGCACCACACTTTCTGTCTGCACTGTCTGCATGGCTGCGCGGAAAGAGCCGGTTCTTTTTTTTGAGCAGGGTATTATATAAGTCTATCATACGAGGAGCGCAGAATATGAGTGAACCCGGAATTCATCTATTTATTGGCTTCAGAGGGGTGAGGCTCGAAGAGGAGCTAAAATACCTTATCAGGGAATACCGTCCGGGTGGTATCGTCCTTTTCAAAAGAAACATTGAAGGCCGCGAGCAACTCAAGACCCTTGTTTCGAGCGCGCAGGCGCTTGCGATGGAAGAGCTCAAGCGCCCTCTTTTTTTTGCCATCGATCAGGAGGGTGGGAGTGTCCAGAGGCTTTTTCCCCACTTCCGCTCGATTCCCTCGGCAAGGTCCCTTGCAGAGCAAGGGCGCGAGGCTGTTGCCGAATGGGCCGCAACGTGCGCGGCCGATCTAAGGGAGATCGGAATCCAGATAAACTTCGCTCCCGTTCTCGATATAGTTGCCGAAGGGAAAGAACACTTTATGGAGACCCGCTCATTTGGTTCGATTCCGGCAACAGTATCGGATTTGGGAACTATCTGGATCGAAACGCTCCAGGCAAACGGAATTTCGGCTACCGCAAAGCATTTCCCCGGGCTTGGGCTCGCGGAATTGGACCCGCACCATTTTACTCCTGTCATCGCTGTCGACAAAGGGGACGATTTCCACTTGCATCTTATCCCGTTTCGGTCCGCCATTAGGGCCGGGGTCAACTGTATGATGACTTCGCATGCGGTCTATCGGGCTGTGGATAACCTCCATCCGGCGACCCTTTCACATGAAATCAGCCACAGGTGGTTGAGAGAACGCCTCGGCTTCGGAGGCGTCCTGTTCGGTGACGACATGGACATGGCGGCGATTTCAGAGAATTATTCGCCCGAAGAGACAGCATTTCTTGGACTTTCCTGCTCTATGGACTTCTTTTTGCTTTGCCAGAAGTCCGAGAGCATTGAGCCTATGCACAGGGCGGTCGCCGATCAGCTCGAACGGAACCAATCCTTGCAAAGATTTCATTGCGCTACGATCCAGAGGCTTGAGATGTTGAGGCTTTTCCATTTCGCGGAGTAGCGCCCGGTGGTGCGCGAGGCGGGAATGGCGGATACGCCGGGATTCAAAAAAATATCTCCTCCAATCCCTAAACTACCACCATCGCCTTGATGGCCCTCCTGGTATCCATTGCCTTGTAGCCTTCAGGCACTTCATCGAGACTAAGCGTCAAATCCAGGACCGGAGAGGGATCGAGCCGACCGGCCAAAACGTCTGCGAGCAGTGCGGGGATGTAAGCCCGCACAGGGGCTACTCCCCCATTCAGATTGATGTTCTGGCGAAACATCCGCTCGAAGTTGATATCGACATTGCCGTAATGCGGCACCCCAACATAGCCGACCGTGCAGCCGGGACGGCAGATCCCGATTGCGGTGTTCAGCGCATCACTGGTTCCGACGCATTCAAGTACTGAATCGACGCCTCCGCCGGTCATCTTTATAACTTGAGAGATGGCGGCCTCGCCTCGGCTTGCAATGATATCGGCAGCCCCGAAACTTTCGGCGAGCTCCAGACGTCTTTTCTGATGTCCCAGCATAATAATACGCGCGGCGCCAAGTCTTTTCGCCGCCAGAACTCCGCACAGCCCGACCGCGCCGTCACCAACCACCGCGACGGTTGTTCCTTGGCCAACCCCTGCGGAAACCGCCGCATGGTGTCCGGTACCCATCACGTCGGTAAGGGGCAGTATGGCCTTGAGGAGCGTGCTTTCCGAAACACCTTTCATTGAAAGATCCCCGGGCAGCGCGAAGAGCGTGCCGTCGGCAAAGGGGCTGCGCACCATCTCTGCTTGCCCGCCATCATTGCTCATGCCCCAAAACCCGCCGCGAACGCACGAGGTCTGCAATCCTTTCCGGCAAAATTCGCAAGTTCCGTCGGAGAAAGCGAACGGCGCCAGGACTCTATCGCCTTTTCTCAGCGTGTGAACCTCAGGACCGACTTCCTCGACGATGCCCATAAATTCGTGACCCAATCGCCAGCCCGGTTTAAAAGGAGTCAGACCCCGGTAGTACCACAAATCTGAGCCGCAGATGCAGGCGTGCGTAACACGTACTATCGCGTCGGTCGGCTCGAGGATCTTCGGGTCCGGTACCTGCTCGACACGCAAATCTCCGGGTGCGTAGAAAACGGTGGCCTTCAATTTTTCTCCTCCACTCAAATCAAAGCGAATAAGGCATAGGGAGCATTTCGCGCTGAGACCCGCTCCTGGCAAATTGCTAAAGCGATTTGACGTTTTCCCGGTTTGAGGTTTGAACCTGCCTGTAAAATAACCACCCTTGATTGTAGCGACAAGCGAGCTTCAAATATATAGGCGTGCGCATCAAGTTGTGCGGATATGATTCAACCATGCGCAGTTCAATTGAGCAGGAAACACCTGGAAGTGAGCGATAAGACCCAAACTGATCTGCCTGAGCTTCCCTGCAAAAACGCGTTATTATTTCTCAGCGATTGACCGATTTGCTAAGGGAGGGAGGCCGTGGGATGGTTGTGCGTTTTGTTTCACCATTCACTGAAATGGTTTTGAAGATGATGAGTTCTTGGCTGGAATCCTTATTGCCTGTCCATTGCCAGCAATGGCGCAATAATAACGCGGGATACTCCTTTTGCCTACCCAGGAGCCTCCTGTACAAACAACGCGTTATTATTTCGCAGAATTGACCGTTTTCCCGTGGGAAAGAGTTTTGCGATGGAGATTTATTCAAATGAGACACTGACTGCCATAAACCTGCAACTCATTGGCGTCATTGAATTCCTCCCCGATGCAACCTTCGTAATCGGCGTTGATGGTAAGGTGATGGCGTGGAATCGCGCTATCGAAGAAATGACCGGGGTGTCCAAAGAGGATATGATAGGCAAAGGGGATTATGCCTATGCAGTTCCATTCTACGGCGATAGGCGGCCCCATCCTGCGGACCTGCTCGATAAGAGCGACGGCGACCGTGAAGGCGAATTCCGGCACGTAAAGAGGAAAGGCAACGTTTTATTTGCTGAAACGTATGCCCCATGTCTGTACGGAGGCAAAGGGGGCTACATTTTCGCAGCGGCGGGGCCGCTGTTCGATGCCCAGGGCAGGCGCACGGGCGCCGTCGAATCCATCCGCGATGTTACCGAACGCAAAGAGGCGGAAGAAGCATTAAGGCGCAGCGAGGGAAAATACCGCGAACTGGTTGAAAATGCCAACAGCATCATCCTGCGGCGGGACAGTACGGGCAAAGTGACTTTTTTCAACGAGTTCGCGCAGCGCTTTTTCGGCTACAGCGAAGAGGAGATACTCGGAAAGAATGTAGTGGGAACTATTGTTCCTCTCGTGGAATCGACAACCGGCCGGGACCTCAAGCGGATGATCGAAGACATCGGACGTGACCCTGGCCGCTACGCGGCAAATGTCAACGAGAACATGCGCCGCAACGGCGAGAGGGTTTGGATCGCCTGGACCAACAAGCCGGTTCGGGGTGAAAATGGGCGGATTGTGGAAGTCCTTTGTGTGGGAAATGATATCACCGAACTCAAGCGGGCGCGGGACGAGCTGTTCAATTCCCGCCAGATGCTCCAATCGGTCCTTGACAACATTCCACAGCGGGTTTTTTGGAAGGATAGAGACTCGGTCTTGCTTGGCTGCAACAAATCTCTTGCCCTGGACGCCGGTTACACGGACCCAGGTGAGCTGGTTGGCAAGTCCATTTATGAAGCCAGCTTGTCGGCAGCAACTGCCGATCACTTCCGTGCCGATGATCTGGAGGTGATGGAGACGGGCAGGGCCAAACTCAACTACGAGGAACTGAAGATCAAAGCAGATGGCAGTCAGGCCTGGCTGATTACCAGCAAGTTGCCCATGTTTGACCAGGACGGCCAGGTAATAGGGGTCCTGGGAACTTACGAGGATATTACAGAGCGCAAGCGGGCGCAGGAAGCGCTGCGCGAAAGCGAAGAGCGCTACCGCAGCGCGATTGAGAATATGGGGGACGTTTTCTACCGGACGAACGAGCGCGGCGAGCTTGTAATGGCCAGTCCATCGGCGGCCGGCATCCTGGGATACGACTCGGTTGACAATGTGCGGGGCAGGCCGGTGGAGAGATTTTGGATGCATCCTGATGAGCGTGAAAAAATGCTGCGCGCAATACGGAAAGATGGCGTGGTCAGAGACTATGAGATAACCCTTAAGAAAAAAGACGGCTCGCCGCTTTCTGTTGCGCTCACAAGCTCATTCCGCAAGGACGATCAGGGAAACATCCTCGGAGTCGATGGGATATTTCGTGATATCACCGAGCGCAAACGGGCTGAAGAAGAGCGCATGCGACTTGCGACAGCGGTCGAACAAGCTGCGGAAACAATCATCATAACCGATACAAATTGGATCATCGACTATGTCAATCCGGCTTTTACGACCATGGCGGGCTATGAGAGCACGGAGGCTATCGGTGAACATTTGCGACTCCTCAAAAGCGATAAACATGACCGGGCCTTCTACAGGGCTATCCGGAAAACGCTCACCAAAGGCCATGTATGGTCGGGACGTCTCATTAACAAGAAAAAGGACGGCTCGTTGTACGAAACGGAGGCCACGGCATCTCCCATTCGGAACAAGTCCGGGGCTATCATCAATTATGTAAGCATCCACCGGGATATCACCCGCCAGGTGAAGCTTGAAAAAGACCTTCGCCAAGCGCAGAAGATGGAAGCCATCGGCACCCTGGCCGGGGGAATCGCACATGACTTCAACAACATTCTGACTGCCATAGTCGGCCATGCGGAAATTGCCGGATTCAAGCTTGCACAGGCAGATCCGGTACGCCGCAATCTAGACCAGGTGTTGCAAGCAAGCGCTCGTGCAGCGGACCTGGTCAAGCGGATTCTCGCCTTCAGCCGCCAGGCAGAACAAAGGCGTCAACCTATACCCATCGTCTCCGTTGTGAAAGAAGCGTTCAAACTGTTACGTCCTTCTCTGCCCAGCACCATCGAAATTCGCGATGAGATTTCATTGAGTCCGGAAGATGGAGTGATTTTTGCCGATCCAACCGAAATACACCAGGTGCTGATTAATCTTTGCACTAACGCGGCCCATGCCATGCGTGCCTCCGGCGGGGTTTTGCTCATCAGATTGTCTTATTCGGCCGTTGGTGACTGCCGGCACTCCCCACACCCGGACCTTAAACCGGGGCGTTACGTGTGCCTGGCAGTAAGCGATACGGGCCATGGCATTGACCCTGCGGTCATGGAAAAAATTTTTGATCCCTACTTCACCACTAAGATGACCGGTGAGGGCACGGGACTAGGGCTTTCGGTGGTCCAGGGAATAGTCAGGACGTATGGCGGAGCGATAACGGTAGAGAGCCAGCCGGGTCAGGGAACCACCTTCAATGTGTTTCTTCGAAGTATGGAGAAGCAGAAACCAACCGGAACGGAGGCAAGGGAATCTCTTTGCGTCGGCGCCGAACGAATACTCTTTGTTGACGACGAAGCAATTCTGGCTGAGTTAGGAAAGGAACTGTTGGAGTCTCTTGGCTACAAGGTCGTTACAAAAACCAACAGCCTCGAAGCCCTGGAGACTTTCCGAGCCGATCCTCATGGGTTTGATCTTGTCATCACAGACATGACCATGCCAGGTCTAAGGGGCGAAGAGCTCGCCAGAGAAATTATCGCCCTCCGGCCAGGCATGCCGATCATCCTGAGCACCGGGTACAGTGAGTTTATCAATGAAACACAGGCGCGGGAAATGGGTATCCGCGAGTTCGTAATGAAGCCCTATATGGCAGCAGGCTTCGCCGATAAAATTAGAAAAGCGCTGAAAACGCATCGAAGAATTGAGAGATTGAGGAACTCAGGAATTGAAACGAACCGAGGAATTGCAAGATCAATTCCTGAATCACCTAAGTGCCTAAATTAACCTCAAAATAAAACTTGCAGCACGGAGTCTGTTTTCCGTAGTCTCTGCTCAATTGTCCGTGTCTGCTCTCTGCCGATCCTGCCGAGTTTGTGCAGGAAATGCAGACGTTGAACTGCCCCGAAAAGGCCTTCGACCGCTGAAGGCGTGTCCAGATCGTCGTTCATTCCTGTATCGAATGAAGCCGTGAGATCCTCGGTGAGGCTTCTTACAGCTTCGTTGTCTATGATCCGTTCAGTTTTCTCCCCGGGGATCGACAGATCTCGCGTCATTGCTCTCAGGGCATCCAGCTTCAAACTTTCCGCGCGAACTCCATCCATGCTCAGGTTGAGCTTTTTGCGGTATTGCCTCGACAGGAGGTAAAAACGGATTTGCTCCCAGGAAAAGCCCTGCTCGATGAGATTCCCGGGGTAAACTATATTGTGGAGGCTTTTCGACATTTTCTTCCCGCCCACCAGAACATGCCGGCCATGCAGCCAGTAGCGCGCCAGTTCTTCACCCGACACCGATTCCATAACGGCGATATTGTAATCGTGATGCCTGTAGAGGTTGTCTATGCCTCCGCAGAATATGTCCAGGCAATAGCCCAGGGTTTCAGAAATCATGGCTGGATCCTGCACGTTCCAGGAAGGCCTCCCCCTACCTATCTCAGTGTCCCAGCAAACCTCATCGCCTGCCTTGCACCCGTGCCAGAGGATGAAATCGCCAAGGTTCCATCTGAGCCCCGGATAGGTGTCCCGCTTGAACCGCTTCCTGGTTTTGGGCCATTTGCTCATGTCCAGCTGAAACAGTTTGCCGAAACCCTTGAATTTGAGAGGATCGAAGAAGATGTCGGCTTTGTGGCGGTAGGCATAACCTTTCTCGATCAGCTTGCGGATCAGGTAAACGGCCTGTTGGACGCTGGTGGATGAGCGCGGAATCCGCTCGGGCAATTTTATCCTCAGCAGCCGGGCTTCCTCAATAAAGCGCCCGGCTATGGCGCCTGTAAGTTCTCCGACCGACAGGCCGCGCTCTTGTGCTTCCTCAACGGCCTTGTCTTCAATATCCGTTAAGTTTATGGCTCGCTTGACTTCATATCCCTGGTACTCCAGATATCTTTGAAGCACATCCTCCCAGATGAACGTGCGATAATTTCCGATATGAGGCGGGCTATAAATCGAGGGTCCACAACTGAACATCCTGACCACTCCCCGCGCGCCGCCGTTTTCCGGCCGAAAGGGTTCTTTTTGTCGAGTCATTGTGTTGTAAAGCTGGAGCATCGGTTCGACCCCGTCCTGAAACTGTGAGCTTAGCTGAATCAGAATTTAGAACGATTCTGCGGTTTTGTAAAGCCGGGTGAAATACTCGGGCTAATCGGCGAATAGAGCCTGCCGCTGACCCGATCCAGTGTGAATCGGTGAATTGTTTTTTACGCGTTGAACCAACTATTCACCGGTTATTCACCGATCTTTTTTATGAGGACCTTTCGGACCCTGCGTCCCTCCATTTCGACTACTTCAAAGCTGTACCCGCAGCACGCGAAGAGGTCTCCGACAGCGGGCACCCTCTTGAGGTGAGTCATTGTAAAGCCGCCCAGCGTCTGAAAGCGCCTCTGCCGCTCACCGGGCAGTTTGCGGATGTGGAAAAAGGCTTTCAATTCGTCAACGGGCAGCATCCCTCTCACCAGCCACGCGCCTTCTTCCCGCTGAATAATTGGAAGCTCCTCCAGAACTTCTGGCGAAGCAATGTCGCCGACGATAGCCTCTAAAATATCAGTGAGGGTTATAATTCCCTCGATCGTACCATATTCGTCGACCACGAGCGCCATTTGCTGGCCTGATTGCCTGAAGTTCTCCAGCACTTTCAGGGCTTGCGTGCTCTCATGGACGAAAAGGGGCTTATGCATCGAGGCCCTGAGGTCAAGGGGCTTGCCGCTCAGGCAGTTCGCAGCGATGTCGCGAACATGGACTACCCCCTGGATATTTCCCGCCTTCTGGCCGACGGGAAACCAGAAGTAAGGACTTTTGGCGATTTTTCGTCTCGTCTTGTCCGGCGACTCGTTTATATCCAGCCACACGACCTTGTTGCGCGGAGTCATCATCACCCCGACACGGCGGTCTCCAAGCCGGAAGACCCTTTCCACCATATCCTGCTCGGCTTCTTCGAATACGCCGGCAATGGTGGCCTGCCCTATGAGCATGCGGATTTCCTCCTCTGTCACAGGCGCCTTTTTTGCCAGCCTGAACCTGAAAAAGCGCAGCACGATATCGGTCGAAAAGCTCAGTACCCGGATAATGGGTGAGGTTAGGGCGGCGAGTTTTGCCATCGGTTTTGCAACCGCCGAAGCAATGCCCTCCGGGGTGGATACGGCGATCCTTTTCGGGATAAGTTCGGCCAGCAGCGAGAAGTAGGTGATAAGCCCGACAACCAGCGCCAGGGCTATCGAGTCGCTGTAGCGTCCGATGTATGGGATCGACGAGAGCGTTGCAGCCAGATGTCCGGCAAGGCTTGCCCCGCCGAAAGCTCCGCTTAGAACGCCGATGAGCGTTATTGCGATCTGTACGGTCGCCAGAAAGCGATTTGGGTTTTCGGCCAGATCCAGGGCCACGCGGGCGTTCGAACTCCCCTCCTCGGCGTGTCTTAGCAGCCGCGTTTTGCTCGACGAGATCACGGCAAGCTCCGACATTGCAAAAAGACCGTTCGTCAGTATGAGCAGCAAGACAATAATTATGTCCACTATGCCCCAAAGCATTTTTTTTCTCCGATTTACCTTTTCTTAAGTGTAGTGGCCGATTTGCGGTTCACCAATTGGCCCATTCACAAATTTTGCGCGCAAAATCGAAGAGGCGGGTCGATCCCCGCCTCCAGCATGCATTCTTTCCCGATCTGGCCGCAGGCCCGTCAAACCACGGAAACAGAGCTTGCCTGGGACCCCTTGTCTCCTGATTGCTCGATAAAGGTTACCTCCATCCCTACGTTGAGTACTTCGAATTTGGCATCGAGGACGGCGTTTTTATGAAAGTAAACCTCACGCCCTTCAAGTGTCATGAGAAACCCGTAGCCTTGCTCCGTAAATATCCTGGCCACCCTTGCCACCGGCTTCTCAAAGTGAGTTTTCACCTCACCCCTTTGCCTGTCCGCGTACCCCGTTAGGCGTCGTTGGGCGGTTTCGAACGAATTCACTATCGCCACATGGAGGTCTTCGTCAGGTTCTCTTTTCACAATCAGCTCACCGCCAGGCACGGTTATATCGATCCTGACGTTATACATTATTCCTCTTCGCTGGCTGCGGTGAGGCACGTCCACTTTCACCCGGCACCCGATGATCTGGTCGTAGAACCTGTCGAGTTTTAAAGCTTTGTCCCGAATCAGTGCTTCAGTTTCACCGTTGATGCGCACGTCGCGTGCGCTGATTTCCAGTGGTAATTTCATGAGATTCTCCCCTTATACTCTCTCTTTATAAGTTAGTCACGCCGTGACGTCGTGATGAGTTGTCAGCAATTTCCTCGCTCTGCGATGTTATCCTTTCAATTTGGAGGCTATCCGGCTCCCTGATTCGAGCGTCTTGTGAACCGGACACCGGTTGGCGATCTGGAGGATTTTCTGCCGAGTGGGCTGGTCAAGGTCCCCCTTCAGCTCGATTTCCCTTTCAATGAAATCTATTTTGCTCCTCGGGTCTTCGCAATCCTGGCAGTCTTCCGCATGGATTTTCTCGTGCCTTAGTCTTACGGTAATGGAGTCCAGAGGCAGTTTCTTACGGTCAGCATACATTCTGATGGTCATCCCTGTACAGGCGCCAAGTGCCGATACAAGCAGGTCGTAGGGAGTCGGCCCGCTATTGGTCCCTCCCGCCGGGATCGGTTCATCGGCGACCAGGCTGTGCCCGTTGGCTATGATCTCGGTCCGAAAGCCGCTCATGCCGGTACGGGCTATGATTCGGTTATCGGATAGTTCCGGCTGAATATATTTTCTCTCTGAAATCTTGAGATATTTTGATGCCCAGGCCGCAAGCACCGAGCCGACGTAGAGGGAATCTTCGCGGTTGGAGAGCAGGTGATCGGCCTTGTCAAGCGAAATGAAGCTCTTCGGATGCCGCGCCGCAGTAAAGATCTTCGCAGCCTGATCAATCGATACGATCTGGTCTACAGGAGAATGGAAGATCAAAAGGGGTCTTCTAAGCGCGCCTATCGCCTCCTCCATGTTGTCCTGCTTCAGATCGTTGAGAAACTGCGTCTTTATCTTGAAGTCTTTGCCGGAAATATTGATTGTAGTCTCGCCCTCTTTTTCGAGCTCTTCAAGCGGGGGGCCATCGATGAAGCGAAGCAGACCCTTGAGTTCGGCGGGTGCGGCAATAGTGGAAACCGCCTCGGCGGAAGGGATCCCCTGGGCCGCCTGAATCACTGCCGCCCCGCCGAGCGAATGACCGATGAGAAGCCTGGGGGACTCATAGGCGTCTTTTAAAAAGTCGGCAGCCGCAATGAGGTCTGCCACGTTGGTCGAGAAACTTGTTTCGGAAAAATCCCCCTCACTCTCACCAAGGCCCGTAAAATCGAACCTCAGCACTGCTATCCCATGGCGGGCCAGCGCCCGGTTAATGTTCACGACGGCATTGAAGTTTTTGGTACAGGTGAAACAGTGGGCAAAGACGGCAAAAGCGGTTGGCTTCTCGTCAAGCGGCAGGTCCAGGCGAGCGGCGAGCCTTTTTCCATCCGGGTTCTTAAAATAGAGCTTCTGAAATTGCATGACGGCCTCCGCGTTGCTCGGTAATTGGCAATAAGGCGGCCAAAGCGGCGCAAATGACTTCGAAACTACCCGGCTTGACTTTAATCATTTTGCCGTGTCGTGCAATCGGATATGTCCGTGTCCGTGTGACGGCCCCTCACGGCCTAATAGCGGCAAGTTTTTGGTGCTTCACACGTCCATCGCATATCCGTTTTCTGCTCTCCTAAAAACTACTGTGGACAAATTCGCTTGCGTTAGGGGAAAAATTTCACTAGAATGCCCGCTGGCTTGATTGGCGTTTTTTCTTCCTGTATTTTGGTTGATAAGCTGTTTTGTGACATTTAGCTGGCAAGGCAACAACAAAAGGAGGAGAGCCCGGAATGAAAAAAGGAAGGTTAGTCTCGTGTTTGGCCATTGCGGCTGTATTCATCTTCTCAGCGGCGCTGCTGGCATTGGCCGCTCAGCAGGCGCCAGACCAAATCACCCTTAAACCAGCGATTTGGCCCTCACCGACCAAGACGCCCGTGCAGTTGAGCCACAAGAAGCATTCGCAGGAATACAAGGTTGCCTGTGACCAGTGCCATCATATCTATAAAGATGGCAAGAATACGTGGAAAGAAGGCGACCAGGTCCAACAATGCGAGAAATGCCACACCGAAGCGACTATCCAGGGCGAGATGAAACTTCCCCCGGATCAGAAGAAACTTAACCTCAAGTTCGCATTTCACACCAATTGTCAGCCCTGTCACAAAAAGCTGAAGGCGGAAAAGCCGGACACCAAGGCCCCGACCACCTGCGCCGGATGCCATCCGGGTGCAAAAGAATAAAAGTAGTTCCCACGCAGAGTTTGAATCACAGTTTGAATCATGAAAAAAGCCCACGGTACACGCGTGGGCTTTTTTGCATCGTTTTCATCACGCCAAGACAATATCTGAAGGCGCCTTCCCGGGACCCTATTGCTTTTTTCGAGTCCTTGCCTTGACCAACAATAAAGCCGCTTGCTCCAATCGAGTCAAGCGGCTTGTTTGTGGGTGGGACCCGGTCCTATGGCGAGGGCAAACTAGACTTCTTCCACTGTGATTGCGCCCTGTTCGCAGACTTCCACACAGCTTTCGCAGCCCAGGCACTCATCCTCATTCACCGGTTCGGCCTTGCCGTCGACAAGCTCGTATACATCAACGGGGCATACATCTACACATTCGGCGTCGCCAGTGCACTTGTCCTTGTCAATCGTTACTTTGAAGCTCATTTTTTCCTCCACTAGAGTTTAGAAAAGTCTGGCACAATCGCTTCAGGAATTGTTATCAATTCCGTTGCTTCCGTTTAACTGACAGGCCTTTTCGTACCCCCATCCAAACTTAAAGTCAAGCCGGAAATAGCAAAATAAATCCGGTATGGGCGGGGCCACAAACCAGCTCGGCAGGGGGATGGCCAAGGCCATGCACAGCCGGGAGCAACCCATGCGTGAATAAAAATACAAAGCTTTGCCAAAGTTCTTTTACACTGCTTTTGTCAGTGTGAAAAGAAAAAACGATGAACGGATGATGGGTCAATGGGTGAAACCTGGAGCAGCAAGGAGCAGGGAATTTTTCGGAGACGGGGAGATGTCTCCACCTCTCACTGTCTCCTTATCTCGCTTTTCCCCGCTCCCCGCTGTCGTAGTGCGTGGGTGAACCACGGAGCGTTCGCTGTGATTTGCGTCAAAGGACTCATATCAAGCTGGCACAGGCAGGCCCGGATCGAAGCAGGATGCCCGCAGCCAGGAGATGCAGGATGTGGGAATTTATCCGGTATCAGGAGACCGGAGCCCGGTTCCCAGAACATCCACCGCGCTGCGCTCCTCAATCCATGCCGCTGCTCACTTCTCCGTGGCAGCCATCCGTAGTTCGACCTAAACGCAGCCGGTCGGTTTGGGCAGCCCGGCCATTTTGCATGCGCCCTTGCCTGGTCCCGATGGAAACAGCTCATAGATGTACTTGAGCTTGTAGCCGGTGACCTTGGTAAGGATCCGGACCATCGGAGCGATCCCGTGCTTCCTGTAGTAATCCTGGAGCACGTGAATCACCTGCCAGTGCTCATCAGTCAGCTCGGTGATACCCTCGGAAGACTTTACGTAATCAACCCACTCCGGACACCATGTGTCGAAGCTGGCAATAAAGCCGTCCTCGTCCACCTCAAAATTCTTGCCTTTAAATTCAACCTGGCCCATTAAGTACCTCCTTCAATAACCCGCGGGGATGCTCTGAGATTCGGGCCGGACCCGGTCCAACCCGGAATCAGCAGAAATTGATGTTTTAAGCCTCTTATATGATCCTGCGGCAGCTATCATTGCATCGGCCCAGAGATCGTTTCCGGCCGCGTGCAGGTGCGAGTAGCCCGCAAGGACGTTCTTATAACATATGCCGTCCCAGCCGGCCACGATTCCGTGCCCCTTGTTCAACCTGAAAACGAAGGAGCAGGAGCCGGGGTCGAGCCGGTCGGCAATTCTCGAATAATGGAATTCATGTCCCCGAAGAGTCGTTCCTTTCGGGAAAAAAGGATTGGGGCTGACGCACTCCATAACCGTATAGCCGTGTCCCTGCGGTTTTGTCCCAAGAACTATCTCGAAAGGAAACACACCCACCATCGGATGGAGTTTATCCCGATGACGAATTCCACGACACAAAAACATCAGGCCGCCGCATTCAGCATAGACCGGCAAGCCGGCCTCCACGGCTGATTTGACTGAATCGCGAAGGACCTCATTGGCGGCAAGCTTCTCCAGATGGGTTTCCGGAAATCCCCCGCCAATGTAGAGCGCATCTACTTCAGGCAAAGGCGCATTCTCCAGGCTGGAAATCCAGACAAGAGATGCGCCTCTTTCTTCGAGCGCTTCGAAATTCTCCGGGTAGTAAAACTGGAACGCGGAATCCCGGATTATACCAATTTTAAGCGGCGGGGCCGCAGCCCATGTCGCCGCTGCCTTCGGCGGCGGCAAAGGACAGCCCAGGGCAGGGGCCGCAGCCGCCACTTTCCAGAGCGCCTCGAGATCGAGGTGCTCACTCATTTTGGCCGCAGCAACCGAGAGGGCTTCCAGGCTGTCTCGGGCTTCTTCGGGCGGAACCAGTCCGAGATGGCGCTCGGGGAAAAAGTTGCGGGTTTGCTTTGGGACCACACCCAGGACCGGGACCCCGCACCACTTTTCGATTGATTCCCTGAGCACCTGTTCATGCCGCTTTCCGGCCACGTGGTTCAAAATGACACCGGCGATGTTCACTTCGGCATCAAGCCTCTGGCATCCCAGCACCATCGCGGCGGCCGTGCGCGTCACCTTTGTTGCGTCTAAAACCAGAACAACCGGACACCTTAGAAGTTTGGCAAGCTCGGCGGTCGAATAGCTGCCGTTTGCGTCAACTCCATCGTAGAGGCCTCGGTTTCCTTCAATCAAGCTCCCGTCTGCTCTTGCGGAGCGCATGACAAATGAGCGCAGGATCTGCTCGGGGCTCATAAGAAACGGGTCAAGATTGTAGCAGGGACCGCCCGAAGCCGCGCTCAACCAGCCCGCGTCAATATAATCGGGCCCCTTCTTGAAGGCGACGATACGCAATCCAAGACGGCGCTTCCATGCGGCGCTAAGCCCCACGGAGATAAGCGTTTTCCCGGCGCCCCCGCGCAAAGCCGCTACTATTAGGCGCGATCGGTTAACTTCCATATTCCATCCAAACAAGAATAGGCCATATAAGTCCAATCGGACCTATATGACCTAAATTTTTCTAAAACTTGAACTGAGTCGTCGTTCTCCAAGTCGTCATGGCGAGACGGTAGTCGTCAATGTGCTCATGGCCGAACTCCAGACCGGTTTTCTCGAAGAAACGCTCCCAGCCGATCCTTTTTGTCCACTCGCCGATTCGCTCGTAACGGCGGGCGCCATCTGCGTAAGCCTCGACGATCTTCTTGATCGTCTTAACCGTGGTGGGCCACCTGGGCGGCTCGTTTGGGATAAAGGGAACGGCCAGCTTCGAGAACATCGGGGCCGATATCACGTTGGAAACCTTACCGCCCACCCAAATGGCGATCCCGTCACCCTCTCCGTCCGCAAGGGGCAGGGCCGGGCACATGGTGTAGCAGTTTCCGCAAAACATGCACCGGTCGTTGTTGATTTCGATGCTCTTGAGATCGCCCACCTTTTTGGGCTTGATTGCAGCCGTCGGGCATGCAGCGATTACCAGAGGAATTTCACACACGTTCTGGACGCGGTCATGCTCGACGAAGGGGGGTTTCCTGTGAACGCCAAGAATGGCGATATCGGAGCAGTGAACAGCCCCGCACATGTTAAGGCAGCACGCCAGGGCTATGCGAATCTGCGCGGGCAGTTTGTGGCTTCCGAAATAACCGTAAAGCTCGTCCATTACTGCTTTGACGACGCCGGAGGCGTCTATGGCCGGGGTGTGGCAGTGTGCCCAACCCTGGGTATGGACGATATTGGTGATGCAGTTTCCGGTCCCGCCGATGGGGAACCAGGAGCCTTGGCTGCGCAGGTCTGCCAGCAGGGGCTGAAGCTTGCTCTTGTCGCTTACCAAAAACTCGATGTTGTTTCTGGTTGTCCAGCGCAGGTGCCCGCCGGAGTACTTATCGGCCATATTGCATACTTCACGGATGTAATCGACGCTGATAAGACGGGCTGAACCAATGCGGACCGAGTAGACCTCGGCCCCGGATTCAGAGACGTGCATTAAAACGCCCGGCTCCAGGATTTCGTGGTATTTCCACTTACCGAAATTCTCTTTGATAACGGGCGGGAAGTGTTTGTCATATTTTGGGGGACCAATATCGGTAATACGATCTTTCATGAGATTGTTCGGATCAAAAGCCATCTTTTAGACCTCCTAAGCTTGATGCCGTTGACGGAACGCAGCGCCATCATGCTCCCAGCCACCGGGAACTGCCGCCGGATCGTAGAAAATGTAAGGATTGAACCTCGGGGTATTCACCATGCGTGGATCGGGTTCGAGTTCGCACACCTTGAGAAATTCGCGCAAACTGAGGCGCTGAATGGTCTCGCCAAGGCGTTCACGATTCTTGCCTTCCTCCATCCACCAATCCCACATTTTTTCGACGAATCCCTTGAACTCGGTGTAGGGCGACTCCATCTTGATAAACGGAATAACAACGCTCGAAAGCTGTGCACCGTCGAGAATGGGCGCTTTGGCGCCCACCAGGATCGTTGCGCCCCGGTCAAGACCAGGCCGAAGAGCCCGCGGCATTACACGAATACAGTGCATGCAGCGAACGCAGTCCTCGTCGTAGATCTTGAGCGATTTGCCGTCGTATTCCATGCACTGGGTGGGGCAAAGGTCGATTACTTCGGCCTTGATGTCGAAGCTGGTTCTTTTGCCGCCGGCTCCGCCATGGGGGACAAGCTCGCCGCCTACATAGGCTTTGACCGCTGCCTGGTCGGTGCGAATCTGGTCGCGCCAGGTCCCGATAATCGAGCAATCGGAACGCGCGATAGCCGCAACGCAGTCCATCGGACAGCCGGATGCCTTGAACTTGAACTTGTAAGGGAACATCGGCCTGTGGAGCGCATCCTGGAATTCCTGCGTAAGGTCGTAAATGATGTCCTGGGTGTTGATGCAGGACCATTCGCAACGGGACATTCCCAGGCAACTCTCGGGGGTCCTCATGTTGGATCCCGATCCGCCGAGGTCCATTTCGAATTCATGCGTCAGTTCATAGAAAATAGGCTCGAGCTGGTCGGTAGTCGTACCCAGCAAAACGATGTCTCCCGTTGAACCGTGCATATTGGTCAGCCCGCTGCCGCGCGCTTCCCACAGATCGCAAAGCCTGCGCAAAACTTTCGTGTCGTAGTACTTGCTCGCAGGCTGGTTGACGCGTATGGTATGGAAATGCGCAACGCTGGGGAAAAGGTCGGGCCGGTCGCAGTAGCGGCCGATAACCCCCCCGCCGTATCCGAGGACCCCGACGATACCGCCGTGTTTCCAGTGGCCTTCCTTGTCCCTGAAGGACATCTCCATAAGGCCCAGCCAATCCTCGCACATGCGGTTGCCTTTGGCCGCCATTCTCTTTACATCACTTACGAAGCTCGGCCATGGGCCTTTATCGAGTTCGTCAAGCATTGGGGTTGCATGTTTCAGTGCCATTCGTTTACCTCCGTTAGTGTTTCCCTTTAACTTTCACTCGTACATGATTTGCCACGGAATCGGTCCGTTACCTCTTTTCACCTCCCTTTCACAGTGTGTATTTGTACTTCTCAGGAATATCTCAAGTTCCGGTCTTTGTGCAAATACCCAGTGGGAATAACTCATCGGCAGGTTGGGGGAAGGAGGGGTTAGTTCATTCCCTTTTCTTCTTTTGCTACATCGCCTTCACTGGGAAGCATGTACATAGTCGTGCTGCCGCTCGACCAGTACTTGAGTTTCCCTTCGCTGACCAGTTCGTTTACGAACTTCTTTGCCGCCATCATCTTGATTTCGGGAACGGCCTTGCAAAGGTCGTTGAAATAATGTTTGCTCTTCTTCTGCTGCTTTACCCAGTCCAGAATCCTCTGTTTGACATCTTCGCTCATTCGTTTTTCTCCTGTGGAGTTAGCTTTGAATATAAACGGGGGATAACATTGTCAACCCCCACTTAAGGTCGAAATTTGCCCGAGCCTGAAGGACCGCAAGAATTAACGCATGGCGCCAGTTAACTCCGTGGTAATTCTTTGTCAATAAAAAAATCCCGATATTTCAACACTATCGAAGTATTGGGCGGAAAAGGCGCCGGCGGTCACAGGTATTTGAGCAGCGAAGAGCTTTCCAACGAAGAGCCTATGAGTTAAAATGCCTTGTTTTTCACCCTACACGAGGCAGGAAAAAGGCATCCGGACTGCACCCTCAGCGGAGAACCCCCGGAGTTTCAAGGTTTTCCGCCTCTTTTTACTCGAATTTTGCCTATATACTCCATAGAAAGAGAAAACACAATGGCAAATACCCGCAATGACACAGACGCCAAACTTAACCTCTATATCAAGTTTTTGAAGGAACGACTTGCCTTCGAACCCCACTCTGCAACTCTGCACTACAATCTGGGACTGGCCTACACTCACAAGGGTCTCGTTGCTGAGGCCATTTCCGAATTCAAGCAAGCCCTCGAGTGCGACCCGAATCTGGCTCAGGCTTACGTGAACCTGGGCGGCCTTTACGCTGAGGTCGAGCCGGCAAAAAGCATCGAGGCCAACATGAAAGCCCTTGAAATAAATCCGGACCTGGGTCCCGCTCACAGCAATCTCGCCTTTGGCTACCTTCGAGGCGGCGAGCCGGATAAAGCCATAGCGCACGGAAAAAAAGCACTCGAACTCATGCCCGGCTCCCAAAAGGCCTACCAACTGCTTGCAGCAGCATATCTTGAGGCAGGGCAGGCGGAAGCCTGTGCCGAACTTTCGATGAAAATGATCGAGGCCGACAGCTCGTTTGCTTCGGCCCACTTCAACCTGGCGGTCGCCCTTCGCGCATTGGGCAAAGACCAGGAGGCCGACGAACAGGTTCGGAAAGCCCAACAACTGGGCTATGAACCCTCACAAGTCTTATAAGGCTTATACACCCTAGTATTGCTCACATCACTGTCCAATTTTTGGGGTAACGATGCAAATAGCCAAAGACAGCTTTGTTGTCATAGAATACAGTCTGCGTCTCGATGACGGTTCGTTGGTAAAAGGCGAAAATACGCCGGCATCGATGAATTTCATTGTGGGTTACGGCCAGATTCTCACGGCCCTGGAAAAGGGACTGATCGGTCTTGAGCAGGGGGCGCAAAAGGAACTGATTATCGCTGCCCGTGACGGCTTTGGCGAATATGACGAAAGTCTCGTGCGGACCATGGCTCTTGGCGAATTTCCCCCGGGCCGCGACCTGGAGCCCGGCAGGTGGGCGATAGCCAAAAACAAAGCGACCGGGGCACAGTACAGCTATTTTATCAAGGAAAAAACCGATTCAACCATTACGCTCGACTACAATCATCCCCTGGCGGGAAAAGAGCTCTACTACCGCGTAAATGTAGTGCTGGTGAGGCCGGCGCTAGCCGAAGAGCTGGAATTTTTGCGCCCATGCGAGCACGGGCAGGGACCCCCTCGGGAAGATTAGCCTCTTGCACAAGTGGTAGAACTTCGATGTTACTTTGCCGCAACCCCATCCGCAGCTTCAGCAGCCGCAGTCGCAGAAGTCAGTGCCTTCTCATTGGCAGGATTGATTTCCCATCCGCCTCCCAAGGCTTTGTAGAGGGCGATTAGATCGGTGGTGATGTTGCAGTTGCTCTGCACCAGCGCGTTTTCGGCGGCGAAGAGCGAGCGCTCGGCCACGAGCACGTTAAGGAATTCGAGCAGCCCCTCCTTGTAGAGTTTCAACGACAGGTCAACGGCGATAGTGTTGGCGGCAACGGAGTCTTTGAGAGACTTGTAGTGCTCCTGCTCCTTGGTAAATGCAATCAGCGCATTTTCCACATCCTGGAATGCGCATAACACGGTTTTGCGATAGGTGATGAAGGCTTGATCGGTCAACGCTTCCTGCACTCGGATATTGGATACGATCTCGCCGCCCTGGAAAATCGGCCAGGTCACTGACGGGCCGAAGGAATACGTTCGACTTGCAGCAGCCCACCAGGCATTCAGCAGGTTGGTCTGCCAGCTCAACGTGCCGGTCAGCGAAAACTTGGGGAACAGGTCCGCTGTGGCGACCCCGATCTGTGCCGCGGCGGCGTGCAGTTGCGCCTCGGCCTGGCGGATGTCGGGACGGCGGCGCAACAGGTCAGAGGGCAGGCCGGCGGGAATCTGCGGCGGTACGCCGGGGATGTTGTCCGTCGGCGTCAACTGTTCGAGCAGGTCGGCCGGAGGCCTGGCGAGCAGCACGCTCAACGCGTAGATCGACTGCTGCGCGGAGGTCTCGAACACGGGAATCGTCGCTTCGGTCGTTGCGACATTTGCATCGGCGTTGGCGATGTCAAGGTCGCATTCAAACCCTGCTTTCGCTTTCTGGCGTGTGATTAGCGCCGTGTCTTGCATAGATTTCAGATTTTTTTGAGCGACTACTATTTGCTGTTGATAACCGCGGAGTTGAACATAGTTGAGTGCTACTTCGGCGGCGAGGGTGACCTGCGCGAGGCTGACGCCTTCGGTCGAGGCCTGGACATTGGCGTCGGCCGATTCCACGTTGCGGCGCAGCCCGCCGAACAGATCGATCTCCCACGCTGCATCGAAGCCAGCCTGATAGAGATTTTGGGCCTGGCCCGCCGTAGCCGTTGTGAGTAAGATGGCGGTTTCCCGCTGATATTCGGCGGAGGCGGTGAGCGACGGCCACAAAGGTGCAACGGCAATGCCGCGTAAAGCACGAGCCTGTCGCAGAACAGCCACCGCAAGCTGCAGGTTGAGGTTCGTTTTCAGGGCATCTTCGACCAGTTGAGTCAACACAGGATCATCAAACCGTTTCCACCATTGTGTCAGTTCGGCCGGCTGCGCCGTCGGCACTGAAGGATGGCTCGCCGCCGTTTCCGTCACGCCGGCCCAACCGGAGGGCGCATGAGGATGCGGCAAGTGATAATCGGGCCCGACCATGCAGCCGCTAGTCACCAATACAATCCAACCGCAGATCGCGAAGAAGATAGGTACCAAATGCAGTTGCCGGATCGTTTTCGTCATTGTTGCCCTACTCATAGCGAAGCGCTTCGATGGGATCGAGCCGGGAGGCTTTATAGGCCGGGTAAAAGCCAAAGGCGATTCCGACACTGGCCGAAACGAACACTGCGGAGAGGATCGCCCCCACCGAAACCGCCGTCGGCCAGCGCAACACCATAGACACCACGAATGAACTGCCGCGCCCTATTATGATGCCCATCGTCCCGCCGAGCAGGCACAATATGACGGCCTCGGTCAAAAAATGGCGCAAAATGTCACCCGGCTCAGCGCCGACCGCCATACGCAACCCGATCTCGCGGGTTCGTTCGGTGACTGAGACGAGCATAATGTTCATGATGCCGATCCCGCCAACCACCAGCGATATCATGGCCACGCACAGGAGCAGTTTGGTCATCATCTCTGCGGTCGAACTCATTGTCTTTGTAATCTCGGTCATGTCGCGAACGCTGAAATCATCCGGATCGGTATTGCGAAGGCGGTGCCGTTGCCGCAGTAAGGAACTGATTTGTTGGATTGCAGGGGCAACCTGGTCGGCGGAAGGCGCGGCGGTCAGGATTTGATCGACGTTCGGGAATCGCATCTGTTGTGTCGTGTCGGTCAGTTCCGTGGCGGTTGGAACATAATAAAGATTTTGCTGCAGCTCCGGGTAGATCATGTTAAGCGTATTGACCTCGGAGGTGCTCGCGTTGCTCGTAGAGCTCTGGTTGCCGCCGGAAAGCGCGGAGGCGACCACGCGATATTTGACAGTGGTCCACGGGGCCAGAACAATATCGTCCTGGTCCATGCCCATCAGATTTGCGCCTTTTTTGCTCAACACGCCGATGACCTTGAAATCCACGTTCCTGATGCGCACATGCTTGCCGATGGGCGACTGGCCGGCAAAAACCTCTCTTACGATAGTCTGGCCGACCAGGCATACTTTGCTCGAGTTCAGGACTTCATGTTCGGTAAAGGCTTCCCCTTCAGTCATTTCGGTCCAATCGCGTATATCCAGAAACTGGGGGGTGGTGCCGTAGACGTAAGTCGGCACCCAGTTCCGATTACCGTACACCACCTGGGCCCTGGCGCGCACGATCGGCGCCGCCCAGATCACGGACGAGCATTCTTTCAGGATCGCATCCTTATCCTGCGGCGTTAATGTCATCATGGTCCCTGCGCCGTTGTTTACGCCTGCTGTGGTGATGGCCCCCGGCAGGATCACCAGGGTGTTGGCGCCCATACTGACCATGGTCCGCTGGATGGCCACCTTGGCCCCATTGCCGATCTCCACCATCGTGATCACCGCCGCCACGCCGATGACAATTCCCAAAGTCGTCAGCGCAGCGCGCATGACGTTGTTGCGCAGCGCATGAAAGGCCATCTTCAACGTGCGGGAAAACATTCTCACGGGGCGTCTCCAGGTCTGGACGGCGTAGCGCCACTGTCGATCAGGCCGTCCCTGATGCGGATGATGCGCTGCGCATATTGAGCGACGCCAGGATCATGGGTTACCATGATCAGCGTGATGCGGTCCGTGTGGTTGAGCTGCTGAAACAGGTCGAGAATTTCCTCGCTTGTGCGCGAGTCGAGATTGCCGGTCGGCTCGTCGGCGAACAGCACTTGCGGGCGGCCGATCAGAGAACGGGCAATGGCCACACGCTGCTGTTCACCTCCCGAGAGTTGCGACGGCCTGTGATGAAGGCGGCCCGATAAGCCGACTTTTTCGATCAATTCAGCGGCGCGCTGTTCCATGTCGCGTTCGGTGAGGTTATCCCTGCTGTACATGAGCGGCATCACGACGTTTTCAAAAGCCGTCATGCGCGGCAGCAGGTTGAAACTCTGGAATACGAAACCGATCATGCGGTTACGCAATCTGGCGCGTTCTTTTGCCGTCAGCCTGGAGATTTCACGGCCGTCGAGCCAGTATTCACCAGAGGTCGGATGATCGAGACAACCCATAATGTTCATCAGGGTGCTCTTACCGGAACCGCTGACCCCCATCAGCGCCACGAACTCAGACTGGGCGACCTGCTGGGAAACCCCTCTTAGCACCGGCAGATCCAGCTCACCCAAGTGGTAAGTCTTGCAGATGTCGTGGAGTTCGATGAATTCCATATCCGGCATACCCCCTGGCCGAGTTCAGCGTCCGCCGCCGGAAGGGGCTTGAGTTGGCCTTTGAAAGCCACCCCTTTGCGGTATGAGTGGACTGGTGCCCTCGCTTTGATTGCCCCCAAGTTCCCGTTTGCTTTCCTCGGTGATCACTGGCAGGCCCTCGGTCAGTTCATCGCCGCTGACTTCCGTCCATACGCCGTCCGTCAACCCAACGTGCACATTGATAGGCCGAACGGTATCGCCCTGGGCGACCCAGACAGTGCCGTGGGATGCAGGCGCCCCGCTCGCGGCAACGCCCCCCTCGCCTCGCCCGGCCGCAGTATGGGGCACTCCGCCTGATGGAGAGGCTGTCCGGTTGAGCCGGGGGGTCCAGCGCAGTGACGCGTTTGACACCAGCAGCACGTTCTGACGGCGGCCAATTTCAAATTGCAGGTTAGTGGTCAGATAGGGCAGCAATTTACCATCGGAATTGTCGTAGTTGACCTCGACCGTGTAGGTGACGACGTTCTGGGACATGGTGGCATTTAGGCGAATCTTGCCGACTACGGCATGAAAAACCTGGTCGCCAAAAGCGTCAACTGTGAAAGTCACCGGCTGGCCGGGATGAATATTGCCGATGTCGGCTTCGTTGACCGATGCCCACACCTGGATGCGCTTGAGGTCTTTGGCGATCAGGAAAATGCTTGGAGCGCTCGTGCTGGAAACCATAGTCTGTCCGATATTGACGCGCCGGTCTACGATTACTCCGGCGACCGGCGACTTGACGGTGCAGTACGCGAGGGTTTCCTGGTCCTTTTTCAGTGTTTCTACCCACAGATGTACAGCCGCTTCCGCCATATCCACCTGGGCCACGGCTACTGCAAGGTTGGCCACTGCCTCATCGTAATTTGCCTTATATTGATCGTAGGTGGTCGGCGCCAATGACTGGCCCGGTCCGAGCTTCTCGGCGCGACGCCAGTCCGCCTCGGCCTCCCACAGCTTGGCCTTCATCAGAAGTACGTTGGCTTTGGCGTTGACCAGGTTGGCGCGGGCCTGTTCCAAACTGGCCTTATCCATGTCGACGGCAGCCACATAGAGCGTGGCGTCTATTAGCGCCACCACACCATTCTGGTTCACTACCGACCCATAGTCGCAGGAATTGCCGTTTACGTCCTTTCCGAAGGCGATAAGCAAACCGTTAACCTGGCAGCCGACATCGACGACCTGCTCCGGCTCGACGGTCCCCGTGGCGCTGATCATGGCCACGAGATCGCCCCGCTTCACCGCTACCGTGTGGTACATCGGCGCCCGATGGCGGTTGTGCCACAGCCACCAGGCGCCGGCGCCGCCTATCACAGCCAGACCGGCTAACACAAGCGCTGATATTCGAAAAGCCCGTCGCATAATTCTCTCCACACTTCCATTTTCATGTCGGAGGCTTTAGAAAAGCTAAGGGAAAAAACCTCCGGAATCGATGCCGGCCTCGGTTCTGGCTCCATGCGAAGTTCCGGGGACCAGCAAAACGATCTCCCCGAAGGAGCTGCAAATTAATAGTCAATTCCGGCATTCTCATTGTTTAGACCGAGACAATTCCGGTCACAGGAACAGATTCTAGCAACAATTAACCTGGAGGGGCGAGCAGATTTTAGTTAATAATTGTTAAATTCCCGGAGTATTCTTATCTCTAACGATCATTAATAACTATTGCCCGTCCGATTTTCCGGTTGTCACATCCATCCGGATCTCAAAGGACGACTCAACGATCAAATCTGCGTTTGCCGAGACCCCCTCTTTGGCCTCGATTCTCCCATTGCCGATCTTGCAATGACAACTCCCCTCGACTTCCGATGGGCTGTGTTATCCGTTCCATCCTCGTCGCGCGGATGCTTCCGGATTGCACGATTTCACGGCCTGCCTGAACAGTTGCCTCCAAAATGTCTTCTTTTGTCTCGGCGAGTTCTGGCAGAGTCGGCATTTCGGCCCCCGGCCTGTAGATCTCGGCCATGAGGCACTTGCCGAACAGGAAGTTAACATACGGTGAGAGTTGGTTAAAGACTGACGGCTCAGGGAACTCCGCCATGGACAGGACCACACCTCGCGGAGCGTTGAGATTGTGCCGCAGGGGGTGAAAGGTCTTCCCGTCAAGCCTGTGGAGAAAAGGCCCCAAAACCGGCAGTCTCTTTGTGAAAGCTGTTAAGGAACCTTTGACCCGCCTTCGGATTTGGCCATTCGCTCCTCAGTTACGCGCTTGAACCTTTCCCTTCTGTCCGAAGGCGGTATGGATTTTTGCGCCTCGGGCTTTTCCTGAAGGCGGATCGCCTCTTCCGGACAGGTTGTGACGCAAAGACCACACCCGATACAGCGTTTGCGGAGTATAGAGGAAACCTCCCCATCCATTTCAATGGCCTCCATCTGACATCGGTCCATGCATGTCCCGCATCCGATGCATCGCTCCTGGTCAATGGTTGCGAAATAATTCGAAGCGGCATGATTGGCCGGTTCCGGAAGCCGTTTGAGATTTTTAAGCATCTGGCAGCAGCACCCGCAGCAGGTGCAGATATTGCTCACTTTTTGGGTATTGGAAGGTTGTAGGACCAGCCCGGCTTTTTCCGCCTGATCGAGTATCTCGAAAGCCTCCTGTTGATCGATTGGACGCCCCAGCCCGTTTTCCTGGTAATATCGAGCTCCCAGGCCAAAAACCAGGCAGGTCTCAAGCGGTCTGTCACAGCCAGCGCCCGTCATTTTGTGCTCCCTTCTGCATATGCATGGAGCGACTACGATTTTATCCTGGCCGGAAACGATCCTGCGGGCCTCCTCATATGGCATTATCACCTGCTCGGCCGCAATCGCCCTGGTAACGGGGATGGTCCGAAGCTGCGGGCTTTTTAGCTGGCTGCTCTGGTTGGAGAAATAGGGCATGAATTCGCGCACATCTTCGATGAGACCCACGTCGAGGTCGTTTACGTGGAACTCCCAGATGCCAACGATGAAGGCTGCGGCCATGTATCGGACTTCGGGTCCTTTGCGGATACGGAAGATCAAACCCTTATGTGACATCTCTTCGAGCTTGAGGGCGGTTTCGGCGGGCTCAAGTCCGCCCCGGGATGCGATGGCGCCCGGAGGTTCGGGCGCCAGGGTGACCAACTGAGCCAACGCAGCCTGCTCCGGAGTGAAGAGCCTGCGAAGGATGCGAATCTCTACTCCTGAGGGAGTCCGCGGATATCCTTCGGGAAGCCGGTTGAGGTGGTCTGCCAGTTTCTCATAGACTTCAGCGTATTGATCCATAAGGTTTTCCTTCCCACACGCATCCCGCCGCCAGTGCAAGCGGCCCGGATACATGACATTTCTTATTGTCTGGTCATTGTCGGTTCACCTGTTCACCGCCTCTTCGTTCAATGCCTTATTCAGCACGGCGACATCCCCGACCATGTTCTCAGAATAGCGAAAACCAATCTGAAAGTAGATTTACTGGGAGCGGCCCTAAAGCTCACCCACTCGGGTCCTTTTCTTCAGCCAGGCGCAAAAATCCACGACGGTTATTGCACGGCCCTCACCGTGGAGCAGGCCGAGACACAGCTCGAAAAGCTCTCTGTTGACCGCAACCGACTCCTCTTTGCCTCCAGCCGACTCGTAGTATTCCCTGACAAGGGCGCCTGCCGTGACGCTGTCGGAGCTGAATATCCTCTCCCTGGGGTCTTTGGGCTTTTCGAAGGGGTCCCAGTTTTCGTATCCGATCTTGAGGACCCACTTCTGACCGCGCCTGGACATCCCATCGAAAATAGCTTTCTTTTTGAATTCGTACTCTTCTATGTCATTCATTTGACACCTCGAGTGACGTATGTCGGGTGGGGCGGTTTTTCCGATTCACCCATTGACCCGCTCACCGATTCACCTGCCAGAAGAGTTTGAGCCTTTTTTTCTTGAATTCCTTCGTGCTGAAAAGAATCCGGAAGTTGTCAAGCCCGGTCGCAGCCGCGAGCCTGCCTGCAATTGACTCGCATTCCCGCCGGCTGCGTCCATGGATCATTGCATACAGGTTATACGGCCACTCAGGGTAGGCAGACCTGCTGTAGCAGTGGCTGACCTCGGGGTATGAGGCCAGGATGGCGCCGACCCGGTCGATCAGGTCCTGGGGACATTTCCAGACGACCATTCCGTTGGCGCGAAATCCAACCTGACGATGATTGAGTACTGCGGCGAATCGCCGAATCGTACCGTGGCGCATCCAGTCGGAAACGGTCCTGAGAAGTTGGGGCTCCTCCATTCCGAGAGATTCGGCCCACACGCCGAAAGGCTTCGGGACAAGGGGCAGGTCCTCCTGGATACATTTGACGATTCGTATATTTGCTGGGGAGGGCCTGAAGTTCGCATTCGATTCAGTGGGCGGCAGCTCCGTTTTTTCTCCCGCTTGCTCCCAGTCCCCCTCTTCCAAAACGTCCAGCACCACGGCCAGCTTATATTTCTTTACGGCAGGCAAAACCAGTGCGGGCAAGGCGGCGGGGCCACCCCCGGCGAATGCGGCTTTGGCGGAAAGCTCGGAAACTACCGCCTCAAGACTCTGTCCGGGAGGCACCGCGATAGTAAACCACATGTTAAAGGCGCCCGGGCGCAGGTAGTTGTGGCTTACCCCCGGATAGGCGTTAACCGTCTCGGCAGCACAATCGAGCGCTTTTTGCGGTACGGCCATCGCCACAAGGCTGCTCCGGTATCCAAGCGCCCCGGTATTGAAGATAGCGCTGATCTGTCGTATAGCCCCCCCGTGTTTCAACAACCCGATTCGTTGCCGCACCTCCTGCTCGGAGATTTCCAGCCCTTCGGACAGGGCCTGAAATGGTTCGGAGACTATTGGAAATGAACGCTGGACGCGGTCCAGAAGGACCCGGCTGGTGGAATCCAAGATAATACTCCATAAAAAAAGTAGTTGAGCCGGCCAGATCTGTTCACCGGTTCACACATGTTTTTATATACGCCGGTATCTTCCAAGACAAGCAAAGCTTTGCTAATATTTAAGTTTCCAGAGGATTCGCTTGCTTCAGCGAAGCATATACCGGCTCTAGAAACAAATGAGTACCCCAGACCCTTTTCCCGCAAAGAGATCATCCTTTGACTTTTGGGATCTTGTTGCTACAATGGCTACATGAGGTGACGCCATGCAACTGGTGGGCATACGGGATTTAAAAAACAAGTTGGCCCATTATCTTGAGACGGCCAAGAAGGGTGATGCCATCATCATTACGGACAGGGGAGCGCCGGTGGCTATCATGCACAGCCTCGATCAAATAGAAGAGAAAGCCGGACGCGAGGAACGACTGGCTTATCTTGCCAAACAAGGCTTTCTGACTTTACCGGTGAAGGAACGGGGACCTGCATTTTCGCCGGTCGAAAGAGCGGAAGCAAAGGGCGATCCCGTCTCTAAAACAATCACCAGGGAACGCAGATGATCTATTTTGACAGCAGTGCACTGGTGAAAAGATACATCGAAGAAAAAGGCAGTGACAAAGTCAATGCACTGCTCGAAGAGAAATCGGTAGCAGCCACCTCGAGACTCACCTACGCGGAGATATTGGCTGCAATCACCCGCAGACACAAAACTGGAGATATCGAAACTCCTGCCTTTGAAAAAATCAAAAAAGCATTTAAAGCTGACTGGAAATCTTTTACTGTCGTCGAAATGCGGACGGAAGTTTTCGAATTCGTTGATACAGTCATTGACAGGCATGCATTGAAGGGGGCTGACAGCGTACATCTCTCGACCGCGTTGTGGCTCAAACAGACAATGAAAGAAGATGTTATTTTTGTTGCTTCCGATCTTGAACTGCTCAAAGCAGCAAAAGCGGAAAAGCTCAGTATACTCAATCCCCGGATATAACCCCCGCCTCGAAGGCTTTGCTCTTACCCAAAGGATGCACTCATGCCGATCGGCCGTATGAAGCTGAAGAATCTGAACCTGAAAGGTTTCAAGTCAATTGACAGTGAGGGGCAGTCGATAACCTTCGGAGATGTCACCGTCTTTTTGGGCGCCAATGGCGCCGGGAAAAGTAACCTCGTGTCTTTCTTCAAGCTATTGAACTACATGACCACAGGGGGACTTCAAACTTTCATAGGGGAGCAAGGATTTGCCGACTCACTGCTTCATTACGGGTCCTCTACGACATCCCGGATTCAGGCTGAATTGAGTTTCCAGCAAGATGGCGGAGGCAAAGACACTTACAGCTTCACCCTTTCCCATGCGAGCGGTGATACGCTCATTTTTACGGAAGAATATGTGACGTGGGAGAGAGCCGGATCGCAACGCACGATGAAGATCGATCTGGCTGCCGGTCACAAGGAAGCGCAACTCCTCGAGGATGCGAGACAAGGCGGGACGACAAGCCAGTTCATCCTGAACCTTCTCAGATCATGCCAAGTTTATCACTTTCACGATACATCCAGCACATCGAAAATTCTCAATCAAGGTTACATAGGTGACAACGTTTACCTGCGGAGCAATGCCGGCAATCTGGCTGCCTACCTTTTTGCGATGGCTAACAACGAGGAATGGAAAAAACATTACGAGCGTATTGTTCGCCATATTCAGTTGGTTTTGCCCCAGTTCGGTGATTTCGTATTGAGGCCTTCGCCATTGAACAAAGATTATATCCGTCTGGATTGGCGGGAAAAACGAAAGGACTATCTTTTCGGCCCTTATTTGCTGTCGGACGGGTCGCTCCGCTTCATGGCGTTGGCAACGCTTTTATTGCAGCCTGCTGTGTCTCTTCCCAAAGTCATAATTCTCGACGAACCGGAGCTCGGGCTGCACCCCGCCGCAATATCCTCTCTGTCAGGCATGATTCGGACGGCCTCGGTAAACTCTCAGGTTATTTTGGCAACTCAGTCACCGAGGCTCGTGGACGAATTCAATATCGATGAGATCGTTATTGTCGAAAGGGACGAAACAAAAGATCGCAGCCTGGTCAAACGCCTCGATGAAAAAGACCTTTCCGAATGGTTGGAACGATACAGTCTATCCGATCTCTGGGAAAAGAACGTTCTCGGAGGTCGGCCATGACTTTCATCCGGCTTCACGTCACTTCGGAAGGCCAGACGGAAGAAGCGTTCGTCAAAAGGATTCTTGCGCGCCATCTCGGGGCTTTCAATGTATTCGCCGACGCTCGATCGGTCCTGACGAGCAGGGACAAAAAGGCCCACAAGCATTATCGGGGAGGGCTTGTCAGCTATACAAAAGCGAAAGCCGATATCGAAACATGGATGAAACAGGGCGGGCACACCGAGTGCCGGTTCACTACCATGTTCGATCTATACGCACTTCCCGACGATTTTCCAGGGTGCACCGATGCAAGGAAAGAAAACGACCCATATCGAAAAGTGCAAGTTCTGGAAAATGCATTGAAAAAAGATATCGGTGATCGCCGTTTCATCCCATACATTCAACTCCACGAATTCGAGGCGCTGATTCTTGCCGATGCCGCAAAACTGGATTGGGAATACCTCGATCGCGATGCACCAATTCGGCGGCTCGTCGATATGGTTGGAAACCAAAACCCGGAACTGATCGACGACACGCCTGAGGGCACCCCATCCAAGAGGATTCTTGACGAACTGCCGGAATACGACAAGGTCAATTCAGGTGTGTTGGTCGCAGAAAAGATAGGAATGCAGACCATGAAAACGAAATGCTCTCATTTCCGCACGTGGGTGGAGTTGCTGGAAGGATTGGCGAAAGCGCAATGAAGTCACCTTCCGATACACTAAGAATATGAACGAGAAGAAACCGAGCCGCACTATTCCATCGATAGAATGTTTTATCCGTACAGGCTCGAAACTGCTCCCGCTTGACGCCGCATCCGAACGGCTTGCTTTACCAGGTGAAAGGTTACCCGGCGCCCCGCCACCCCTTACTGCGCGCCTGACATACGGTCAATACATGAGTTCGGTTGCACGCTTGCTTTCCCAAGACTCTTTCATGGCCTTGCGAAAACTTCTCAAAAAACAACTCAAACCCACCCCGGAACTTAAGGCGGCATCTAACATCGAACTTATCGCCGAAAAACACGGAGCGCTCTACAGCGTTTCGCGCCTCCGGATACGTTTTGCCGATGATGAACGCTCATTTGCCGTAAATTGCGCCTTCTCGCCCGATCAGCAGGCTTTCCTCGAGGTCGAAGTAAGGCTGCTTGCGAACCTTCACGCCAGATACGGCCTCCCATACCTCCCGCTGCCCTTTATTTCAGCAAAAGCCCCGGGACTCATGCTGTCCATTGCCGAGTGGTTCGAAAACCATCACGAGTTCCACCTTTCCCCTGACGCATCGGGAGCGCCTGCCATAAATGTGTGGAGGCAGGGCGGAAGGCGGCAATTGCTTGACGCCGAAAAAACCCTGGAACTCTATGCACAGGCTTCTAAAATCCTTACATTACACCTCGATGGCCGGTCCTTTTCGCAGATCTACCCCTGGCACCATGGGGCGGGTGATTTTGTAGTGGACGAGAGCCAAAATCCCCTGAGCCTCCGGTTGATAACCGTTCGAGGCTACCGGCCGTTGCTTGCGCGAAAATCCGATTGCAGAGACAAGATGTTGGGGTCGTTGCATTTTTTTGTGAATCTTGGCATAAGGATGAGGATCGACAGACTGGACGGGACCGGTGAGTTGGCCTGGGCGGGACCCCAGTGCCTGCCCGGGGTCATTCGAGGGTTTGTAGAGGCATGGGAAACCTGGTGGGAAAATACTCATTTGCCAAAAGCCCGCGAGATTTTCTCCCTGTTTTTGGACTTCTCCTTTGAGGAGAGGTTGGCGTTTGCCAAAATCGCAGCCGCAGACGGGCGGGTTGAAGCCGATGAGGGCAATTTTTTGCTTGCGCGCCTGCCCGGGCACGTAGTCGAGCTTTCTGACACCCTGGGAAATTATGAATTCTAACAAAACTTCTAAAGGTTAAAAAAGAAAATGACCGATTTGCCCCCTATCGATTACTCTGCGCTTGATTGGCCGGAAATCTCACTCCGTATTTTCCATCCAAGACCTGAAATGCGTTCGTTCGCGAATACCAGCGCAAATGACATCTCCATTCCGGTGGGAGACCAAATCACTATAGGCGCCCGTTTTCACATTGCGAACAAACAGGCGCCAAATATCCTTTTTTTCCACGGAAATGGCGAAATCACAGCCGATTACGACGACATTGGACCCATCTTCAACCGGATGGGTATAAATTTTCTGCCGGTGGACTACCGTGGGTACGGCCGCTCGGGGGGAGAGCCGACGGTGAGTTCGATGATGCGCGACTGCCACACGATCTACGATTTCACCCAAAAATGGCTGAGCGATAACGGCTACACCGGACCGTTCATAGTAATGGGCAGGTCTCTTGGCAGCGCCTCGGCTCTGGAGTTGGCCTCCGCGCATGAGGACAAAATCGACGGCCTTATAATCGAGAGCGGGTTCGCTTTGGCCGAACCTCTGCTGAGGCTTCTCGGGGTCGATTTGCGCAGTTTGAACTTCACTGAAAGCAAAGGTTTTAGAAACATCGACAAGATGAAACAATTCCGCAAGCCTGTGTTGATCATTCACGCCGAGTTCGACCACATAATTCCCTATTCCGACGCTTTGCAATTCTACAGGGCGTCTCCGTCGCCGGACAAAACGCTCTTAAAGATCCCCGGCGCAAACCACAACGACATTTTTTCCAGGGGCCTGAAGGAATACATGTCGGCGGTCAAATCGTTCCTGGGACGTCTATAGAGGTCTACGATACAGATTTTTGTAGTGGTGGGTGACAAGGGAGAGGCGAACAATGTGGAGTTTGGCGTAGGCCATAGCTTTACCGGCGGCGGCTAGGGCCTGGTATCAAAGCTCATACTGAAGGAGGGCATCATGGCTTATAGAATTGCGTCATCGGGCTATCCGACACGGATTTTGTCCGGCTTTATTGCGGGCTTTCTCGCCACTTTGTCTTTTCATCAACTGAGTGTATGGGTGCTTTGGACTGTTGGTTTGGCGCCTTTCGCGCCTTTTTCGATGGCGGTCACCAAACCGTTTGGAATACCGGCTGTGATTTCCCTGGCCGCCTGGGGCGGAATCTGGGGGATTCTATTTGCGCTGATTGATCGCAGATTTCCGGCCGGCGGGGGCTATTGGGTGGCGGCTTTTCTGTTCGGGGCCGCCTTCCCTTCCCTGGTCGCTCTTCTTGTGGTGCTGCCGCTCAAGGGCCGCCCCCTGGGAGGCGGCTGGCATCCGTCTTTTCTGCTGACGGCATTTCTCATAAACGGCGCCTGGGGTATCGGCGCCGGGCTGATCCTCAGGGTCCTGTCAGGCTGGTTCAGCAGGTGGCGCCATACACCGGCTTGAACCGGGCGGGACCAATCGCTTTGTTCAGGTCCGAGAGGAAGGTCCCGGCCATAAAATCAGGATCGGCGGATAATGCAAAAAAGGAACGTAACGGATCGAACTGTGCGGGGCCAACAACTGGAGCAGTCGCGCGAAAGTGACGAACCGGCTGTCGATGCCCACTTGAGACTCGGCCGCGGATTACGAACCGGGATCTTCTACCACCCGAGTTTCAGCCGGAGAAGCTATCTAACTCAGGGAGCCCGTCTTGAGGACTTTCCGGGAGCTTTGAATCACCTTCTTCAAAACGAACGCTTCATTCTCTGCCAGCCCGAACCCATTTCGGAGCAATCTATTCTGGCAGTACATTCCCGGGAGCTTCTGGAGGGGGTCAGGCAAGACCCGCTCTGCTCGACCGCCTGGCACTCGGTTGGCGCGGTCGTAATGGCCGCAGAAAAGATTGCGTCAGGCGAAATCAGGAACGCTTTTTCCTTTATAGGCGCCGGCGGGCATCATTCGGGCAAAGACTTCTTCGGCGGGTACTGCTGTTTTAATGACGTTGCGATCGCCATCCGGGTGCTTCGAGTTGTCTACGGCATCAGGAAAATCGCCATTCTCGACACTGACGCCCATCACGGGGATGGTACTCGCGCCCTGGTAGGCGGCGATCCGGACGTTCTTCATGTTTGCGTTTGCTATAATAACTACGAGTCCGAAGACGGTACAAATGTGGACATAGCTGCTGCCGCTCGTCCCTGGGATAAGGACCGCGACGCCTGGTACGCCGAGGCGGCGATAAGGGGTTTTGCTGAGCGCGCCCGCAGGTTTGGGCCGGAATTCATATTCTGGTACTTCGGGTTTGACACCCACCAGGGCGACTACGCGGACCTGGGCCTCACCATTAACGCATACCTGCCCATTGTCCACATGATGAAACAGCTTTCCGAAGAGCTTTGCGATGGACGTCTGGAAGTGGTCCTCGGTGGGGGTTCTCTAAGCGATATCGCTAGATCGGTCATCCCGCCCATTATCGCCGTTCTGGGCTCAGATTGATTCTCTATACCGATTATCAGTTGAGAATTTTAATGGATGAGAAGACAAAAGATACGCTCCAGGAGATTTTTATGGCCGGGATTCGGGCCGTTGACCCCGAAGAGGCCGTCAAGCGCCACATTGAGCTGAGCGGGAACGAATTGAGGGTCGGCGGCTGTTCATACCGGCTCGAGGGTTTCAAAAGAATCTTCGTAACAGGGTGCGGAAAGGGAACTGCGCCGATGGCGAAGGCGCTGGAGCAGATCCTGGGCGACCGTCTCACCGGGGGCTGGATTACAGTAAAATATGGTCACGGCCTGCCTTTGAAAAAAATCCGTGTGATGGAAGCCGGGCACCCGGTCCCGGACCAAGCTGGATTAAAAGCTGCACGGTATATACTGGAGCGTCTGAAAGTTTGCACGGAACAAGACTTGGTTTTGTGCGCATTTTCGGGCGGAGGAAGCGCGCTTTTTCCAGCGCCGCGTCCTCCTCTTCTGCTCAGGGAAAAGCAGGTGACCACTCGGCTTCTGCTGGAGTGCGGGGCGACCATATTCGAACTTAACTCATTGCGCAAGCACATGTCCCTCGCCAAGGGAGGGCAACTGGCAAGGATTGTCTATCCCGCCAGGGTTGTTTCTCTATTTCTGTCGGACGTTGTTGGGGATTCCCAGGATGTGGTTGCCTCCGGCCCAACCGTTGCCGATCCGAGCACCTTCGCCGATTGTATTCGGATCGTCGAACGATACGGGCTTTCCGAAAAACTTCCGGATTCCGTGCTTAAGCTGCTGCGGAGCGGCGCAAGCGGGCTGATCGAAGAGACCCCCAAGCCGGGTGATGCCGTGTTCGAACGGGTTCAGAACCTGGTTGTCGGAAGCAACCGTGCCGCTTTACTTGCTTCAGCCCGGAAGGCATCCGAACTTGGATATGCTCCGCTGGTCCTCTCCTCTTTTTTCCAGGGCGAAGCCCGTGAGATTGCGCTGGTCTTTACGGCGATAGGAAAGGAAATCGTTTTCTCCGGGCATCCCATTTCGGCGCCTGCTTGTGTTCTGGCCGGGGGGGAAACGACGGTTACGATCAGAGGCGAGGGTAAAGGTGGCCGGAACCAGGAATTTGCTCTGGCCGCCGCGCTCAGCCTGGAGGGGTGGCCGAAGATTTCGGTGTTAAGCGCCGGGACCGACGGCTCAGACGGGCCAACAGAGGCCGCCGGTGCTTTTGCCGACTCCGATACCTGCCGCAACAGCGCACACAAGGGTCTAAATCCCTTCGATCACCTTTCAAGAAATGATTCCTATAATTTTTTCAAAGCGATAGGAGACCTTTTCATAACCGGCCCCACCCGCACTAATGTAATGGACGTGATTTGCATGATCGTAGAGCCTTAACAGGCCACCCGCCAATAGATTCGAAAAGCCGACCGGCGACCTTGAAGGCCAGTGGAGTACCAGGATAAATGATCAGTGGAGAATCTGTTTTGAATGGCAGGACGGCGATACCGAAAACATCGAAATTACAGATTAGCACTGATGAAGGCGCCCCGCTGACAGCCCCGTCTCGCGGGTGGGTGGGCGGGCTGTCGAGAATGAGCGGGCGCCTCCCGCAGCCCTCCCGCCCACCCGCGCGGGATACCTTCCGCCTAAAGGCGGTAAAAGGATCTTCCGCCTAAAGGCGGTAAGAGGAATGACCAGATTAAGACCAGATTATGACCGGATTATCGCTAAGGGGTGCGCAATAGAAATGATATTCTTCTGCTTAGTGTTTTACTTAGTCTCTCATACGAGGATCAAATATGAAAAGAGATATGCCGCCGGTTCATCCGGGAGAGATTTTGCTCGAGGATTTCCTGAAGCCGCTCGGTATCACTCAATACCGGCTTGCTAAATCCGTTGGGGTCCCCCAGAGGCGGATCGGCGAGATTGTTGCAGGAAAAAGGGCCGTTACGGCCGACACAGCTCTCAGGCTTGCCCGGTTTTTTGGCACTGACGCCCAGAGCTGGGTTAACCTCCAAGCCCATTATGATTTGGAGATCGCCAAAGAGAAATTGGAAGGCAGGTTGGACAAAGAAGTCACCCCTATGACGCAAGTTGCGTGACTCAAACACCAACCATTTCAGCGAAGAAATCAATTTTATCGAAAAGCAAAAAAGGCCAGGAAAATCCTGGTCTTATAAGCTCAACGGCACGGATCAAAATGGGCACTGGGAGGAACGAGCCAGCCTTACATAGCTGCTTAAGTTTATTGCTACTTCCAAATCCTGATACGATTTTCTTCGACGATCTACAAATTACCGGTAACCGGCTCGCCTGAGAGTGTCGAAATGAAGCGGCTGAATACTTCCAGGACATGAGGTTTGTCTAGGCTCTTCAAACGCAACACAATCAAGCCGGGAAGATTTTCCAGAGGGTAGATATGGATATTAGCAAAGCCAAGATCCACAGAAATCAGCGCACGCTCTTCCGAGTTGCATATGGATATGATTTCAGGATCGGCAATGCCGCTGAGATTTTGATCGGATACGGTCAGAGCATCATAACCTGCCCGCTTGAGCAGATCCGCAATCTCGACGGGCAGGTTCTCGTCGATTTTGAACTTCATGTCGAAATCCTAAGCGGCAGGCATGTCCAGGAACCTCTCACGAGTGAGGTCAGCCGCGTACCCTATAGCCGCCTGCACGGCCTCACGGCTGAGACTTGGATAGCTCTCCAGGACCTCCTCTAAGCTCACGCCTGCCGCCAAGTTATCGAGCACCACCGAGACAAGGATCCGGGTACCTCTTATACATGCTCTGCCATGGCAGACAGCCGGGTCTGTGGTGATGTGATCTTGCCAGCGCATCAATGCCTCCGAAAGTATTCGGCAAATTAATGTACTCTGGAGATGTTGTACTCAACGCACCGACCTGTTGGCCGTAGTGCAAGAAACAATCTGCACAAAACAGTCACTGGGACTGCTAAAGCAATGTAACTGTATCGCACAAAACGGAAAAGGCCAAGCATTTCTGCCTGGCCCTTGATCTGAAAAGCCCCCGGGACGGACTCGAACCGGGTACAGGGAAGAACGAGTCAGCCTTTAATAGGACAGATCCTTGAGCCGGAGTGAAAAAAGTCGCGTTCCTCTCGCCGTCGCTGATTCCCCGAACAGCACGGAACGCTGGAGCTGTCAAGCTTGCGACCAAAGGGAGCACCCGGTGGGGATCGGCCTTGACCGCTCCGAGTACTTAGCTACCAACCGAAGCGAAGGCAAAGGAGTATGAGGAGTTTGGCCTGAAAAGCGGAGATTACCTGAACCTCTGTGTTGCGGAAGGAGGGGCGCTGGTTCTGCGGCCCGTAGCGATCTATCCCTCAAGATGGCTGAGTGAGGCGGGACTTGCGAATATAAATATCCGCGATAAAAGCCACAGGACTGCCGGGCCGCTACCGCCCACCTGCCGCTCAGAACTCTATTCCCTTCCCGGCCTTTAGCCCCCGGTCTCGAAAAGGATGCTTTATGTCCTTCATCTCGGTCACCAGGTCTGCAATTGCAATAAGTTCGTCGGGGGCATTTCTCCCGGTAACTACTATGTGGGAGCCGGTCGTTCTGTTTTCAAGTGCCTCGATCACCGCCTCCCTGGGCAGAAGCCCATGGGACAGGACTACATTCAGCTCATCGAGAACGATCATATCGTAATATCCACGCTTCATTTCAGAGACGGTCTCCTCCCAGCCTGCTTCGGCCAGTCGGCGGTCTTCTTCGAGACTTTCCTTTTTCCAGGTAAAGCCGCTCCCCAGGGGCTTGATTTCAACCTCTTCGATTTTCCCGAATGACTGAAGCTCGCCGTAAGCCCATGCGCCCTTTATAAACTGCAAAATGAGCACTCTCAGGCCATGTCCTGCCGCCCGCATAGCCATACCGAGGGCTGCCGTGGTCTTTCCTTTTCCGTGCCCGGTAAAGACGATTAAGAGGCCTTTTTCGGAATTCACTGTTTTCTCCGGCTTTCGTCAAGTCAGCTTATCGTCAACTTAATGAACCTCTCACTACGAAACACTTGAATCCAAAACCTGGTCCATACTCCCCACAAAAAAAAGCGGGCCGCCGCCCGCTCTAACCATTTCAAAACTGCTGAACTCAGCAATCTTTACCCGCGTCTGATGAGTGCTTTGTTGAAGATGCGCCCTCTGTTTTGTTCTCAGGCTTCTCCAGTTTGCCATCAGCCGGTTTAGCCGTGCTCTGGTTCTTACCGGAATAGTCGGTTGTATACCAACCCGAACCCTTAAGGTGGAAAGTACTCATGGAAATGAGCTTTCGGAGCCGACCCTCACATTGTCCGCATTTGGTCAGCGGCGGATCGGAAAATCTTTGCATCGCTTCAGTCGTCTTCCCACATTTCAAACATTCATACTCATAGATTGGCATCTCTACTTCTCCTCGCGCGCTTCACATTTCCAACTCTAAGCTTAACCCTATATATTATATATCCGGTTGATTTCCTGTCAAGCCTTCATTATATGCTTCTACGGATAAACTTGATTCAGAGACCCGTTCACGACCTGGAGAATGGTATATTGCCGATCGAGGTCTCCCCTCGAATTCACGGTGTAGTTGCCTGCGACTCCCTGGAAACCCTGCGACTGAAGCAAATTTTGGAATACGGAATTGCGGTTGGCTTTCTCCGGTGATTTGCTCCTGGCCTGAAGCAGCATCATGAGCGCATCATAGGCCTGCGCTTCAAGATAAGAAGGCTGGGAGTTGTAGAGGGAGGCGAATTTTTCACTGAACGTCCTTACTTTGGGATTTCGGCTTTCCGGGAAAAAGGAAGTGGCAAACAGGGCCTGGTCGACATATACACCCCCCGCCTGCACCAGGGGCGCCTCGCTCCAGAGATTGGTCCCCAGCAGTGTGACCCCGACTACGTTATTATACGGAAGCTGCGGGGCTATCAGCGAAACCACGCCCACCTGGTCGGGTATGAAGAGGGCATCGAAGGGAGTCCCTTCGGTCGCCGACATCGGTGAGTTTTTTTTGGCTATATTCATAAGTTTCTGGAGAGGCTCGGTGAAATCGGTGCTCTTTTCCTTGTAAGAAGCGCTGGCCATCATTGTTCCGCCTTGCTCCTGCACTGTTTCAGCGAAGATTTTGGAGAGCTTTTGCCCATAGCGGTCGTCAGGAAAAAGACACGCAAACCGTTCGTATTTGAGTTTCTCCCGGCAGTAGCGGACAAGGGTCTTAACAAGGTCCCGGCTGTCGATGAATACGTGCAGTACGAAAGAGTTGTCCGTGTCGTCTTCTTCTTTTTGAGTCAGGGTCAGCAGGGGGACGCCGTCACGGTTTGCCAGCGGGACCACCGTCTTGTTTGCCTGAGTGCCAAGCGGCCCCACTACGGCCAGAACTCCTTCCTTTCTGACCAGCTCTTTAAACGACCGGGCGGCTGTGTCCGGCTCCGAGCCGGCGTCCTTCATAACCAGGGTGACTTCCTGACCTGGATGGCCCTGGTTCCAGTCGGAAATAGCCAGACCGATCCCACGGATCACCATGTCCCCGTATTTTGCGTTGGGCCCGTTCAGGGGAACCAGGACACCGATCTTATCAGGATTGAGAGGTATGCCGGTTTCGACGACTTTGGAACCCCTGATGGCTGCCTGAATCTCTAAGGCAAGCGGATGGCCGGGATTTCGGGCAAGGATTGCTCTCAATTGCTCCCGGCTCGTTTCGCCCTGTCCCTTTTGAACTTCGATCTCAGCGTAGCGGAAATCCAGGAAAACCTTCATGAAATCGGAAGGGTTTCTTTTATAGAGTTTTTTAACAAGAGCTTCATCAGCTCTGCCCAGGGTCTCCTTTGTCAGTGCGGTCAGGCTTTTTTTCTGTTCCGGGGTATTTGCGACCGAAAAGCCGGAGGTACTCCAGTCAAAAGCAGTCTCAATGTCGTTTTCCGAGCTGTAGATTCCAAGCATCAGCTCAGCCAGGGCAAAGCGCACTTCGGGATTATTCGCAGCCAGTTCCCAAAGCGAAACCGCCTCCTTCATCGCTTGTTTTTTCTTGCCCGTCTGCTCCAGGAGCTTAAGTTGGTTGAGTTTGGCAGAGGGAATCCCGTCCCAGCTGGGGTAAGCGTAAACGAGGTAATCAAAATACCGTGCAGCGAGTTCGGGTTGACCTTGTTCAAGGTGAATCTCACCGATTCTGTTCAGGGATTTCGCAGCAACGGCTGTGCTTGGGTACTTCTGGGAGATCCGTTCCCACAGGCTGATTGCGTTGGGGACCTTTCCGGCGCGGTAGGCTTCCTCAGCCTGGCGATACATGTCTTCGGCTTCCCGCGGGTAGGTGGTGGAGAAGGTGGGCGACAGGTTGGCAGGCTGGCCCTTTTCGCCAACCCCCGCACAACCGGTGAGAACCAGGAGAAAAATAAGGAAAAAAGCCGGTATGCCTTTGTTGTCCATTTTCATAAAAGCCTCACGAAAGATTTAGGAATTCAGGGTTCCGCCTGAGGCGGGATGATGCCTTATTCCTCAATTCCCAATTGCATTATTCCTCAATGAAAAATGAAGAGGGCACGGCTATTAGCGTGCCCTTTAATACAACGGAAAACCCTTCAAGAAAAGACTAAATGGGCAATCTAGCCCCGGTGCTTATTTCTTCACTTCCTCAAAGTCGGCGTCAACCACGTCCTCATCGGGTTTTTTCTGCTGCTGAGATTCTCCGGTTGCGTCCTGTTGCGCCTGTGCTCCGGCCTGCTGGCCGGCGGTCCGTTTGTAGGCCTCTTCGGCAACCTTATGGGAGAGTTGCATCAAGGCGTCCAGATCCCGCTGAATGGCGTCTTTGTCATCGCCATCCATGGTAGTCCTGAGCTTTGCGATTTGTGATTCGATGTCCGACTTTGTCTTCTCATCGAGCTTATCACCCATGTCGCGCATCGTTTTTTCAGTGCTGTAGATGAGAGTATCCGCATGGTTTCTCGCCTCTACGAGTTCGCGCTTTTTCTTGTCTTCCTCGGCATGCTGCTCGGCCTCACGCACCAGGTTCTTTATTTCCTGTTCGCCAAGCCCGCTGGAGGCCGTGATCTGGATCGACTGTTCCTTCTGGGTGGCCAGATCTTTTGCGGAAACGTGCACTATGCCGTTAGCGTCTATGTCGAAGGTGACCTCAATCTGCGGGATGCCTCGGGGCGCGGCGGGGATACCTACCAGTTCAAACCTGCCCAGGGTCTTGTTATCAGCGGCCATCTCACGCTCGCCCTGAAGTACATGAATCGAGACAGCGGTCTGGTTGTCGGTTGCGGTCGAGAATATCTGGCTCTTGCGGGTCGGAATAGTGGTGTTTCGTTCGATGAGCTTCGTCATGACGCCCCCGAGCGTTTCGATACCGAGCGACAGCGGAGTTACGTCGAGCAGCAGAATGTCTTTTACGTCGCCTCTCAACACACCACCTTGAATTGCCGCCCCGATCCCGACAACTTCATCCGGGTTCACGCCCTTGTGAGGTTCCTTGCCAAAGAATTCCTGCACTTTTTGCTGAACTCGAGGCATTCGGGTCATTCCGCCCACCAGTATCACCTCATCGATCTCTTTGAGGGAAAGGCCGGCATCCTTGAGGGCCATCTGCATGGGAGGGAGCAAGCTGTCGATGAGTTGTTCAACCATTGATTCGAGTTTGGCCCTGGTAAGCTTTATGTTCATATGCTTTGGGCCCGAAGCATCCGCCGTAATGAAGGGCAGATTGATTTCGGTCTCCATCGTAGTGGAAAGCTCGATTTTTGCCCGCTCAGCGGCTTCCTTCAATCTCTGGAGGGCCATCTTATCGGTCCTGAGATCTATGCCATAGTCTTTCTTGAACTCGGTGGCCAGCCAGTCGATTATTCGCTGGTCAAAGTCTTCCCCACCCAGGTGCGTGTTACCGTTGGTGGATTTGACCTCGAATACCCCTTCGCCGATTTCCAGAATGGAGATATCGTAGGTCCCGCCCCCGAGGTCAAACACGGCGATCTTCTCGTCCTTTTTCTTATCCAGACCGTAGGCGAGCGAGGCGGCAGTCGGTTCGTTGATAATGCGCAAAACGTTCAACCCGGCGATTTTGCCCGCGTCCTTGGTGGCCTGCCTCTGGCTGTCATTGAAATAGGCGGGTACCGTAATGACGGCGTCGGTGACTTTTTCCCCCAGGTAATCTTCCGCCGTTTGCTTCATTTTCATCAGGACGAAAGCCGAAATCTCCGTCGGGCTGTAATCACGGCCCCGAATCTGAATATGCGCGTCTCCATTAGGGGCGCGGACGATTTTGTAGGGAAGAACTTTTATGTCGGCCTGGATTTCCGGTGTATCGAACTTGCGGCCGATAAGCCTCTTTACCGCGGAGACGGTATTCTCGGGATTAGTTATGGCCTGTCGCTTGGCAACCTGCCCCACCAGCCGCTCGCCGCTTTCGGTCATGGCCACCATGGAAGGGGTGATCCGGCTGCCTTCCGCATTGGTCAAAACCTTCGGCTCCTTTCCCTCCATGATTGCTACCACTGAATTGGTAGTCCCGAGGTCGATTCCTATAACTTTACTCATTTAATTGCCTCCTTGGGGTTACATGTAATCTTATCCCCGGTCCGTGGAGTATAAAAACTCCAGGCTCAGCCACGTGTGAATGTTCAGCAAGTCTCGTCTTTTGTATTTCTTGACACCCCGACCCTTGCAGGCCTGAGTAGCCTGTCCCGTAAAGTGTAGCCTTTTTGAAATTCCCTTGTAACGGTCATATCCGGATAGTCGGGGTTCCGCTCCTGGATGACTGCCTCATGCCGGTTAGGGTCAAAACTGCAGCCCACCGATTCGAAAGGCGCCGCGCCGAACCTGGCAAGCACATCGATGAAGCTTTTCATAGTCATCCGCACGCCATCCAGAAGGCCTTCACAGTTCTCATCCCTTTCGCCATGCTCGATTGCCCGCTCAAGGTTGTCTGCCACATCGATGAGCTGGCGCATTATGCTTTCATTAGCGTAGGCTATGCCCTCGGATTTCTCCCTCTCAAGGCGTTTTCTGGTGTTGTCCAACTCTGCAGCAAGCCGCAGGATGCGGTCCTGTGCCTCCTTGAGTTCCTCTTCGCGTCTTGAGAGAACTTGCAGGCAATCTTCTTCTTCAATATTGTGCGAAGCCTCGACCTTGGTTTCAACCTGATCCCCCGGATGGGGATTGTTGCTGGTCGGCTTTCTTTCAACGGGTATCAAACTGTTTCCCTCCATTTCATGCCACTCAATGACCCAAACAATATAAGTTCACCTTTCGGCAAATGTGGCATTGCCACACTTAAAAGTCGATTTTTTTAATTCTCATCAGGGATTTCAAGGATCTGGCTCAGCAACTGAGCGGTAAACTCGACGATCGGTATGATTCTGGAATAATCCATGCGCAGGGGACCAAGCACGCCGAGCAAGCCCAACGGGGTACTCCCCCGCCAGTAGGGCGCTGAAATCAGGCTCATTTGCTGCCATTCCCGTAGTTCGCCCTCGGTCCCCAGCATTATCTGAATTCCCGTCGAAGCCTTCAAGGTTTCGTCGAGCAGGCGTATCATCTTGGATTTATCCTCGAAGGCCTTCAGTATCCGCCTCATTTGTGCAACATCGGCGAACTCCGGATTATCCAGAAGATTGGTCCTGCCTTCTATGTAAATCTCGCTCTCCTCGATCGTGTCCTGAATTGCCTGGTGGGCCATTTTCAGGGCGCGCGAAAAAAGCTGGTCAAAAAGCGCCTTCTCGCTCTCCATTTCCTCCATGATGCGCTCCTTCACCTTGGACAGGGGCACATTCCGAAGAAGCTCGTTTATATACCGGCTGTACTTGTCAAGCTCGACCTGCGTAACCTCTTCCGTTGATTCGATGTGTGTCTGATGAATAAGGCCCGCCTTTGAAATAAGAATCACCATTATGTCAAAAGGCCCAAGTCGAATGAATTCGATATGCTTGAACGATGTAATCGAAAGCTTAGGCCACAGTACAACTCCAGCCTGGCGGCAGTATTGGGAAAGCAGTTTCGAGGTCCCGCGCAGCAGTTCCCTTATGTCTTGGGGCTTGGTTTTCAATGCAACCCGAATGCGTTCCTTTTCCGATCCTTCAAGCTGCCTGGACGGCATGATCGAATCGAGATAAAGCCGCAGCCCCTTCACCGTCGGAACTCGACCGGCCGATGTGTGCGGCTGGAGGAGCAGTCCCATTTCCTCAAGATCGGCCATCACGTTGCGGATAGTAGCAGGGCTGGCGTTCATGACGCTTCTTTTGGAAATGGTCCTGGATCCCACTGGTTCGCCGGACTCGATATAATCGGTAATAACGGCTTCCAGGACAATCTGATCGCGTTGCGTAAGCTCTATCACGCCCAAACTCCCTCGTTGGTAGCACTCACCATAAAAGAGTGCTAAACAAACCTAGTCCTATTTAACCCGTTTGTCAAGACGCCAACATCATATCGAAACTTTATAGGTAAGTAACCTTGGTCCCAGGGGAGATGATGCGCTCTATTACGCAGAAAGATCACATGTCACTGGCCTTGCCGCATTATCCGGGAAATTCTCTTTAGCAGATCGAGCACCCGTGCAGCGTAGTCTTCCGGCAGGCTGCCGCAGCCGCAACTGGGGGTGAAAAGCGAGTGAGCAATTACTTCGTCTATCTCCATCTCACCTGCGGCAAGCTCCCGGATCTGGCCTGTCCACCTGCGGGTAAGGCCTTCCGGGGTTTCGGCCTGAATCGCATCAAGGTCCGATGTGGGGACTATGCCCCAGGCTATGTTGCCGCCCTGGGCCATGAATTGAAGGCATTGTTTCCTGTAGAGGGCGAACTTATCGAAATAGCCATATGAGTCGAAATTGATGATGTCGAAACTTGATTGAAACAGCAGCAGCCAATCAGTGTTGGCGCAGACGTGAACCCCTGCGAGCCCACCGGCTGCATGCACGGCGTCGACCACTTCAGCCAGCAGTCTCAGGACCAGTTCGGCGGAAACGGCAATGAAGGCCGAAGAGCCGAACCCCGCAAGTCCGGGTTCGTCCAGAAAAATTATTACCGGGACCCCGAAAGTCTGCATGAGCTCAATCTGGTACCTGGCTTTGAGGCCGAGAAGCTTCGGTATGATGTCCAGGAAGCGTTCGTCGTAGATGAGAGCGCGGCCGTCTTGGTCCTTCAGGCCGCTCAGAAGGGTAAGTGGACCCACTATCTGCCCCTTCAGGGCGCGAAGAGGCAGATCGGCGCCCTTGACGGTCTCAAGAAAACAGCGGAGGGTTGCGCTGGTTTCTTCACCCATCCTGAAGCCCGAGGCTTCGATCTGGAGCGGTCTCTCGTCGAGAGCAAGGTATCGTTCATAAAAAAGAAGGGCCTGCTGGTCGAATTCCGGCGTATCGGACCTCACGAATTGCCTGCCCTCTTCGGTTACAAGGCCCGGCAGACCCTCGATATATTGTGCCATCATCCGCTCGGCGGGATATGCAGTCAACTGGGGCCATGCGGGTATCTCCGGCGCAGCCTGAAGCACAAGTCCGATTGCTCTTTGCCGATCTCTTTGAGGCATACTGCCGATGAGAGTGGCGGACCCAAGTCCCTGGAAGTTCTTCAAAGTGCGGCTCCTTTCTATCGTGGTTATCGTATCTGCTGAATGAACAGATCGCTCGAGCAAGCTTTCAAATCGGGGCTAAAGCCCGAAACCTCAAGTCGGAAATAATCCCATCTTTTGCGGGTATCAAGTTTTATTTGCTTTTCGGTCTTTTGATGTTTTACAAATGCTGCAACTTAATCACCCAGGGAGGAATCAATGGCCGAAGATCTCAAGAAAATGTACCGCACGGTAATGGAGGACCATTTTCCGGACTCGCTGCGTGTGAGCTTCGGGGACCAGGCGCTCGTCTACAGGAAGCGTTCCTGGAAGTTTCCGGACGATAAAACGGGTGAGTTGATCGAAAAAGGGCTGCGTTACGGGGAAAATCCGGGCCAGGAAGCGGCCCTCTACGAACTGGTCGAGGGCAATCTTACGTTGGGCGCCTGTCGGTTCATCGATCCCCGAAATGGTCTGGTCAGCGCCGTTAGCGAGGAGGCCATGCTCCAGGAAGGCAAGCATCCAGGAAAGATCAATCTGACTGACTTGGACAACGGACTCAATATAGTGAAGTTTCTAATGGACAAGCCTGCCGCGGTAATCCTCAAGCACAACAATCCCAGCGGTGCGGCCCTGGGCGCAAACCTCTCCGAGGCATATCATCGCGCAAACCGCGCAGACCGGATTGCTGCTTTCGGAGGATGCCTCGTGGTCAACCGCCCGGTCGATAAGGCTACGGCCCAACTTATTTCGGAAAACTACCTCGAGGTGGTCGCGGCTCCCGACTATGAGGAGGGCGCTCTTGGAGTCCTGAAAAAGCGAGCCAACCTGCGCATTATCCGGATATCCAGGATAGACCGGCTCCGGGATTACATCGATATGCGGTTCGTCGATTTCAAGTCTCTGATCGACGGCGGCCTGATCGTTCAACAGTCGCCAGTCAATAAGATCAGGAGCGCCAGGGATTTCGAACTTGCCGAAACCGCCTACCAGGGCAAAACCTACAAAATCAGCAGAGAGCCGAGCGAACAGGAGATGGCGGACCTGCTTTTCGGATGGTTTGTCGAGCAGGGCGTAACCTCCAACTCTGTAATATACGTAAAAGATGAATGCACGGTTGGAATCGGCACGGGCGAACAGGATCGCGTCGGGGTCGCCGAAATCGCCGTATATAAGGCCTACCAGAAGTACGCAGACGTGCTCTGTTTCGACAGGCACAAAATCTCATACAAGGACCTCGATCTTGCCATAGAGAAGGGAGAGCGCCCCAGAGAGCAAAAAGAGCAAATCGATGCTCTCACCTGCGAGACCAGGGCAGGTCTTATAGGCGCCGCCATGGTTTCGGATGCCTTTTTCCCGTTCAGAGACGGTGTGGACGTCGGGATCCGCCAGGGGATAAAAGCTGTTGTGCAGCCAGGCGGCTCTATGAGGGACTGGGAAGTGATCGAGGCCTGCAATGAAGCGGGAGTGACAATGGTGCTCACGGGACAGCGGGCGTTCAAGCACTGAAACTGAATGCCCGTAACGGCTGGCGTGATGACGAGTGAGGGGTGACGAACCGTTGCTCGCCTCTAGCTGGTTTCCGACCGGAAAGGGTGGTTTTCCGCCCCCTGACCGGATCCGGGGCGGGCCCTGGCGGGGCGGCGCCCCTTCCGGCTAAAGCCGGTGAAAGAAATGGCCAAATTTTTCCGCCTAAAGGCGGTAAGAGGAATGACCAGATTTTGTACGCCTCCGCGCAAGCCCTCCTCAAAATCGATCCGATTTTCATCACTATCAAAGCCCGGCAATATATGCTTAGTCATAAAGACCCTTTAAGTTTCTCCACATGATGTGGAGAAGCTCCCGGAACATGGCCAGCGACATAGAGGGCAGACGCCACCCCCCCTTATATTCATGCTCGCTGTTTGCGCGCACATCGAACTCCTCAACCCAGAAGCCGCGTTTGCGAGCAAGAAAAAGAATCTCCGCATCAAAGCTGAAGCCGCTAACGTTGCTTTTCTTAAACAAGTATTTCGCGGCCTCCCGGCGAAAACCCTTCAGACCTGCCTGTGTATCCCGGAAAGGCAGGCCTAGAGCCGACCTTAAAATCCAGTTCAATGACCTTCCCAAAAGCGCCCTTATTATTTCCAACTCCCCCGACAGGCGAGCATACAAGCTGCGAGACCCGATTACTATATCCGCCGCTTCCAGTTTCTCCTTTATGATTTTCAAATAATCCGTGGAATAAGCCATGTCCGCATCCATAAAACAATATGCATCTGCCTCCATCAACTCGAAGCCGGTCCTGATAGCATGTCCTTTTCCCTTATTGGTTTCATAACCGGCAAAGGAGACATTCCCTGTCCGGTGTTCATCGAGCGATTGCTTCAGCACTTCAACAGTCCCATCAGTTGAACCGTCGTCTACGAATAGGAAATGGTAGTTTGGGTTGTGGGCTGAAAACTCGATTGCTGATTCCACGGCGCGTCCAATGACCCCTCTCTCATTATAAGCCGGCAGAATAACTGCCACCTTTTCGATGTTGATTTGAGACGGCCTGGGCAAGGGCGTTTCCGATATAAAAGGCACAAGAGCGGTCTGCCTGATCGCTATGAGGGTCGCCACCCAAAGTGTCACAGTACTGAGCAAAACGAGCCCGAATTCCCGAAGATACAGAAACGGCCCCATGTCAATAGATGTCAAAAGATGGCTCACTGCAACAAACCAGAACACAGCCTTCCACCGGGGGGGGATATGCCCATATGAGTACCTCTCCCAGAGTATGACAAGAAGGACCATCACCAGCGGTACGGCCATCGAAACGTAGTGAGGATGAAATACAGGGCTTGCCACAAACATTAACGGAATGAAGGCGCTGAGGAAAGAAACCTCTGCCATGGTTGCATCCACTTTCCCCGAATACCATCTGCCTTTCCACCCCGAAGCAAGCAGGGTAATAGGCAGCGCGATAAAAGCTATCGTCCAATGCGCAGCGCGTACGCCTGGATGCGCCACCTTCGGGCGGCTTTTTTTATCGGGATTCATGATATTATTCAACACGACCATCGGAGAGTTGCCGTCTCCGCTCGTAATTGCGGTGAGCTCCCCCGCGCGGTTGGCTCCAGGATTACCCCTCAGCTCCGCTGTAACAATTTCCTGATAGAACGCTTTATACGACGATGCCGTCCTAGCCGGCCCGAGCACAACGAGGGGCACGAGGATGAGCCCCGCCAGGAGTCCAATGGCGGTTCCGTAGAGCATGCGCCAATCACGGCGCCATAAGGGGAAGGCCAGCAGAATGGCTGGAATCAGTTTCACGCAAATTGCAGCGGAAAGCCACAGACCCGCACGCAGCCTCCTGCCTTTGAGAATCGAGGCGGCAACGCAGCACAAGAAAAATACGATAAGCAGACCCGTCTGTCCGCGCATCTGGCATCGCGCGATCGCCGGAAAAAGAATCAACAGGGGACCGGTCCGCAATGCCCACCAACGTTGTGAAAAGCGGCGTCCCCTGCCTGCCGCCAGATTCCTGAACGGATCTTCCACGGTCCTGGCGAGGATTCCGATACCGGCAACCCCAAGAGCCATTGTAATCATATACCAAATCCCAACACTTGCTTTGTAAGGCAGATATCCCGTCCGATCTTCTCCATGGGGAGGGTCTGCCAGTGGAGTCATAAGGATGGCGAACAGAGGTGGGTAAACGTAATGGAAGCCTCGGTCATCGGTTGCTTTGTACATATCGCCGCCGGTGCGCACAGACCAAGCAGCTCTCAGGAAAGTACCAATGTCGGTCATACGCCTTTTCAGGAATGCACCGCGATATTCCACCATCGCGCCGAAAAGAATGACCGTAACGAGAAGCAAACTTAGCCCGATCACATGGAGCTTCGAAAGAGGCTCTGAATATCTTTTCAGAAAATGCGCAAAAGCCGGTTTATTCTCCACACCAAAAATCCCGGATTCAGGGGTGTTTAACAACTCTACAGGGACTGCACCGGCTCAATAATTATCCGATGTTCTCCATACCGAGTTCAGCAAATACGTGGATTAACGCAAAAAGTTGGCCGTTATACATCCGAACCGGATTTTGAGATCGAATTCTGCCCGAAAAAGCTTCCGGAAAAACCCAAAGCCCATAAAACCATACGATTTCCAAACGGAACGTGCAAGTGATATGTTAATTTATGTTAATTACGGCCCCCCGAGCCACGTCTGCTCGAACCGGAAGTGTAGCGTTCAACCAGAGCGAAAACAACATCGAAAAACTGGAACCGGCTGATTTCCATCCGGGAAGGGTGCTTTTCCGTAAGACCCCGTCACTTCGAGTCATTAGTTTAGCTGGATATCGGCCCTGCGGTCTCAGGCCATACGAAAGCCGGTCCGGAACAGGCACATACTCCGGATTAAAGAACCTTCCGTGATCTGTCATCCAGGGTTGATCGTGGGTCACTCTTATGGTAGATTCCTACCCCGATATTTACTTCCATCCCTGGGAATTCACCGACTTGAGCAACTTCCAGCTCCCATGGTGCATAAAACGACTCTCCGGCTCGGCCATGCTGGAGAGGTTCGAGAAGTACGTTGTCTGCCTAAGAAAGTTTGTCCGATTCGGCAAAATGGCCGAGTTTGATTTGCTGCACCGCCAGAGGCGTCACTGAGTTAGTGTGCGACCCAATGAGGCAGTGGCGACTGCTCTATTGCCATCCCCAGCGAAGAAACGGGAGATCCATGTGCGGCCATTGACTTTCACGAGTCTACAGGGTGTTAGAAACGCGTGGATCATCTGGGCCTTCGTCTTCATAATTATCGCCTCGCTCGTGGTGATGTCGTCAAATCGGCGAACGGTCACTCCAATCTATCGCACTACAACGATCAAATGGTTTGCCGGCGAGGACATCTACGGGGCAGGAATACACGGGTATCTGTACCTGCCCCAGGCCTGTATTCTCTTTGCCCCTTTCGAGGAGCTCCCTTTCGCTGTGGGGGAAGTCCTCTGGCGGGCTTTCTGCATCGGGATACTTGCGGCGGCGGTCTGGAGGTTGTCACGTTTTGCGGGGCGGGGAGGCGGTGTTGATCTCTTCCCCTTGATAACTCTGCTGGTCATACCGACCGCACTGGGCTCCGCCCGTAACGGGCAGATGAACCTGCCTCTTGCGGCTATGATGGCGTTCGCATGCGTCGACCTTGGAGAATGCCGCTGGTCGCTGGCAGCTTTTTGGCTCGCTCTGGGACTGGCCTTAAAGCCCTTGATATTCGTCATGCTGGTATTTGCCGCCATTCTCTACAGGCCCATGCGATGGCGCCTGGCTCTGGGAATTCTGGCTGTCTTCGCCATGCCCTTCCTGACCCAGCAGGCCTCATACGTCTGGACCCAATACAGGCTATTCCTTCTGAAAATGCAGATGGCAGGGAATCCGGGAGAGATGAGTCACTTTAGTGACATTTTCGGCATGGCCAGGCCGCTGGGCATCACGGCTCCTTTCGCCGTTCAGGCAGTTGTTCGCATGATTGCAGCGGCGCTGACTTTGGCTTTCTGCTGGCTGGGACTCAAACGTAGGGGCAATGAGCACGGCTCGCTCATGTTTTTTACCTTTAACGCCTGCTACCTCTTGCTGTTTAATCCCCGGACCGAAAATATGACCTACGTGGTGGCGGGACTGCCAATGGCGGTGTTTGCCGCCCGGGCTTTGCTGTGGGACCAGCGGCGCGCGATAGCCTGGCTTCTCATTGTCCTCATTCTGGTCATGAGCGCAAGCTATGAAATTACGCGGGGAAATAACAACTGGATCTGTCCTGGGGTGTGCCTGGTATTTCTGATGTATGTGATCTTTCTTCTCTTGGTGAACATTCAGGCTCCATCAGTGAGCTACTTACCAATCAGGAAGAGCACTGAAGACCCTCTATCCTCCAGGACCGATACTTTATGATCTTTCAACTGCGCAGGCAGGAGGTCGGCAGGATCGAAACTCACAGTAAATCTCCCCGTCTCCGGGTTTGTGGCAGAAGATGTGAGCAGGGATTTTTGTTTCCAAGGCCGCTGTAGCGTACTCTCGTCGAAGTTCATGCCGTAGATCAGCATCTGGGAACTTTGAACCGGAAGCAGCAGTTTGTATCTGCCTGTCCGGACCGTGTCACCTGCATCGAACCTGATCTTGCCGGTCCAGTCGGTCTGAACTGTCGCGGTGACTCCGAGTTCCTGAATCGGGCTCCCGCCCCGGCAGCCGGCTTGCCCCAAAGGTTCGTAAGAAGACAGGCAAAGGCTGCGCCGAAAAGAAGGGGACTGATGCCCCACAGTACTTTTTGGGCAGTGGTGAGGTCTCCCCCGAGCTTTTTGATCCCGAGCAGAACCAGAGAAAAACCGGGGTGATAGAACGGGAAAGGGAATCCGGCATATTGCGCTGTTTTGCTGCATCAGGGTTGAGCGAACTCGAGCATACTTACTGGCGCAGGTCCTGCAAAGTGGGACAGTTCTGAAAGAAGCAGCCTTGGATTTCATGAGTCCTGACAAGGGAGACAAGGCTGTCATAGGCTTCAGGAGGCAGTTCCGATTGCATAGACTGGGTATTATGCTGTGTGCTATATAGTGCTTAGATCCCGATTCATACCATTGACGCTTGAGGTTAGATGACAAGGTGGAGCCATCCGGAGAGAACAGCGATTAAGGCTGGTGCGGTTGGAGGCAAGCCAAGCGTTAAGCGCATTGGAAAGTGAAGCGTATCCGCTGTCAAAATCACGCTCCGCGAGCTTCGAGACGCTTCACTCCGTGAAGTGCTCTTGCTGGCCTCCCTTAGCGACGTGTCAGCGCGTAGCGCGAAGGCCGACCGCTCATTCTCGACAGCCCACCCACCCACCCGCGAGACGGGGCGGGAGCGGGAGGCCTTCTTCACAACCTCGCCCGCCCTTTAATCGATTCTCACAACCCTCACTCCCTCCATCCGAAAAACGGGGGGAAAAAGATCAGTGTTCAAAATCGCAAATCCAGCCCTCGATCGGGTGATTTCAGCAATGTAGCTCCCGAACGGTTGGAAATACACCTTTCCTGCTCGAAGCCTTTGCTCGGAGAAATCCTCCTCACGGACGACGATATAGCCGATGCCGTTTCGTTTGCAAAAATTTCGGATTTGTTCCGCATTATTGGAGTAGTAAGCGTTAAAAAGATCGTAGGTCCTTTGCTTTATGACGCTCCAGTAAGGCTCGATCCAAGCATGTGAGAGTTTGTAAGTGACAAAAGCTTTGCGCCGCGAAAAGGTCATGACGCTATCCATGACTTCGGGATGTCCTGCAATAACCGTATCTACAGGAGTAGAATCAAAAAAGCGGTATAGCGGAGAGTATGCGGAATAATCGAAAAGTTCCACGTTATGCAAACGCACCGCACCAAGCAGGGTTAGGAACAAAAAGAGCCAGGGGAAAACAATGCGCTTGAGCTTCAGATGATCGATAACAATTTTTAAACAGGCTGCAAGGCTGATGCAATAAAAGACGGTCAACGAATACTCGAGATAACGGCCGGGGATAAAGAGCTTGAGCGGAATACTGCACGAAAGCACATACAGGATGAACGATGCGGCCATTAGATAGACAAAGACCCGAAAAGCTCCCGGATGTATGTTTTTCCGAGGCCGGCTAAGGGCAAAAACCGCCAAGCCTGCCACGGCTGCTACGCTGCACCATCCGGCTATGGGTCCCCATTCGTGAAAGGGTAAAATGAAACTCCAGTGCTCAATCAACTCCCTATGGAGAGGCCGCAAAACTTCATAACGTCCGACAGCAGTGTATTCGATTTTGCCGGCAATCTCCTGCATGCCCACCAGGCCCCCAAACCTCGGTGATTTGAAAACCACGTATTTCAGCATCATCAGGCACGCACCTATTGTCAAAGGAATGAATTGAATTGCGATCCTGGCTATAGGCATTTTCGAATCACCCGCCTCGCGCCGGACTAAGGATCTACCAATTAGGTGAGCTACGTAGAATAAATGCGTTGTCAGGCAAAGCAGAAAAATGTAAGGGACAAAAATCGATTGAACGAGCACCGTTATCGCGGCAAGCAGCAGGCGCTTGCGGGCAAGCAGGCAGAGGTACCCTATCAGCAGCGGAAATGCGAAAGCTCGAGGCAGCCCGCCGGACATCTCCCCCAAAAATAAACCGAAGAGGAAATAAATGCACACGCCCAACAGCGCCGCAAAATCATCGCGGAGTTCGAGACACAAGCAGTAGATCAACAAGGCGGATAAAACGAACAGGATACCGGTGAGGACCTTCGTGAATTGCAGGGGATCCATAAATACCGAGGCAACCCTGTAAATGGCGATAACACCCCATGAGACATAATCTCGCGCATACCCGGCCAAAAGATCATTGGGATAGAGGTTCGGCTCCAGCCACTGTTGCATCCAAAATATCTGCTGGCGGACGTCATCATTGATGACAAAAGGCGATCTGAAGCCCTGCCAGTGCGCTATCATATATACCACCATAGCGGCTGCCGCTACAATCAGCGTATGTGGAATGCGTTTTTCATTCCATTGCATTAAAGATCGCCCTTTTCTGGTGGTCGGGTATCTCGTCCGGTGGGGCGCCATTAATCGCCAATAGCTCACACTCAGCCAGTGTCGAGGTGTTTTTGCCGCCCCTCATGCCCGGCTCTCCACAAAACCGGCAAACAGCATTCTGAAAAATTTCGGAGATCATAAAGCAGGTGAAATTGAGAGTCAATGAACACTCCTAACCCAAGTTCGTCACGCGTAGCGCCCACAACCACATGAAAAGGACGTTTCCTCCGCATAAATCGTTGACTTTACACGCTAGCGATGCCATTTTTCAAATTCCGGCTCCGAAAAAATAAGGCCAACTTTCCCGAGCCGTTCCGGCAGAAAGTATTGGTGAGAGATCAATTAGTTTTCGAGATTGACTTTATGGTTCGCTTAATATTAAGGCATATCGCAAGGACAGCAGGACAGGAATTTATTTAGTAACCCATAAGTCAGTGAATTGGACGGCAGGCGGATGGTCATGCTGGTCCTCAACGACTATCTCGGGTTAAGCCGCGCGCCGCGTGTGCTTGAGGCGGCAATTGGCGCCATGCGCCAGTGGGGCACGGGCCCTAGAGGCTCCAGGTTCCTGTGCGGAAACACTACTCTGTATGAAGCTCTTGAAGAGCGCCTGGCGGCCTTTGCCGGGAAGAAAAGGCCATTATCCACACTACAGGTTTCGGTGCGAATCAAGGGTCCCCCGCCGCCGCATTGGCAAGTCTTGAAATTCTGGAGCAGGAGCCGGAGCGGCTGGAAAGGCTCCAGAAGAACGCACAGCGCGCGCGGGATATCGTGAAATCGAGCTGCATATGCTCGGTGGCGAAGCTCTTATAATACCCATACTTGTCGGGTCGGAAACAAAAGCTGCTTATCTTGCCAAGGAACTCTTGGAACAGGGAATTTTCGCTCTCCCGGCCATCTATGCGGCCGTTCCCAAAGGGCGGGCAATAATTCGCACCGCATTTACGGCCGCACACGAGGAGCACCATATTGATTTTGTCCTGGAGACACTGGATAGATTGTTGAAAAAACATCAAGACCTGTTAGAAAAATCGGACAACCTTGAATCTCTGAGTGCATACCTGAATTCCCGACAATATCCACTGCAGAATAGTGAATATGTATATTCAGCTTGACACAGATGGGCTCAGTTCACCGCTGAACAGGAGCTTTCGGGGTTGGATCGGCCCATTAAGAAAGCCCGATTACGCCGCGGTATTGTTACCCCTGGCTCTTTCCTCCATCTGGTTCATTATGGCGCTCTCGGTCAACCCTGTTGGCAATTTTCCCCTGAATGACGACTGGGTTTACGCCTACGACGTAAAGTCACTGGTTGAACACGGCAAATTCCAGTTTGTAGGCTGGGAGGGCATGTCCCTGATAGTTCATATTCTCTGGGGATCTCTATTTTGTCTGCCGTTTGGCTTCTCATTTACCGCCCTGCGCCTGTCCAATCTGACCATGGGCCTTGTGGGCATCCTTGCCGTCTATGCTTTTCTCAGGGAAGCAAAGGCGAGCCGGGGCGCTTCTTTTTTCGGCGCTTTTATTCTCGCCTCCAATCCACTCTATTTCGAACTCTCAAATACCTTTATGACAGACATCTCCTTCTTCGCGATATCTACGTTATCTTTTTGCTTCTTCATACGAGGAATTCGCAATGAAAACCCGAACTATATAGTGGCGGGCACTGTGCTCTGTTGTATGGCTACTCTTACACGCGAACTCGGACTCGCTATTCCGCTGTCTTTTTCCATTGCATATCTGATCAAAAACGGATTTCAAAAGAGGCCGATCTTTATTGCGGTCCTTCCTCCAGTGTTGGCGGGTTTCGCTCTGATCGCATATCAGACTCTGCTGAAACACACAATCGGTATTCCCGCCCATTATTACGATCATAGCATGGATCTCATCCAAAGGATATCCACCGGCATTCCTGCCACGGTTGTCTTTTTTGGGCAGAATTTCGGGGCAACACTGGCTTATCTGGGTTTATTTATCCTTCCTCTTTCGATTTTGTTTATTCGCGGTCAATGGAAATCAGCATTATCCCGCAACAGACTCTATGCCCTGGTTGCTTCATTAAGCATCATTATTGCGGTTATGTCCGTTTTGACCTGGAAGAACTGTTTTATGCCGTTTTTGCGCAATATATGGTTTGTTATGGGGTTGGGTCCCGTAACGCTGCGCGATGTGTATATCTTGAAGCTGCCGCATCTTTATGCCGGACCAAAGGTCCTGCCGTCATGCATCACGTTTTTGGGTTTGGCAGGCGCCGCAATCCTGGCCATCAATTTGTTGAACTCTTTATCAAGCCTCATTTCCCGGCCTCGTGGAAGTGGCTCGGTCAAGGAGAATTGGCTGACAGGATTACTCCTTGTTGCCTGCGTCGTCTACTTCATTCCTATCGGAATAATAGGTCTATATGACCGGTATCTTCTTTTCCTTCTACCTGAGGTAATGGCAATCACTGTCCTGGCTGCTCACCGGCCGGAGCTGCCACCAGGGCGTTTTCCCGTTTTTGTATCCGCTGTTTTGGTGCTGGTCTATTTCACATTTGCCCTGGGTGCTACTCATGACTACCTGTCATTTAATCGGGCACGATGGGATGCGCTGCATTATTTGACCGAAGACGTCGGAATCTCTCATGAAAGAATTGATGGGGGTTTTGAATTCAACGGCTGGTATGGATATGACCCGGAATATCGGCCGGTGCGGGGAGCGGACGGGGTCGATAAAAGCTGGTGGTGGGTGAAGGACGACGAGTTTATGATTTCATTAGGCCCCGTCGATGGGTATGAAGAGGTTGGACATTATTTGTACCAAAGATGGATTCCTTGCCGAGTCGATGATGTCTTTATATTGCATCGTATTACAGGCCCAAAATGACTACTCACAAAGTTGCAGTACATGTTCTACAGTACAGCATTCACCCGAACGGGATAAGGCTGGTAAGTTGATTAACAGCAATCCATCCGATGTGTCCAACAGTGGTCTGGGAGAAAAATGAATTTTTTCAACAAGTTTGAATTGACTGACGTACTGCCCGGGCGCAATGTCAAAGAAAAACTGGTCTGGGCGGCATTTTGCGCCACCTGCTTTCAGTTGGTATTTCGAGTCCCCTACGTTGTCGTATTTCCCGGCAACAATGCAAATTTTTTCGCCGGTATATTATGTGCCGTAACCATGTTGCTCTGTTTTACTTTAGTGGGTCGCGACATTAGGAAATCGCACGCTGAAGTAGGATTCAGCCTGGTTTTTACGCTCCTGACTTTTTTCAATGCGATCGCAAGTTCTGATCGCCCGGACTCAGCTATCAGGGGCTTCATACTTCTAGCGACCGGCCTGGGCGGTTTCTGGTGTACCCGAATTTTGCTGCGGGATGAAGCGGCAAGGTGCTTTTTCAGGAAAATGTGCGTAGTTTTCCTTGTCGGACTCATAGTAGCAGGGCTTGTCGGCTATGCCCGTAACGAGTATCCTTCTTCGATCCTGGGCCTTCACAAACACGCATACAATGGGATGGTCCTGCTTTTCTCGTCTTTAGCGCTCTCTCTTTTCTGGGAAAAACGAATTTGGCAAAAGGTTGCAGCATTGGTCCTGCTGATCATGGGCTATCTGGTCATAGCTCTTTTCTTTGACCCGATGGTGTGGTTTCCCCCCACTCTTTTTTTCGTTGCACTTGCTGTTGCGCCGCGCTTTAGAAGAAAAGCTCAGTTAGTTGGTTTGGCTGTTTTGGTGGCGCTGTTTGCCTTGTTTTTCCAGCATCGCTACGTTCCAGATAGATTCGGCAAGTTGGACGATCTTTCTACATACATTCGCGTAGAAAACTACTTCTTCTCCCTGAATTTGGCTGCAAGGCATCCGCTGCTGGGAATAGGGCTTTGCGCCCCACGCCGGCCTTACCTGGAAAAATACGACATAGTGTATCCCTATGTGACCAAGGAGCGCTTCTGGAACGATCTAGCAGATAACCGAACCTCGGAGAATCAGTTTCTTACTTTCATGAGCGATATGGGTCTGCCTTTTGTTGTGCTTTATATTACCGTTCTGGTGTTTTTTGGAAAGAGGCTGGTAACCGCAGCACACAGAGGGACCGGAGGAAAGTGCATTCCAGCATTGGCTATCCTGTTGGGCGTCGCTGGAGAACTGCTTCACTTCCTGTTCTATGACGGACTGTTGAATCCTGAAGTATGCTGGTATTTTCACATATTTCTGGGAATGATTCCAGCCATTCCTCCCCCTGCTAAAATGTCCGATCTTGCCGCAAAACTCAATTAGCCGAGTGTTGGCTCATTTTCAAAGGAGTGAAGTGAATTGCAGGACTGATTATAGACGCTATGGATTCCCGATAATAATCCACTTGCCGTTTCTTTGAAATCCTGCTACCCATTAGGCTAATTAGTCTCAATCTTTAGGTGTTGGGGGGATGGGTCATGCCCCGAAAGTCGATATTTTTTGACATCCTGCGCATCAGCATCCACCAGGTAATAATGCAACGCAGGCGCTACCTGGGTGTGATACTGGCTGTCGCCTTGGGGACAGCGGGTTTCATTGTTATCATCACTATGGGGAGGGACGTCAAAAAAACTCTGAACCGGGATTTGGATCTCCTGGGTGGGGTCAATTTGATCAAGGCCTACGTGGATCTGGATACTGAGCACAAGCACTCTAAAATACAACAGTTTGAGCCTGGGACGATTGACGCGTTGCTTGCTCTGCCGGGAATCGAGGCAGTGAGCGCAATCGTGTGGAGGTCTGCGGTATCTTCTGCAATTCAAAAGCACCAGGTTCGTTTCGGTCTTGTCGGAGCAGGCGGTTCCTTTTGGGATGTCAACAGTTTCACACCCGCGAACGGGTCTTTTTTCAATGCCGAAGACGTTTCCCGGAAGCGTCGGGTCTGCGTTTTGGGGGCGACCCTGGCGCGGAGGATTTTCGGTGACGCCGATCCGGTTGGTCGAAGGTGCTGGATCGAAAACGAGCAATATCGAGTGAACGGTGTGCTGGGAGGGGTTGGAGTTGGAGACCTTGTTGAATTTGGGTTTATCCCTATTACAACGGCGCAGGAATACATTCCCGGGATCCTCCCTCCTCAGAAAATCTATATCCGTTGTACAAGCTGGGATGACGTTAAAAAAGTCGCCGACGCGATTCCGGATGTGCTCCACCGGCGCCAGCCCACGGACAGGTTCCGCATCGAAGTCAGATGGGAGGAGCTGAAGCGGGTGAAAAGCACGGCATGGTGGATAGAGCTTTTTGTCTATTTTTCCACGGTAGCAACTTTAATTTTGGGAGGTTTCGGGATCTGGAACGCAATGATGGCAACAGTCAAGACCCGAAAAGTGGAGATCGGCCTCAAGAAGGCAATGGGTGCGGAGGACAGGGACATCCTGGCCCAATTCCTGGTGGAGGCTGTGTGCCTCAGCTTCACATCCGCGCTGCTTGGGGGTGTTCTTGGCCGCGGAGCAATAGAAATCGGAAGTCACCTTTTAAAAAGCCGCCCGCATGATACGCTCTTTTTTGCCTGTGTTGGCCTGGCCCTTCTCTTTTCTTTGGTTTTGGGGGCGGGAGCCGGTTTGTATCCATCTCTTCGGGCCAGCCGCATGGAAGTTCTAAGTGCGATCCGCGATGAATAATATATCACCGCACGAAGAGGAAAATATTCCTCTCATCAAGGTCGTGGGGCTGACCCATACATACGATAACGGCGCGGGACCTATCGAAGCGCTGCGGGAAGTCAGCCTTGGAATCCAAAAGGGGGAGATGGTCGCCATAATGGGTCCCTCCGGATCGGGAAAGTCTACGCTTCTGTCGATTCTTGGGCTTCTCATGATCCCGACCGCAGGCAGCTACACAGTGCTGGACCGGGATGTTCTCAAATTGGATCGCTCCTCTCAGGCATCTTTTCGCCGGACCTACGTCGGGTTTGTTTTCCAGAAGTGCAATCTGATCGATACGTGCTCCGTGTACGAAAATCTGGAGTTTCCCCTGATATATGCCGGAGTGAAGCGAAGCGAGCGTCCTGCAAGAATTAAGGATGCCCTGGCAAGAGTGAACTTGACACATCGTCTTTATCACAGGGCAAATCAGCTCTCGGGTGGCGAACAACAGCGGGTGGCCATCGCACGTGCGCTTGTCAACAACCCTCTGATTGTGCTTGCAGACGAACCGACGGGCCAATTGGACCGCATGCACGGCGAACTGGTAATGGATCACTTCGAGCAGATCCTGTCGGATGGAGACAAGGCTGTACTGGTAGTTACCCATGATCCTCAGGTAGCCTCCCGGTGCACCAGGGTCTGCTTGCTTGAAGATGGTGTCCTCAAGTCTAATTGACATTTTGACTGATTTGGAATACACCACAACTGCTCAACCGATCTAATTTGTCCTTGTAATTTGAAGTCCTGCGTTCATTTTATCGTGATCCCGAACGGGAACTGGTTACACGATGATTAAGCATTCCGGAGTTATTGTGATCCTTTTTCTGGCAGCGCTTATCCTGCTTGCGGCATATCCTTCAGAGGCGCAGATCGACGCCGGGATGCCGGTCAAGGAGGACCCGCCAATCGAAGGGGTAATGGACTTTGCACGCTGTGTCCTGCTGGCCCTTCAACAATCCCCGTACCTTACCACCAGTTCGCTGGAAATCGACGTGAAACGCCTTGACTTATCCGATGCCAAATGGGGCTATATTCCTTCTTTTTCCTTACAGACCCTGTATTATGTCAACCCACCACCTCCGATCAACGGCTACACTTTTAGTCCTTATGTAATCCAGTTTGCTACCGAACCCTACAATCCGATTGAAGTTTATTTCAGTATACGCGCGCGTAAATATCTGACCCAGGTGGCGGTTTATGCCCATCTCCAGATTATTGCCGATTACCTCCAGCGTTTGGCCCTGGGATTCCTTCAATTGGAATCTCTGGACCAAATGGCCCAATATCAGAACGAAATTGTTCCTGTAGCCGAACAAAACCTCGCTTTTACCCAAAAACGCCTGGCTACGGGTGGTGCAGCCTTGGTGGATGTTGATATTGCCGAGCAGCTACTCGCGGTCGCTCGTGCCGAAAAGGAAAGACTGGCCGCCTCACGAGCCACGATACTGGAGGGGATAAGGAACCTGATAGGCCTCAAGCCGGCAGACCCTCCTCTGGAACTAGACCTGAAGAACGCAAGATACCAGGTATTAAATGACTTCAAGTCGGCGGCTGCGACCCTGGAACAGGCCAAGTCCAATTCGTTCGAACTCAAGAGTCTGGCCGTCAGGGAAAAGCTCCAGGAAAAAAATGTCACACTGACTTACTTGAGATATCTTCCCCATTTAGTGTGGGGAGTGCAAACGTCCAACCCCCTCACGGGAAGACCAGTGAGCGGCCTTTTCTACATTGTCGGGCTCGAGATGCCCATCTGGGATTCAATGAAACGATACCACGATATTTCCCGGCAAAAGACCGTTCTCAAGCAAAATATTGCTGCAGGTGAGACCAAAGAATTCGATTTGACCGCCAGGTGGCGTGAGGCGGAGCAAAAGATTAAAGACTCGTCGGCCAATCTCAAAATGGCGGAGGCGCAGGAAAGGCTGGCCGCTTCGCAGGAGCGTCAGGCTGAAATAAGCTACAGAGCCGGCGGTCAGCAGCTTCCGGCCTATCTGGCGGTAAAAAGAGCACGATTGGATGCACAGAAAAACATAGTGGCGGCAAAGCTCGAATACGACAAGGCTGTTCTCGGGCTGCGCGCCCTTTCAGGGGATCTTATTAATCACTTTGTAAGCTTGGGCTCTTTTTATGAAAACATGGATTGAGCCGGTGGGTGACACCATGAGCAAGTCCTTTTCGAATAATATTCTTGAATGTCGAAAAAGCATGCCTGCAACACTCAAAGCGGTCCTGCTGGAAACCGCGTTGTTATCTGGTGTATTGATTACCGTTTGCCTCTTTTTAACGGCAGCCTGCACTCCTGCCCGCGCTCAATCCAATGATTCACAGGCACAGGCAGGAGCGCCTGTCCGGGATATCGTACTTCAGGGGAAGCTGCAGTGCTCCCTCAGGCGGCAAGTGGTTATACCCTGTAGAGGAGTCGTAACCAGCTTGAATGTCCTGCCCGGCCAAACAGTAAGGAAGGGACAAGTTCTGGCGCGCTATAAGCTGTGGTCCGATGTCGCTCAGCAACTGCAAAGGCAGGTCGCGGCGCCCCAGATCAAAGATATGGAACTGGCATTGGCAAATCTGGATAAGACCTTGATCTCCCTTGAAGAAAAGCGTGTCGAGACTGAAAGCCTGGTGAACGAGAATATGGCCCCGTCCAACAGCCTGGTTCAGATCGAAAAGGAAATCCAGTTTCAAAGAAAAAACCGCAAAGTTGCTGAGGAGCGGTTGCAGTTAGAGCGCCGATTTTTGGTTGAGTTCAAAGCTTATCTGAAGGATTTACTCGGAGGATCGCTCAATCCCCTGGCCGGTTCTGAGGATGCATCCATAACGGCCCCGATCTCAGGGCAGGTCGTATCGATTCTCTCAGACCTGCGCGAAGGATTGGAACTCGGACCCCAAGCGCCTGCATTCATAATCGGCGTTATGGACCCCATGGTGATCCATGCACAGATTCATGAGAGCGACATTATCAAGGTTCACCTGGGTGACAAGGCCGAGGTTACAATGGAATCCGTTCCGAACCGCACTTTCGAGGCCACGGTGAGCCGCTTTTCGCTGACTCCTCTGGCCCCCGGGGTGACAGAGCCTTCCTACTACGACATAGAATTTACGATACCGAATTCCGATTATGTGTTAAAGGAAGGCTTCAAGGGCGAGATCGTATTTCAGCCATCGAGGACAGCCGGATCGAGTTCACTGAAAATCATCGGTCCCCTCGGACTGGAGAAAATGGGAAATCGGGCAACCTTCCAGATGGGTGGCAAGGGAGAAACATAGGATTAGGAGGCTATGAGCTCTGTCCAGGATGTTATTATTGTTCCTGTGGATTCAGAAAGGGACAAGGCTGATTTTTTGAACCTGCCATGGCGGATACAGAGAAACGATCCCTGTTGGGTGCCGCCAATCCTCTCCGAGCAAAAAAAAATCCTCGACCCTCTAAAGGGACCTTTTTTCGAGTTCGGGGAAGCGCGGTATTTTCTTGCATTTCACCAGGGCCAACCGGCCGGAAGGTTATCGGCCCACACCAGCAGGCGATACGAAGCGCGCCATGACAGGGAGACCGGTTTTTTCGGATTTTTTGAATCCGTGGATGACCGGCGTGTCGCGGCCTCGCTCTTCGATGCGGCTGCTGCATGGCTCAGAGAAAAAGGAAAAACGCGGATTCAAGGCCCGCTCAGTTTTACCATCTACGATGAAGTGGGCCTGCTGGTGGAAGGTTTTGACTCTCTCCCAGCCTTTTTGCAATCACACAATCCCCCTTATTACCAGGACCTGATCACCTCATGGGGATTTCGCAAAGCAATAGACTGGTATGCGTTGCGCATCACGAAAGACCGTAATGCCGACTTTGCGGCAATGAAGCGCCGGCTCGATCAGATCATGACTGGACAGGGCCTGGTTTTGACTTCCCCCAAGCCGCGCGACCTTGTCGGACGCGCCGAAGAGGTGCTCGAAATATTTAACGAATCCTGGGATGACAATTGGGGCCATATACCCTTGACAAAGCGGCAGTTTCAGGACGTTTTCAAAGAACTGAGGCCGCTGCTTCGCCCCGAACTGATCGATCTCATAATGGACGGAGACCGCATAGCCGCATTCCTTATCACTATTCCGGATCTAAACCCTTCCATACAGAAGCTGAATGGTCATCTCTCGGTATGGAGTAAACTGCGGCTTTTCTATGAGGCCAGGTTCAAGCCGGCCCGCAAGCTCCGCGCACTCCTGCTAGGAGTCAGAAAACCCTACCAGCGCAGGCAACTCCACCATGCGCTGATCCTGAGCTACATTGTGCGCGTTACGCGCTTACCCTCGATCGAGCTATGCGACTGTTCGTTAATTCCCGAGCAACTGACATTCTATCTGCGAACACTGAAAAAATACGGCGCCGAGCGCTACAAGACCTTTCGGATTTTTGAGCGGGAGATCTGAATCCGGACACGCCGCCGCCTTTCAAGGGCCTTTTTCTCAGCCATGGACCGCTAAAGCGGCATCTTGCCGCGATCCCCCAGGCGTACCAGACATCGCCGGAAACCGCTCACACAGGCTGAAACCTTTTCCCTGAAACTTTTCCGGATGGGTTAAGAGCATGGCGAGTATTGAAGAAAAGCAGAAAATCGAGATAGAATTCTGGCGAGATTCCGAGCATGAATCCCCAGAGGTCGATTCCATATACAATATAATCAACAAAGTTTCTGAAGCTGCTGTTTTCGTGGACTGTCTGAACAGGCACCGGGAGAAGCTCGTTGGCGCCGGGAAAGTATTGGAAATTGGAGGCGGGCAGGGATGGGCCTCTTGTATATATAAGCGCCTTTTTCCCCAGGCCTATGTTACATTAACCGACATAAGTGAATTTGCAATCAAATCACTAAGAAAATGGGAACGTTACTGGGATGTTAAAGTTGATAACTGCTATGCATATAGAAGTTATGAGACCAATGAGAGCGATTCTTCAATAGACATGGTCTTTTGTTTTGCATCGGCGCATCATTTTATCGCCTATAACAGGACGCTCCGTGAAATCAACAGAATTTTGAAACCCGATGGCAAAGCATTCTGGTTTTATGAGCCATCATGTTTGAAATTTTTCTACCCACTAGCCTGCGCCATAGTCAAGAGAAAGCGTAAAGTGGTGCCGGAAGATGTGCTGATAACCAAAAGCATTCTAAGACTTGCCTGCAACAATGGTCTGAATGCGACAGTTGATTTCTATCCATCCCTGCTAAGAAGAGGACCATTCGAAACAGTCTATTTTTATTTTCTTGGCCTTATGCCCTCTCTTCAAAAATTGTTTCCCTCAACTGTCAATTTCATCTTTAGCAAACGCTCGAGTCGTTAGATGAAAATACTGTTGTATGCAATTCCATTAACGAACTGACCACGGGCATTCAGCGCTACGTTCGGCACCGAATTGTCCTTTCATGGCACGGCATGTTTTTGCAAATGCGTTGCCGTCGAATTCAGATCGGTTACCTGCGGTTTTCAGCACCGATTCCTGCCTGTAGCGGTTTTGAATACCTCAAAGGTCTCCGATGCCGTTTTTTTCCACGAAAACAACTTCGCCCTCTGGGCGCCGGCGTCAACAAGCCGGTCTTTGAGCCCGGAATCGTGAATCACCTGTTCGAGTGAGTGGGCGAGGGCCTCCGGATCGTAAGGATCGATGAGAACGGCGGCATCTCCGGCGACCTCGGGCAGGCTTGCGCAGTTGGTGCACAGAACAGGGCAGCCGCAGGCCATCGCTTCGAGCACGGGGAGTCCAAAGCCCTCATAGATGCTGGGGTACACGAATGCCGATGCCCCGCCGTACAGACACGCAAGCGTGTCCTCATCAATATACCCCGTAAGGATTACCCGGTCTTGGAGGCCCATGCTCGTGACCTCCTCCCACCAATCCCTGTCTCCCCAACCCGACCAGCCGGCAAAAAGCAGAGGAATATCAGAGCCGAGCAATGGAAGTGCCTTGACCAGGAGCTGCAGGTTCTTTCGGGGCTCCAATGTCCCGACAAATAAGATGTAGTCTCTGGGCCACCCGCGGCGGTCAAGCACGCTGAGGATCTTTGACTTTGACCGCCGATAGAATGCTGTCCCTTGCGCCAGGTGAATAGTAGTGATTTTATGCGGCGGAATCCCCAGTTCTTCGATCAGTTCGCTCCTGGTAAAATCGGAGACCGAGATAATGTGGGAGGCAAGGGGCAGCCGTTTTTTGAAAAAAAGATCGGAGAACCAGACCCTTTCGCGCGGATGTTTTTCGCGGTGCTTGATCAGAGAGAGGTCGTGGACCGTAAAAACAACCGGAACATCATTAATGACCGGTGGGAAATAGGCGGTTGCGTGGAAAACATCATATTTGGCCTTGCGCTGCACCCGCCTCAGGCGGCGCTCAAAATTCATTCTGTCCAGGATCCTTCCTGCGAGGATTACTGAATCCGGGAGTCTCCGAATCAGTCCCATCCTCCTGGACCATCTGCCCGGGTTGGCCTGCAAGGGCATTTCCGGGCTGCAACTCCATCTGTCGCAATAGGATACCGAAATGTCCGGGAAAGATTCCAACTCAGTATAGAGGCACCGGACATAGCGCTGTATGCCGGTGACTATTTCAGTCAACGGAATGGCGTCCAAGAAAATTTTCATCGAAATAAACTCGATTGTCAGTTCAATTAATGAGCCTCTGAGAAAAAGCGCACCCTGGTAATTTCACGCCATATTCAACCTGCAATGAAAAGGGCGGCGGCGATCTATTTGGATTTTTCCGCCGCAAACCCCGCTAAGTTCCTTTTCCGACCCGTTTTCTCCATTCATACAACCGCTCCTGTCGCCTATCCGGAGACATACTGCAGTGCTAATATACCGATGTGCCTCTTAATTAGTAACCTTGACGTAGCCGCCGGCCTATATAACTCAAAGGGGATCGCCTGTGAATTACCTAATTTCGAATGTACCTTTTTATAGCAATGTTTTCGCCAGTTTACAAGACATTTATAAAAACGCTTCCAGCGCGTCCATTTCATTTTACAGCCCGGCTTTGCCTGTCTGATATAGTACGCACCCTCCCGCAAGATAGTGAAGTCAGATGACTCCGGTAAAACCGGAGGCCGGGAAAATCATGGACCGCTCAAAGCGGTTGTAAATCAATAAGCGCCTAAAGGCGGCATCCTTGAGATTGTTTTATAACCACTCCTTGACAGGTATCCTCGCTTCTCGTATCCTTGTTCATCTAAAGCTGTTTCTCATCTTTGCATGGGGAAATAATGAGAACCTTATTGGTGAACCCTGAACTTCCCGTTTGTTTCTGGACGTTCGAACACACGTGTGAATTTAACGGCGCCAAGGCAATGGCGCCCCCACTCGGACTTATTACCGTTGCAGCGTTGCTTCCGGCTGAATGGGAACTGCGGCTGGTCGATTTGAACACTCGAAAATTAACCGAACAGGACTGGGAGTGGGCCGACCTGGTTATGTTTTCTGCAATGCTCGTGCAGAAGGAGAGCCTGTTGGCCTTGATCCGCGAGGCCGGAAAAAGGGGGAAAGCCACCGTGGCCGGCGGACCTTATCCGACCTCGGTTCCGAAGGAAATTCTCGACGCCGGAGTCGATTTCCTTGTCCGGGGTGAGGCTGAAGACACGATGCCGTTGTTTCTTTCTGCATTGCACAACGGGGCTAAAAGCGCAGTGTTCGAAGAACCTGTCAAGCCGGATTTGACGAAATCCCCGGTCCCGCGTTTTGATCTCCTTCGCTTCAACGACTACCTGACACTTGCAATTCAGACTTCACGCGGATGCCCTTTTGAGTGCGAGTTTTGTGACGTTGTGAACCTGTATGGCCGTAAGACCCGCCATAAGACCCCCGATCAGGTTCTAACGGAGTTGGAAACCCTTTATAGCTTGGGATGGCGCCGTGAAGTATTTATATGCGACGATAATTTTATCGGCGACAAGAAACACGCTCTCGCCCTCCTTCATAAGTTGATCCCCTGGATGAAGAATCATGGGGAACCGTTCTCTTTCACGACCCAGGCCTCTGTGAATCTTGGACAGGATAACGATCTGATCAATCTTCTGACAGAGGCTAATATCAGTCACGTCATAGTGGGGGTTGAATCCCCCGACGAAAATGTGCTGGCTCTTACCCGCAAGCACCAGAATATCCGCCATCCGCTGGCCCAATCCTTGAGCAACATGAATCGCAATGGGCTGTTCGTTATCGCCAGTTTCATCATCGGTTTCGATCAGGAGAGTGAAGGGGCCGGAAACAGGATCTGCGAGTTCGTGGAGGAACTCGGCCTTCCCTTGGTGACGCTGAACATCTTGAGCATTCTTCCCAATACATGCCTGTGGGACCGCCTTAAACGAGAAGGAAGGCTCCATCAGGACACAAATGACGGCACTTTTATGGCCGGGAAGCTGAATTATGTCCCGACCCGCCCGGAATCGCAAATAATCGGCGAATACCTTCAAGCCGTGGACCGGCTCTATGATCCTTCGGCTTATCTCGACCGCGCCTACCGGTACTTTCTGGCCATGCGGCCTACCCGACTTGCGCTAGCCCGTCAAAAAAGGGAAAATGTGCCTTCCCTGGCACCCGTTGAACGCATTGCTTCATCGCAAAAGATGATGGGACCCTGGGGTATTGCGAAGTTTTTTTGGCGCCGGGGAGTACGCTCCCCGAGCAAATATCAGTTCTGGCGCCAGTTGGTGGGCATGTGCCGGAAGAACCCGAGCCGCATGATAAGCTACCTCAATACCTGCGGCTTGGGGGAAGACTTGTTTCGATTCAGGGAATTTGCTCACCGGCAAATGACCTCCGGCGGCATGAACCGGCAAGGCCGATCCCAGCACTGAATAGGACAGGAAGGCCTGGTAAAACGAACCACCTGCGCCATTCGGTGACTGGATGGAATAGAGTTCAGCATCTGAATATGGTCTGACATGAAGCGCCCTTGTTCTATTTTTACTCTATGATGCTTGCAGTCTCGGACTGTGTGGCCTAGACTTTGGTGGTTCATCCATGAAAGTTCTTCTCATAAACGAGCCGTACATTCCGGGCTTCAATAGGACCCAGCGCTGGGCGGGACGGACGCGAGGCCGCGTGCTCCGGGCGCCCGACTGGCTGGCCTATGCTACGGCGGTCCTTGAAAGAGCCGGAATTGGTGCAAAACTATACGATTTCCCGGCTGAGGGCCGGGACAAGGACGATCTAAGGCGCCTCGTCAGGAATGAAAACCCTGATTTCGTAGTGCTGGATTCCACCACTCCATCTATTTTTTCGGATATCGAATGTGCCCGCATCTGCAAGGAAGAGGGCCGGGCGAAGGTAATCATGGTCGGCCCCCACGCCTCGGCGCTTCCCGAAGAAACCATGGAGATCTCGGACGGGGTGGTTGATGTAATCTGCATAGGGGAATATGATTATACGGTTTTAGACGTAGTCTCCAATTATCCGGCATTAAAAGAAATAAAAGGCATATGCAGTCTCGAAGACGGCCGGCCCCGGAGAACGCAGCCCCGTCCCCTGATAGACGATCTCGATTCGCTGCCTTTTCCGGCATGGCATCAACTCGATCTGATGAAGTATTTCGACGGGTCGAAGCTATACCCGTACATCGATATATTTTCTGGCCGGGGGTGCCCGCACAAATGCGTTTTTTGCCTCTGGCCTCAGGTTATGCACGGGCACAAGGTGAGGCTGCGTTCAGCGCGAAACGTCGTAGACGAAATCGAGTACGATATACGACAGTGTCCTCAAGTCGTTCGCGGGGGCGAATTCTTTTTCGAGGACGATACCTTTACACTGATCAAAGCCAATGCAATGGAGATTTGTGAAGAGATCCTGCGGCGGGATTTGAAAATCACATTCTCCGTTAATGCACGAGCCGATACGGCGGATGAAGAACTCTTCCGGCTCTTGAAAAGAGCGGGCTGTAGACAACTGCTCGTGGGATTCGAATCCGGCGACCACGAGATGCTTGTACGCATGAACAAAAGGAAAAGCCTTGATGACAGCCTGCGGTTCATGGAGCTTGCAAAAAAGTCGGAGCTGAACGTGCATGGGTGTTTTGTCATGGGGCTTCCCGGAGAAACGCGTGAGAGCATGGACAGGACCATACGGTTCGCTCTGGGGCTTGGGTTGCATACGGTCCAGTTCTCTGCGGCCGTTCCTTTCCCAGGGACCGTCTATTTTGATCAGTGCCGTGAAGCGGGACTTTTGAAAGAACTGAGTTGGGACAAATGGCTCGATAATGGCGAGCAGGCGCCTGTAGTCGAATACCCCGGACTGAGCAGAGAGGCGGTAGCCAATGCGGTCGACAGGGGGCTCAAGAGCTTCTATTTGCGTCCGAGCTACATGATAAGGTTTCTGCTTGCGACTCGAAGTGTATCTGATCTTTATCGCAAGATACGGGGAGCCGGAAATTTCTTTTCGTATCTCTGCACGGAGCACCGCGGAAGGTGAACAGCCCGGATCCTCTGATATCGGTCATTGTTGCAGCATACAATTGCCGGAACACAATCTCAAAGTGCCTTGAATCCCTGAGCAGCCTGGATCACCCCAGCTATGAGGTCATTGTCGTGGATGACGGATCAACCGATGGGACCTCAGAACTCTGCGAGACATTCAGCGGCGTGGAAGTGATCAGGCTTGACAGAGGAGGACCCTCGCGGGCCAGGAACACCGGTGTAAGGAAGGCCAGGGGAAAGTTCGTCGCCTTTACCGACAGCGATTGTTTTGTAGATAGCCAATGGCTGAAGGAACTTGAGAAGGGTTTTATCGGCCCGGATGTGGCCGGAGTTGGGGGAGATCAAGTAAGTCCGGCCGATGAATCGGAAATGGGAAAAAGGATACAGGAATTTCTTAAAATCAGCGGCTTCGTAACCCGATATATCCAAACAGAGGCCGCTTTTGGTGAAACCACGCACAATGCGAGCTGCAATTCGGCCTACCGGAAGATCATTTTTGAGGAAATCGGAGGATTTGACGAGGAACAGTTTCCCGGGGAAGACCTGGAACTGGACCTGAAGATTTCGCGGAAAGGATACAGGCTGATTTACAACCCGGCGGCGCTCGTAGGTCATTACCGTCCCGGGACGTACCGGGAATTCTGCAGAATGATGAGAAGGTACGGGGCCGGAGAGTGGCATCTTGTGAAGAAACATGGCTTCTTCAGGCTGCCCGATTTCGGACCTGTCGTAGTGGCCGCCGGCCTGGTTGCTCTTTTTGCCTTGCTGGTTGTTTATCCCCTCACATGGCTCTTGTTTCTGCTCCCATGGCCGGTTCTGAGTTTGTGGTTCTTCCTCAAAACAGGCAGTCTAGGCAGGACTATGCAGTTTATCCTCTTCTTTCTGATCGTATTGACCAACTGGAACTGGGGCTTCTTTACGGGCTCCTGGCGCCCACCGGTGAAGCGGACAACTTGTGGTGGGCATGGATAATCCGGGTAATTTTTCTTCGATGGCAATTCCTAGGGGGTGCATTTTGGGTTCCGGGCTGCGGGAGATGGAGGGGCGTTCTGTCCCCAAAAGTCTGACCATTGTGATTCCGGCATTGAATGAAGAGGATGCTATCGGGGATACAATAGAGCGTTGCCTGGCTGCCAGGGAAAGTATCGTCAGGAATACACCCATCCGCGAGGTCGCTATCATAGTGGTGAGTGACGGAAGCACGGATCGTACTGCTGAGATCGCTCTTTCCTACGAGTCTGTGGATGTAATCGCTTATGAAACGAACCTCGGCTATGGGGCTGCAATCAAAAGCGGGTTCGCAAAAGCATCGAGCGACCTCGTATGCTTTTTGGATGCCGATGGGACCTGCGACCCGGAATATTTCGTCGATTTGTGTAACGCGGCTATTAACGATTCCGCCGATCTGGTGCTTGGGTCCCGGATGCATAAAGAGAGCAGGATGCCGGGGCTTCGCCGGTTTGGCAACCGAATGTTTGCCGCAACGGCTTCCTACCTGTCCGGGAAAAAAATAATCGATACGGCTACCGGCATGCGCGTCATCAGGAAAGACGCCCTCCCGAAACTCTATCCTTTACCTACGGGACTTCACTTCACGCCTGCCATGACGTTACGGGCGCTGGTGTCCGACCTGCTCATCCGTGAGTTGCCGGTTCCATACCATGAAAGAACCGGGCGATCCAAGCTGAGCATCCTGCCCGATGGGCTGCGTTTTTTTCTTGCTATCATTGAGATTGCCCTGTGCTATTGCCCTTTGAAATTCTTCGGTTCCGCTTCCATTCTGCTTTGGCTGGTTGCTCTGTGCTACAGCATCGATCCGGCATGGAACTATATTATTCATCATGTTATCGGGGAAAACTTCATCTACCGGCAAATAGTAATAAATACTTTCTTTCTCGCCGGGCTGCTGACTTTATCTATCGGAGTGGTGGCAGAGCGTGTGGCGGCCGTGCTCAACGGCAATAATCGCCGGCACTCCGCCTTGGGACGGCTGGTCCTCCGGCTCTGTTCGACCATAAAAATGCTGGTGGTTGGGTCCGTATTGATTTTTATCGGGGTTTTCAGCAACATCGGCGGTCTCGCCGAATACCTGATGACACGGCGCGTCAGCTATCACTGGGGTCTTTTGTCAATTGGATCGTTGTTTGTTCTGGCGGGCCTGCAATTCACAGCCATGGGAATTTTTGAACTCCTGATAAACCGAATTCTGGAAAGGAATACAAACGGCAATAAGGGTAATTAGCTGGTATCTGCATTTTTTTTGCATTCCTCGCAAGAATTGCTCTTACCCCACTATCCCCTGGGAATAGAGTTGGGAGAGAGTAACGCCCTCCACCGGTCCGGTCCGGACAAGCCAACTCAAGAATTTTCGGATTTTATCAACCAGCGAGTTCACTGATTTTTCAGTGGGAAATGAGGGACTCGCTCCCGGTTTGAGCTCGGATGAATGGAGAAACATATTGAGGACCCTCCCGTTGCGCGAGCGGTGCAATCGGGCAGCTAACTTCATCGACAGCAGGGGGAACCACGCCGGGTGTATGCCGGCCGAAGCGATATATCGGAATCCCGTTAAAACAGCATTCCTGTTTCGCTCGGAGAGGTTTGAGGCCAGTTGGTGAATCAGTTGAGGTGCGGTGCGTGCGAGAGGAACTATTGTCAACGGGACTTCCAGTATCGAATTGCCGGGCCGGGATGGGTCCGCAAGGCGCCTGAACGGGTCTGCCGGCGCAAGAAAGTGATCCGGGCCTCCGGAAATTCTTTGCAGGGGCGCCACACTGCTGTCCACATTTAGTCCGAATTGGGGCAGCAGTTTGAAAACCATTTCCCCGATGTCGAATCTGCCCATCCTGAAGGCCTGTGGAACAACTCCCAGGTTGTCTCGTAACGAGGCCAGAAGCGTTTCGAATTTCGCCTCGAGCAAAGGACGCGGAAGCAGGTCTGAACGGATCGGTTCGCAATACGGAAGAACCTGAAAAGGCGGCGTGCTCCAGTGGTGCAGATGGGCTCCGATTTCCGCCCGGAACAAGTCGCGAAAATATTGGAGAATTTCCTGGCAGGGCGGGGAAACGGCCACACTGTAAGTGGTCAGCAGTGTAAGAGGAAAGCCGAATTCAGAGGTAACGAACTCCAGCCGGCGCAGCTCCTTTACGTTCTCAATCCCCGGAGGTGTGCGCGGATACCTGCCCGAAAAAAGGCCTTCCTCCTCCACGTCAATGCTGATTACAAGTCTCACGAGGCGCCTTCATCGGATTGAGAGGCTGCCATGGATGCGCTGTTATTCTTTGCAATTTTCCTCAAGTCGATGGCTACCTTGACGCTCTTGAACCCGGATTTGTTGAACGCGGTCTTGAACGCGCGGGCAAATGCACTCAAAGAGTAGGTGTGGGTAAGGAGGCCCTCAGTGGGGTATCCTTTCGCCAACAGATCGACAGCCATCTGGTAGGTCCGCACCCGTTGCCCCTCATAATTTCCGAAAGCATATGAGCTCGAGCCCGTAATCCTCAGCTCTCGAAACCACAGGCTGGAAAAATCCACATGGCCGATACTCCCGGCTGTTCCGACCATTATGTATTTTCCTCGGGCTCGCAACGCGAGAAGCGCTTCCTGAAGAGAGCGCCTACTCGCAACAAAGTCAAAAACCAGGTCAGCACCTCCTTCCAGGTTCCCGCCTCCCAATGTGGTCGGGATGAATTTCGCGCCAACCGCTTTGCCCAGTTCGCCCCGATCGGGTGACTTCAAGACCAGGTCTGCACCCCCATTTCGCGCCAGTTCCTGCTGAAAAGGGTAGCGCGCCACGGCCGCCAGTCGGGCTCGAGATCCAAGCGCCCTGAGGATTCGGATGGCATGCTGTCCCAGAATCCCTGCCCCCAAAACGACCACTGTCTGGTCATCCCGGGGGAAATGGTCCAGGATGGGCTGTAGGGCCGAGGCGAGCGAGTCCGCCAGCACGGCCTTCTCATCCGTGAGCGAATCAGGGATGCGGATCAGCCTTCCGGGAGACGCGAGCATGAACTCGGCCATTCCGCCCCCAAGGCTTCTGTTGTACCCGATGACAGGTCCCGCAGCCAGGTTTCCGGCTGTGAAGGATTCGCAAAGGTTATAGGAACCCTGGCTGCAAAACCGGCATGGAGGCATTCCTCGTTCTGCGCACGAGAGCAGCGGCTCAACCACTACCCGGTCGCCTGCATTCCATTCCGAATCCTTCGGCGCCGCAACTACCGCCGCCGCTATTTCATGGCCCAGCACAGCGGGAAAAGACGCGTATGGTTCCAGGAGGAATGACTCCATTCCGCGAAGGAGCCCAAGGTCCGAGCCGCAGATACCGCAAAGGCTGTTTTTTAGGAGAACCCAACCCCTTTCGTTTCCGGGCAGAGGTATTTCCTTGAGTCCAAACGGGGCCAGGCGGTGGAAGAATCGCCGCGGCTGGATTCTGCCCAGTATTCTGCCCAGGAGATAAAGGGGGACTGAGCGTCTGTAGACGAGAGCTTTCATGTTTATCTATTCGATTCTTTCGGATCTTTCGGAAATGGCCCCGATTCCCCTGCGTTTAGACGAGAAACGTTGAATTCCGGCTCGATCAGAGTATAATTCGCAGCCTGGCCATAGCTGTCAGCAGAGTTCATAGTTGAAATCAATTCAAGCCCTTGTGCCACAAAAGGCCAGGAGTGTCAAGTCGCCGGCTCAATCCGCTGTCAGCGGCAAGACAGGATCTTTTAAAGAGGGAATTTGGGTGAAAGACAGATGCAGCAGTATTGGGCGTGGTGCGGTGCTCAGGAATCTGTGGCGGTTTGGCCGCCATCCCCGGATCGCCGCCAAGCTCGCAGCATTGCAGGCGCAAAAGATATTTTTTAATCAGCTTTCAAGAGGCTATCGCCAGGGCTGCGGGGGAAAGGTTCTGCAGCTCAGTCTTCGGCTTACCGACTTGTGTAACCTGCGCTGCACCACTTGCGGCCAGTGGGGCGAAGGGGGATTCCTGCGAGACAAGGACCTGAAAGAACTGAAGAAGCAGGAAGTGCCCCTTGGCCGGTATCTGGAGCAAATAGCCGATTTGGTCCATTACGGCCACGGCCCTTTCTTATACCTGTGGGGTGGTGAGCCGATGCTCTACGAAGGAGTTCTGGACCTGATCGAATCCGCTACGGCGATGGGATTGCCGGTTTCAATCGCAACAAACGGCACCCGGATCGCTTCATGTGCCGCGCGCCTGGCAAGGGCTCCCCTTTTTCTTCTTCAGGTATCTATCGACGGCCCTACGGAGGAATTGCACAACAGTATTCGTAAGGGAGCGGGACGCTGCAACAGCTTTGCAGAAATTAAAGCAGGTCTGGCTGAGGTAAATCGGGAACGGCGCTCCCGGAAGAATAACCTGCCCCTGATTGCTTCGCTCACCACGATATCCAGGGCGAATCTGAACAACCTGGCGGATATTTACGAAGCTTTTCGAGAGCATGTCGACCTTTTCGTGTTCTATCTGTCCTGGTGGATCGATCAGGACCATGCGGACGCCCACGAGAAGGATTTCGCCCGAAGGTTCGGTTTTGCTCCTTCATTGCACCGGGGCTGGATAGGGGATTGGAAACTGAAAGAATACGGCGTACTGGATCAGCAGTTGCGGGAGCTGCGGGCCCGGTCCCGCCCCATGAGTTTTCCTCCTGTGATCCTGATTCCCAATATTTCGGGCGAGGAAAACCTCCGGCGCTATTACACCGATCATTCGTGCCGGTTCGGCTTTGACCGGTGTATTTCGATCTACAATGCAGCAGAAGTCAACAGCAACGGGGACCTCTCACCATGCAGGGACTTTCACGATTACGTGGTGGGAAACATCAAAAGGTCTTCTCTTATCGAGCTGTGGAATTCTCCGGCCTACCTCAGATTCAGGCAAAGCATTGTCACTGAAGGCCTGATGCCTGTGTGTTCGCGATGCTGCGGGCTGATGGGATACTGAAAGTGGATGGGGTCCTTGTCAACCCTGATTACGAACTTCAATTGAGATCCGGACACTTACCCGCCGTTTCCAAGAGCGCGTTTTCAGTAAGTTTCACGATTTGCCTCAGAGAATAATGCCGGACTGCCCGCTCGCGCGCTTTAAGACCCATTTCATTCCTCAGCTCGGAATCTCTGAGTATCCTGACCAGGGCTTCGGCGAACGCCACGGGATTGCGGGCGGGGACAAGGAGGCCGGTGACCCCATCCTCAACCAGTTCCGGAGCGCCTCCGGCCCTGGAGACAACAACCGGCAGCCCCATCGACATCGCCTCGAGCACTGCATTAGGAAATCCTTCCGACCTGGAAGGGAGCCCGTATACCCAAGCCCTGCTCAAATAAGGCCTCACATCCCGTGTCCCGCAAATATGGGTGATGCATTCACCGAGAGAATTAGATTCGATGAACTGACGGAACCTGCCCCTCAAATAACCATCTCCGACCACAATCAGGCGGGCTTCGGGAATCTTTTCGAGCACCTGCTTAAAAGCGCGAAGAAGGTTCAGAGGGTCCTTTTCCTTAACCAGACGCCCTACATAGATTATTGTTGGGAGCAGGTCCTTGGGCAGGGCATCAGGAGCGAAATAGTTATGATCTACCCCGTTCGGAATGACTGCAACACGATTCGGGTCCACCCCGTGTCTTTTGACGATGGATTTCTTCAAAGCTTCAGCGTTCGCTATGATGAGATCGCTCAAGAACCAGAGCAAAGCTTCGTATTGCTGGTCTCTGTAACTCCGCTGGCTCGACACAATGGTGGGTATTCCAATTATCGATCCAAGGATCCGCCCCCAGATACCCGGAACTCCAGTGATCGTGTACAGGATTCCTGGTCTTGCCTTCTTTAGCCTGAAGAAAAGCCGGCCAAGTGCCCTCGGAGTCACCCACGAATCTCTGGTGAGATAGACGACCTTTTGACCCCTGGCCATGGCCATCGGGGCCATATCATCGCCGTTTCGCAGCACCCATAGTTCCAGGTCGAACAATTCTCTATCGAGATGCTCAAGAAGATGCAGCGCATAGCGCTGGGAGCCGCCAAATTCCAGGTCTTGAACAAGAACAACCGTCTTTATTGGAAAAGATTTTGCCAAGGTCATGAATTATGCAGTCCGCCGGCTTTTTCCAGAAACAGATCGAAAATCCTGCCATGATTGGCAACCGGATCAAATTTATTGAGAACCAGTTCCCTGCCTTTTTCAGCCATCTCCAAAGCTGCGGACCTGTCGCTTATCACCTTCCGGATGGCGCCGGCCAGGGCCGGCGGGTCCTTTTGGCGCACCAGCAGACCGGTTTCATTATTTATGATGACCTCCGGTATACCGCAGACATTCGTTGAAACCACGGGCAAACGATGCATCAAGGCTTCCATGATGACGGTGGGCAACCCGTCCCTGTCACCGGACTTATGAACGGCGCTGGACATTACAAAAATGTCGGCCGAACAAAAAAGCTCCGAGACTCTGTCGTGGGGAATAAACCCCGGATAAGATATATAATTTTTAAGGCCTAAACGATACGTCCAATACTTCAGTTGAAGCCTTCTTGGGCCATCTCCGGCAAGGGTGAGGTGAAAATCGAGGCCGGATTCTTTCAATATCCCGCATGCCTGAAGAAGAACCTCAAAGGCCTTTATTCTATCGAAACGCCCAAGAGCGAGCAGTTGGTATGGCGGCTTCATAACCACCGGTGCATCTTTGAAAGACCCTGAAGCAATGCCGTTATAAATCCCGTAAATCTTCGAAGCAGCCTGAGGCAAAAAGCCATTCAGATAGGGGACATTTGTCATGTTTTCGGAGATCACGAAGAGGCTGTCTCTGATTTTTTCCTTCAGGGCGCCGTCGGGCGGATAGATGTCGCCGGCCCTGCCGGCAAAGCTGAACGGTATGCCGGTGAGCCTGGATGCTATCCAGGCAGCCATTGCCGGTCCCATGGCCCATGGTGCATGGATGTGATCGAAATCTTGCTTTTCGAACATCCTGGCAAGAGTAAAGGCGCACAGGAACGCGAAGATGTTTTCACCCCCGAATTCCAGCGATTTCCATTTCCGGATCGGGAGCGTCCTGAACAGTTCCCATACCAGCTCCGGCTTTTTCCGGCGCCAGTAGGTGATATCGCCCGGCAGGCGCTTCAGGACGGCAATTCCCAGGCGCTTGACGTCCCCGTAGGCCTGCATCTCCGAAGATAGTTTCCAGCTCAATTGTCCGTAAAGGGTGAAGACTTCGACAGGCAGGCCGAGTCGTCGCAAATTGACGACTTCACGAAAGATAAAGGTTTCGGAAGGCTTAGGAAACCATAACAGGATGTAAGCTATTTTAGGCAGTTTCAAATTGATTTGCCTCGGTGCGGGACTTTATTTCGGCTTCTGCGAGCTTTGCCTCTAATTTTGCAGCAATTTGTTGATTCCCGCAGAAACCTTTCTTGCCGATGTTGCCCCTGTATTCGGCCAGCTTTTCCTCAAAACGCGCTAGACACGAAATCCGCGGAACAGCGTCCAGGGAATAGTCACCGTAATTAAGCTTCCTTACCATGTGAGCATTGAAAAACTGCTCATACGCCATGTGAATCGGATAAGAAAAAATAGGCTTCCCCAAAAAAAGGGCTTCTGAGATAAGGTTATGCCCTCCATTGCATATAACATAGCGACAGGTTGCAAGGTCCCTCAAAAGGCCGCTTCTGGATGCCGGCCTGAAAACTATGTTCCTGCTGCCGGGCTTTTCTCCGAGGCCGTAGACTGTGTAACGATTTCCTGTTTTCTCCAGCTCAGGGACCAATTTTGTGAAAGTCGGGGAGGTCTGGTAAACGAAAACATGCTCTCCTTCCGCAGGCCGGACATCTCTTAGATCTTTTCGCAACACCGGGGGAAAAACGTCCGTAGTCTTAGGATCTCGGGGTGGGAATGCGTAAAATGAGCTTATGAAATAATGATCGGCCTTGCTAAACATCAATTTCAGAGGCAAAGCATAAAGAAATCGGCTGAGCATCTGCCCTCTTGGAATTTCAAACCGAAGTTTTGTTAAAAAATGCTGATTGTCGAGGTTGATGCACATGATTCCCAGCTCTCTGGCGATAACAGCGGTAAAATATTCGTAGGCCGTTATGGCCAGGCAGGGTGAAAATCTCTCGATTTCTCCCATGATCCGCTTAACAGAAGGGTTTCTTCCAAGCAGGACTTTGGATCCGTTCCTGATAGTTGCTGCAATGTCAACTTTGTTATTAGCATAAAAAGTTGCAGGGAGAGGGACCTCCAGAAACGAGAATCCCATTTTGACAACTTCTCGGACCGTCCCGGCGCCCAGGAACAGATACTCGTGTTGAGGCGCCTGCTCCGCAAGGGCTAAAGCCAAGCTCAAATGCCCGTAGGCATCGCCCATTACTCCGACAATAATCCTGGCCAACTTAAAAAACCCTCCGGCCGGCATCGACAGCGATGCCGGCAGACTCAATAACGCCCGGCTCAATCAATTGCACAATCGCATAATCCCATGAAGCACGTTAATGTTACAAAGGAGGCGAACAAATCTTGAATCGTTATGGTCCGCCAGTTCGATGCCCACTCTTAGCATTCGGGTTTGCAGCCAGGTACTCCGCCAGGTGTTTCTGCCTGTGGACGAAACTGCACTTTAAACAAGGATGCTGTAAGTTAGAGCCCAACTCACCTGCCGCCAGTCTGTTGAACATATTCCTGGCTTCAATATACCTCTGGCTTGTGTCTTCAATGCCTGAAAGATGGGCAAAATCGTCATCTTTAAAGTATAGAAGACAACATGGTGCAATCCCACCATCAGAGTTTAATACGATTGTTCTCCATAATTGATAGCATAATCCACCAGTGCCATGATATAATAACTTTTTCTTTTCCTCATCTACTTGGATAATTTCTTCTTTCGGCCCGCCGGCTATATGGGACCGGAATATATCAACACCGATTTCATTGGCTAGACGAAGCGCTGCCGGTACCTGATGAGCATTGTACCTAAATGTCAAGTACTTCATCTCTATAATTGGGCTAAAACGGTGCATACTTTTTCTGTATGCGATAAGATGTTTCAGGTTCTCTACAACTAAGAAGATGTCTCCTCTCCTGTGGTATCGTTCATAAATATCCTGCGTTGTACCGGATATGCTTATAATAAGTACATCCAAACCAGCGTCACATATCTTTTCGAGAACGGACCTATTTCTTATATTCAAATTTGACGAAATCTGATGAAATATGCGCCTTTCATGAAACAAGTGCACAATGTCGGATATTTTGGGGTGCAATAATGATTCGCCCCAATTGAACAGGTCAGCCGCAATCAGGTATTTTCCATAACGATCGAGAAATGTTCTGACCAAATCAAGATCGATTATGCGTTCCGTACGTCCGCTGGTCTGCCGTCGGCCAGTAGGGTAATAGGGACATTCCAGATTACAGGCGTTGCTGACATCTACTACCGCATGGAAGGGGAATCCTCTTGGCAGACTGACTCTTTTCAGTCTTTCGTGCTCTCGTGTTAAGAAGTTAGCAACCTTTGATGGAGTTAGATATTTAACTACGCCAAGTGAATATGAAATTACATCTCTTGCGTCCCCGAACCGGCTTGGGACAACAGATATCGTTTTATAGACAAGCTTGTTCAGAAAATCGTTTCTGTTTACCGGCATGGCTCAAGCCTGACCCGGAATAGTGCATCAAGTCTTTCGCTACGCATCCAAGTCGCATTTTCGGGTCGGATTCGCCCGAAAAAACTTCTTGAACAACCCCAAAGCCGGTAAAACCATACAGTGTCGCAACCGAACATGCAAGTGATAGGTCTATGAGACTGGTTTTTGTAACTTCAGGACACACATCGATCCCCGCAGTTGATGGTCTCGTTCCCGCGATCCTTTAGTCTTGGGATGAACTCACCACAGATCTTCCGGCTTACCGGCTTTAGCCGGAAGCTCTGTGGTGGATTTGAGCGGGTAGTGGCGAACGCTTGCCACCTTCCCGCCCCATGTCACCCGGTATGAGATGCCCCGCCACGGAAGCAAATTGCTGAACCATGTGCAGGCATAGCACAGGACGGTCATGGAACTGGCGGCTAAGGCGGCCGGGATCCATCTCCACATCGGAATATCTTCATGAATGAGGGTTCGCCATTTCATGGCGATGACTAAAAAGCCTGCCAGGAATGCATATCCGGCAACCGTCATGTACTTGGGGGCAAAGCCCATAATTCCGGCTGCGCAAGCGAGACCTGCCAGAAAAGGAGCGCAAAGAAGGTACGCCACAATTGTACCGGCAGCCCAGGTGGCTGGCTGGCAGACCTTTATGAAAAAAATCTGTCTTTTGAGCCATCCATACCAGGCTCGAAAGGTTACGCCTCCAATCGGCGTTAGCATGCAGGCTGAAGAAACAGGCCGAACCCTGATTCCGGCTTTCGCCAGGTGTATGCACATCGACACGTCATCCACCACATTTTCGGCCCAAAGGGCTTTTATCCCGTTTTCTTCGAAAATTCGCCTGCTTATGGCCGTCGCCCCTCCCCATGGCTGGGTAATGAATCCTATTCCCTGCATCAGATGAATGGCCATAACCGACACGAGCATCCCAAGGGTCGGCAATCGGCAATCCCCGGGAACGACGCGGTGAAATCCAGTGGTCATAACCGCTTTGCCTGAGACAATGGGGCTTACGAGGTCTGCAAGAAATCGCTCCGGGGCCCAGTGCGTGCAGTCGCAAAAGACCAGTATTTCAATTGAGGGATCCAAATCAGCCACGCCTGCCAGCAGGTTATGATTCTTCTGGCTGCACCGGGACGCAGCCCCGCTAACTATGTGTTGCGCATTTCTTTTGGTTTGAATCACCCGGTTTACAATCTGCACGGCAGGGTCAATACTGTTACAGGTGACAAAAATCGCCTCATAATTGGGATAGGACTGATCGAGGAGCGATTCCAGGCAGGCTTTCATGACAGGAGTATCGCCAGTCAGTGGAATAATCACACCCACCTTGGGGGCGCAATGAGACAGGTTGCGCGTGGCAGCCTCAGCGCTTGGAGCCTGCCCGGCAAAACCCCCGCGCACATGGACCTTGCCTAGAAAGTAGATCCCATAAGGGAGGAGAAGCCCCAGCGCGAGCGACAGCAAAAAAAAGATTTCCAATCGAATCCCGTCCTGTGTTTGTTAGTAAAATCAAACCCACCTGCAACTGCGGCCTTTACCGCAAAATGGACTGGCAGAGGTGGGCCCTGTGCGATTTGTTGAACTCACGCCACCGGTAACATGCAAGAGTCAGTATGGGAAGCAGGGCCAAAATTTCTGAAGCCTCTCTGAACAGGTAAATTCGTGAAATAAGATAAAGGATTCCGCCCAGGGTGGCCGTGGAGATAAGGTGGTACAGGGCCGTTTTTGAAATCAACCCGAAGCGCAACTGACAGGTGGAAACAGTGGCTACGGCAATAACCGCTTTAGTCAAAACTATTGCAAGAACGCTCCCCAGCAGGGGATTTGCAGGGATGAACACCACGCAGCACATAATGTTGAAAGCAAGTCCGCCCAGGTAAAAAGACAACAACAACAATTCGTGTTTCATGCTGATCATGAGATAGGCGGCAAGGTTGTGCATAAATCCGATGGCGATGGCCGGCACGAGGTATTTTTGCATCCAGACCGCATCGCCGTAGGCGGGGCCGTATATCAGACCGATGAGCCTGTCGCTTTCTATGAACAGGACGAACATAATCGGCAATGCAGCAGCGAGCAGCCATTCTGTCGAATTCCGGATGAGGCGGGCCAGTTCAACGCGGTCGGTTTCCCACAGTTTCACGAATAGTGGAAACAGGATGTTTTTCAGCAGCAAGGTTGCTGTCAGAGTTGAGATCCCGTCCACCATTTCCCAGGTTACGCTATACTGGGCGACATAGGTTGGACCGCCGAACCGCTGGAGGAAGAAGATGTTGGCCTTGTTGTACAGAATGGCCGCAATCGCCATAAGGGTGAAAACGATACTGCCCCGCCCTGTTGCCCAGATATGGCTGATTCGGGGCAGGCGAAAACGCAGGCTGGTTCTTCTTGCAGACGTGAACAGCACTCCGGCCAGGTTTGCGGCGGTTTCGACGATCTTGTAAAATGCGACGATCAAAGGGGCCGCCCCCAGATAAAGCAGGGACAGACCGTAACCGAATCCCAGGGTTGCGCCGATGGCCTTTATCTTTCCTTCCCTACCCTGATGGCCATCAACCTGGAAGGCAACGAAGAAGGAACTCCCCAGGGCCTCCATCCCGACCCCAATCCCAAGTACAAAAACCAGCATTTTCAGGCCGTGTGAATAGCCCTGCCAGTGAACGAAAAAAAGCATGCCGAGGCATTCACAGGCTAAAAGCATACCCTTGAGCATGCTCACTTGAAGCAGAATGTCGCCCTGTTCATTCTCTTTACGCACCAAAAGAGGCACCAGGTGCTGGTTCAACCCGAATTCGGCCACGAATAGAAGGATCTGCCCCACGCTCAGGGCCAGCATGAATTCGCCGTAGGTGGTCGTGTTGTGCCTGGCGAGCGAAATCATAAAGAGGGCCGCCAACGTTTCTCTGACCCAGTGAGCACTCAGGAGATAAGCGAATTTTCTAAGAACCCGATGCGAGGGTTCTTGGTGGTGAACAGACACTCCCGGCATAGTTTCGGTCATTTGCCGCAAGCCTGCTGTGATGTCCTCGTCATGACCAGTTGGATGGTGAGGCCCTTATTCGTGGTCAATGTGCCGACTATCCTGCCTTCGGAAGTAAGATGTCCCGTGAAGGTGTAACCGTCGCTATGGGAAGCCTGTATCGTGTTTTCTTTGAGTATGCCCGTGAAATGATAGACCGCATTGTTCTGTGCTTCGTACACAATGAGGAACCCGCTGACAGCCTCATTCATATTATCCACATGGGCCGTTATGTCCGTAAACATATATCGGGCTTGCCACGTGCCGCCGATGTCGACCTGTGCGATTGCTTGCGAAGCAAAGACAAAGACCAGGATAAAAGAAACCGCCAATTTCCTGAGGGTCATCGCTGATGCATTTCCTTTTTAAGTTTAAAGCCGATTCGGAGATCCCGCTGCCGCCATTTTCCTGTCCGGCTTTATCGAGCCGTTTTACGATCTCTCCCATGAAGTATGCCAAACGCTCCCGCGGCGCCGTCAATTCCCATCTCCTATGTGCTGCACGTATCCCTCTTGAGTTTTATGGTGGAAGCGGCAGGGATATGTGAAGAGGTGATACGGGTAAAACCGGGTTTTGTGAGACATAGTAGAAAATCCAGTGCAGGTATACGTAATACCTGGCAAATGCGGCCTGCTACCCGAAAAATGCAGCGCAATACACCGGATATCGGCTGCGATGTCAAACAAAATACTCAAATCATCTTAAACCTTCAAAAATAGAAGGCGGCCATTAGAAATCGCAGCCTGTTTTATTTTGGGCGTCGGAAGTCTATCGGCACCAGGGGCATTTCCTAGGCCGGCTCGCCACCAGACCGATTATCGTCTTCAAAGGTACGATAAGTTTTCTCTTTTTCCAACTTAATTATGGCATTATACATTATTTTGGCCCTGCAGGATGCAATTGCCCAGAGATCAACCTTTTCCCTTCGGGCGCTTGCGTGCAGTTTTTCTTATATTCCTCCTGCTCTTCAGGATCAGCATGAGCGATTTTAGGTCCTGGCTTGCACAGGCGAAATCCAAGTTGTCTGAAAAGGCGCCGGGTCTGCCGGACTTCCAGGGTATTTGAAGGAATTGGTGGAATCAGCGGACAGAGCGGCGATTTTAGATTTTAGGGTTTTATTTTCCTGATCGAGTTCGAGGAGCTTGCCAACGGTGGGGTCTTTCCCGGAATAATAGAGCCGCCCGGCTTCCGGGAATTGCCAACTCAGGATCAAGGTCGTCATTGCTCTTATTGAATGTTTTGTGAAGATGACGGTACTTTTGGATCCAGGCTTATGCTATATAAAAAAGTTTCATATCAGGTGCTCTGATTCGATTTGGCCGAACCAGAATCCTGTTTTGAACTCCAGGCGACCTATGTAAATAGTGCATTGCGCAAAATGGGATACTGGGATGCTTAAAAAGAGAAAACAGAAACGGACCCCGGAGAATAGTGCGTGTGCGCGATTAGCTTGAACGACCCGGCGTGTATTGGTGTAGACTTCGTTCCTCTTCTGCCCGGCGGCGACAACGGGGGAGCTAAACTATTGTCATTGGAGTTGGTGAGGAACTTGGGCCGGATTGCTTCGAAGTGGCAGTTTGTTCTCCTCGCTTCTGAGAAAGGCCACGATGAACTCGCTGTCCTGGAATCCCAAAATGTACGTCGCCTTTGCGTCTTACAAAATGGGACATCCAAGTCTTCACCACCCCGGAGTACCCGGATGAGAGGCTGGTTGTACGGCGCGCTGAGGACGATAATGTCTCGTGCGATGGGGAAGAGATTGGATGATGCGCTTACGAGAGCTGCCCGCCATGTGAACCGAGGGACCGTTCTCGGGGAAATAGGCGCCGATCTGTTATTTTGTCCTTTTACACTGCCGTTTTGCTACGATCCTTCAGTCCCCGTGGTCTCAATTATCCACGACCTTCAATATCACTATTATCCTCAGTTTTTTAGTGACGAGGATCGCCGCTGCCGGGAAAGAAATTTCAGAGAAACCAGCCGCCTCGCAAACAAATTGATCTGTGTTTCGGAATACGTGCGGAAAACCGTGCTCGAGAACTCGAACTTTGATCCGGACAGGGCAATAACTATACTCCATCAGTTGCCTCACCGCCTGAAAAAGCAACCGCTCCAGGATGTCGATTCCATCCTGCAGCGCCTTGGCATCATGGGAAACGAGTTTCTCCTGTACCCCGCCAATTTCTGGGCCCATAAGAATCATAGAATGCTGCTCACCGCATTTGCGATATATCGGGCGCGCCATCCTGAGTCCAACCTCCGCCTGGTGTGTACCGGGGCGCTTGAGAACGAAAAAAAAGCCTTGCAGGAAGCCGTATGCCGCATGGGGCAGAAAGACTGGATTATTCTTTCGGGATTTCTTACTGAAGAAGAGTTTGCCGCAATTTTTGCCTCATGCCTCGCTCTCGTTTTTCCCTCCCTTTACGAGGGCTTTGGATTGCCGGTTCTGGAAGCTATGGCCTTGGAAAAACCCGTTATTTGCAGCAATGTGACCAGCCTCCCCGAGGTTGCCGGAGATGCCGCCTTTTACGTCGACCCCAGAAAACCCCGGGAGATCGCCAACACCATCGAGCGTATAGCGTCAGATAAGGCCCTGAGGAAAAGGCTTATCGGCCAGGGCCGCCATCGACTGGCCGAGTCAGGTGGTCCCGAAAAAATGGCGCGCGAGTATCTGGACGTTTTTTTGGATGTGACGCGAAAACCGGTCTGCAACAGGGCTGGACAGCCTGCTTTGAACAAAAATTTTTGAAAGGTAAATTTCATGAACTGCGAATCTCAAAAAACTGCCCTCGTGACGGGAATTACCGGTCAGGATGGCGCCTATCTGGCGGAGTTTCTCCTCGATAAAGGCTATATCGTTCATGGTATCAAGAGGCGGGGTTCACTTTTTAACACTCAGCGGGTCGATCACCTCTATGAAGATCCGCACCAGGAAAGCCGGCGGTTTATTATGCACTATGGCGATCTGACGGATTCGACCAGTCTCATCCGCATCGTCCAGGAAGTTCAGCCCGATGAGATTTACAATCTGGCTGCACAGAGCCACGTTGGTGTATCGTTTCAAGCACCGGAATACACAGCCGAAGTGGATGCAGTCGGCGCCCTGCGCATGCTGGAGGCTATCCGCATACTCGGTTTGAAAGAAAAAACCCGTTTCTACCAGGCTTCCACCTCGGAACTCTATGGCAAGGTGCAGGAAATCCCCCAAACGGAACGCACCCCGTTTTATCCGCGGTCGCCTTACGCCTGCGCCAAACTTTACGCATACTGGATGACGGTTAATTACCGGGAGTCCTATGGAATTTTTGCCTGCAACGGCATTCTGTTCAATCACGAGTCGCCCGTACGCGGCGAGACATTCGTGACCAGAAAGATTACACGGGCTGCTGCACGAATTGCGCTCGGGCTCCAGGATTCCCTCTACCTTGGCAATTTGAGTTCACTTCGCGACTGGGGCCACGCGAAGGACTATGTAAGAGCACAGTGGCTAATTCTCCAGCAGGATATCCCGGAGGATTACGTAATTGCCACTGGTGAGCAGCATTCGGTAAGGGAGTTCTGCCAGCGGGCCTTCGAGGAATTGGGAATTGAACTGGAATGGAAAGGGAAAGGCCTATCCGAGCAGGGAATTATTGCTGCACTGAATCCCTCTCCTCTTTTGTCCCAATACTCCGGGCACGGCGACCTCCACTCAATCAAAACAAGCAAGCCCGTCATTTTTGTAGATCCACGTTATTTTCGGCCGGCGGAAGTGGATAACTTATTGGGTGACCCAGCCAAAGCACAAGCAAAACTGGGTTGGAGGGCTGAAATCTCCTTTGACGAGCTCGTAAAGGAAATGATAGCTTTTGACCTGCAGGAGGCTGTCCGCGAAAATGTGTGCAGGCGCAATGGTTTCGAGGTTAAATCCAGTTGTGAGGCTCACATGTAGCGCTGATGAGTTTTGAGTTTTTAGTTTTGAGTAAAAAATGGAGTTTGTGCGAGTATGTATGGCATTATCTCACAGATGCGCAGGGCTGGGGCTTCGTATCCTTCAGTATCGCCGAAGGTCAGGCCAGGAGCAATTCTGGGGAATTCCGGCAGTTTCTTGGAATAGGACTTCCTTTGGCAACTCAAAACTAAAAACTCAAAACTAAGAACTGAAAGGACTCCATCCGCTTCTTTAGACTGAGAGAATAACAGCATGAATTTAGCATCGAGAATTTATGTCGCCGGTTATCGTGGTTTAGCCGGATCTGCAATCTACAGGCAGCTCCAGGTAAAAGGGTCGTAGAAGGTTACATCTATGCCAGTCACAAGAGATGAAGTCATTTGGGCCTATCGACTGCTTCTGGGACGGTACCCGGAATCTGAGTCCGTTATTCAACATCACACGCAATGTGTGAATATTGAGGCTTTAAGAGAAAACTTCATGCTCTCGGCGGAATTTTCCAATATCCTGTTCAGTACTAACAAATCCACTTTTCCTCTTCTGCCACTCGACGTTGCTAAAATTGAGGTGGATACCACGGCAAGCGATGCCCAACTCATTGCACTCATTGGGAAAATCAAGGCAGTCTGGACACATTTGGGAATTAGCAGGCCGCATTTTTCGGTTCTTACTCATCCACAGTTCCTTCCGGAAAACCTTAGCGGTTCCATCAACGAATTTTGGGAGTCCGGTGAACAGGAAGCCGAACGACTCGAACGTATTCTTGCCCGTTATGAATTCTTCTCTCTCGCGACAAAGACCTGTGTCGAGTTCGGGTGCGGAGTAGGCCGCGTCACTATGCCCCTCGCCCGCAGGTTTGCCCGGGTTCACGGTTATGACATTTCGCCGGGACACTTGTCACATGCTGATAAGCGCGCCGCAGAGGAAGCGATCTACAATGTATCTCTCCATCAGTGTTCGGAGACATTCCTCGCGGCTCTGCATGAATGCGATGTTTTTTACTCAATGATTGTTTTTCAGCATAACCCTCCTCCACTAATTTCAAGGCTGATAAGAAACGCTCTCCATTCACTCAAGTCCGGCGGTATTGCTGTCTTTCAAGTGCCGACCTACCAAAAGGGCTACCGATTCGAAACGGCTGAATGGCTGGGGACTGACCATCCTCTGGAGATGCAGATGCACTGTCTTCCCCAGCAACATATTTTCGAAATTGTTGACGAAGAGAAGTGTAAACTGCTGGAAGTCAGAGAGGATGACTCGACTGGCGCCCCTGACCAGATTTCCAATACATTTATAATTCTTAAGAATGAATCGGTTTCCTCCAATATTCGGAAGAAAAAGTCTGGTGAGTAAGATGAACAGGGCGGGTGGCCGGACATAAAGAAGTCAATGGTTTCACGCGGAAACACCTCTCGAGGACGCCGGATAAATGGCTATTCAATTATGCACATGCGATTGCCGAGGCGGAGGGGTACGATCGGCGCCGCACGCGCTCTTCTGGAATGCTATCGGACATGTACTCGTCGATTACCTCGTCAGCAGGGCGGTACCCAACTGCCGAAGTGATGTGGATGAATTACTGTCAATCGGGAACACAGGCCCCAATTATGTGCGCGACGCTCACTGATTCAGGTCCATTTAAGACTTGACAAAAACTAGACATAAAGCCTATCAGACTCTGCTGGGCAGAGCCGGGGGTTTATCCATGATTAGTTCCTCAATGGCGCGGATGGCAACCATCCAATCGAACGTAAGCTCCGTGTTATCGAAAACCAGATCTTTTTGTTCAGCGAAGAGAACAACCGCCTCTTCAACCGGATGGGAAACGCGCCTGCCGGATTGCATGAACTGGTCATGCAGCAAACATAGACAGTCCTCGAGGAGAAAGGCTGCGAGGGCCGGAGCGGCGCGTATTCTCCGGCCCAATAGAGCCACCCGAGCCTGAACGCCTGAAGGATCTCTCCACGCGCCGGAAATATCTATTCCGACCTTAGACAGCGGCGGTCTTCATGCCGCGAGGGTATCGTAATGCGTATTGTCATCGATTTGCAAGGAGCGCAAAGTGCTTCTTCCCGTAACAGTGGAATCGGCCGTTGCACCCTCTCGTTAACGCAAGCGATCATCCGCAACAAAGGACAGCATGAAGTCATCATTGCCCTCAACGGGCTCTTTCCTGACACGATTGAACCTATCCGTGCCACGCTTGACGGCCTCCTGCCGCAGGAAAACATTCGCGTGTGGTATGCACCCGGCCCGCTACGCTATTTCGACCGCGCCGGCAAGTGGCGCAGAAAAGCGGCCGAGCTGGCCCGAGAAGCTTTTTTGAATAGCCTGCAACCGGATGTTGTTCATATCATGAGCTTATTCGAAGGGCTGGAGGATGATGCAGTAACCAGCATCGGCCTTTTCGCTAAGAATATCCCTACAACGGTGACCCTCTACGACCTGATCCCGCTCATTCACAGAAAGCTGTATTTAGAGAATCCGCTTGTTGAGTCTTGGTACCAGAACAAGCTGGATCATCTTAGAAGAGCAGATTTGTTGCTGGCAAATTCAGAGTCCTCACGACAGGAAGGAATGAAGTTGCTCGGCTTCCCGCAGGAGAGAGCAATAAATGTTTCTGCAGCAGCCGATCCGCAGTTCTGTGTGAAGAATATTAGCAGTGAAAAAGAACAGCAGGTTCGAGAGCGCTACGGCCTAAGGAAAGAGTTCGTCATGTGTGGCGGATGCATTGATTATCGCGAGAATGCCGAAGGCCTGATTCGTGCGTATGCCACGCTCCCCAAATCTTTACGCATGCAGCATCAACTTGCTGTCGTCTGCTCGATTCAGGTCGAAACCGGCCGCCAGTTGAAAAAGTTGGCCCAGGAAGCGGGTCTGGCTGAAAACGAAATGATCTTGACTGGATTTGTCCCCGAAGATGATTTGATTGCCCTCTATAGCTTATGCAAGACTTTCATTTTTCCTTCCTGGCACGAGGGCTTTGGTCTGCCTGCACTTGAGGCGATGTCTTGCGGTGCGCCCGTCATCGCGTCCAACACCACCAGCCTGCTGGAAGTGGTCGGGCGGGAAGATGCCCTGTTTGATCCGCATGACGACCATGCGATTGCAGAAAGACTCTCGCAGGTGCTCACCGACAGGGCGTTTCGAGAAGGGTTGATTCATCACGGTCTTGAACAATCCAGGAAGTTTTCGTGGGACCAGAGCGCCATTCGTGCTATTGCAGCATTTGAGCGACTTCACACCACAAGACCAGAGCCGCAGCAAAGTCTTTCTGTTTCCGGAACGCGACCTAAGCTGGCTTACATCTCGCCCCTGCCGCCGGAGCGCAGCGGTATCTCTGATTACAGCGCGGAGCTTTTGCCTGAATTAACCCGACATTACGATATTGACGTGATTGTCCAACAGGAGACCATCACTGATCCGTTCATCAAGGAGAACTGTTCGGTACGAAGCGCAGACTGGTTTATCGGTCACGGCGGTCTTTATGATCGGGTGCTCTATCACTTTGGCAACTCTCCATTTCACCAGCATATGTTCGACCTGCTGGCGCGAGTGCCCGGTGTGGTTGTATTGCATGATTTTTTCCTGGGTCACGTTATGGCGCATATGGAATTGCTGGGAGTAAGTCCCAACTGTTGGGTCCTTGAACTGTATCATTCCCACGGATACAGGGCTGTGCAAGAACGTTTCAATGCTGCCGATATCGCTGATGTCATTTGGCAATACCCTTGCAATAAGACGGTTATCGAAAATGCGCTGGGCATAATTGTCCACTCGAACAACTCACGTCGGCTTGCCGAAAAATGGCTGGGAGAAACTTCTGCCAAAGATTGGACTGTTGTTCCGCTTCTCCGATCCCCCATCCTGACAACGATGAGAGCAGAAGCCCGCCATGCATTGGGCCTGAGCGAAGATGCCTTTATAGTGTGCAGCTATGGGATGCTGGGGCCTGCCAAACAAAACCATCGCATACTGGATGCCTGGTTATCGTCATCACTCAGCAAAGACAAACGGTGCCTTCTTTTGTTCGTTGGGGAAAACCCGAGTGGCAGCTACGGTGCGGGGCTTGTGAACGCGATTGGCAATAGCGGCTGCTCCGACCGCATACGCGTCACCGGCTGGGTTGATACGGTGCAGTTCCGTCAATATCTGGCGGCGGCTGACGTGGGAGTGCAACTGCGCACGCTTTCGCGTGGTGAAACATCCGCTACGGTGCTGGATTGCATGAAGTATGGGTTATCAACCATTGTCAACGCCCACGGCTCCATGGCTGATTTGCCGGCTGACGCAGCGTGGATTCTGCCCGACGACTATGAAGATGTTGATCTGTCCAAAGCCCTTGAGACGCTGTGGAAGGATACCGAAAAGCGCCGCGCCATTGGAGCGCGCGCTCGTGAAGTGATCCTGACTCAGCATGCCCCACGTATATGTGCCGGTCAGTATGCTCAAGCAATTGAGAGCTATTACGAGCAGGCGCGAACTGGTAAGGCCGGCCTGATCACAGCGATCTCCAGCATAGAAGAGGCGCCTGCCGAAAAGCATGAGTGGCTGAGACTGGAGCAGGCCATCGCTCAAAACCGGTCCCCACCGGTAATCAAGCAATTGCTGGTTGACGTTTCCGCGTTAGTGGAACAGGATCTCAAGACCGGTATCCAACGCGTGGTTCGCGGCGTTTTGAAAGAACTTGTCGATAACCCGCCGACGGGTTTCAGGGTTGAGCCGGTCTATGGCTCGCCGTCTGAGCCGGTCTATCGCTATGCTCGGCAGTTCGCCTTGCGGTTTTTGGCTGGGATAAAGGCTCAAAATTCCATTGCCTGGGTCTATCGCCATGCTCGGCAGTTCGCCTTGCGGTTTTTGGCTGGGATAAAGGCTCAAAATTCCACTGTCTGGGGCTATCGCTATGCTCGGCAGTTCGCCTTGCGGTTTTTGGGATGCCCGGACCAGACGCTATTGGATGAACCGGTGGAGGCTTTTACCGGAGACATTTTCCTTGGTTTAGACTTTCATCCGTACCTTGTCTCTCAACAAGCTGCTTTTTATCAGCATTTACGGCGCATAGGCGCAAAGGTATACTTTGTCGTACATGACCTGCTGCCTGTTTCGCTCCCGGAAGCATTCCCGGAAAGTGCGCCGGCGATGCACAGGGCGTGGCTAAGCACGGTTGCGCAAGCCGATGGTGCCGTTTGCATCTCCCGCGCCGTGGCGGATGAGTTGACTGAGTGGCTCAAAGTTTCCGGCCCTGGGCGTTTGCGCCCATTCACACTTGGCTGGTCCCATCATGGCGCAGATATGCAAGAATCTGTCAGCTCAATTGGCTTGCCCGGCAATGCAGGCAGTGTCTTAAGCACATTAATGAGCCGTCCCACTTTTTTGGCGGTGGGGACCATTGAGCCGCGCAAGGGATACTTGCAGACGATAGCGGCATTTGAACAACTTTGGGCGCAGGGAATAGATGTCAATCTGGTGATTGTTGGTTATGAGGGTTGGAAGAATTTGCCGGCGACGCAAAGGCGCACCATCCCGCTTATTGTCTCCACTTTGCGGAACCATCCCGAGCGCGATCGTCGGCTGCACTGGCTGGAGGGCATCAGTGACGAATATCTCGAAAAAGTTTATGCCGCCTCCACTTGCCTGATCGCAACATCTGAAGCCGAGGGCTTTGGTCTGCCGCTTATCGAAGCCGCGCAGAGCAAATTGCCCATCATTGCCCGCGGCATCCCGGTGTTCCGCGAGGTGGCGGGGGATCATGCCTTCTACTTCTGCGGGTCTGGACCAGAAGCACTCGCAGATAGCGTCCATGAGTGGCTGGCGCTGAACAAGGCAGGCGAAGCGCCCCGATCGGACTCCATGCCCTGGCTGACCTGGAAGCAAAGTACTCAGAATCTGCTCAATGTCATCATGGGGGCGCGTTGGTATCGGCAGTGGATGCCGGACGATGCGCACAGCTTCCGGGGTGACGATAATCGACTGGACACGCAGGTGATTATGAAACATATTAAAACTGAAGCGATCTTGCAGAGGGATGTGAATGGGAGGAACACCCCTTCGCCCCCTGAAGCCGATACGATCTTGCATGAGCGGGCTGTCCCGGAGGTTCGGTTGCTGAGTCTTGAACCTATTCACACAATCCCGGCTTTTGAGCCCAAGGGTGACGGCTACCGCCTTCAGGATTTTCTGCTATATTACGATCTCAAATTCGTTACCCATGCATATCGCGGCATCCTGGGGCGCACCCCTGACGATCATGGTTTCCATCACTATTTGAATAAGCTCAGAGAAGGGAAACTGAGCAGGGTGGAGGTCCTGGGGCGCCTTCGCTATGCGCCCGAAGGGCGATCTCGGAGAGTTAAGGTTAAGGGGCTCCTGCCGTATTTTCTTGTCCTGTCTTTCTTAAGAATTCCTGTGCTTGGCTATCTGGGGCGCTTGGCGGCCGGTCTGCTGAGACTGCCGGCATTGATAAAGAATTTGCAGAGTCTTGATTCCTTCACTCATGCGGAGCTTCTGGCCTTGAAGGAACACGTTAACCTGAATACCCGGCAAATCCAGGCAATGCTTAACGATTTGGCGGGACAATGTTTCGCCTCCGCGGAGGCTCTCGGTAAAGGCAAAGCAGATTTTGCCGGCTTGCGGCAAATGCTGGCCCTTAAGGCAGACCGCGACGCACTGGCCCTTAAGGCAGACCGCGACGAACTGGCCCTTAAAGCAGACCGCGACGAACTGGTCCTTAAAGCAGACCGCGACGAACTGGCCCTTAAGGCAGACCGCGACGAACTGGCCCTTAAAGCAGACCGCGACGAACTGGCCCTTAAGGCAGACCGCGACGAACTGACCCTTAAGGCAGACCGCGACGCACTGGCCCTTAAGGCAGACCGCGACGAACTGGCCCTTAAGGCAGACCGCCTCGAATTGGGACCCTTGATCGCTGATATCTCCAAGGGCATGAACAACATTGCTTCTCTGCGCCGGACCGTGGTGGAACAGGAAAGAAGGGTCTGGATGCTCATCGAAGAGGCAAGGAAACGCATGCCGGAACCCTTTACCCCAGAGCAGATCGGCTCGTTTGCCGATGAGGGGCAACACCTCCTTGATGCTTTCTACGTTTCGTTCGAGGATGAATTCCGCGGGACGCGCGAAGAGATCATGGAAAGATTGAGAGTGTATCTCCCGTTTTTGGAACAAGCCGGTGTGGGCGGCCCTGATTCCCCGGTACTCGATCTGGGCTGTGGAAGGGGGGAATGGCTCGAGTTACTCAAACAACATGACTTCAAAGGCATCGGCGTCGACATCAATCGAGTGATGCTGGCGCTTTGCAAAGAATACGGCCTCGAAGTCGCTGAGGGAGATGCACTCACCTTCTTGAGAGGGCAGACGGCAGGTTCCCTGGGAGCCGTGACGGGATTCCACATAATAGAGCACCTGCGGTTAAAAACGTTGATTCAATTAATGGATGAGGTCCTAAGAGCTCTCAAGCCTGGCGGAATGGTCATTTTTGAGTCCCCGAATCCGGAAAACCTCGTGACAGGCGCCTGTAACTTCTATACCGACCCGACTCACAGAAATCCCCTGCCTCCTGCTACCGCCCGCCATCTATTAGAGGTCCGGGGGTTCGGGAGGGTGGACACGCTTCGGTTGAATCCCGATGAGTCCGGCATGATTGGCGATGGAACGCTGCAGCGCCTGTTGTATGGTCCTCAGGACTATGCGGTGATCGGTTATAAATAGCCGCTCGGCCGGAACCCTGGCCGTGCCGTTCCGCCTTTTTTTCAGTCTGGAGAACTTGACCTGCGGCAGCACCGATTGTGTGGCTCGGGCCCGAGCTTCTACGGTGCTCCCGTCCTTGAGGTTTTGTTGGATGTTGAACCTGTCTCTCATCTGGGAATTAACAAAAAGAGATTTTACCGAGCAATTCGCCGGGTCCGCTCTTGGTATGACCTGGGCCGTTGTATTTCCTGTGATCAATCTGGCAATTTACACGATCGTTTTTGGGCAGGTGATGGGTGCCCGCTTGCCGGGGCATTCCGGAGTCTATGCCTACGGCGTTTATGTCACGGTCGGCCTTGTGCCATGGATCGCATTCCAAAACTCCCTTTCCCGTTCCACATCGGTTTTTCTGGAGAAAAAGCCGATCATATCAAAAGTGAGGACCTCGATGCCGGCCCTTCTCATATATATATCTCTCTCTGAGAGCATCACATTCGTTATCACCATGTCGCTTTTCCTGCTATTCCTGCTCCTGACCGGTTACTCATTCCGGATAAATTTACTGCTGGTCCCCTTCATCTATTTCCTTCAACAGCTCTTTGCATTCGGTGTTGGGTTACTGGCGGCGACTTTGAATGTTTTTATCCGAGATTTCAAGCAGCTCATCGGTATCGTGCTGCAGTTGTGGTTCTGGTTCACACCCATCGTTTACGTCCGTGATATCCTGCCGGACGCGATGAAGAGCTTAATCAGGTTTAACCCTGCTTACGTGATAATCGAATCGTATCAACGCATTTTTGTATTCAACGCAGAACCGGCCTACAGGACGCTGATAATTATGACGGTCGTGACCCACTTGATCTTATTTGGCTCCTATGCAGTCTTTCGCGCACTTGAAAAGGATGTGAGGGATTTCCTGTGATGGCCGGGATTGGGATTTTGTTATGGGCGTGTCTTTTTTTGGGTCTCACATACGCCATGTGGAAATCGATCGAAGGTTACACCAAGGTGTACCTGTTGATAGCATTCAGTGCGCTCTTTTTGATAGGAGTCTTCGTGCTTTTCCCTTACCTGAAAGGCTTCACCGTTGCCTCGGCGCAGCAGGGGCTAATGATGTTTTCCCCTTATTTCAGGTAGAAGAGCGTTTGCGAAATTGAATCCCAGAATCCTTAAATTAAGGAATTGAGGAATTGGCTAAATCAATTGAGGAATTGAAGAATTGAGGAATTGAGGAATTCCTAAATCCCTAAATTCGTTTTTGTCCTAAATTCTTAAATTTTCTCTGCATGGACTCTCGATAGATACGGGAGCGTGGCGGTGGCCGGGGCTCACCGGCCACTCAAAATCCCTTGAAAGGAATGCTGCACCGGGACATGATCAGCGCTGTCAACATTTGCAAGACTTTTAGACTGTACAACTCGCCCTCCGACCGGCTGAAGGAAATATTCCTGGGGAGTAAGCACCATCGTGATTTCTGTGCCCTCAGGGGCATTTCATTTCAGATTGAACCCGGAGAGGTCCTCGGCATCATCGGGCAAAACGGGGCCGGTAAATCTACCATCCTTAAAATCCTGACCGGGGTTCTCATCCCCAACAGCGGGACGATCCACGTGGAAGGTAGAATCACTGGGCTTCTCGAGTTGGGTACGGGGTTCAATTCCGAACTCACCGGGCTTCGCAACATATATTTGAATGGAATCTTACTTGGCATGTCCCAAGGCGAAATCCAGGCCAAACTCGACCGGATTACCTCATTCAGCGAGTTGGGGGACTTCCTGGGGCAGCAGCTGAAGACATACTCGACCGGCATGGTCATGCGGCTTGCCTTCTCCATTGCGATTCATGCCGATCCGCAGGCATTTGTAGTCGATGAGGCCTTCTCTGTGGGCGATGCCTACTTCCAGCAAAAGTGCATGAAGAAGATTCGGGAATTCAAGGAACGCGGAGGGATGATCGCCTTTGTATCACATGACCTCAATGCGGTAAAGGTTCTGTGCGACAAGGCCATTCTCCTGGATCACGGCTTAGTGGTGGACGAGGGCACGCCCGAGAAAGTTGTTAAAACCTATAACTTTCTGCTCGCCAGGAAGGGGATGGGAGAAGATCTCAGATGCTGTGGCAACGAGGCACGGTCGAACGGCTACGGGAGCTACAAGGTGGAAATCAACAGCGTCAGAATGCTTGACGAACACGGAAGCGATACTGAAATTTTCACAGCCGGCGCCCCTTGCACCATAGAAATCGGCCTTAAAGCAACCGATGCGGTAGATGGAGTGACCGTTGGAATTCTGATGCGGGACAGATTCGGTCAAGATATTTTTGGGACCAACACGTTCACTCTAAGAATCCCGATTGAACTTCAAGAGGGTGAAATCATCCAGGTTAAGTATATCATGGATGAGTTGAACCTGGGATGCGGGAAGTACACGCTGACCGTAGCCGCTCATAGGGATCTGGTTCACATCAATGAGTGCTATGAATGGGTCGACGAGATCAAGTCGTTCGAAGTTGTTGTCGACCCGGCATGTCTTTTTATCGGGATTGCACGATTAAAACCACGAGTGCAGTTGGAGAGACGCTTTGCGGATAGCCCGATTCCCGGCTGACGTCCTGGCGGCGTTAGCGAAGTTGGTGCGTAACGCGGTCTGGTTGAGGAGAATTTCTTCAGCACAATGCTGACATTGTCGGAGAGTAACGGGCTGCGGGTGTCCCTGGTTGAACGGGGGAGGGAGCAGGCGAAGAAGTTCACCTGGGAGAGTGCTGCACGTACCATTATCGAATGCTATCGGACTTGCGCCCGGTGATTTCATGGGGCTATGAATTGCATTAACCAGGAAGAGGTATACTGTTCGGCGAAGACAGCAGGCGTTGGCGAAACAATAATCCGGAGGGATATCAATGAACCCGTCCATAGAAACCGAAGCAGTTAAAACGCCGTTATTGTCCGTCGTCATTCCTTGCTACAACGAGGAAGAGGTTATAGGCGAGACAATGAAACGGCTCAAAGCTTTCTGTTCCGAGCTCGTCAACCTCCATGTTGAACTCATTTTTGTCGATGACGGCAGCCGAGACCGCACCCGCGAGCTTCTTAAAAGCTATGCCGCAGAGGACTCACGAATTCGGCTGATCGGCTTTGCGCGCAATTTTGGCCACCAAATCGCTATCACTGCCGGCATTGATGCAGCATGCGGCGACGCGGTTGTGCTAATCGACGCCGACCTTCAAGACCCTCCTGAGGTTGTGCACGAAATGATTGGCAAGTGGCGTGAAGGTTATGACGTGGTCTACGGAATACGGATTGGGCGTCCCGGTGAATCAGCCTTTAAGCTCGCCACTGCTCGTGGTTTTTATCGATTGCTGAATCGCCTCTCCGACGTATCGATCCCTCTTGATACCGGCGATTTTAGATTGATGAGCCGGCATGTCGTCGATACGCTTAGAGCCATGCCGGAACGCGATCGGTTCGTGCGCGGCATGGTGAGCTGGGTCGGTTTCAAACAAACTGCCCTTCCTTACAAACGCGCCGAGCGATTTGCTGGAAAGAGCAAATATCCCCTAAGGAAAATGCTGCATTTTGCCGTCGACGGGATTTTGTCGTTTTCGACGAAACCTCTGCAAATTTCAATTGCATTAGGAATTGCCTCAGCGTTGATAGCTTTAATGGGAATAATGTATGTTATCTTTTTGCGCATTTTTACTAATATCTGGGCCCCGGGATGGACGGCCCAGATGACCGCCGTGCTATTCATTGGCGGTGTTCAATTGGTTTCCATTGGAATACTGGGCGAATACATAGGAAGAATTTATAACGAGGTAAAAAATCGTCCTCTGTACGTAGCATCAGAGTATGTGGGCTTCGCAGGCTCCGAACCACAATTCTCAAGAAGCCCTGTTGTGGAAAAAAACAAATGAGGACATCAAAGATTCTCCAGATAGGCCTAGGTTTTCTTACAGCCGGATTTTTTTTATGGTTGATCTCAAGGCAGACGAACTACCATCAACTAGTTAATTCTCTGGCACATGTCAGTTATATTTGGTTGGTTATGGCGCTTATTTGCTACGGGCTAGAGTATGTCTTGCGGATTTCTCGTTGGAAAATGATGCTGTTAACCCAGAATCCAATATTAAATTGGCGGAGTTGTTCAACGCCTCTATTGTTAAGCTATGCCATCAATGCAGTACTGCCGTTTCGAGCTGGTGATGCGATTAGGTGTTTTTCATTCAATGCGCGCCTGGGGGTTGGCTCCGGGGTATTGCTTGCCACAATATTTGCGGAGCGTATTCTTGACTTTCTTATCGTTTTGTTTTTTTTTGGAATAGCTCTTTCGGTGTTTAACTTCAAATCCTTGCCATTCATCAATATTGGCGGGTTCTCCGCGCTTTCTATTTGCATTCCGCTAATTGCGATTCTTTTATTCCCGAAACTGATCTCGCCGCTCCTGTTTATCATAAGGCAAGCCATTGCAATTCTGCCTTCGAAACATAGGGCTAAGTTTTCTTTGGCTATCGAGAATGGAATTGCTACTTTAGAGGATCTTTCAAAGAGCCGCACAATGGCTAGTCTAATTGTACTATCTCTAGCATTGTGGGCGCTGGAGGGCTGCGTGTTTCTGTTTGCTGCGAAGGCTTCGGCGGCTTTAGTTCACCCGGAAGCCGCCTTACTCGCATTGCCGGTTGGAACCTTGGCCACATTAATTCCGAGCACGCCAGGCTACATTGGGACTTTTGATTACTTTGTTTCATTATCGCTCCAAATCCTGGGTAATACTAATGCCGCATCTTTGGCTTATGCCATGATTATCCATGCAACTTTATTGATTCCTCCAGTACTTCTTGGTGCGGCCTACCTGCTTTTTGGTGTGAAGAGGTAAGTTCTGAGCCCTTATTTTCACATTCTTAACCCTTCAAAAAAATGGAGGAAAAATGCCTTTGTTAACCGATATATCCAGAAGAAAAAAAATAGATTATTTCTTCGTAAACCTACCAAAAAGTGCTTCGATACTGGAAATAGGCGCCGGCTCCGGATGGGTTGGTACATATTTTAGGACCAATGGTTATAAAAATTATATAGGCTTGGACTTGGAGGGAACAGCCGATGTAATTGGCGACATCAAAAATGTCAGCTCATTGCCATTCAAATCTAATCAGTTTGACGTAATTATTGCATTTGAAGTCATCGAACACGTAGACTTGTTGGAAGAATGCCGATTCTTCCTTAAAGAAGGTGGGTTATTGATGCTCACGACTCCTTTTCCACAAATGGATTGGATGTGTTATCTGTTTGAAAAAATCGGATTAAACCAAAAGAGGACTAGTCCACACTGCAACTTAACCAACATTAAGAAGTTGCCTGGGTTTAGCACTGAAAAATACAATATCGTAGGGTTTATGGGGCAGTGGGGAATTTACAGGAAATGAAAACGATGCTCACCGGTAAAAATGGCAAAAAACCTCATGTGGCCGTCATAGGTGCTGGTTTTACTGGCCTGACTGCCTCCTATGAGCTCGCCAAGAAAGGTATCTCTGTTACAGTCTTGGAGGCAGACACCGAGATTGGCGGGCTGGCAGCCGCATTCAATGTTGGGGGTGAGAAGCTCGAGCGGTTCTACCATCATTGGTTCACCAATGATATGGAAGTGATGAAATTGATTGATGAACTCGGTTTGAAAAACAGGGTCGAGATTAGCCCTACCAATACCGGCGTCTATTACGCGAACAAGTTCTTCAAGTTGTCGACGCCGTGGGATCTGTTGAACTTCACGCCCCTGGCCATTACCGACCGAATTCGTTTGGGCCTGCTCACTTTGCGCGCCCGGCGCGTTAAGAACTGGATGGCGCTTGAAGGCAAAACCGCACATGAATGGCTGAGGGAACTTGGCGGTGAAAACGTTTATCGCGTTGTGTGGCAGCCCCTGCTCAAAGGCAAATTCGGCCCTTACGCCGAGCAGATTTCGGCGGTGTGGTTCTGGAACAAACTCAAGCTGCGCGGTGGCAGCCGTGGAAAAGGCGGACAGGAACGCCTGGCCTATTTCAAAGGAGGCTTCGCCGGCCTGGCAGATGCACTGGCGCAGAAGATTCGCGGCCTGGGTGGACGGATCGAGACGAGCGCGCCTGTTTCAGAGGTGGCGCCTGTTGATGAGGGCTGGCAAATTGCCACCCCAAAAGGCGTGTTCACCTCTGACCGCGTGATCGCAACCGCCGCGCTACCCTTGATTGCAGACATGGTGCGTGGATGGGCTGGCCATGACTATGTGAAAAGTCTCGAGAGAATTCAATACATCGGAAACGTCTGCCTGGTGCTGGAGCTTGATCGTCCCTTGTCCAAAATCTATTGGCTCAACGTCAACGATCCAAGTTTCCCGTTTGTCGCCGTTATTGAGCACACCAACTTCCAGCGGCCTGAAACTTATGGCGGGACCCACATCGTCTATCTTTCAAAATATTTGCCCCACACAGACTCACTGTATTCCATGAGCGCGGATGAGCTACTGGACTACGCGCTCCCCTATTTACAAAAAATGTTTCCGAAAATGGAGCGCAACTGGATTCAACGCCATCACCTATGGCGCGCCCGCTGGTCACAGCCGGTTGTGGAGAAATACTACAGCAGCCTCATCCCTGCTCAAGACGGCCCTAAAGACGGTCTTCATATTTGCTCGATGGCTCAGATATATCCCGAAGATCGCGGAACCAATTATGCCGTTCGCGACGGTCGAAGCACGGGGAATCGCATAGCTGGATTGATTCGAGGTGGCATCTGCGGGGGTAAGGATTCGCCATGAAACCACGCTGCCGTGTGACATTGTGACTTTTGATCCCGATTATGCGTGACTATGCGTGAAAGTCATGCTGCATTCGCCTCGACTTTCTGATATTATGTGGTAAATTTAATCAAAGTGTGGATGGGCGGCATGGAAGGAGTTGGTGGAAGACAAAATCAGGCCATTTGTCCCAGCTTCGACAGGTGAATTTCCAGCAACTTCAAGGGCGCCAAAATCAGTCCTAACACCGGTTTACTCCTCATGCGTCAAGTAGACGAAAGATGCAAACTTCTGGAGCGAGTCTCGTCCGGTATCGAAGACCCGAGGTCTGCGAGCCGCACGGATCATTTGTTGCTTCAGCTCCTGCGCCAGAGGGTCTATCAGGTAGCGGCAGGCTATGAAGATTGCAACGAGCGCCTCGCGGGCGGGCGGGCTGTGGAGTTTTCGCTTGAACCCCACCCAACACCATGGGGCGGGAACAAACTCCAGGCCCCGCCAGGTGGGACCGGGCAATCCGCACTCTGCCGATTCGAGAACAATATCCTCGCCATCGGGGAGGGGCTGAAGGCTCTGGAAGAAGGACTCGGCCGGTCCACCTATACTTTGCTTCGACACAGGAACAAGCGGCAACTCGTCATCAATGTCGATTCCACTGAAGACCCCATACAAGGTGATTAATCATCCATTGATAACAGCAAGCATCAAAGGAGGAAAAAGAGATGACTAGATTGGGCAAGCTAATTAATCGTCCATTGGTTGTGTCCCTGTGCATTCTAGTTATGATTCTGATGCATAACGGGGCTGCACGAGCACAAGCATTTTCAACAAAGGCATATACTCCTCCTGCACAGGCTGAAAACCAGGGAGCCGTCCAACAATCTGTAGCCGAGCCGGGAGCACAGAAATTATCGGCAGAGGCCTTTGCTAATTTCTCTGCACAGGCGGAACAGTTAAGAGCTGAAAAAGAGGCGCTCACCCCACTCCAAAGAAAGGTCAATTCCTCCATCATCAGACACCTGCATACTAACATACTGCACGACCGGGAAAGAACGCTGCCTAAATTAGAAAGTAGTATTTCTTTGTCGAGTTCCAATGAGATATTGACGGATATAAAAGCAAATGTCAGCGATTCTCTGGTGGGATTAATCAGCGCCAGCGGCGGGACCATTATCAACAAGTTCCCGCAGTACAATGCAATACGCGCCCTGATCCCGATAGAATCGGTCGAATGGATCGCAGCGCATCCGGATGTGACTTTTATCGATATGGCCCATAGGGCCAAAACTAACAAGTTGACCACCTCCGCGGGTGTCGTGGCCCACAGCGCGAATGTCGTGCAGGGTCAAGGGTACACTGGGGCAGGGGTAAAGGTTGGAGTTATGTCCGATTCCGCAGACTACCTTGCCACTGTGCAATCAAGCGGCGATCTGCCTCCTAACGTTACGGTGCTGCCGGGCCAGTGCAACTGTCTCCACGGCGCCACCGGCGAAGGGACGGCAATGATGGAGATCGTCTACGATATGGCCCCTGGCGCCCTGCTTTATTTCGCCACGGCATTTGATGGCCCTGCAAGCTTTGCCAACAATATAGTGAGCTTGGCGGCCGCCGGCTGCAAAGTCATCATTGACGATGTGTCTTATTACAACGAGTCGCCCTTCCAGGATGATATCATTTCCCAGGCTGTACGGACCGTGACCCAGCAGGGCGTTTTGTATTTTTCATCGGCTGCCAATGGAGGTAATAAAGACGCCGTTTCCGCTGGGAACTACGAGGCGGATTATCTGGCTGGGGGCCCCATAAACTATGGTCAGCTTTCCATCGGCAATGTGCATGAGTTCGCATCAGGTATTTGGTTCAACAAAATTCTGGCCAACCCGTCCTACATTACACTCCAATGGTCGGACCCTCTTGGAGGCTCGGCCAACGATTACGATCTATATGTCATTGATGGTTCTGGCAATGTCATCAGTGTCTCGGATAATGTTCAGGACGGGACCCAGGACCCGTATGAATCTATTCAACCGTCCGGCAGCTATGTCGGCTACTATGTAGTTATAAATGAGTACAGCGGAATTTCCAGATTTCTTCGTCTAACCGCTATTACCGATGGTGGTAATACGGGTCCGTCCCTTAATTATTACACTAATGCGGACACGAAAGGGCATCCAACCGTTGAGAGCGCATTTGGCGTAGCCGCAGTCAGTGCGAATGGCAGGACTACACCGTTTACCGGCTCCGAGACTTTGGAGTACTATACCAGCGACGGCCCGCGCCGCGTCTTTTATAATTCTGATGGATCGGCGATCACGCCGGGAAACCTTTCCTCCTCGGGCGGCAAGCTCCGCATCAAGCCCGATATCACCGCCGCGGATTGTGTGGCCACCTCGACCCCGGGTTTTAATCCTTTTTGCGGGACATCGGCCGCTGCTCCTCATGCCGGAGGTATAGCCGCCCTGCTCTTGTCAGCCAACCCCGGCGCAAGTGCCGATCTGATCCACAGGGCCATGGCAACCTCAGGTCTGCCGGCTGCACTTTGGAACGAAGATGCCGGGTACGGAATAGTGATGGCTAATACGTCCCTGACACCTATTTTAAATTTGACCCCACCTGAAACCAAGCTGCTCTGGCTCAAAACCGATGGCACTTCATCTCTCTGGACGCTCGACGGCATATATAACACTCTTTTAACGAGCGCGGGTTTTGGACCCTATACCGGCTGGAAGGCTGTCAACTACCGCTATGACCCTATCACGTCAAATGGCCTGTTGTTGTGGTCCGAAGCGGGGGGGGCAAGCATCTGGACGCTTAACAGTTCCGATGGCTACCTGACAAGCGCCTTTTGGGGTCCGTATACCAGTGACTGGAGACCCATAAGCTTCGATTTCACCAGTCCTACAGGTCATTTGGTCTGGTGGTCCTCAACCCAGCAATTGTTGTCGCTCTGGACACTAAACAAAAACTCCACGAGTATTTCCAATAACACAGTGATCCACATCAACAGCGGCTGGACGCCCATTAACTATACCTATGATTCCACATCTCAAATCGGCAGACTGCTATGGTTAGGTCCAGGCGGATTGACGGAAGTCATGGAGTGTGACGGCTTCGGGAACGTCTTAAGCCAGCCTCTGTACGGTCCTTTGAGCGGCTGGACGCCCGTAAATTACAGCTATGATCCCGTTAGCAAAACAGGGCGGTTGGTATGGTCCGGAACGGGAGGCCAGGCAAGCATCTGGACCCTCAACAGCTCCGATAATTATATAACCTCCACAGTCTACGGCCCTTTCAGCGGCTGGGCGCCTGTAGGTTACAGTTTTGCCCCTGACGGGATAACCGGCCGGTTGGCATGGTCGGGAACTGGAGGCCAGGCAAGCCTTTGGACGCTAAATAGTGCAAATAGATTTTTGGATTCTGTGGCTTTCGGCCCTTACAGCAATTGGGCCCCCATTAATGTGAACTGCAATTAGGATCAAAAATAACGAAGTGAAACAGGAATGGAAAGCGCCATTCCTGTTTCACGCACTGTTTGTCTGGACTTTCAGAGACAGACGCATTAATGGAACCTAACACATGGAAAACACACGAAATAGTACGGCAAGGCTTGTAGAACCTAACTGTTTTTGTCCGATGCCAGAGCCACCAAGCCTTAAACATCATAAGAGAATAAAGATTAGATTATACATGTCAAGAATATAATAGGAGATTTACATGTAATATTGCAGTATCACCTTGGAATAACAAGGCACCATCCATAGGTCCTGCATCCCCCTCACTGTAACCTGTTGGATCTACGTCTAAATTTGACCTGACGCGGCTCTGTCTCCGAAAGTCCGGTTTAAGAATGGACCAATGACTGTTGCGAATCAAAAAAATGAGGGTTGTTTTGTCCGTAGATGCGCCGGCGCCTGTCTTGACCCGGCATCGGCCGATGTGGCTGGGAGCCGGCATAAACCCCGAAGGGCCGTCTGTAAAATAGAATGGCACGTGGGTGAACTCTTTCCTCGCGTCGGATTTATTGTGACCAATTCAAATCTTGAAGCACACGAGGTAATTACGATTTACAATGGTCGTTCTGAGATTGAAAACCGCATAAAAGAGGGGAAGAACACGCTTAGATGGGACAAAGCAAGTTGCCATCGGTTTGCAGCGAATCAAGCAAGGCTTCTCGCCGGATCTCTTGCCTATAACCTGCTCCACATGATCCGGGACACGGCGTTCCGGGGGCAAAGCGTCAGACCATCCATAGACTCGATCATCAGGCGGCTTGTAAAGGTTGGGGCGAAAGTGGTCTACCATACCTCGCGGAGCGGGGGATACCTCCATGTTGCGTCGGCTTTTTCCAATCTCAACGCTCCGCGAGGTGTGGAGTTTTCGCCTGAGCGCCATCGAATACACTGGAGCGGGGGATCGAGCGCATCGACTGCGGGCAATGAGTGTGTCCTGAAAATGCAAAAACCGGTCTCATTGACGTATCACTTGAATGTTCGATCGGGAAATCGTATGGTTTTACGGCCTTCGGGGTCGTGCCAAAAGTTTTTCAGGGCATAATCCAACCCCAAAATGTGCCTCGGATGCATCGCGCCCAACTTTATGCATTATTCCGGTTGATATTGGATTGGAGTCCACCCGCTGTAAGGGCCGTACTGATTGTAGGTTGTGAAATTATTGGAGCCGTTGAGGGTCCAGATGGCTGCATATCCTCCCGTTCCCGCCCAGAGCAGAGTTCTTGTTCCGTCGGAGTTAGAGCTGTAGCTCACAGGCGTCCAGCCGCTGTAAGGGCCGTACTGATTGTAGGTTGTAAAATTATTGGAGCCGTTGAGGGTCCAGATGGCTGCATATCCTCCCGTTCCCGCCCAGAGCAGAGTTCTTGTTCCATCGGAGTTAGAGCTGTATCTCACCGGCGTCCAGCCGCTGTAAGGGCCGTAGACTGTGGAGGTTGTATAATTATTGGAACTGTTGAGGGTCCAGATGGATGCATATCCTCCCGTTCCCGCCCAGAGCAGAGTTCTTGTTCCATCGGAGTTAGAGCTGTATCTCACCGGCGTCCAGCCGCTGTAAGGGCCGTATACTGTGGAGGTTATATAACTATTAGAGCTGTTGAGGGTCCAGATGGCTGCATATCCTCCCGTTCTCGCCCAGAGCAGAGTTCTTGTTCCATCGGAGTTAGAGCTGTAGCTCACCGGAGTCCAGCCGATGTAAGGGCCGTAGACTTGGGAGCCAGTATAATTATTGGAGCCGTTGAGTGTCCAGATGGATGCATATCCTCCCGTTCCCGCCCAGAGCAGAGATCTTGTTCCATCGGAGTTAGAGCTGTAGCTCACAGGCGTCCAGCCGCTGTAAGGGCCGTACTGATTGTAGGTTGTAAAATTATTGGAGCCGTTGAGTGTCCAGATGGATGCAGATCCTCCCGGTCCCGCCCAGAGCATATACCTCGTGATGGATCCGCAAAGGGAGTTGATCAGGCCGGTCCCATTCGGACTGCCCCACCCGGTCACGAGGTCGTAACCTACTTCCGCTGAGTAAGCGCCGTTATTGCCGCTGGTGATGTCGTGGAAGTCGGCGCCATAGCTCGACCCCAACCCAATCGTGTAGATGGCTGGGTTGATGAAGCCAACCGTACTCGCCCCATTTGCCACGGATTGTTGATTCACCAGCGCTATGTATCCGGCCCATCGGGGCGCCGCGAAACTCGTTCCGCCCCATCCTCCTTCGCAGTGTTGTCCTGGGCCTTCGCCGCCGGCATTGCCGCTGTAGCAGATGTAATTGTCCAAGTTCGCTTCTGCGGCGACGTCCGGGATATTGCGATATTGCGTCGATCCTTTGTTGGCAGCGGTGATAACCCCCGGCGTCTGCTGCCAGGTGGGGATGTCAAAGTCGCCCGTAGAGATGTCCTGAGCAATCCCGCCACCACTGTCGGACCATGCGGTTTCCGATTCCCAGGGGCCTCCGGCGCCGTTGGTGGTCAAGTCGGTGCCGCCCACCGACGTGACATACGCATCTTCCGCCGGATAATAATATGGCCAACTTATGCTGGGGATCGATCCGCCGTCGCCTGAGGCCACAAACAGACTCTGACCCTGCGCTGCGAACGTCTTGAAATACGGCTCGTCACTGCTCGGGTCAGCCGGCTCCCATCCCCACGAACAGCTCAATAACTTGACAGTATTGCCGTCGTTAGCCATCGCGGCAAAGATGTCGGCGTCGCTGGACACGGCTACGTACACGAGGACCTGGCTCAAGCCCGGCGCCATCGAGATCGGCTCTATGATGTCCAACGCCACTTCGGGTTCGGCGTCGCCGCAGGTCGCCGCCGTGCAGCTCCAGCTGCTCGAGCTGGACCCATCCGTTGGCACGGTAGTTATGGGGACATTGAGCGGTTGTCCCACATTGCTGAAATAGGTGGTGACGTCATTTATGTTGTAACTTGAAAATTCCACCAGCCCGACCGACTGGCCGCTGCCGGTAAGGGCTGTTGGACCGGTTACACCGTAGTAGGCCGCCCGCATGTCGCTGCCGTAAAAAGAGCCGCCGGGTCCCGAGCCCCCCGTGGCGTCACGCTTCGCTTCCCGAGCTCTCCTGAGGCTGGCCGGACGCGGGATCGAGAAGTTGTCGAGGCCCGTGATATGCCACAAGGCAACCGGCAGATCCGCCGTTGGCTCCCGGTCCGGAGCGTAGAATGTGCGATCTTCCGTCGGGTGCTGATAGCCGCCCATGTTTACATGGAACGCTCCTTCGATATTAGCCACCGGCCCCTGGACATCGACGATCATTCGATTTGGAGAGGTGCCCGTCACGGTCAAGCCGTTCGCTTCCGCGAAACCAATCACCGCGTCGTAATCCTCCTGCGACGGTCCGAACCGGCCGGTGAACTCTTCCACGCTGAGGAACTTGCGGTAAGAGGAGCTTCGTGGATCGTAAATTTGCTGCAACACTCTGTCGAGCTCCGACTCGTTGCGCAGCGGCAAAGCGATGTTCAGCCGCAAGGACTGTGTTGCGGGAAGCCGGCCTACCCACACCGCCTGCCCGCTTGAAACCGTCGCACGCATGTGCCGCGTCAGTACCGGCTGTCCCCGCCCTTGGACCGGCACCTGCACGAAGAAGGAAAGGACCATGGCCGCCGACAGTCCTAGCAAAACGGTAACTAGACTACTTGTTCCGAATCGTTTCATTATTGGGTTCCTTTAGCGTTCGTTAAACTGGAATCTTTCTTTTTGGACCTTCGATGCAAAAATTGTACTCGTTTCGATTGGAAACGATACTCTGCGACGTCTTTGCGCAATTATTTAAGTCGTTAAGTATAGATTGATACTTGTTGGTGCTGCGCGTGTGGCCATCAGAACCAGTGATTCCAAAGCGGCCTTTGTCGCAAAGGCCCAGCAGCTCCCACAGTCACCCTGATCTTCTATGGGGGTGACATAGTCGTAGGGCGACCGGTTGTAATTCAAAGATGTCGTGCCTTGCGCAATGGATGGGCTTTGAAGCAGGGGGGCGCCTTCCGGAACGCTGAAGGATTCCTTCGGGAAGCCAAGGCGCATCTGCCGCTGCTCCGGAGGGAGCTTTGAAATCGATGTCTCTTCTGCCTGCCGCCTTGCGCCACTGTTATGGTCGCTCTGAGATTGAAAACCGCATAAAAGAGGGGAAGAACACGCTTAGATGGGACAAAGCAATTTGCCATCGGTTTGCAGCGAATCAAGCAAGGCTTCTCGCCGGATCTCTTGCCTATAACCTGCTGCACATGATCCGGGACACGGCGTTCCGGGGGCAAAGCGTCAGACCATCCATAGACTCGATCATCAGGCGGCTTGTAAAGGTTGGGGCGAAAGTGGTCTACCATACCTCGCGGAGCGGGGGATACCTCC
>JBEKTT010000007.1:0-132466 GCA_049515795.1 Syntrophobacteraceae bacterium
GAGGAACTCGCCGCTGAGATTTCGGACGGAAAGCTCGACGTGCTGGCGGCGGCGGTCGGCGTGCCCTTCCCGGCTATCGCTGCGTTGGAAGCGAACAAAAAAATCACATTTGTTGAGCCTTCCCGCGAGGAAATCCTCGCCTTGCGTTTGGCGATGCCTGAGTTGACCCCCTCCACCATCCCGGCAGGGGTTTACCCGTCATTGAAGAAGAGCTACGCGAGCGTGGGTCTTTACAATTTTGCCGTCGCCAACAAGGACCTGCCTGACAGTCTCGTCTACGCTATCGTCGACGCGGTCTTTGCCAACCACCAGGAGCTGGTGCAGGCCCATCCTGCCGCCGCAGAAACGGTTCCGGCCAACTTCGTCCACAATACGTTCCTGCCATACCACCCGGGCGCCTCCCGCTATTATGCGAACCGGGTGATGACCGGCGCCATCAAGGGCGATTGACTTGCGCTGCGCCGCCCTGCCGCCGCGGTGTTGGATCATTGTGAGCGTCAGCGGCCCGGAAAATGTCTGGTTCGGCGTGTCATGATTACGGGTATATACAGTACGCCTACAGTGTCCCGATTCCAAAGGCCTGGGTTGTGGGGAGAGCGTAAACGATCTTTTCAAAGAAGAAAAAGAACGTTTGTGGTAGAGTGACTTTACCTTGCTTATTCAAGTTTTAGCTCAGGAAAGCCGTGTCCCCATACGCTTTTGGCACTGTAGAAATTGGTAAAATCAGGTGAATCAAGACTACACAAGAGCTTGATATTTAAAGAATGAAAGGAAGCTCTATAACTGTCCCATGTCACAAGATTTACCGATCATGAGATGAGGAAATACCAATTGAAATTATGGGACTTCGAGTACAATACGCGGCGTCCTCATCAAAGCCTCGGGGGCAGACCCCAATGCAAGTTTACTTGGCTGAATACGGCATTCACGCATTCAGCCGTATGTTAACGTAGAATGTCAATACACCCTTGGGTTGTAAGTACCTTACCCTCCTTATTGCTGACTATTTTAAGCGTGGTACCGTCAGTGAATTTGATATCATGCGTTATTAAGTCTCCGTCTTCAGAAACACTGTGTTTAACTACTCCTTCTTTCGGCATGTTACGGGTGTAATCACCGGTAAAAGTAATACTGCGGGTCCCGTCTGGACCGTGTGTTGTTTGAAATTGCGGCATAATTCCTCCTGGTTGTTTTATTTCCCTATAATAGAAAGCAACTCTCAAACGGTCTTGCGTCAGATAAAGGTCTAGACTGCCTTGGCAATTGCCGCCGCCTTGTGGTCATAGAAACCGCTGCAAATGATCACATCGTCGACCTTCTCGAAATAGACTGTTTTGGGGAGCCAGTTTCTGGTCACCGCTTCGAACCACTTGTATTCTACCCATCCACTGCCCTTGGAATTGCCGGTATCGACGATTTCCTTGATGAAAAGCTTTTTATCGGAGTCCATGAGGTCCATGAATTCCTCACCCACGAATTTCTCGTTAACCCCGTGGGTGAGCATGGTCCCTTTGCAGTTTAAGACAAACACATACAGCTCGTCCTCAACAAAAGCCCCATTTGGATTCGTGAATTCAGCGAACGCAATCCTTTTGCCGGAGTTTTTGTAGAAGTTCTTCGCCTTTTCAACCATTCTGATCGCGTCACTTTTGCTTCTCATATGGACCTCCTGCTAGAATCTTTTTATTGCCGATCTCACCAGTTGATCTCTGTCCGTATACTGCCAAATCCTCCTCCCCTTCGCTTCGGACGGTGTTTTGGGGCTTATTTGGTCCTCCTCGTTTGTTTGACTTTGGTCTGGAAATGCGCCCTCGGCCTTCACTGGAGGACATCCGCGTTTTTTTGATGAGAGCGAAAGGAGGCAATCTTAAAGAAAATGATTGGTGTCGTGGAAGAGAGCCGACTTGAACGGGAGTTAGACTACAGCTATATATTAACTTGAAAAATGCTTCGACCAATTAAGCAAGTGAAGGGAGTTCCATCGCACAGGATTCCCGCCCATTTTTTACGCTCTTCAGGGTGATTGACATGACCATCCGTAGTTATCGAATCGAGATAACGCTCTATCTGTCCCTTTCCGCTCGAAAGCTCTCTGTGGTTATTCAAAAGGTTCGGAGCTTTATAATGGATATAAAGTGAGAAGCGCGAGCATTGGTTAGCTTAGCATAGTGAGAGAAGAACTTGCGAAGTAGCATTAAGGGCATTGGCCAAACGGCCAATGCCCTTGCTTTGCGTAAGCCCCCTCGGCCGATGACAGCCGTCGTAGGCTATTTCCAGGGTCCCAGCGTGACGGTCATCGTGGTGGTTCCCGCCGGTGTCGGATCGAACTTCGAAGGGACCTGCGGCTGACCCGCGGGCCCCGGACCGCCGGGGGTCTCGTCATAAGCGAAACCGTAGGCCATTCCCATATACTGCCCTTGCGCATTCTTGACCGGCGGCGCATTCTGGGCCGGCGAGTTCGGCTGCACGAAGATAGGCGTACTTATTCCATTGGACTCTACACGCCCGGTGTGCATGTACAGCGAGAAAAGGTTTTGCGGCTCGTGGTGAGGATACCAATAGGTTTCGGTGTTCCAGAACGCCGAGGTATAGCCACTCGGCGCAGGGTTCGCTCTCATAATCATAGGGTTCGCTACCCCGCGGTTAAGAGCAGAGACGATCTGGTTTTCAAGGTTGGCAAGGACCGCTTGGCTGTCCCCGTTTGTGGGGTATTGTACGGTCGAGTCGGCGAACACCCCCACATTGCCGAAGACCATCGCGCCACTACTAACGAAAAGGGCCGGGACCTTCGAAAAGATGTAAGTTGAATTGGGGGCGGGACTGCCTAAATTCTGGTTCAGTGTCGCTCCCGTTATTTCGCCCTGCTTATTTAGGACAAGCGATGCAATCGTGTTCGCAGGATTCGTGCCGGCGCCCCCGACGTACATATTCTCGACCAGAGTCTTCGCGGGCAGGGACTCACTGAATGTCAAGCTGGTGTTGACAATGGTTCCTTTGATCGGGGCGTGGGTCTTAGGATTTAGGTAGACCGTCAGACCCACCGGGTTGAATATGTTGAAGACGTTGTTATACTGTTGGCCCTTGAATTGGAGAGCCGGGACGGAGAAAGTGCTGCCGGGGTAGTTTTGAGGCGTGGTGGAGACGACGGTGTAAACGTCCGCGGGAATGCTTCCGTAAGCAACGCCCTGCAGGCTCAAATCTTTATTGGAGAACAAGGTGTTCAACACCGGGTCGAAAACCGTGTTCAGGGTGCTGGACAAATGTACGTATTCGTTTGCAGCGTTCGTCTCGATCAGATAGTCATACGGGTTCAACAGTCCGCCCCCCGCCTCGGTGAACCGCAAGCCCACATAAGGCTGCCCTAAGGTGCCAAGCGATTCCATGAATTTGGTATAGCTCTGGAAAATAGACTCGCGGGTAACTACGCCTGCCGGCCTAGGTTGGCCCACCTGTCCGAGGTTGTCGTTCAGGGTGATCGTGATTGGGAAAATGAACGCATCCACCGTCTGAACGTCGATGACGGGCGTCGTGGAATATGAAGGGTTCATGGTGAGTTCGATAAAACCAAAGGGGGGATAATTCGAATTGGGCGGATTCGCGGGCTGGGTCACATTTATCCCGCCGTTCGAATATGGCAGGGAAGGAGCCGGCGTTTTCGCAGTAGCAACGAAAAAGTATATCCTGGCTCCTGGAAGTGAGACACTCCCATCGACAGTGATCTTGCTCAGCATGCCGGGGCCGGACCCGACCGCATAGCTGGGTATTATCCCATTCCCCGGAGGGATTTGCTGGAAGGTCCCGTCCGGATTGAGCATCATCCCAGAGGTCGTGCTGTAACCAAGCACATATATCGTATACTGCGTTGGATCCAGCCCCGTCAGGTTTTCCAAAGGGATGGAAAAGGGAGCCGCTTTGGCCGGCCCGGGAAACATCCCAAAAGCAAAAATGAATATAACCGATGCCAATAACCCGGTCCGAATAGCCGTCTTCCTGTTCATTATCTTTTTCCAGGCAACGGCCAAACCGGCCACCATACTTCTTTTAGAAAAAACATTGGCTTTGTTCATTGAAATCTCCTCCGAATTCTTGGGAATTGTTCACGGGTCAACCAAAAAAATCTTTTGACCCTGAATAATTCCTCAAAGTGGTCACCAGCGGATGCCGAACTGCATTTCCAGCACGGATTCCATCCGAAAAAGCTTTTGGAATGCCGACCAGACCAATTTGGGCAATTTGAGGACATACCACCATCCACGCAGTTAATAGCTCGCTTCACGCCACTCATGGTGTTGGGGAGGCTCAGGCGAATAAGATGCGATAATAGCGGGCGAGGGAAAAAGCCGACGCAACATGCAAGTACTCTACGCTCCGCGAGGTATGATAGACCACCCTGGCCCCAACCTTTACAAGCCGCCTGATGATCGACTCTATGGACGGTTTCAGGTTCTCGCCCCAGAACGCTGCATCCCGAATCATGTGAAGCAGATTGTAGGCGAGACATCCGACAAGAAGCCTTGCTTGATTAGCCTCAAACTCCACGCTCCGCGAGGTTCGTCTTGTCCCAGCGGAGGGTGTTCTTTCCTTCTTTGATCCGGTTTTCAATCTCAGCACGGCCATTGTAAATCGTAATTACTCTCTCCGCTTCGAGATGCGAGTTGGTCACAATAAATCCAACGCGGGGGAAGAGTTCACCCATGTGCCATTCGATTTTACAGACAACCTTCGGGCTTTATTCCATTTCTCCGCCTGGTAATGAAATTCGACCACCCTCACCTGCACTCCGCCCTTTGGAGGACGGCAGGCAGGCCGCTTCAAATGGGGTGCGATGAGCTTCTTGAGGTTGCTGTTGCTGGGAAGCCGAATGAAGTAAGCGATGCGCTTCGCTTCGCAGAACTCGTAGAGGTCTGGACCGCCAAATGCAGCATCGCCCCGCAGCCAGAACTGCTTGAACCAAGACCGGTAGCGGTCAACCAGAGGAGGGATAAGGTCCAAGACGCCATCGGCTGAATGCGCGTTTCCGGGTCTCAGTCTTGCGCTCAAAAGATCACCTTTGTTGGTCAAGCAAAACAGAGGATGGTAGCAGATCTGGTCGAAGTAGCCGTTAAAGGCTGCGCCCTCTTGCTTTCCGTGGACAGGGTCTTCAGTGGAATCAACATCGATGATGAGCCGCCGTTTGTTTCTACGCCGAAGGAGGGTTTCGGCTGATCGGCTGAGCGCATTTTCGAGGGCCTTTAGACCCTCACCCGTCGCGAGGATGTTGTTCTCAAAGCGAGACAGTGCGGATTGGCCTGCCCCATTTTCATGCTCTTTGCCCAAGGCCAACCGGAGCGCCGGGTCCACCCTCAGGCGATCTGCGTCATTGTAATCCTCATAGCCTGCGGCGACCTGATAGACTCGCTGGCGCAGCAGTTGAAGCAAGGAATGATCCGTATGTCGAGGCGATCTCGGATCGTCAATCATAGACTCTGCACCGCCGAGGATGTCGAAGCGCTGATCCATCTCTCTTATCAGGAGAAAGCCGGCATCAGTGGTGATCTTTGCTCCCTGAAAATCAATGCTAAGATCTGTCGAAATCCGGCCTGATGGTCTCCCTCTGCTTGTCACCAACCACGCGCATGAAGTTTTTCCTCCCTCTGACGAATTTGCGACATAATATCATATAGTTGGGACAAATGCAGTGTAATTCTCAGGCATGCTCACGCATAATCCGGGATTAAATACCATAAGCCATATAAATTGCTATGGGGTAACTACCCTATTTCAGCCGGTATTTGACCCCATTTGTTTATGGGGTAGATGGGAGCATTTCAGGACATCGTAACCTGGTCGGAGCAGTCGTAAGCCGAAAATCACCCCTGTCCGTTTATCGGCGCCGGAAATTCGGGCTCAACCGAGCGCCCGTTTGCGCGCTTTGTACGCCTGACACAGGCTTAAACGATTGCCGAAGGCTCCTGCGAGGGAGCAGGGTCATGTGCAGCACTTTGAAGAGTGGTAAGTTGTGAGCATTGCGGTGTTATAACTTTTTTGAAACCGATACATAGAAAGCGGTTCCCTTTCCTGCTGCCGGTCCAATCCATGCCTTTCCGTCGTGTTGTTCGGCTATTTCTTTTACTATGGTTAGTCCCGGCCCCTCACCTTCCACTCCTTTGGATGTTTCATGCCTCTGGAACTGCCCGAAAATCTTATCTGAATCCTGCTTTTTAAGCCCCTTGCCATTGTCGGTCACCGAAAAAATGTGGAGGCTTTCCGAGTCATCGTATCCGATCGAAATCCTCATAAGGCTCTCTCCGCCGTATTTCAGCGCGTTATCAATTGAATTCGTGAAGCTTCTGAGGACGTATTTGTTTGTTTCCGGCCGCCACTGGTAAAGTTCCAAACCGCCCAATCCGGTAAACTTTCCGGCCGCACTCAATACCCATTCAACTTCAATTGCAATATGTGGCTTGATGATTACTCTAACACTAACGGGATAAGCAAAGCGTGCACTACGACCTGCTTGGTTCCACGGCTACGCGGTGAAATCAATTTTGTGATTGGTAAGAGGATAGGAGAAACCCCTTTTCCTGTTTTCTGCGGTGGCTATAACCAAAGGAGGATTGCCATGTCCGTTTACAAGATCGTAGAACTCGTCGGAACCAGTCCAAAATCCTGGGAAGAAGCGGCAAAAGAGGTCATTGAAACTTCAACCAAGAGTCTGAGAGACCTGAGAATTGCTGAAGTGGACCAACTGGACGTGCGGATCGAGAACGGGAAGATTGTAGAATATCGCGCGCGCGTGAAGCTCTCCTTCAAGTTCGAGGGGAGTGATTGATCAATTCCAAAGCGATAATGAAGAGAGCATCAGGTTCAGCTTTAGTAGATTCCTTGCGTTGTCCGTACAGATCGTAGTTCTAAACGTCGAGCTTTCGGCAGGACGGAGAGATGGAGAGGAGCATCGTTCCGTCGTGAGTTCCACGAGATCGACCTTTTGTTTCTGCCCAAATCCCTTGCCACGCATCCTGCTCCGGTTGATGAAGACAAGGGCGGAGCTTTCCCATCTCAAGCTCACAAGTAAGGGGAAGAGACATGATTATAGGGATTCAATTTACCGGAAAGTGGGAGGTAAAACATGGATCATGACGACAAAGAAAAGGGAAGCCCCGATTGGTTTGCCGACTGGATAAAATCCACCGCCGATCTTTGGCTGTCGGCAGCCAAAACCCGGCCTGCCAGCGATTCCAATGTTTCCGAAGGCTCACAGCCATCCTCTGCAAGCTATCACGGCAAGCTGGAGGAAGGGTGGCAGGCATTGCTCAAAACCTGGCAGACTTCGTCTTCGGCTCTGAGCTCTCCCCAAATCCTGGAATTGATTCTTAAGGGGTCTAACGCTCTGCCCGAATCTGCGATGAGAATGACCCGCACCACGTGGGACGGCTATTTCCAGCTTTATCAGATGTGGCTGAAAGGCGTTGGTAAGCTTGGAGAAGAAGCTAAGGCTTACAGCTTTGAAGGGCTTGAAGCCGATACGTTCAAGGGCTGGGCGGAATTCTATGAAAAAGAGATTCAGCCCTTATTGAAGGCGCCCCCGTTAGGCTTGACCCGCTTTAATCAGGAAAGAGCAAATGAGGCAATAGACAAGTTCAACCAGTCTCAGGTAGCCATGGCCGAATTTCTCCATCTGCTCGGTCTCCCGGTGGAAAAATCATTGCGGGTGATTCAGGAAAAGATCGATGAGCAGGTTAAAGAGGGGAAGCTATCCGAAAACTTTAAAGATTACTACAACATGTGGATAAAAATACTTGAAGGGCACTACATGACTCTTTTCAAGTCGCCGGAATACATCAAGATCCTGGGAAGGACAGTGAATGTCACGGAAGAGTACAAGGCGGCCCGGGAGAAGGTGCTTACAGATATGCTGCAGTTTCTCCCGGTTGCGACGAACAGGGATGTGGATGAGCTTTACAAGGAGTTCTATGGACTGAAGAAAACGGTCAAGGAACTGGCCAAAAAATTTGAGAAGTTAGAGTCATTGACCGCAAGGGAGGCCTCGCATGAATCAGCCTAAAATTTCGGTAGACCTTATTCTGGCTAAGATGGCCGAGGATGTGGGAAAATCGCAGAAACACATCCTCAAGTCAAAGGAGGTCCTGTTGGGACCGCTTGATACGAAGATTGCCTCCACCCCGCACGAAATCGTGTACGAAGAGGATCGTGTCAAGCTCAAACACTACTTTCCCTTGGCCGAAACTCGAGTGAAAACACCCTTGCTGATGGTTTACGCCCTGATCAATCGAGAGACCATGCTCGATCTGCAGCCGGGAAAGAGCGTGGTCGAGAATTTGCTCAAGGAGGGAATCGACCTGTACATGATCGACTGGGGGTATCCCACGCGCAAGGACCGCTACCAGGGAATCGACGACCACGTCAACGGGTATCTGGCTAACATCGTCGATTTTGTCCGCCACAGGCACGAGGCGCCTAAAATCAACCTGATGGGAATCTGCATGGGGGGGAGCTTTTGCACCATGTATTCCGCCCTGCACCCCGAAAAGGTCAAGAACCTGATCACCACGGTGAGCCCGAGCAACTTCGACACCGATAAAGGCCTTCTTAACATCTGGGCGAAGGCAATCGACGCCGATCTCATCGCGGACACCCATGGCAATATGCCGGGGGACATGCTGAATATGTGCTTCCTGCTGCTCAACCCTGCCCGGCTGATGATCGACAAGTACGTCGGCTATTTTGAAAACGTGGACGACAGGATGTTTGTGGAAAACTTCATCCGTATGGAGAAATGGATCTTTGACAGCCCCGACGTTCCGGGAGAAGTCATGCGGGAGTTTATCAACGATTGTTACAAGAAAAATCTACTCATCCAAAGCAAGATGGAATTGAGAGGCAAGCGGGTTGACCTTCAGAACATCACCATGCCTGTTCTGAACATCTATGGCCGGTTCGACCATTTGGTTCCTCCCGAGATGTGTGAGCCTCTGACGAGCAGGGTTGGCAGCAAAGACACGGAAAATATGTGCATTGAGACAGGCCACATTGGAATTTATGTAAGCTCCAAATGCCAAAAAGAACTGGCGCCCAAAATCGCCCGGTGGCTGAAAGAAAGAGACGGAGTTGAAAGGAAAGATTTTGCCGCCCGCCCAGCCAAAGCTGAGCCGAAAAAAGAAACCGGTCCCAAAAGTCGACCTTCACCAAAACGGACGCAAAAAGTAGTTGCCGCAGGGAGTAGATCATGAGATCCGGAGACAAGAACGGTTACTTCGATGCCATCTGTAAAGTCAGCAGGGCCTTCGGAACTACTCTCGAAAAGGATCAACTGCTCGACCTGATCATTAACACCGCCATTGAAACCATGAGCGTGAAAGCTGCCTTGCTTTTTCTTCACGATAAAGAAAGGGAGAGATTCAGGGCAGTAGCGCATAAGGGTTTATCAGAGACCTACACAAAAAAGGGGCTGACACAACCGCTGAAATTGGTGCCCACCCTCGAGAAAGAAGGATATTTCTTCTCTTATGATTGCACTGCCGACGACAGGCTGGACGGCCATGACATGAAAAAGGCTGAAGGACTGGCTTCGCTTCTGGTGGTGCCCGTCAAGGTTAAAGGGAAGGTCATGGGTGGTCTTGCTCTTTTTACGGGTAGCCCGAGGCATTTTTCTCAGCAGGAGATCGATTTCGGATCCGCCCTGGCTGAGCAGGGGGGTATGGCCATCGAGAATGCCGGTTTGATCGAACAGATCAGGCACAATACGGGGCTGTTCCTGGACCTGGCTGTCAGCATCAACTCAAGTCTCAATGTAAAGGAGGTTTTGCACAACTTGACGGCCAACGTGGCTGAAACCCTGAAGATAAAGGGCGCCGCTGTTCTTCTTATCGATGAAAAAACAAGAGCGCTTGAATGCGTGGCGAGCTGCGGCTTGAGTGAAACCTATCTGAGCAGGGGACCCTTGTTTATTGAGGGAAGCATCCAGGAAACCCTCGAGGGAAAGCCGGTCCTGATCGAAGATGTCTCGACAGACCCAAGAGTGAAGCACAAAGAAGAAAAGAAGCGAGAAGGCATTGTTTGCCTCCTCTCGATTCCCATTCAGACCAAAGAGGAAATAATCGGCGCGTTGCGGCTCTACACTGCAACGCCAAGGGAGTTTACCGGGGATGAAATAAGATTGCTCACCGCTCTGGCTCATTTGGGTGGGATAGCAATACAGAATGCCTCCATGTATCTCATGCTCGAGAACGACATGAAGGACCTCAAGCAAGAGATATGGAGCCACCGCAGCTATTTTTAGCCAAAAGCGCAAGGGGAGCTGAATCATGGCGGGCGCTGACGCCATACACTAGTGCAACGTCAACTAAGTTCCGATAGGTAAGGGCCTACAGCCCGTCATTCCGGAGAAGGCCGGAATCCAGCGTTTTTTCAGGTGGTTAAAAGCACTGGACCCCGGCCTTCGCCGGGGTGACGATTCCTTGCAACATGTGATAACTTTGTTGACAACGTACTAGATGGATGCCCTTTTCAGTCCTGTGAGTGTCGCTGTGCTTGGCGCTTCGGCCACTCCCCAGACAAAAATTTACGTTAAATATCGGAACCCGAGGAGCTGCCTGAAAACAGGCGCCCCTCCGGCAAAGAGATGTACTGGAATCGTTATTACGAAGGCCCCATAGCTGCCCGCGTGCAGATGCGCAGCGGCTGCCGGTGCGAAGCAGGCCAAAACGGCAAGACTCCATGAGGGGCCTTGGCTGACGCAGAGAAGCGGCGCGAAATTTCAAAAAACTAAACCTAATTCCTCGATAAAGTGTCTCGACTTTCGGGTAGCACTACAAAACCACTCCTGATTAAATCATTTATTCTTTCTCTTGGGCTCGGTTGAACCCTTTTTGAAGCTTTCCCCAAAGCTTTCCATGATTTTTTGAAACTGTTCGGCCTGCTTTTGAACAAGGTTTTCCAACTGGCCGGCCACCTCTTCGGTCTTCGCCTGAGATAAGAGCATTTGAAGGTGTTTAATGGTCTCCTCCTGCGATGCGACCTTTTCCTTAAGCTCTTCGTATTTTTTGACCAGCGCCATGTGCTCGTCGCTAGACACAACTCCCAAGAGGGTCAAATAATCCGTAAAGGAGTTCTTGAAATCTTCCTGCGCCTTTTTCCACATCTCGAAGTAATCCGGGCTTTCTTTGGCCACCTGATCCAACCCGTAGGTCTTCTGAAAAAGAGCGGTCATCTCCTCAAAACCCGTAAAACCCTGGCGCATCCAGGCCGTCATATCTTCCAGAGCTTTCTGGCCTTTGGCGGCATTCAGAAAAGACTTCCCCCACAATTCTAGAAATTGGCTGTCCATAGAATTATCCTTTTCAATTGGCCTGCAAGTGGGCTTCTTCCAAGTCCAGTTGGAACCGGACCGGTCCTCGAAAGTTCCCATCGGAACGTGAAGACGGTATATGGCACTTATAGTGGAAATTTTTATTAATAGCACACTCAGATAGAGGCATGGACCACGATGTGGCCATCGCCGTATGCCCTTTGGGGAAAACGCTCACCTCGGCGTCTACCCACTCGAGTGGCACAAGGGTGGCGGCTTCGTCCACCAGATCATCCTTTTCCGCAATGCAGATGAGCCACTGGACACCCTTCTCTTTGATACGTTTGAAGTTGAGCGGCCGGTCGAACACCCTCACAGGGAGCGTTCCATCCTTGTCGACCGGGGTTGTGTAGCTCTTGAAACTCATTTGTGTGATACCCAGGGGAAGATCCCTTCTGTCATAGAGCATCCAATGGTTGATGGCAGCCGCTGTCTTACTGATTTCTGGCGGTTGCCCGGGCCTGTCAAACATCATGAGATCCCGGTAAAAGGTGACTATGGGGGCCTCCTTTTCGATGCTCTTCAGCTTATAGACCCAGCTTAGGATTTTGCCATCGATCACCTGATTACCGTTTGCCAGAGTTTTTATAGAATGCCCCAAATCCATGAACCTGGGCGGCAGATGTTTCATATATTCAACCAAGGCTATGCTCCGGGAACCGTCCAGAGGGGCGACACAGGTGATGTAAGCATCGACCAGACCGTCCAGTTCGCCGGAAAGGAGAGCCACTGTGGTCATGTATCCACCTTGACAGTACCCGTTCAGCGTAACCGGTCTCCCGTGCTTCGCCATTACCCGCTCACAAAAGAAACGCGTGTCAAGAGTGTCGTCCTCCGGGGTCATGAGCTGCACGGCCTCGGTGGTTGCAATGTCCTTCACGACGCGAAGGTAGGTTGGTATTCCCTGGTTTGCGAAACAGTGCACGTAACTCTTGTTCTCCCCCGGCAAAAAGGCAAGGATGTTTGCACCCAGAACAGAGGGCGGAACGATAATGATGGGTTTTCCATCTTTTCTCACACTGACCCCAGGGTCCGAAGGCAAGACCTGGTAGAGCTCATACCGGTCGGTTTCAGCCAGTTTTCTATAGCCGCCTTTATCGAAGTGCAGCCCATATTCCGATCCTATCTCCCGAATGGCCTTGGGGTATAAATAAACCACAAGATCCATTATCTGGGCCTTTCTTGCCGCAAATCCCGCGATGTCTTCCCCCTCACAGTCAAAGAGCGTATTGAGGGTCGCCATGAGGGCATCCCTCACCTGCAGGAGCTGGTAGTCATTCATCTGCGTCAAGGTGCTGTTGAGCGCCCTTGAAGCCAGCTCGACGTTGAACTGCAAGAGTTCTGCATAGTCCCGGATGGTTTCCCAAGGAGGCATGTGCCGGAATTTTTCACCCTCTACGTTATCGAAGGCATTGAGCGCATTCCATGAAGGGTCCATGAATTCGTTCGTGTACTTAAAAACTCCATTCCAAAACATCTGGACGCCTTTGAGCAGGTTCAGGGATACCTCCAACGTTTTCGACGGTGCTTTGGACAGTCTTTCGAGGAAATCCTTCGACATCTCAAATGAATCATTGAAAGAAGCGAAAAGATTATTCACGATGGTTCTCCCAAGCTGATTTCAAAATATATCGCGGAAAGTTTAAGGCCTTAGACCGGCATTGCTGGGCCTCTCCCTTCGAAACAATCAACATCGAGAGGGGAGACCAGACATTTTCCCGGATGTATATGAATCAATCTTTGATGATATCGGCAAAGAATGTCTCCACCTTCTTGAAGCCCTCGCCTGCAACGCTTTTAAAGGTCTCGCGGCCCTTCTTGTAAGCCTTAAACCATTCCTCAACGACCTTTTTTCCTTCCGCAGGAAGCCACGCGGATTGTTCCAGAAACATGTTCGTCGCATTTTCCATCTGGTCCTGAAGCATGGCCATGCTGTTAAACGTGGCTTCAAAAACGTTTTTATTGTGCTGAATCATTTGTTTGATTATCTGTTTCTGTTCCATTTGGATCACTCCTCCGGGATGGCTGCACATCCATCCCCTTGCTTGTGTGGTTCCCAAGAGCTGCTGAAGGCCTCATTTGCAGCTTTCCCCCTTAGCTTTTTTTGCCTGCTTGAGCAAAGTAGTCTTCAACCTTGCCAAAACCCTGGTCTACGACTTTCTTGAAATCCTCGCGGCCTTTCTTGACTGTTTCGACCCATTCGTTAAGGGCCTTTTTCCCCTCGCCGGGAAGCCACGTGGCCTGCTCCATAAAAGCATTCACCATTTTTTCTGTTTGCTCTTGCAGCAAAACCATGGCGGTGAAGGTGTTGTCGAAGCTGGCCTTGTTGAAATCGATCATCTGTTTTGTGAGTTTTAGCGGGTCCATCTTTGTAAAACCTCCTTGGTCTTTGGTATAAGTCTGAACGAACGATAAAGCCTTTGACCTAATGTGAGTCTACTATAGCTGCGGGGGGAGGAATTGTCAAGGAAATATTGTGCGCCGCACAATATTTTTGTGTTTCCTTTCCAGATTCTCAGGCTATAATGATCCTGGTGTCTTGCTGCGGTACGTTAATCCCCGATCCTAAATGATGGGAAGCGTTAATGGCCCAAAAGGTACTATTCAAAAAATATGCGAACAGACGGCTCTACGACACTGAAAAGAGCGCTTACGTCACCCTCGACCAAGTGTCCGATGTGATTAAAAACGGCCGCCAGGTTGAAATCATCGATGCCAAGACCCAGGAGGACGTAACGGCCTTTATTCTCACTCAGATCATCATGGAAGAGGCAAAAAATAAAAACCCTCTTTTGCCGGTGACCCTCCTTCACCTGGTCATCCGGTATGGCCAAGATGTTTTGAGTGAGTTCTTCGAAAAATACCTGGAATTGACTATTAGGAATTACCTGTCCTACAGGGCTGCCTTGGACGAACAATTCAGAAAGTGGCTGGATATGGGTAAGGATCTATCGGCATTTGCACAGAAAACCCTCCCACCTCTCACGCCATGGGACTCCTTTTCCGACCTGTTCTCGAGCCCGGAAAAAAAGCCGGGGAAAGAGCCACCGGTCGAGAATAAGAGGTGATTGCAAACCCAGCCAATCTGCTCTTTCCGCCAATTGACAAATGCTCCCCGCGTTTCTCCCTCCGGTTTAACAGATGCCAGGAGTCAAAATTGGTTCCGTCCACTGCCCACTTTTTTTTGCAATGCACAAGAATGGAATCGCGATTGGTTGCAGAAATCGACGTTCAATCTTTTGCTCGAATGGTACCACGCTCAGGGGCGATTTTGGCAAACAAATAATAACCTGAGCATGCTTGCCTGCCAGAACTGATGAAGTCAAGTTTCCACGGCCAGTGGTCATGGTCACCCCCAAATGAAAAGTGCTCCACGCCTGTGAAATGCGGGGTTCTAAGGTTTTGCGAAAAGCAACGATCACTCGGCAGCTGCTGCCTGTCACTCAGTATCACCAAATTGGACACGTGGGCGGGAAAAGCATGCTGGCGTTACTCGGAACGGCTCATTCTCCATCTTCGACCGAATGAATGCCGACGTCTGGGAGTTGCACATAGCGTAAACTCTTGCCGGCAGCTAACCTAAAAACTCCATGACGTCCTGATTGAATCGCTCTGATGCTTCGATAGGGAGCAGGCGCCCGACGTTGGTATAGGTAAGGAGTTTTGCGCCTCTAATCATGGTGCTCAGATATAGGCCGTTTCCATACGGGACGAGTGGATCCGCAGCTCCGTGAACAACAAGTGTTGGTAGGTAGATTCTGCGTATGCGGTTGACCATACCAAGCCACGTCATTATTGCGCTGAGTTGCCGCTGGTAGGATGAATCCAACCGCAGACCCAAAAGGATAAGTTTCTTTGCTGTATTCGGCCTTGTAACAATGACTGCCAACAGAATAAGGATAAAGAAACTGATATATTCGATGCTGCAAAATATCACCTGAACACCTTTTTCATGAAATAATCAGCCAGGCAATTGGCAACTATGGCGTGCCCTATTTCGTTTAAATGTCCCTCCCCCGGTATAGTATTGTCGAAACCGTTGACCGGCTGACAGTGGGTTAGGTAATAATTGGCAAATATAGGCCTCATATTTATAATATCCAGATCATACTTACCAGCTGACAATTTCAACAAAGATTCTATGTTCGATTCCGGCTTATTCACAGTGATATATAAAATAGCCATTCTTGGGTAATCGTTCTTCAGAGTTTTCAACGTCCAATCAATAATATCACCATAAAAGATTGCAGGCATGCCACCTTGCTCGGTTGTTGCCATATTGTTTTTACGCTTATCCAACATCATGGGGATCGCATTCAGAGCGATTTTAAATGTGGACAGGGCCACAAAAGGCTTAATCAATTTGAAGGATGGAAACATTTGCCAGATATAGTAGTCCCTGAAGTTGGTAGCCGTCACATACTCAGCGCCCTCTTTTTTGACATAAAACTCCTTGGTTTTATCAAAAACACGGGTGGTGAAATCTTCAAGGATTTCTATGATCACATAGTCCGGATCCATGGAAGAATGGTAGAAATTTGATAGATGAAGGTAATACGCAGGCGTTGCCCCGTTTCTTCCGGCGTTTATGGTTCTGATTTCCCTGCCGGTATTCCGGGCAAGCTCGGTCTGCAGCAGGTGTACGAAGGTCTTATCGTCCGATACCTGAAGCGCTTCGGTCAGAGAATCGCCCAGCATCAGGATCCGGTATTCCGCGGCTCTTTTGGGAAGTATTTCCGGTCCACGCATGCCCAGGCTGCTCATCCTCGTCTTGCAGTACCCTTCAGTTCCCTGGAGATAAATGCCGGGTTTCAAGATCCTGCCCAGTATCGGCGAATTGACTCCACCGGGCTCCCTGAGCACGCAGTTCTCCAGAATGACCTCCCACACGAGAAGCGCCGCTACCGCTGCAGCCACGATTCTAAGAATATATTTGAGTACACGCACGCTCGTCGCCTTGGGAATGGGAGCCTTCCCATTGTGTAAAGTTGAAGCAGCCCATTCAACCTGCAATCCGTCAGTCGAGGACAGATCGAACGGTTAAGCCGGAATAATGCATCAAGTTCTACCCCTTGCATCCAAACTGGACCCTCGGGTCGGATGCTGCCCGAAAAAACTTCTTGAACAACCCCAAAGCCCGCAAAACCTTACAATTTCCCTATCGAACATGCAAGTGACACATCTGTCAACCGGAGCGGTTTTGGCAGTTTCAGGACACACTCTACAACACGCCCGGTCCAAGGGACAGCTGCAGACATCACGAGGAAAACACTGGCATTACTCCCCCAAAGATTGGCGGACACTGGAACCCGGATTATCGGAACGGTGCATGACGAGATCATTCTCGAAGTTCCTGAGAAGATGGCAGGGGAAGTTGCTGTGATTCTCGAGGAGACCAAGATTCAGGCAGAGAGGGCCTATATTTCTAAAGTTCCAGTTGAGGTGGAAGTGACTATTGGAGAGACATGGGCGGAGAAGTAGATAAAGCCTGTCCTGACAAAGATCGGCAGGATGATTCATATTCCGGATAACGCAACTTATACTTCCTTATTCTGCCTGCCGGTCCAAACAAACGGAGTTGAAGGTTCTAAACTGGCCTTAATCCATATTTCCGGGAAATTGAACGGCCTTGATGCCCGTATTGTTCATCCCCGGCATGATGAAATAATAGTCGAGGCAAGGGAGGATTCACCGGATGTGGTGCAGGCGATTGTGAAGGAGTCAATGGAGGCGGCATTGAAGCGGATTATCCCGGAGGTCCCGTTTGTGGTGGAGATCTGAGTGGCTGAGGCATGGTGCTGAGATTCAGTCAGCCTCCATTCTTGCCGGGCACTTTTCCGCTCAATCAAAAGCCTCTCCAAAATACATGACGGAAGTAATGAAAATCCGCAGGATCCTGCGTTTTTGGCTGTGAGTTCCTCCCGTATAAGGGGAAATTCGCTCAGATACCAGGTACACGTATTTTTTTGCGGACTGACTCGTTTCACTATCCTGATGAAAAAGATAAGCAATCAGATCGGAAAGAATTCGAAACAGTCCCCAATGATTCGATCGAAATCTTTATCTTTTAAGGTATCCACATAGAGGGCTGTTCCCGCATCCGCGCTGTCTGCAGTCCGAATCGGAAGCCATTTCGGAAGGGAGAATTTGAGTCCTTCACGGTCCCTTGACAGTAGACTCTGAATTGAATATCTGTTTGATGCGTGAAATAGTTTGACTCCTCTCGAACATCATTTCTTCTTCGGGTTCGAACCCGGGGTCAGCTGTGTTCCCGCTTTGATTATCGTCGCCATTGATCAAGGAGGCCTTACGCAATGTATGCCCGCGACATCATGAGTCCCCGGTTTCACATCCTCAGCCCCGCAAACAGCATTGCCGAAGCGGTAAAGATGTTCCATATCGCAAGCGTGGAGGAACAAAAAAGAATCTTCGGGCTTATGGTAATCGATGAGAAAGACCAACTCGTTGGAATGCTTTCCATGTATGATATAATTCTTTTTATTCAGCCGAAGCACATTCATGTGTGGAGCGAAATAGAAGATCTGGAGGCCCATGCGATTTTCGGCGAACTCCTTGATCGCGTTAAATCGGTTCGCGTCTCAGATATCATGACCACCAATGTGGTGACGGTCAAACCGCAAACCCACGTGATGGCCATCGCTGATTTGATGATCAAACGGCACATCCGCCGCCTTCCTGTTGTCGATGGAAACAATGTGGTGGGTGTCGTTTACATTTCAGACCTTTTCTATCATTTGCTCGAAAAATTTCTGTGAAATCATGCCAGTTGTCAGCACACGAGATATTTTGAAGGGACTCCTTGTCGAAGAAGCTATGCGTCGACAGGTGATCCAGTTGTCCCACGATGTTTCGTTGGATAAATGCATCAATCAATTGATCAAATTCAAAGTCAATGCGCTTCTGATCACTGATGAAACCAGATGTCCCGTAGGAGCAGTATCCAAAACCGACATTGTTGGAGCTTTCTACGGCGGCTTGCCCATAGCAGAATCCCTGTCGATGGACATCATGAATGGTCCCCTGATCACTTGTTTCCCTGACGATGAATTGGGCGTTGCCTTGGACCTCATGCGCAGAAACGGTGTACATCAACTGTTCGTACAGGGCGCAGAGCCATGCGCGATGGTCGGGACGCTGTCATACTCGGATGTGGTCGCACTTCTTTATCGCTATTGCAGGGCATGTCCTAAAGGGGCAGTCCGCCGATCGGAACTCACCGATTGTTCCGATCAGACACAGCTCTTAATCGTGCGGGACGCAATGAGCACTTCTGTAATATCCTGCCGGCAAGAAGATTCCCTGGCCAGGGTGATTGAAGGGTTGACGGCCCACCGCCTGGGCGCAGTCTTAGTTCAAGATGCCAAGGGTTTGCCCGTTGGGGTAATTTCAAAGACTGACATTATTCTCGCTTATCATCACGGATCAAGCCTGGAAGTTGAGGCACGTTCCATCTTCAAGGCCCCCGTGGCATCTTGTGATGAGAATTCGCTCCTGAGCGACGCAATCCGTCACATGTTTTTGAAAGACGTGCAGCGTCTTTTCGCATATGCCGGGGACCCATCGCGTATCGTCGGCGTACTATCTCTCTCAGACGCCGCACACATCCGTTCCGGTTCCTGTAGGGCCTGCATAACCAGCCGAATCATTGCTGCTCCGTAACTGCAAACTTGTTGCCGCTTGGATGTTAGTTCGCGTTTTAGCCACCTGTTCACTTTTAGAAGAAAACCGTTCACAAAAGCAATCTCACTCCATTTATCTGTAGGGAGGGATGTAAGCACTACGATGGCGTAACGGATGTAAATGGTGGGATTTTTAAAGAGTTCTGCTGTTACGGGCGCAGCTGTGAGATCAAAAAATCAAGTTCATGCAACCACGTTGAAGACAAGAATCCCGCATACGATGAGCAGGACGGTATCCTGAGATTTTGATAATGCTGATTTCTTCCAGTTAGATAGAAAGCAAGTCACGACAATGATCGGCAGGATAATCTTCATCGCGGATAATGGAACTGATACTTCGCCATTCTCTCAACCCGTTCAGGTAAATGGCGCCGATGCCTTCAAACTGGTCCTTATCCATATTTCCACTGAACTGAACGGCTTGATGCCCGTATTGTTCATACCCATCACGATGAGATAATAGTCGAAGCCGGAGAGGACATAGCGGATCAGGTGCAGGCGATTGTGAAGGAGTCAATGGAAGAGGCATTCACGAAGATCATTCTTCTCCTGGCTGTTACCGCGGTGACTCGCCATGGCTTTGATGTCTCGGCGGATTTCATCCGGAATGCCTCTCTTCCGACTGGCGAGGATATGAGCCTCAATGAATGCATCTTCTCCCCCCTCGGGGGAAATACCGATTTAGATCTCAGCATTACCCCTTGCCTTTCTCCTGGATCCAGGCATATATTCATTGCAAGCTGGCAATACCACCAGCCATCACATTGGAAGGTTCATGAAGGAGATCCTGAAGCCGCTGAAATCAGAGAGCCTGGTGGAGGTATTCATCTCGCGGTTCGAAGACCTGATCCTTACCGGCAAGCTCGCCGTCGGCCAGAGGCTCCCCTCGGAGCGGGAGCTGGCGCTGCAGCTCGGGGTGAGCAGGCCGGTGGTGCACGAAGGCCTGGTGGACCTGGCTGCCAAGGGCCTGGTGACCTTGAAGCCCAGGGTTGGAACGGTGGTGAACGATTTTCGCAAGGAAGGGTCGCTGGCCATCCTGAACTCCATCATTAACTACCGGCAGGGCGGGCTCGACGAGAACCTGATGGAGAGCCTGCTGCAGACGAGGCTGCTGGTGGAGACCGAAACCACCAGGCTTGCCGCATCGCATCGGACGGACGAGCATATGAAAGAATTCCACCTGATCGTGGATGCCGAAGAAAAGGCGAACCCCAGGGACCTGAAGACGGTAACCAGGCTCGACTTCGCATTTCACCACCTGATGGGCATTGCGTCGGGAAACCTTATCTACCCGATGCTCATCAATTCGTTCAAGCCAGTATACATGAACTTCACCGCCCTCTTCTTCTCGGACCCGAAGATGGCGCCCGAAATCGTGAAATTCCACCGGAGGCTGGTGAAGGCTATCGAAGACAGGGATGCGGACAAGGCGACGTCCATCATGCAGGAAACGCTTGCACACGGCGAGCGTCACCTGCGGACGATCCTCGCCGAAGCACAGAGGAGGTAGGCCATGAGCATGGCGGAAGCATTGGCTGTCAGGCAAAAGATCAAAGAGCCGAAGAACCTTTCCCCGAGGATCGCCTGGCTGCGGGACTACTACTTTCAGGGCGCGAAGCGTGCATGGAACAACGAGTTCACGGCCTGGACCACCGGTGTCGAATGGGACGTCGTGTTCGATGAGATAACCTACTACATCGTGCCCGAGACATACACGTTCCTCCAGACCTTCGGGTCTTCCTTCAAGCAGGCTGCAAGGCCCGTGGCGCTTCACCCCGAATTTTGGACGTGGAGCCTGCCGGAACGCAAGGCGTGGTTCGTGAAAGAGGTGATGGTGAACTACGTTCCCCAGGAGATCCTGCCAGGCGACCTCATCGCAGGGAGCCGCTTCAATCTGCAGACATCCAAGTGCTGGACGAAGAAGGAGGCGAAGGCACGGAACAGGCTGGTGTACGGGAAGAAAGGGGCGCGATCCTCCATGAAGTGGTTCCACGACCACGGCTACGGCAACTCCGGAGCCACGTGCGGTCATCTGATCCCCGGGTATGAGCGGGTGCTCAAGGCCGGGTGGAAGGGAATCTACAAGGAGATCGAGGATACATACGAAGCCTTGGGAGCGAGAGACAGAAAGGGGACGAAAGGGGCACAGCTCAGGGCCATGATGACGGCGGCCGCCATGCCCGTCCAACTGGCGGTGCGGTATGCGGACCTGTGCGCACAGCTCGCCCAATCGGTGGCCGGGCCCGAACGCGCAGAAGAGCTCAGGCAGATGGCGAGGAACCTGAAGAGGGTCCCCTGGGAACCGGCCCGGACCTTCTGGGAGGCGGTACAGTCTCTGTGGCTCACGCACATGCTGGTCATGAGCGACGAGAACTACCCGGGGCCCGGCGTGTCCTTCGGCAGGATCGACCAGTACCTCCTGCCCTACTGGGAGCTGTCGCTGGCCGAGGGCATGGACCGGGAGTTCGGCAAGGAGATCCTCAAGTGCTTCTGGGTGCATGCGAACACTGCCTACGACGCCATGATCCTCGTCGGCAACAACGGCATCACTGCGGGCTACGGCCAGCTCATTACGCTTTCCGGCATGGGTGCGGGCGGGATAGACATGACCAATGACCTGACCTACGCGATACTGGAGGTCATCGACGAGATGACACCCCTCCTGGAGCCCAAGCCCAACGTGCGCCTCCACCGGAACAGCCCGGATGCGCTTCTGGACAGGGTCGTGGACATGGTATCGGTGAGCCAGGGCGCGCCCTTTCTCATCAATTTCGACGAACGATCCATGGCCGGCATGCTTCTGGAGGCGGGGAAGGCGGGGATGACGCACCCGATCAACGAGGCCAACGTGCACGAGTACGCGCCCGTGGGCTGCCTCGAGAACACCATGGTGGGCAACGACCGGTCCGGCACGGTGGACAACAACCTGAACCTGCTCAAGGCATTAGAACTGGCCATGAACGACGGCAGGGATTTCTTCGACTTCGTGGACCCCATAACGGCCAAGAAGGAAAAGGTGAAGCAGGCAGGGCCGAAGACGGGCGACCCAAGGACTTTCTGCTCCTGGAACGAATTCTGCAAGGCCTATGCAGAGCAGACAAAGTACATCGTGAAGAAGTGCACGGAGCTCTACGAGAAGTCGGAGGCCATCCGCGCCGGATTCTGTCCCACACCCTACCTCTCATGCCTGGTCAAGGGCTGCGCGGAGAAGGGCGTCGATATCACCGAAGGAGGGGCCGAGCTGAGTTTCACGACGCTGGAGGCCGTCACCTTCGCCACCACCGTGGACAGCCTGCTGGCCGTCAAGCACCTGGTGTACGACACGAAGGAGTGCACTATGGACGAGCTTGTCAGGGCTCTCAGGGCCGACTGGAAGGGCTTCGAGGTCCTCCAGGCCAAGGCCCGCTACAAGGCCCCAAAGTACGGGAGGGACGACGACGGCGCGGACGCCGTGGCGGCCAAGGTGATGGAGCTGTGGTGCGAAGAGACCTGGAAGTACAAGACAAAGTCCACGAACAGGCAGTTCCGGCCGGGCATGCTGAGCTGGAACTACTGGGTGAGCGACGGGTTCATCCTGCCTGCGAGCCCGGACGGAAGGCCCAAAGGAAAGTTCCTCTCCAATGCCATCTGTCCGTCGAACGGCGCGGACATAAACGGGCCGACCGCCAATGCCAACTCCGTGGGCAAGGCCCTTGGAGGAAAGGCTGCGGACGGCAAGGGCGGGTACCTGGGCTATCGCAACCTGCTGCCGAACGGCGCGAGCCATACCATGTCCATCAACCCGTCCATGCTCAGGGACCCTGAGCACAAAGAGAAATTCAAGGCCTTCCTGAAGGGATATGCGGAGAACGGAGGCACCTGCCTGCAGATCAACATGATCGACGCGGAGACGCTGAAAGAAGCCCAAAGGAGCCCCGAGGACTACCGCTCGCTCCTGGTGAGGATCACCGGTTACAACGCCTACTTTACGAGCGTGGGCAGGGAGCTGCAGGACGAGCTGATCGCGCGCATCAGCCACGAGGCGCTGTAGGGGTGACAATGAAAGGGACGATCCTCAGGATCCAGCGCATGTCCACCGAGGACGGGCCGGGCATCAGGAGCACGGTCTTCTTCAAGGGCTGCCCCCTTCGCTGCGTCTGGTGCCACAACCCCGAGGGCATCTTCATGAAGCCCCAGGTGCATTGGACGGGCGCGCGCTGTATCGGATGCGAGACCTGCATCGGCGCATGCCCGGAAAAGGCGCTGGCCGGAGGGAAGAACGGAATCGTCATCGACCGGCGAAAGTGCACGGATTGCCTTGCCTGCGCCAGTGCCTGCCCCTCCACGGCCATGGAGGCCTACGGCGAGGAGTATGACACGGAGAGGCTGGCGAGCGAGGTGCTCAAGGACAGGATCTACTTCGAGAAGTCCGGGGGCGGGGTGACGCTCTCGGGAGGCGAGCCCACCATGCAGGCCTGCTTCGGCAGCCTGCTCCTGAAGGAGCTCAAGGAACAAGGCGTCCACACGGCGCTCGATACCTGCGGACAGTGCACCTGGGAGACCCTGGATTCGTTCCTGCCCTTCACCGATCTCGTGCTCTACGACATCAAGCTCATGTGCCGGTCCGCACACAAGGAATATACGGGTTGCGACAACGGCCGCATCCTGGAGAACCTTATGGCCCTGGCCGGCCGCATGGAGCAGCGGGGAACACCCAAGTCGCTCTGGATTCGGACACCGCTCATCCCGGGATATACGGCCGATGAAGAAAACATCCGCGCCATCGGGTCTTTTCTCAGGGAAAAGCTCGGGGGTGTCGTGGACAGATGGGAGCTCTGCTCGTTCAATAACCTGTGCACCGATAAATGGCTGGAATGGACGTGCCGGGACCTGAAGCTGATGACGGAAGGGGAATTGGGGTACATCGGACAGGTCGCGCAAGAGGCGGCAGGAGACGCGAAGATCGTCCGGACGAGCGGGGCGGTACGGAAGGCCGAAGACCGCGACCTGGAAGAGAAACACCGGCTGAAGGTGATCAAGGGCGGGGTATGCTGACGAGGGCATGGGAGGGTATGATGAAAAGGGTCTTCACACACTTTGAGGAAAACGACTTGAAGGAATTCGAGCCCGAGGCCAAGGTGGGGATCATCGCCACGGTGAATCCTGAAGGACTTCCTCACATCACCCTGATCACGTCGCTGCAGGCGAAATCGGTGGACCGGCTCATCTGGGGCCAGTTCTGCGAAGGGCTCAGCAAGCAGCACGTGAAGACCAACCCCAAGACCGGCTTCCTCATCATGACCATGGACCGGAGCCTGTGGCGCGGAAAGGCCCGGTGGACCCATGAAACGCAGCACGGCGAAGACTATGATATGCTCAATCTGAAGCCCATGTTCCGCTACAACGCCTATACCGGCATCTATACCGTGCACTACATGGATCTCGTGGAGACCTACGGAAGAGAGAATCTCCCTCTTGTCAGGATAACGTGCGCATCGATCCTGACGAGGATCGCAAAATCCGTTTCGTGGACCGGACGGCCGGAGAGAATCTTAAACCCTTGGACGGAGAAGCTGTTCAACAGGCTCGACACCGTCAAGTTCCTCTCCTATGTTGAATCGGACGGCTTCCCCGCGCTCATCCCGCTCATCCCGTGCCAGGCTTCAGACAGCAGGAGGCTCGCCTTTTCCACCGTTGCCTATTCTTCCGAGCTGAAGGCCTTGGAGAAAGGAATGCATATCGCCATATTCGGGCTCACCCTCGACATGGAGGACGTGCTGGTGAGAGGCGTCTTCACCGGGTACGACAAATTCAGGGGCATAACGCTCGGCTGTGCGGATATCGACTGGGTGTACAACTCCATGCCTCCGAAGCAGGGCCGGATTTATCCGCAGGAAGGCATGAAGCCGGTAACGAGCTTTTGAAACCTTCACCGGCAAGGTCCGGAAAAGGAGGAATTTCCATGGACATTGAACTCACGGCAAGCAAAGATCTCCAGCCCCCCGAGCGGTTCGGACACATCAAGAAAGCGCTCCAGTCGGAGCCTGTCCGCCTCTGTTCCGAGCGCGCGCTCCTCATCACGGAATTTTTCAAATTTGCTCACTCCTGTAAAGCCCTAATTTAACAGGGTTGAGGCGACATTGGTGCCGTGGAGGATGTGGAGGATTGGAGGCTATTTCCATAAACTTTCATTTGGGGGATATATTGCAACGTCAACTAAGTTCCGATAGGTAAGGGCCTACAGCCCGTCATTCCGGCGAAGCCTGCCCCGGAAGTGTCTAGTCCGGGGGCCGGAATCCAGCGTCTTTTCAGTTGGTTAACAGCTCTGGACCCCGGCCTTCGCCGGGGTGACGATTACTTGCAACATGTAATAACTTTATTGACAATGCAATATTACAAATTATCCCAGACAGTCTTAACCAGTTTCCGGATCTCTTCGTCGGTGAGCTTCCCATCTTTTCTAAAGATCAGGGTCCCTTTTTGATCGAATACCATGATATTACTGCTGTGATCGGCGATCTTCCAGGCATCGACCAACACTTTCTTGTAATCCCTGACATAAATGGTCTTGGGATAACGCTCTTGTTTTTCTCTCAAAGCCGAATTTATAAGGAAGTTAGGCAGCATGGAGGCGGCCATATTAATGATTCCATAGGATCTAAATTTATCGGCGGGGAACTTCTCTTTATCCAGTGCTTCGCTGGCCGGGTTGTTAGTATCCTTTTCGTCGGGAGAGACATAAAAGATGACGGAAAGTTTTCCCTGCAGTTCGTCGCTGCTCCAGGGTGTTGCGTCCAGCCTTCCGCCCAGTTTCTCCTTTAATTCCACTTTGGGGGGAGGTTCCCCGAATTCCAAAGCCCAGACCGATTGATTGATTAGCAAGGCAGCAGGCAGAAAAATCAAAACTTTTAGCGAGTGTTTCACGATAGCGTTCCTTTGTTCAATTTTGCATTGCTTTGATTCCGGCGAAAGCGACATTGCCCTCACCTACAAAGCTGAATAATGCGTCAACTTGCCCCCCAACTGGACCCGAACCGTATTTCCGGCTCGGATTCCATCCGAAAAAACTCTTGGAATGCCGAATGTCCGTAAATCATACGATATTCCAATCAAAACCGGTAAGAAAAAATACCGGTCAGACCAATTTGGCAATTTTAGGACACACCGCCATCCCCGCAGTTGATAGCCCCTATGCTCAATGCCGGATCGAGTTCCGAAAACCACTTATTCAATCTCCGGGCATTAAGGCGAATAGATGAATCCGAGCAAGGGTTAGGAGCCGGAATGAAAGGCTTTGAGCGGGATCTGCAGGCTATTTCCGCCAGCAGTCCAGTGAAGGTCCACCTGTATCCCTGTCTGGAGTCACATACACCAAGGGCACTGCTTGAGAAGTTCCCCTTTCTAAGCAAGAATTGCGCCAATACTTGTCATTGCGGTGAGAATCATGATGGCCAACCCCGGAAAGCTGATCAGGCCACCAATCTAGAAAATCTTCGCTATTCTGCTGAGTTCTCTCCAATCGGCCATCATAGACACCTCTCATTTCCGACGTGTTGGGCGTTCGCGTGGAGCCTTCTTTAAGGCCGCAGGCGCAAGGTTTACGGTGATCCGCTCAAAAGGGAAGGGATTATTCCGGCTAAAGCCGGTAGATTATCCGCTTTTCCGGATCGCAGCTTTGACCCTGTCCTTGCTCTCCTGCAGGTATCAGCGGCACAGATTGACCCGATCCCTTTAGTTTCCTTGCTTCTTGGTCATCCCGCCGGCAAAAGAGAAGGCATCGGGTATCAACTCAATTTCCACTATGCCGGTTTGTCCCAGCAGCTCGCCATCAGCTTCGAACATGATCGGCATCGAGGAGCCGAGCACCGCCCCACTTCCATACGACCTCTTTACCACGGAATCGTCCTGACGCAGCCCCAGGTACGCTCGGATAATGGGGGAAAACAAACCCATCGGAGACATTGGCGCGGCGTGTACGAATTCAAATCGATCATGTGAAGGAGATGCATCGACAGCGATCCTCATTCCTTTTCCGAAGCAGCAGCCGAGGGTCGCCGCGAAAAAGACCGCATCGGCCCGGAAAGAGGAATCGCCCAGTGTGCCCTCTAAGGCAAACGGCCGAAGCTGCCTCATCTCGGCAATAGCGCTGATGCCATAAGAAAACAAGCCCAATCGCTGGAAGTTCGAGCTTTTAAACCGGCGGACCACTTCTGCGTCAAACCCCAGCCCCAGGACATTCGCGAAAACCCTTTGCCTCATGCCGTCCTGAACCGGGTAACGGCATTTTCCAAGACTGACTTTGATGGCTGGTTCTCCGAGGGCCGTTTTCAATCTGGCGGCCATCCCCGTCCCGTTTTCAAAGTTTCGAAAGTAGTCGCACCCGGTGCCGAAGGGTACCATGCCCACCGAGGGCATATCTCCACGTTCTTCCCACCATAGTCCGTTCAGGACCTCGAACAGAGTACCGTCTCCACCCACAGCGATCACCCTGTCGTATCCGGAGCGGCGGACTGATGCAGCAATCGATTCGCAATGCCCGGGATATTCGCTCCAGAATGTATCGACCCTCTTTGCTTCCCACCCGATCGACTGGAGGAGAATGGGCCATTGTTTACCGGCCGTCCGGCTTCCTGCGAATGGGTTCACGAGTGCAGCTACTCTCATCCCGCTTTCTCCTTTTAACTGGATAGCGCTTACCCGTTAAATGGCAATCATTGTATTTCAGATGAGGGGGCAATTGAGAATCATTACTCAGCTTTGAGGTTAAGCGTGATCCCTTCCATGTAGCAGGGATGGCGCCCGCGAGCGGTCTTAATTCCGCCGGATAGCGGCAAGATTATTAACCGGAATAATGCATCGAGTTGTGCGGCATGCGTCCGAACAGCATTTTCGGGTCGAATTCAACTCAAAAAAACTTCTTGAACAACCCCAAAGCCGCAAAACCATACAATTTCGCAATCGAACATGCAAGCGATAGATCAATGAGACTGGTTTTTTTAGTTTCAGGACTCACCACTATCCCGGCAGTTGATGGCTTCATTTCCCACATCTTGTTGAAGCGGATTTGAGTGGGATCTGCGAGCTGCTTGCGAAACACCTGAAATTCATGTCCGCACTCCGCACATCTCTTCCACATTCCGGACACTTCGCCTCTCCCGGTATGTTTCGAATAATCATGGCTCGCCCCGCCTTTGCCAAATAATGCCGTTTCCGTTGCTGATCTGAGTTGTGATCAGTCGCCCAAAAGTACATGGTGGATCAAATTGTTATCTTGTAAATTTATATATTTAAGGAGCAAGCATCGTTTCAGCGGCCGGAAGGGGTCTGGTCCGGTGGGTCTGCAAGAAGAGATCAGGAACTGAGGATTTGTGTTGGGATTGTCCTATGAAATCATTGGTAGAAGACTGGTGAGAGGAAAAAATCAATGAACATCGAACAAATTCTGGTTGCATACGACGGGTCGGAAGAATCCGAGAAAGCGTTCGACATGACCCTCGATTTAGCCGGGAAATATTCCGCTCAGGTGGCCGTAGTTTCCGTGGCCCGTCCTTCGGAGCCTCCCGCAGGGGTAGCAATGGATACGGTCCTGGAAGTCGCGGCTGAATACTACCATACACGCTTCAGCGATCTGAGAAAGAAGGCTTCCGGCTGCGGGGTCGAGTCCCGTTTCAAAATAAGCGCAGGCCTCACACTCGCGTGCTGCTATGATCGGCAATTCTGTCGTACCGGCATTTGCAAAACACATTTCGATTCCCGCTTCACTCGCAGTCTTCAGTTACAATTCTGCTCCCTTCATGGTTTTTCCTACCTCATTGGGAGAATTAAAATGGCGGATGAACCGTCATGAACGTGAATACGTCCATCCCGTTGGACTCCGCCTTAGTCTTCTCGCCATTGATCACCCGGACCATGAGATCGATCATCTGATCGCGCAGGACCATGAGCGACTCGCCTTCCAATAAAATCCCGGCATTGATATCCATATCATCGGGCATGGCTTTATAGATACTCGAATTGCTCGACACCTTGATGACAGGCAGAATCGGAAAGCCGACCGGCGTTCCCCTGCCCGTCGAAAAGAAAATGATCTGGGAACCGCTTGCGGCCAAGCCGGCCATGGCCTCCCCGTCACTTCCAGGTCCATCCTGTAATACGAGTCCCCGTTCCGCTGGAACTTCCCCGTAGTCTACGACCTGATTGATCGGGCCGGATCCCCCCTTGAGGATGCACCCCATAGATTTCTCCGCGATAGTGCTCATCCCTCCTTCCATATTACCGGGAGAGATCACGAGGCCGGCCAGAGGTCCCATGATTTCGTGCGTGAGCCTGTCAGCCTCTTCCACCATTTTCTCGATCCGCTCGGCAACCTGCTCGTCCTTTGCCCGTTTCTTAAGAATATGCTTGGTCCCTATCATTTCCGTGGTTTCCCCGATCATGACCGTGGCGCCCTTCTCCACAAGCCAGTCCGATACAGCCCCCAAGGCTGCATTGGATGTCACGCCCGACATGGCATCGGAACCGCCGCATTTCATTGAAACGAGGAGCTTCTCCCAAGGCATCGGTACGCGCTCTTGCCGATCAACCTCCTCCAGCATTCTCCGGGCCGCTGTGATCGCCTTTTCCGCCGTTTTCAGAGAGCCGCCTTCCTCCTGTACATTGAAAATCACGATCGGTTTTCCCGCATCTTTAATGGAAGGCCATAAATTCTTTGTATTCGATACCTCACACCCCAGCCCCACCAATACCACACCTCCGACATTGGGGTGATATACCATCCTGGAGAGGATCCGGAAGAGGATCTGCAGATCTCTTCGGCCTCCCCGGCCGCAGCCGTGGTCATGGGTGATCCCAACAGCCTCCGGCACCTCATTCATAATCCTGCGGATCACGCCATTGACGCAGAATACGGTCGGCAGGATCAACACATGATTGCGCGTACCGAAATCCCCGTTTTGCCGCAAGTATCCAGTGATTTTCATTTGCCGCACCTCTGGCTTTCCAGGTTGTGGGTATGCACCCATTCTCCTTGTTTGATGGCTCGCGTGCTGACCGCTATTACCTCGCCGTATTTGATGATTTCCTCGCCAGCCCCTATGTCCCTTAACGCAACTTTGTGGCTGGAGGGGATTTCTTCTAAAACATGGAATGCCTCCGAACCTTTCGCCACGGCCTTTTCTCCGGGATGGATATGTTCCATGGCGACCCCGACATTGTCGCGGCAATGAATCACGATGATGTTATATTCCACGCGGCCTCCTTTTCTTGCTAACGATAGAAGTTGACGGCAACTGGGAGACTTCCTATTTTTTGGCCGCCTCTACGGCGGTATTGCCTGAAGGTGGGTCCAGATCGATCTTCAAAGTCGTCATGAGCCGGCCCAGCATCAGGTAGTAGCTGATACTCAGCAAGAGCTCCACTATCTGGCGCGGTGGGAAATGGGCCTGCAAGGCGGCAAAGGTCTCCTCGGAAAGAAAAGGGCCGTCCACGACTTCCTGTGCCGCATGGAGGACCAGTTTCATGCGCGGGTCAAAGGCCGATGCCTCCGTACTGCCTTGCTCCACGAGGGCAATCTGCTCGTCCGTAACGCCTGCGGCCTTGGCAATGGGCACGTGCTGGACCCATTCATAGTCGGCCTCGGCCTGTTTTGCCACCCGCAGGATGGCCATCTCGCGGAGATGGGGTGCCAATTCCTGGCCTCCCAGGATGGCCTTGCCCAAAAGCAATATGGGGCCGAGGGCGGCCTCCGCGTGGGCGAGCATCTGGAAAATATGCAGCGGGACGGGCAGTTGCGCCAGCACCCACTGGGTTGGGCCCGACAACTGTGTCGGATCGGGATAGCTTAAACGTGCCAAAGTGAATTCCTCCTTTTTCTACATGGATTGAGACGTGTTTAACGAATGGCGGAGAGTCCTCCGTCAACGACGATGGATTGTCCCGTAATGTAGCTCGCCTCATAGGATAATAGAAAGACGGCCGCGTACGCCACCTCCCAGGCCGTCCCTTGCCGGGCCAGTGGGATCGGTGTCTGAGCGCGATCAGGACGGACGCGCGTGGCCAGCCTCCCTAAAGACGTGTCGATGAGGCCGGGTGTGACCAGGTTAACGCGGATGCCTTTCGGGGCTGCCTCCCTTGGCCACGTATACGTTGAGTCCCGCGAGGGCAGCCTTTGAAGCCGCATACGCGGGAATGTCGGTGGTTGAAGGCAGGACCGCCGCCGTTGAGGAAATGAACACGATGGCACCTCCCGGCTCCATAACCGGCAATGCGTGCTTGCTACATAAGAAGTGAGCTCGTGCATTCAAGGCAAACACCCAATCCCAGTCGGCGACGCTCGTCTGGGCTAACATCAGTCCGCGGGCCATGCCCACGTTCACGATCAATCCATCCAAACTGCCGAATTGCTCGGCAACGGTCTGGATCATCTGTTGAACGTCGGCCTCCTTGGTGGCATCGACCGTCATCGGGAGCACTTTAGCGCCCTGGGCTTCGACCATATGGGCGGTTTCGGTAGCCGCTTCGGTATTGATATCGGCGACGGCCACCATCGCGCCTTCACGTCCGCAAAGGATGCTCATGGCACGTCCGTTCCCGATGGGCGCATCCGGCATCCCATAGGTCTGTTGTCCTCCTCCAACCACGAGAATGCGGCGTCCGATCAAACGCGCTCTTCCCGCGGCATTTCCTTGAGCCTCAGCAAATAAATCAGTTGACATGATAGCATTTGCTCCTTGTATTTGTATGTTCCGGCGACGTTAGGTGGCAGGCCACGCATCTCCTGTATCCTCAGCGCCGCTCGTCGTATCGAGGGCCGCCAACCCTTGCCCGACGGCTTCCGGGGTCAGTCCCAGCGCCTGCAGGTTCCACCGGATAAGGAAACGCGCCAGTGTTCGGGCATCTTCCTGAAGTTCACCGGTCACGACAGCTTCCAACAATTGGAAAATGGACCCCTCGTACGCTAGGACGATCCATCTCCGTTCCGCGGAAAGGTTTGTTACTCCCGCTTCGTCCAGGAGGTCCGTCAGCCGCGCTGCGAAGTACTCCAGGACCAGCGAGCGCAGTTCGGGCTGTCTTGTCTCCACCAGCAGCACACGGGCCAGTTCTTTCTGCTCCAGAACAATTTCCACACCGCGCGCCAGGGCGATCGCCAATTGCGCCGGGCCGCCAGGGGCAATAGCGGTAGCCGCATCTATTTCCCGGGCGATCCGCTGCGCAAAATCCTCCACGATCCCTCGCAACAGAGCTTCCTTGTTGGGAAAGTGGAAGTAGCAGTTGCCGATGGAGGTCCTAGCCCGTTGCACCACTTGCGCCATTGTGGTCACAGCATAGCCTTGGCGCATAAACAGCTGACGTGCTGCATCCAGCAGACGTGAACGCGCAACCTCGTTGCGCTGCCGCCGTTCAGTGGCTCTATGGGCCATCGTATCCTTCCCTCCTTTCGCGACAGGCCTTCTCTGCTCTCGGCGGCCTCAGCAAAGGGCCGCCTCATGCAAGCAAGATGTGCCTGCCCGCACCCCCGGTAAAAATAGAACGTTATTCTATATAGAACATGATTCTATATTTAGTCAAGAAGAAAAATGCAGGATAGGGTAATCCCTCCATTATGGAGCGAAGGGTTCTCGCGTTCAATATCCCGTCTATGATTTGCAACGCGTCATAGAGACAGAGGTTCGCTATCGGGGAACAACGTACACCGAGAGGGACCTGAAAGATTTACGCGCACTCCTTGCAGCCAATCGGGCAAAGAGCAGGTACTTTCTCTCCAGGGAACTCGGTCGTCTCCGGAACTGCACCCAAGCCAACGGGTCCCCGAGAACGGGAATGAGAAAGGGAAGAAAAGTTGCCGCCAGGGCGATCAGCCTGGCGGGAAAAGACCGGGTGGTGGCGCTCGCCTTGTCCCTCACAAAGTAAAGCGCAAAGACAAGACCTGGAGCCCCTACTCTTGCCCGATCCCCGGAGATCGGGTCCGGATGGATACCTGCAAAATTGCTCCCGGAGTTTATCAATATACCGCCATAGATGACTGTACCCGCTACATGCTAATCGGTGTCTATCCAAAGAGAACAGCAGCCAATACCCTGCATTTTATCGAGGAAAGGGTTCTCGAAGAGATGCCCTTCCCCATTCAGCGAATCCAGACTGATCGTGGGAACGGGTTTTTTGCATACGAGGTGCAGGAGTATCTAAAGGAAGCCGCTATAAAATTCCGGCCTGTAAAGCCCCGCTCTCCACACCCTGAACGGGAAGGTGGAAAGGGCGCAAAAAACAGCCCTTGATGAACTCTATGCGACCATAGATGTGAATGAGGCTGATCTCGAATAGGAACTTGGTTGCTACCGGCACTACTATAATTGGGAACGAGCCCATCGGGCGCATAACGGCAAAACACCCATGGACCGATACTTCGATGAGAGCAGCAAGACGCCTTGCCGGGATGAGGTGGAAGCGACGTATGACCCTTCCAAGGAGCACCTCAGAGCCCGGAATTATCGATCTGATCGAAAATTGAAAATACTAAGAGATACTTGACAGGCTGTCGTGCCGCTGCTTCGGGCCGCCTCCGACGAGTTACGGGTGGACCCATTCTCGGCGGCCCTCCCAGCTCGAACCATCCAAGGGACAATCATTCTAAAAACTGAAACCATGTCTACGAATCGCAAAGTTAGACACATCACTTGCCCTGCCGGCAAACATCCAACAGACAGTACAAGACCAGGTGATCCTGGCGACCGGCATGAACCTTGCTCAAAATGAGATCATTACGCCTGCAATGCCCGGCCAATTGTCATGATCTCCGCTTCCTTCGTCCCTTCGTAGATCTCAAGGATCTTGGCGTCTCGGTACCACTTCTGTACGGGGTATTCTTCGATGTATCCGTATCCCCCGTGAATTTCCAAAGCATTGTTGGCGCAGAAGACGGCTGTCTGACCGCTGCAGAATTTAGCCATAGCGGCCAAATGATAATCGGGACGACCTACATCAATCAGCCAGGCTGATTTATAAACCAAACCGCGGAGGGCCTCGATCATGATGGCCATTTCCGCCAGCTTTTTTTGTGTGAGCTGAAAGGAACCCAACGGCGAGCCGAATGCAGTCCTTTCCTTCGCATACTGGACGCTCGCCTTCAGACATCCCTCGCTGAGTCCCAGCCCTTGGGCCGCGACCATAACGCGGGTGGTATTGAAGAAATGCATCAACTCTCTAAATCCATTCCCTTCCGTACCCAACAAATTGCTCAGGGGAACGCGCACGTCCTCGAAAGCGATTTCCGCCGTGTCAGAGCTGCGAATACCCAATTTCCCTTTGATCTTGTTTCTGGAGATGCCTTTGGCATCCGCGGGGACCATGATGAGGCTGAAGCTGTTATGCTTCTTGGCCTCCGGATTTGTGATGCACTGGGCCACCATGAAGTCGCAGACCGAGCCGTTGGTTATAAACATCTTGCTGCCATTGATGACATAATCGTTTCCATCCTTAACCGCTCGAGTCTTGTATCCAGCCACGTCTGTACCGGCATTGGGCTCCGTGAATGCTCCGGCGCTGACCTTCTCGCCCGAGCAGACCACCGACAGGTAGGCCTTCTTCTGCTCTTCAGTCCCATACTGGAGTATGGATTCACAGCCAAAAGAAGCGGCGACGACATTCAGCCCGATTCCCATGTCGACCTTGGAAAATTCCTCCGTGATAAGTGAGTTCCCAAATACGCCAACCCCTGCTCCGCCGTACTCTTCCGGAACCCAGGCGCCTACCAGGCCGTACTCGGCTGCCTTCTTCCGGATCTCGGGCGTGTAGGACTCTTCCTTGTCGCATTCATGGGAAACCGGAGTGAACTCGGCGACGGCAAACTTGTAGGCCATGTCTTTCAACATTCTTTGTTCTTCAGTCAGATCAAAATCCATCTTTGGCTTCCTTTAGTAAAAGCACTTGCCCTAAAGCTTCGTGCTGAGACCAATCAGATCCGCCCGTCTCATCGGGCCGCCTTTGTCCGCGTTGAAACCGCGCCCCATGCAAAACTTCCAAACCTGATTTAACAGGTGAATTTCATAACAATATACATCGATTTACCGCAAGGATTATATGGGAAGTTTTGCAACTAAATCCTGCTATTTGACTTTTTCGCTTAGAGTCTTCCCTGCTTTGAACTTGACAACTTTTGACGCTGGAATTTTGATTTTTTCGCCGGTCCGTGGATTGCGGCCTTCACGTTGAGACCTGGACCCGACACTAAAAGTGCCAAAGCCCACCAGTGTGATCTTGTCACCACCTGACAAAGCGCCGGAAACAGCCGAAACAAATCCGTCCACCGCTTTTTCAGCCTGTGATTTGGTAATTCCACCTTCATTTGCAATCTTTCCAACCAGTTCGGCCTTAGTCATTTTCTTTCCTCCTCAAGGTTAGATAATAAAAACCGCCTCCTCTTAAGACCTCTTAACTATTCCGTGTTGCACCTTAAGCTAAAGCACAGATTTCAACCGGCAGTCATACTTCTTCTGTTTACACCGCCGGTTTCCTCGCCCAGACCCCCTTGAGAAACAGGAGAATAAAGCGCAGGCCACTTTAGAGGATTTCCGGGGAGTTTTTTCGCGAAAGCAATTATCCATACCATAACCCTGGCAAAACTTCTTGAAAAATACTCATTTGCTGATAAGCCCAATAAGAAAAATTAGTTCTCAACTCCGCCCTTTTATGATGAAATCAAAATTCGAGGTACAGCGCCGGATTATGAGATAACTTCGAGGCTATGGTCAATCAAAAACAGGCATACCTTTATGCTCTATCGGCAGTCTTATTGTGGTCTACCGTGGCATCGGCGTTCAAGCTGGCCTTGCGATACCTGGATAACGTTGAACTTCTTGTTTTTTCCGAGGCTTTTTCGGTTGTAATTTTGGCAGTTGTCCTCATTTCCAGCCGGGGATTCGGACAGGTCTTCCAGTGCACACAAAAAGAGTATCTTCGCTCATTTTTGCTCGGCTTGCTAAACCCGTTCCTATATTACCTGATCCTTTTCAGGGCCTATGAGCTTCTTCCGGCCCAGGAGGCTCAACCGCTAAACTACACTTGGGCCTTTACTATTGCGCTGCTCTCTGTTCCTCTCCTGGGACAGAGGATCGGCGCTGCGGATTTTGCGGGCCTGCTTCTGAGCTATTGCGGCGTTCTTATCATTTCTACTCGAGGCAAGCTACTGAGCTTTCAAATTCCGGAGCCCACAGGGGTTGGGTTGGCTCTTTGCAGCACTTTGGTCTGGGCGCTCTACTGGATCTACAGCACCAAGGACTCCAGGTCACCTGTCCTGTGCCTCTTTATGAGCTTTGCTTTCAGCCTGCCCCCGACCATCCTCTATTATCTATTTTTCCATCCGATACGCATGCCCGAGTTTCGTGGAATCCTCGGTGCCGCCTATGTCGGCACATTCGAGATGAGCATAACCTATGTGATGTGGCTCTTGGCTTTAAGGCGTTCTGAAAACACGGCCAAGGTCGCAGGCTTGATTTTCGCCTCTCCGTTTATTTCCTTGATGCTCATACATTTCTTCGTGGGAGAGCCGATACGGGGATCGACAATAGCTGGACTTGTTTTTGTGGTCGCTGGTCTTCTCGTCCAAAATTACGGATTCCGCCTGAGATTTTGAAATCAGCGGATGCTCCCGGAGAGCACGCGATGGTGGTACAGGATAGCTTTGATTTCACATTCTCGCTTCCACAATCTGGACACTTCGCCTTTCCCGGTATGTTTCGAATAATCATGGCTCGGCCTCCCTTTGCTGAATCATGTCGTTTTCGCCGGCGAATTGAGTTTGGACCAGTTGGTCTGAAAGTACGTGGTGGATCAAACTATCACATGTATTCATATAGTTAGGGAGGAAGCATCATTTCAGCGGTCGGAAGATGTCTGGCCCGGTGAGTCTGGGAGAAAAGGATCAGCTTTGAATTTACGTTGCGCTGACCAATGTGAGATCATTGGCAGAAGGTGGCATAATGGATCGAATGAGTGCGATCCGGCAGGTTGAGGCGCTTGTTAGACGGCAGCATTACCCACCAGACGGATTAACTCTTTCACCAGGCGCTCCAGCTCATCGAGCATTGGGCTCTGAACGCCCGCTTCATGGAAGGCAACGACGAGTTCTCGGTAGTACCAAAGCTGTTCGACTTTGCCAGCCGAGAAGCGGGACCAGAGATCGTCTCCAACCTGACGATAGTCAGCTACGATTGCCCGCGCATTGTCAAGCTTGTCAGCGAGCGAGACGATCGATCCTTTAGGGCCGGTTGATCGGATGTGGTCAAGATATGCAACCTTCCTTTTGCGCCAAGGGGGTTTTGGACCCCCGCTGTAACCTGCCGGTGTGTCGGTACAAGCTACTACGAACTCCATAACCCGCCGTCCAAACCTTTGCTCTATCTCCGCAGCTGAGACTTTCTCAGGGTGGTCTTCCAGCGAATCGTGGAGTAGAGCTGTGATTGCTTGTTCTTCACTCCCACCGTTGGTCAAGACCAAGGAACAGACTGCCAACAGATGTGCAATGTAGGGTATGGACGTGCCCTTTCGCACTTGGCCGGCATGCACAGAGATCGCAAACTCCAGGGCCTTTTTGAACTTTGGGCCTAACTCCACAGAAATCTCCTTATCTTTCTTGCAGCATAACGTTCGAGGCAACCGGCGCCCAGCGCAAGTGAGGGAACCCAAAAGCCGAAGGCTTTGGGGCATCCGGTTGACCTAATGGTTAGCCAATGGCGCCATAAGAGCTAACCATTCAATCATGTTGCACTTGCGAATTGAATCGCCGCGACTTTGCGCGCTGAGACAGCAGACGGCACAAATTTACCGTGAGTAAGAGGGCGAAAAATGAAATCTCGTAAAGCATTGCTATGAAGCTGCACGTCTACCATGCCGCACTCGCCTAAGTATTCGGCGTATTGCGTTTGATGAGTAATGTCAGAGAGCACAACGACCCCACCGGGTTTAAGCACTCTGACAATTTCACTCAACGCATTTTGGCGGTCTATTTCTAATTCTAGATTATGCACTGCCCAGTTGGAAACAACCACATCGAAGTGATTTCCTGGAAACGGTAACTGGCGCATATCTGCTGTTGTTACCTCTACGCGATCTTTGACGCTTTCCAATTCTGCATTGACCAGGGCCGCAGAAGCACTGTTTTTTGCTTGATCTCTTTGCTGCCAAATATCGATACCAATGGCTTTACCACAACTAAGACGTTTTGCCGCGCCAACAAGCATCAGTCCACGCCCACATCCTATATCGAGAACTAACTCCCTGCCGGACCACTCAATCAGGTTTAGGAGTTTCTCTCTTTCTTTCAACTTGGTCACCTTGCTGAAATAAAGCATCAAGCACCCCATTCCAAGAAAATAGGCTGCTGCAATGGCAGAGAGTCCGCCAAATATTTGCGCCCATGTATTGACTGCGAAAGGTGTAAGGACGAAAGCAAGAAATATAACCAGCATCACGCCGCCTGTAGATAAGAAGAAACCTACTAACCCGGGAGCATCAATGCCATAGTGAGGACGCTGCACTTGATTATGCATCTTAAATATATCCTACAGCCTAAAAATAATTAAGTTGTTCCGCATAAAATGCAGAGCGCCGTGTTGTTGCCCGTATAAAATGCCGTTAGGTTGGGTGACAAAGGAGAGCTTATCCCTGAATCTTCAGCCCCTGCGTTCCATTCAACGCTTTATCATGGCGTCTTATACCGATCAACAATATCAACTATTTTAGCCTACGGTTGTAAGTTTGTTACTTAGTTGAATGAGCCGATAATATCTAGTCAATTCAATAACTTTGCTCTAGAGGCTATGTAGATGGTCACACAAGATATGCTTCCAGGTTCCTACACAACACATATAAGAAAGGTCACATTATGTTTCATCCACATTTCTTTCACAACGGCTTTTTTACTGGTAACCCAGATGCAACTGCGGATGCCATGGGCCTCGTTTCCGCCTGTAAGGTCGAACAGGACCTCCAACGGACTCGAAGGGGACACGCGGAACAGTAACTCCAGTCCGATCTTGAACGCCATATTCCTGACCGCCTCAGAGTGAAGCCAATTCCGTTCAGGGTCTAACTCACCACCCTTGGCCCCACGCGTGGAAAGACCCGATCCGAGTGCTCGCGCCTCCCGCGTGAAACACCACATACTCGCCAGCCTCCTCCGGGCGGTTTTTTGCTGCTTCGCCTGTCTCGGTCGCCACCGGTACAGCAATACATCAGCGCTGCTTGTTGTCACCGATGGTCTGGTCAATGAAGGCAACCGTGCGCTCCCAAGCTTGCAGCGACGCGTCATGAGTGGCCTTGGGCGTCTTGCCGAAAAAACTGTGATTGATGCCTGGTATCAGGAGCAGTTCGGCATTGCCCTTCTGGGCCTTGATGACATCGTAGAGCTCTTTGGCCTGCCGGACCGGCACCGTCTGGTCTTCCGTGCCATGGATGATCAGGAAAGGCGGTACCTCTGCGTTTACATAGGTCACCGGACTTGCAGCGCGTCGAACCTCGGTGCAGCCATAACCTCGACAGTCGAGAAACTGTTCGGCCTCGGGCATCGAACTCAGCGGCGCGAAATCCGACACCCCGTACCAGATGACAGCGCCTTGCAGGCAAGCCGATTCGCCGGCCGCAGGTTGTGCCTGGTTGGTTTCCACGGGGCGGTCCAACGTCTTGACATCACAAGACGCCGCCGCAAGCGCCGCAAGATGGCCGCCTGCAGATGAACCCCAGATCAATCCGCGGCTTTTATCGATGTTAAAGGTCTCGGCCTTGCTACGAATCCAGCGCACTGCATCCTTCACATCATAAATGGCCGCTGGGAAGGGTGCCTCTTTGGACAGGCGATAACTTATCGAAGCCACTACATAACCCTTGGCGGCTATTGAGGCAAGGGCTTCAGGCCAGTTGGCAAAGGCCCCCGTCGTTCGCGAAGAACCCCCGAGGCACCCGCCGCCGTGAACATAGACCACGAATGGGCGCGGCCCTTTGTCCTTGAACGTGTTAGGTGGCAGGTAGAGGTCGAGCGTTAGTGGTCGAAAGCCCAATTGGCAGGTGTAGATGATATCCGGCAAGCCCGTGACCCCGCCGGGAAAGATGACACGATGCTGGGGGTATACATCTTGACTGACCACTGCGGCGGACACCTCGGGCGTTGCCGGCCGGGCGTACGCTGCCGGAAGCATCAACGAGGTGCCCGCGACCGCCAGGGCCATCGGAAGGGCGCAGATGAACCGGTTCAAGAAAGAAAAGTCCATCATGTTCTCCTGCTCTCAATAGGACAATTCTACCAGTAAATAGCCACCATGTCGGAGGAAAAAGACAAAGGACATGAATGAAACCGAGTGTGCGAAGTTAACCGGAATAATACATTAAGTTGTGCTATGCATCTGAGCCGCATTTTGGGACCGGATTTTTGCCCGAATAACTTCCGATGCAACCCCAAAGCCAGCAAAAGCATACGATTCCGCAACGCAACGTGCAAGCTATACCTCAATGAGACTGCTTTTTGCAATTTCAGACGCACCTCCAAGTACAGCATACTCCGCCTAGTACGTTGTCAACAAAGTTATCATATGTTGTAAGGAATCGTCACCCCGGCGAAGGCCGGGGTCCAGTGCCTTTAACCACATGAAAAAACGCTGGATTCCGGCTTTCGCAGGAATGACGGCCTGTAGGTCCTTACATATAGGAACGTAGTTGACACTACACTAGCCTATGCTTTAAAAATCGAGCATGTTTGCCTCTTTCTGAAAGGCCACCTCGGATCCAAAGCGCTGAATACATGATCCGAAAGCCCCAAACCAGCCCGGAAGACCATTCAAGATTTCCACACAGACCGGCTTGTGGCGGAGCCCGCAGTGACTGATTTGTGTGGATGAGACCTGAAACATTCTTCATTGCTCCTTAGAGAATCCCATATAACTTAGGAGAATAGGGCTGAGGTACCGCAATACACCAAGGATTTCCCCATTCGTTAGCCTTCTCATCTAAAACGCACGATTTTGGTGGGAAAAAGTCGGTTCTAACTCATTATAGGCGGCAAGCGCCAAAGACAACGACCCAAACTGATCGTAGAGCAATGAGAAATAATCAGCGGCAACCTGCGCAGCTTTCATGTCGCATGTTGCACCTGTCGCGTCAATTATACGAAAGCTTGATTTTTCAGGGCTGTAGTTTCGGCAGCACTACACATACACTATCGGGCACATGGGATGGGTGAAAGCGAGAGCAAAGGCGGGGAAAAATAAGCTTGTAGTTTGTTATCGTAAAGGAAAGATGGGAGAATGGAGAATAATTTCGCCTGCTCACTGCCTGCAAAACTATTTCCGGTTTCACTTCGAGGCTTCCGTCAAGTGCTTATTCCCTGGGCATTTTCAAGATCTGCTCGTAATGCCCTCGCTCGATCTTGGACATAAACCAGACTATGTTGAAGCTGGCCAAAACCCCGATCGGACGTTTAGGTCCAGCGTGCGGGTCGACGATAATCAGGTGTTCGAATTTTGTTCGTTTCATGATTTCGATTGCTTTTTCAATCGGCATTTGAGCATCGACATCGAACTTGTAAGGTCGCATAACCTGCTCGGCTTTTATTTGTTCCAGGTTTTCTCCATAGAATCGAACTACAGCCAGCCTGGATATTAGGCCCCAAACCCCACCGGTCTCATCCTGCACCACCACCGTGCGGAACCTGTTCTCTTTCATCAATGTCAAGACATCCTTGAGGTTGTCATCCAGATTGCAGGTGATAACCTCGCGGTCCATTAGATCACATACTCGCATGTTTGTTTGAACCCTCTTCCCGCACCATGGCGGCAATCACGTCTTCAATGTGGAGCATCCCCAAGACGGCTTTGCTTCCGGGACGGTCTGAAGTAACGATAACGTGCTCGATTTTGCGCCCGTCCATTAATTGAATCGCTTCACTTAATGGCATGTTTGGGCTGATGGTATAAGTGTGGGGGAGAAGGATTTCTTTGGCCGACGTATCGTCGAGGTCCCTACCGAACGCCTTCAGAATGCTGCGCGCGGAAATGATCCCGAGGACCTCATGCTCCTTGCTCGTAACCACACAATAGCGTGTTGAATTAACCGCCATGATTTGAGCCACCTCCTTGATGCTGGTCTCTTCGCCACAGGAGATGGCTCCCTTCTTCATTAAGTTCATAACTCTTTGCTGCATCCGTGTGCCCTTACCTGATCAAATGTTTTCGTTTTCGCTATCCGGACAGGCGTTGTTGAGCTTTTTTCGGGAAAGCCTGACTAACGGCCATATGTTCATTTTTTTAGGCGCCATTATCCGGAATAATGCATCAAGTTGTACCCCATGCATCCGAACGGCATTTTCAGGTCTGATTCTGCCCGGAAAACTTCTTGAACAACCCCAAAGCCTACAAAACCATACCATTTCACTACCAAACATTCAAGAGGTCGCCGATGAGGCCGGTTCTACCGATTTCAGACACACTATACAATACGCCAATCCAAGGGACGGCCGCAGACATCACGAAGAAAGCACTGGCATTACTCCCCCAAAGATTGGCGGACACTGGAGCCCAGATTATCGGAACGGTGCGTGGCGAAATCATTCTCGAAGTTCCTGAAGGGATGGCACGGGAAGCTGTTGTGATTCTCAAGGAGACCATGATTCAGGCAGGCAAAGCTTATCTCGGTACAGTGCCGGTTGAAGTAGAGGTTACCATTGCGGACACTTGGGCAGAGAAGCAGACAGAGTAGGTCTCTTGGGATGAACTGTCCATCTCTTTCCTGGCGGAATAGCCGAAGGGTTCACAGGAACCACGCACCGGACAGGGGCACGCCTTCGATTCCGGCAACAGTCTCTATAAACCGGATGGCCCCCCTCCAAGTATCTTCTGTTTTACGTCAATCAGCCTCAACTCACCGTTTATTCTCTGAATCGTCCAGATGTTCTCGGTTTTTCCGGTTACCGATTTCTTTTCGTTTTTAACTGAAAAAGATGATATGAATTTCACGATTCTTACCTCGGGCTCGAAGCCGGCCATTACAACGTCGCCGTCCAACCGTGTATCTATCTCCGCCCAGTTTCGAAAATAGTATTTCAAGTCCTGGAGGATCTTATCCCTGCTGACAATGCCCCGGTCGTAGTAATCCACCTTGTCGGCGTAAAATGCCGCTACGCCTGCCAGGTCCTTCCTCCCGTTCAGATAAAGGAGACGGCGTACGAATGCGCTGATCTCCTCTTTTGTAACTGGGTCGGGCTCTCCCGTTTTCGCTCTCTGGTTTACCGCCTGGAGAGCGGCTTGCTTAGGAGGTCCCTTTGGTTCGGCAGGGACAAAATCTGTCGGGGACACTTTTTCCTCCGAAAGCTTTCGTGTCAGTTTTTCCTCTTGCTCACCAAGCGGTTTAGCCGCTTCGCGTCCAGGTTTCTCCAGATTGGGCTTCTCTCCCGCAGGAACAATATCCGAGAGCAGGATGCGGTTGTCCTTGCCGGGATCTCCTGTTGAGGAGTAGGTGATCAGGGCCTTCTTATTTCGCAACTGGTCGACCGCCTTTTTCAATGTCTCTATTTTTCTCTTGTCCATTTGTGTATCAAAATAAAAAATCAGATTGGGTACATAAACGGCCCATTCATCGACTTGGATCACCACGGCCTCAATCTGGCCCCTATTTCCGGCTGGCTTCGAACCGGCTGCAAAGCAAAAACCGCCCAGGCATAGAAATCCACCAAAAAGAAACAAGGCGATAAAGATTGTTTTGAGTTCTCTGATTGACAGCTTCCGTTCCATTCTCACCTCGTAAGACAGACTTATGAACAACACTGGGCAAGAAAATGCCATATCGATTGCGGGCACCCTTCAGCGATAATCTGGTCTTAATCTGGTCTTAATCTGGTCTTAATCTGGTCTTAATCTGGTCATTCCTCTTACCGCCTTTAGGCGGAAGATCCTCTTACCGCCTTTAGGCGGAAGTCAATCGTGTTGGGCGTTCGCGGTGCGCCCTCTACGATTCTCGACAACACTACTGCGCCGTTAAAAGAGTTCTTGCAGAGGGTTGTGTCTCTTTACATTCCCCTGAAATCATACATCCCCGAAGCTGTGATGATCAAGACCCCAGCGGAAATCTCCCCTTTTGCATCAACACTCGGCTTGTACCGACCGGCTCTTTTGCTTTTCACTTACGGGCTGTCCTACTCGAGGAAATGGAGGCTTCAATTCTTTTGATTTCTGGAGCATTATCCTCACAAGTTCAAGGCGGATTGGATACCATCGAAATCTTCCTGTTCAGGTCACAGCCGCCGATGCCTTCAAACTGCCCCTGATCGATATTTCCGAGAAATTGAACGGCCTCGATGCCCGTATTGTTTATACCCAGCACGATGAGATAATCGTCAAAGCCGGAGAAGACACAGCGGATCAGGTGCAGGCGATTGTGCAGGAGTCAAGCGAAGAGGCATTCACGAAGATCATTCCGGAGGTGCCGTTTATCGTTGAACCCAGGATTGCCGATTCGTGGAATGGATGAGATCTCCGGACAACATGTCAAATGTGGAGCGCATATTTCAAAAGTAATGTTGAATCCAGAATGCCCGAGACGGAAATGATGCAGAATCAAAGTCAGAAGGCCAATCTTTGTGATTTCAATGGGTACGTTGTTCGGCATAATAAAGGTCAGCGGTAAGGAGGCGGGGCTCGAAGTAGGGAATGAAGACCGGCCTTTTCCTATTCCAATTGAAAAGGTTGGCGAGCACTGGCGTTTTTCTACAAAACATGGCAGGGTTGAGCTTATGAAACCGCCCGATCAGCAAAAATGAGCCTGGCGCCGTTCAGAGGTATTGAAGACGAGCCCCTTGTTGTTGCCGTCTGCTTCGATAGCTCAGCATGAACGGGCGGATACACCTCATCTCCCAAATATCTGAAACTCATGCCCATACTCCGTGCACCTCTTCTCAAAAATCTTGACCGTCGGGACTCCGAGAATCCTGCCCACCCATGCGACGATGTCGGTAAAGGATAGCTTGGATTGGACATTCCCGCATCCACATTCCGGACACTTCGTCTTTCCCGGTATGTTTCTCATAATCATGGTTCGACCCGCTTTTGCTGAATGATGTCGTTTCCGCTGGCGATCTGAGTTTCAACCATTTGCCCAAAGCGGAATCGGTCTTACGGACGGCAACAAGTCAATCCGGAGAAGCATGGATTACTGTGAGTTTGCTGAGTTCAGGGAAATTATTTTCATTTCGCATTAATTTTATTAAAAGTTCTAACGTTAAGGCATCATTCGATAAAATGTCTTAATTGGCCTTTTTCATCCGGCCTGTCGCGTAATTCTGCTTTTTTTGGCAGTTGACACGGGGTGAGCTCGAAGTTAAGTTGCGCCTAACAAAGTTTTTTAAGACGTACTCGGTTCACTGAGCAAACTAAAAGAATGACTATTTGGACTTTAAGGAGAATAAAATGAATAAAAAACTGATTTTCGGATTGGCCTTGGCGGTCGTGCTCCTAAGCGGTTCTATGTTCAGCGCACGGGCAGACTTCGCAGTAGACAGGAATTGCGCGGGCGATCTCATCACTCCGGATGCTATGGCCTCTGTATCTGGCGGGTGGTAGACAAAGGCCCTCGCTATGTTAGCGTGGATAAGTGTTTTTAACGATTCTGTTCAAAACCCTGTCACCGGGTATACGGAAGGCGCAAAGGCGCCGGAACCCAAGGTATCCCGGCGGTAACAGGCCCTCTCAGGCAAGAAAAGTGGACCCCTTGGGTGAAAGCGCGCCAGGGGGTCTACTCTATTCAAGACGGGGTTTGCAGGATGAGGATTTTTAATGTAACCGCCCGTTTTGCTGCTGCTTCCATGCCCCTCGGTACACGGTCCTACCCGCTCTGTGCGGCGAAACGTTCTTCATTTTATCTTTCCCCTTAATATGTGTTCCCCACATGCGCGCAGATGAACCGGCTATTAGTAGGGGATTTATCCCTTAAGCGCTAACTTACGCTGCGAGGTCTCTGGTTCGTCATTGCGTACCGGCTTCTGCCGGCATGACTGAAATTCCGGCTTTCGCCGGCATGACGAATGAAAGATTGTTGCTTAAGTTAGCGCTTACGGGATTTTAGCGCAGAGGCCCACATGAACTGTGCCGCCCGCCTCGCAGATAGGTGAGCGGGCTGTCGAGATCCTGGCTGGCGGTCCCACCGCCTTCATCAGCTATATCGATGCAGGCAGGATCAGCGGATCTATACGGAAGCTAAAACACTATGGGGAGATCGTGGCAAGGGCGGCGGCGGCCTTAGCGACGATATTCGGCGGGAGCGGGATATAGCCGAGATCGCCGCTAAAGCGTTGTCCTTCGTACAGGCACCATCGAAATAGTTCCCTAAGAACTTCCGCTTTCTTCGAATCGGCGTAGTTCGTGTACAGGAGAACCCAACTGAGGGTGACGATAGGGTAGGATTCAGGGCCCTCCGGGTCTGGCAGAAAAACCCGCAGGTTGTCGGGCAATTCAGCCAACGCCATTGCCGCCATTGCGCTGTCAAACGTCGGGACGATGTAGTTCCCGGCCTTGTTCTCCAAAGCTGCCGCCTCGAGGCCCAACTTTTGGGCAAAGCCAAACTCCACGTAGCCGATCGAGCCTTCGGAATGCTTGATAAGTGTGGCGACCCCTTCATTGCCTTTGGCCCGCATCGGGCCTCCAGGCCAGTCAACGACCGTCTGGGCGCCATATCTATTGCGCCATTCAGGGCTCACGGAGTCAAGGTGTTTGGTGAAGGCAAAAGTGGTGCCGCTGCCGTCGCTGCGCGCTGCCGTAGCTATCGTCAACTTCGGGAGATGAAGGCCGGGATTGCATTCCCTGATGACGGGGTCGTTCCAGTTCTTGATCCTCCCGAGAAAGATGCCGGTGTATGCAGCGCGGCTCAGTTTGAGCCGACCATCGAGTCCGGGCAGATTATAAGCCAGGACGACCCCACCGGCGGTCATGGGAATGAGCCGCACCCCGCGCTCAACCTTGGCTATTTCGGTGTCGCTCATGGCGGCATCGCTCGCCCCAAAGTCCACGCGCTTTCCCTCTTCCAAACCAACACCAATAAATCGTTCGACTCCGAGGCCGCTGCCCACAGGTTCGTAATCCACCACGACCTCCGGGTGCAGCTTATGGTATTTTTGAAACCACTGTTCATAGAGCAGTGATGGGAAGGTTGCGCCCGCCCCCTTTATCAGGATGGCGCCGGGAGGTGCTTTGAGGGTGGATTGCCCCTGAGCCGAAAGAGAAGGTCCGGCCAGGGCAACGATAAGGGCTGCCAGGCTCAACAGGGTTTTTCGAGTGCTCATGGGTGATTCCTTACTTGCCGCGCGACAGGCGAGCAACGGGCGGCTAACTGAATTTGCCTCCGATGTAATCTTGTGTGTGTTTTTCTCTGGGGTCATTGAAGATTTGCTGACTATCGCCATATTCGACCAGATAACCGGTGCGCCCCCCCTGAGTCGTGTCAACGTACAGGAAGCCTGTCTTGTCGGCCACCCGCTGCGCCTGCTGGAGGTTGTGGGTGACGATGGCGATGGTGTAACTCTGCTTCAACTCCAACATCAACTCCTCAATCCTTCGCGTTGCGATAGGATCGAGAGCCGAACAGGGCTCGTCCATCAACAGCACCTGAGGTTCGGTGACAATGGCGCGGGCGATGCAGAGTCGCTGCTGTTGACCTCCGGAAAGAGAGAGACCGCTGTCGTGCAGCTTGTCTTTGACTTCGTCCCACAGGGCGGCCTTTCGAAGGGCCTGCTCGACGCGCTCTTCCCGGTTTCCCTTGTAACCGTTCAGTCTCAGGCCAAAGGCCACGTTCCGGAAAATGCTCATGGCAAAAGGATTTGGCTGTTGAAATACCATGCCGATATGGCGCCGGACAGCCACAGGGTCGATTTTGGGACCGTATATATCTGTGCTCTGAAAGTGTACGTGTCCTTCAAAGCGGAACCCCCGCACCAGGTCGTTCATCCGGTTCAGGCACCGCAGTACCGTGCTCTTGCCGCACCCCGACGGCCCGATGAAGGCCGTGATCTTGCCTCGCTCGATCGGGATGCTGGTATCTCGTACGGCTTTGAACTTACCGTAGAACAGTTCTTTGATGTTGCAGTCGATAACTATGCCATTCCCGTTACCGGGTGACGGTGAAAGGTTCTTGGCAGATTGATTCATGACAAATATCTCCTGTTCGCTTTAAGAAGACTTCTCACATCGCCGTCCTCCAGGGGACCACCCCTTTGTTCAAAATGAACGTGGGTGAGTCTAAGGAAGCCCCTTATTCCATGGTCTTTCTTGACAGGCCCTGTCCAATCAAGTTCACTGTGAGCACTAGTAATACCAGCACCAGGGCCGCTGCCCAGGCCAGTTCAACCTGGTTTTCAAAGGGCATGGCCGAAAAGTTGTAGATCAGCACCGCCAGTGAGGCCATCGGCTGCATGAAGTCAAGACGCCCGCCGGAAGTGAGCCAGTAATTGCTGAAGAGGGCTGTGAACAGAAGCGGCGCGGTCTCGCCTGCCGCCCGCGCCACGGCCAGCATGACACCGGTGAGGATCCCTGGGAAAGCCGTAGGCAGCAGCACCATCCGGACCGTCTGGGCCTGGGTGGCCCCCATGCCGATGGCGGCTTCCCGTATTTTCGAAGGCACCATGCGGATCGCTTCTTCCGCAGTCAGCATTACCGTTGGCAGCATCAGGATCGACAGCGCGATTCCCCCGGCAACGGCGGAAAAGCCGCCGGTGACCAGGACCACAGCCCCGTAGGCGAACACGCCGGCGAGGATGGAAGGAAAACCGGTAAGAACTTTGGCGGACATGCGTACGACTTCGGCCAGCTTGGTCTCCGGCCCGACTTCGGCCAGGAACACCGCCCCAAGAACACCGAAGGGCACACTGATCAGAGCAGCTAGACCGACCATGACGAGGGTGCCGACGATGGCATTGCCAAACCCGCCCCCCTGCTCGAAGGCAGAGGGCGGTAATTCTGAAAAGAGGCTGAGACTCAGCCGCTTGCCGCCTCTTACCAGCAGCATCAGCACAACTGAAAAAAGCGGTACCAGGGCCATGATGGTCATGAGGGTCATCAGCCCGCTCATGACAAAGTTGAAGGCCGTCCGGGGACGACGTAAAGACTTCTCTAATTTACCGAGGTCGACCCCGGCGCCAGGTGGTTCGGTTACGGGGGCAGTAGATGGGTGGATAATCGCCGCACTCATCACTGAGCTCCTTCCCGGCCCACGGAGGCCCGGTGCAAAACGAAGGCTCCCGCCGTATTGACGATGATAGTGATGCCAAGGAGAATGAGAGCCGCAAACATGAGAATACCGACTTCCCGGGGACCCGCTTCGGCGAAGTTGTTTGCCAACAGGGCGGCCAAAGTGTTGGCAGGTGAAAAGAGGGACCAACTGATCACGTTGGAGTTGCCCACAAGCATGGCCAGGGCCATGGTCTCACCGAGGGCTCGGCCGAAGGCCAGGATGATCGCCCCGAATATCCCCTTCGACGCCGTCGGGAGGATGACGGCCAGGATGCTTTCCCAGCGCGTGGCGCCGAGTCCATAGGCTGCTTCGCGCAGCTTTGGCGGCACAGCCAGCAGGGCATTGAGGCTTATCGCCGAAATGGTCGGCAGAATCATGATGGAGAGCACGATCGCGGCGGGCAGCATGCCGGGGCCGCTCAACGTCGTGCTGAAGAGTGGAATCCATCCCAACTTTGCATGCCATGCGAGGCAGAAAGGACGAATCAGGGGGATGATGAAGAATAGCCCCCACAACCCATAGACCACGCTCGGAATGGCGGCAAGCAGTTCGATGAGGTTCTTGAGGAGCTTCTCGAGTTGATCCGGCAGCTTACCCAAGACCGGGTGAAACTGGAGTCCGACCGCCCTCAACAGGGAGAACACAAACGCGCCAAGGTAGTGTTCACTGAGGAATATGGCCACCGCCAGACCGAAAAGAGTGCCAATAAACAGAGCTAGCAGTGAGCTGTACAGTGTGCCCCAGATCTCAGGCAGCACGCCGTACTCCCCGGTGTTGGGGTCCCACGTGGAGCCCGTGATGAAGCCCCAGCCATACTTGCTCATTGCCGGCAATGCCTTGCTCGATATGGTGTACACGATGTAGAGCACCAGGAAGACAGTCAGCCAGGCGAACAGGTAGGTTGCCCACCGGAAGACGATGTTGCCGTACTTCTCTACGAACTTCGGCCCGCGCGAGACGGATGTTGCCCTACTAACGCTGCTATGGCTGACTGCAGGCGCGATCATTTAGACTTCCCCTCAAAGCTATTTGACCTGAATGTTGTTCAAGGCCTCTTTAACCTTCGCTACGACCGGGGCGGGGAGAGGGACATAGCCAAATTGCTCGCTGCTCTTTTGTCCTTCCGTCAGGCCGTATTCGATGACGCCTTTTAACGCTTTCAGTTTGTTTGCATCGCCGTAGCGCTTGTAACAAAGCAGCCATGTATAGGTAACGATGGGATAGGAATCGTCCCCGGTAGGGTCGGGCAACCACGCCATCAGGTCAGAGGGCATTTCCACGGCAGCCAGAGACGCCTGGGCAGAGGGCGTGGAGGCCTTGACGAATTTGCCTGCTTTGTTCTCCAGAGCGGCCATGGGCAGGTGCTGTCCTTTGGCATAGCCGTATTCAATGTAGCCGATCGATCCGGGTGTGGTACGGAGGCTTGCGGTTATGCCTTCGTTGCCCTTGGACCGGGTGCCCACGGCCCAGTTCGGCATCATGTTCACACCGGGACTTTTCGCGAATTCAGGGCTGATCGCGGCCAGATGCTGTGAGAAAACGAACGTGGTGCCGCTGCTGTCGGCCCGGACGACGACATTGATCGCACTGTCGGGTAGCTTCACGTCCGGATTGGCCTTGGCGATCAAGGGATCATTCCATTTGGTGACCTTCCCGAGAAAGATCCCGGCGTAGGCTTCACGCGAGAGCTTCAGTTCCGGGACGCCCTCCATGTTATAGCTCAGCACGATGGCGCCCGCAGTCATCGGCAGCAACTGCACCCCGACGTCGACCTGGGCTATCTCCTCAGGTTTCATGCCCGCATCGCTTGCGCCAAAATCAACGGTCTTATTGATGAAGTTCTTGATGCCGCTGCCGCTGCCGACTGATTGATAGTCGACCTGAACGTTCGGGTGCAAGCCGTAGTAGTCCTTAAACCATTTGCTGTAGAGTGGAGCCGGGAAGCTCGCTCCCGCTCCAATCAATTTCACGTAGTCTTCTGCGGCATCCGCGGTCGAGCAAATCAGGCCATATCCCAGGACCAACGATACCAGACTGAAACACAACATTTTTTTGATTATCATAGTTACCTCAATTTTGAAGGCTCAATCGCCAAACCGAAGGGCTGTCTGTAACAGAAGCCCTTGGTCTTCCTCCACGGAATCGACTCCAAAAACACCGCAGACCTCATTCTGCTGAGGTAATCGCCAAAAACATCGAGCATACTGCGCGACAGGACACAAGCCGGCAAGCTTCCAGACGAAAATCCTTGGACAGCTCATTTGCAAATATGTCCAACTGATAGACTGATTGTTTGTAGCACGCACAAGTGACAGGTTGATTTAGAAGACGTGACAATTCTGTGACAATTCTATGACATTCATTGACACAGGATCAGTTCAAAGACCCGTATTCATCAGCTAACCAATGGCAATTGCAGGACATCTTTTGTATGCTGGGACGCGGCGGCAAGAATCGCCTATCCGTTCAAGGGCTGAGTCTCTATCAGCCGAGACCGTCGATAAAGCTGCGGTGCGGTTTTGCTCAGCATTATTGGGGAGTTCTAAGCACTTGGTGCTGAAATTGGTGCTGTTGTGGATATTGGCCTGAATGGCTTCGATCCGGTTATCGGTGAGTTTTTCGGCTTGGCATGGCGATAGCCCCCAAAAAACATAGATAAAGGTAGCTAACACCATCATTCTGAAAAGTGCAATTCGCTCCTCGTATGAGAGACTAAGTAAAACACTAAGCAGAAGAATATCATTTCTATTGCGCACCCCTTAGCAATAATCTGGTCTTAATCTGGTCATTCTCCTTACCGCCTTTAGGCGGAAGGTATCCCGCGCGGGTGGGCGGGAGGGCTGCGGAAGGCGCCCGCTCATTCTCGACGCTTTCCCTGACCTGTCTATGACCAGAGACGGGGCTGTCAGCGGGGCGCCTTCAATTCCAGCCCCTTCATTCCCCTGAGCTATATGATTTATTCCTGATTTTATAGGCATTTTCGGACAAAATCGTCAACGAGTTGAGAAGCCGGGAGCCGAGGGAGATGGTTCGGTGTCGGCTCACCCTCTCCTTGACCGAAGCGCCATTCGCCGTTATTCTTCATCCCACGGAAGATAAATTTGGTTCTCGATCAAGGGAGAGTGAAATGAAGATTGTCTGCTTGCTGGGAAGCCCAAGGGAAAAGGGAAATAGTGCCACCATCGCAAGTCGATTCTGCACCACGGCTGAAAGGCTTGGCGCAGAGGTTCAGACTTTCACCCTGAATAAGCTCGAATACCGCGGCTGTCAGGCATGCATGGCGTGCAAGACGAAGCTCGACCAATGCGCACTGGAGGATGATCTGACCGAAGTTCTGGAGGCGGTTCATGAAACCGATGTTTTGGTGCTGGCCTCTCCAGTCTACTATGGCGATTTGTCCAGCCAAATGAAGGGCTTCATCGATCGTTCCTACTCCTATTTGGCATCGGACTACCTCACCAATCCCAAGCCCAGCCGTCTATCAGAGGGCAAAAAGCTGGTTTTCATTCTCACGCAGGGCAGACCGGATCAGGAAAAGTTTGCCGATATTTTCGAAAGATACGATTACTTCTTCAAATGGTATGGATTTACTGAGAGCCATCTCATTCGTGCTTGCGGGGTTCGAGAAGCGGGGGAAGTCGCAGCCCGTGAAGACGTGATGAAGCTGGCCGAAACAACGGCTGAGAAGATATGCACTGGATTTTGAAATTACCGATGGGAAGAGAACCTCTAGTGGTTGAGCGAAACCAAAGTCACCGGAAATGCGCTCTTTCACTCTCGAGAAAATTCCGGCCCGGAGCATCGGGGATTGCTCGAAGCAGGCCTCTAATCGGCGGAGCAACTTGAAACAAGCTTACCGATCAGCCGAACTTGCCCGTGATGTAATCCTCTGTTTGCTTCATGGCCGGCCGCGTGAAAATCAGCTCCGTTTCGGCGAATTCGATCAACTCCCCAAGATACATGTACGCCGTGAAGTCGGAAACCCGCGCCGCCTGTTGCATGTTGTGGGTTACGATTACGATCGTGTAGTCTTTCTTCAGCTCGGTGATCAGTTCTTCGATGCGCGCCGTGGAAATGGGGTCAAGAGACGAAGCCGGCTCATCGAGCAGCACCATCTCGGGTTTTACGGCTATGGCCCGCGCTATGCACAGCCGCTGTTGCTGACCGCCGGAGAGGCTGTTGCCGCTTCGATGGAGAATGTCCTTAACTTCGCCCCACAATGCGGCCTTGCCCAGCGCCCATTCCACTCTTTCATCCATCTCGACTCTTCCCAGGTTCTCATAGAGTTTTACGGCAAACGAGATGTTGTGATAGATGGACATGGGAAAAGGCGTAGGCTGCTGGAAAACCATGCCTACTCGGGCTCGCAGCCTGTTTAAATCCCCCGAGTTCTGGAGTATGTCCACGCCGTCCAGAAAAATTTCACCCGTTGCCCTTTGATTCGGGTAGAGCTTATAGATCTGGTTAAAGGTGCGAAGCAGAGTGGATTTGCCGCAGCCCGACGGGCCGATGAACGCCGTCACGCGATACTCCGGAATCTCAATACTGATATTCTTGAGCGCAGGAGTTGCCCCGTAATAAAAGTTCAGGTTGCGGACAACGACCTTTGGTTTTTCGGGTTTGGTACTCATATCCTCACGTTCCTGTCGAGAACGATTCAGTCGCCGGGCTTGTTCTGCCTGAAAAACGCTCGGGCCACGATGTTCAAACCGAGAACACCGAACGTAATCAGCAAGGCCCCGGTCCATGCGAGGCTGTGCCAGTCCTTGTAAGGACTCATCGCATAATCGAAGATCGTTACGGGAAGATTCGCCATGGGCCGGTTGAAATTGTTGCTCCAAAACTGGTTGTTGAGTGATGTAAACAACAGGGGCGCGGTCTCTCCGCTGATTCGGGCGACCGCAAGAAGAATTCCCGTTATGATTCCGGCGCGCGACGCCCTGAGTGTAATCATGGTGACTATTTTCCACTGGGGCGTACCGAGCGCGGCGGCCGCTTCGCGTAAGCGATTGGGCACGAGTTTGAGCATGTTCTCTGTCGTTCGCACAACCACAGGTATTACGAGTATCCCCAATGCGAAGGACCCTGCAACCCCCGAAAAATGCCTGACCTGGACGACGTAGGCTTCATAGACGAATAGCCCGATCACTATGGAAGGCGCGCTGAGAAGGATGTCGTTGATAAACCGGGTGACAGGCGATAGCCAGCCCGTTTGTCCGTACTCCGCCATGTAAGTCCCGGCAAGAATTCCAATTGGGGTCGCAATCAGCGTTGATAACATTACCATGGAAAAACTGCCTGCGATTGCATTGAGCAATCCTCCCTGGCTCCCCGGAGGAGGGGTCATCTGGGTAAAAACGCTGAGCTTCAGCCCTGGAATTCCATATTGCAGCAGCGTCAGCAGAATCCAACCCAGCCAGAACAGGCCAAAGCAAACGGTGAGCATCGCGCCTATCTGGCTCAGAAAATTAATCAGATGCCGTCGGGTATGGAGCGAAACCATAGTCCATTCTCCTCCGCTCAATACAGTTTACCCTCGAGTCTCGAGAGCCGGATCAGCAGAAGTTTGGCAAGCGCGAGCACAATGAAGGTGATGACGAAAAGTAATAGCCCCAGCTCGATCAGCGAGGAAGTATAAAGCTCCCCGATCGCCTCTGTGAACTCGTTTGCCAGGGTCGAGGCGATGCTGTTTCCCGGCATGAGAAGCGAGGCGTGCAGTTCATGGGCGTTGCCGATCACGAAGGTTACGGCCATCGTCTCACCGAGCGCCCGCCCCAGGCCGAGCATGATGCCGCCCACCACGCCGATTTTCGTATAGGGCAAAGTGATGTTCCGGACCACTTCCCAGGTGGTGGCCCCGAGCCCGTAAGCAGACTCTTTCAATAGAGGGGGAACCACTTCGAACACATCCCGCATGACCGACGCGATGAACGGAATCACCATAATCGACAGGATCAGTCCCGCAGTCAGCATTCCTATGCCCATGGGCGGCCCGTGAAAAAGATATCCAATCAAAGGCAGAACGCCCAGGTGGGAATTTATCCAGGGTTCTGCGTAGTCACGAAACAGGGGCGCGAAGACGAACAGTCCCCACATGCCGTAAATGATGCTCGGAATGCCGGCGAGAAGTTCAATGGCTGTTCCCACAGGTCTCTTGAGCCACGGGGGACACATTTCCGTAAGAAACAAGGCAATGCCGAAACTTACGGGCACCGCGATCAGGAGTGCAATGGCCGATGTTACGATTGTTCCGAAGATTGGGACCAACCCGCCAAACTCTTCGGTTACGGGATTCCACGCAGGATTGGCGATAAAACCGAAGCCGAACTGCCTGATAGCGGGCAGACTTCCGATGAATAGCGAAACGGATATGCCTGCCAGAAGGAGAAGAACCAGAAATGCAAAAAACCTGGTGATATTCTTGAAGAGCAGATCCGCCAAAAAATGCACACTAAGGCGCACGTCGGAAATCTGCCTTGACATGGGCTAAGACCTCGCTTCCATTGGCCATCGCTGAATGCTTCCAATGAATAGACAAAGGAAGCCCAGCCCCCTTTGCCGGAGTAAGATGTTAATTATAACCACACAGATAGTAAATACTGTTACGAGGAAATCCCGCCCCTACTTGCCTGAGGCTAAACCGTCATTCCATACAGGCGCCCCGCTTGTCGTCTTTATCTGTTTCCACGAATTCTCGATCAGTTTCACGACACTTGCCGGCATCGGCACATAAACGAGATCCTCGGCCATCTTGCCCCCATTGGCGTAAGCCCAGGAGAAAAATTTGAAGACTTCCTGCGCCTGGCCTGGATTATCCTGCACCTTGTGCATCAGGATGAAGGTGGCGCCGGCGATCGGCCAACTTTGTGGCCCGGGCTGATCGGTCAGTATCATATAGAAACCGGGGGCCTCTTGCCATTCTGCACCGGCGGCTGCCGCCTGGAAGGTCGAGTTACTGGGTTCGAGAAACCGGCCCTCTCGATTCTGCATCAGAGTGAAGGGTATTTTATTCTCCAGAGCGTAAGCATACTCGACGTAGCCGATGGAATTTTTCTCCTGCTGAATGTAGCTGGCAACGCCTGCATTGCCTTTGCCTCCAACCCCGACAGGCCAGGAGACCGAAACGCTGTTGCCGACCTTTTCCTTCCATGCGCTGCTCATCTTGCAAAGGTAGTTCGTAAAGATGAAAGTCGTGCCGGACCCGTCAGACCTGTGGATGACTGTAATCTCTTCGTTGGGGAGCTTTAAGCCCGGATTCAATTTGGCAATAGCCGGATCGGTCCACTTTTTGATGTTGCCAAGGTATATATCAGCCAGGACTTTGCCGTCGAGCTTCATATCGCCGCTTTTAATTCCCTCAATGTTGATGCCGAGTACTACCCCCCCCATCACAGTGGGAAACTGTTGAAGACCGTTCTTTGCAAGTTCCTCCACTGTCAACGGCATATCTGAGGCGCCGAAATCGACGGTTTTGGCCTCTATCTGCTTGATGCCGCCGCCTGAACCAATGGGCTGATAATTGAGGCCCACTCCTGTCTTGGCCTTGTAGGCCTCGGCCCATTTGGAGTAAACGGGATATGGAAAAGTTGCCCCCGCCCCGGTAATTTCGGCTGCAAAGGCTGCGGTCGCCACAAAAAGGCAAAGCAGCAGGGCTGCTGACGCGAAGAAATTGCGCGCAGAACACACTTTCATTTTGGCTCTCCTGTTGTAGTTGACTGATCCTCAAAACTGCGGGCAGTTTTTCTGCACTTCGATTTTGAGTCTTCAACGTGCTGGCGGGAGAAAAATAGACGAGAAATGTTACAATCGTGTGACAATTCTGTGGAAATCCGGTGACACTATATGGAAGCAAGAACATCGGCCGACCAAAGGTGAAAATCCTTGTTGGGTCTATTATCCGTTTTCATTATGCTCAAGCAGGTCCAAAGCTCTGAGCAACTGGGTGTCCCCACTGGCCTTGAATTGAGCCAAGTTCATACCCTTCTCCCTGTCGGGGTAGAGCGGAATGGCAGCAACCGGCAAGCTAACTTCCACGTCGGGCGTTACGCCTTTGTGCCAGATGACGTGTCCAGCGGGAGTGATCCATTCTGCTATGGCAAGGAGCATGGCAGAGCCGTCTGAAAGACCGAATTCCTGCAGCACTGTTCCGGCGCCGAAAGTCTTTTCCCCGACCAGTCTGGCCCGATGTGCGTCCTTTAGGGCTCCAGCAACAATTTCCGAACTGCTGGCGGAACCACCTTTAACAAGCACAACCAAAGGAATTCCAGGCGCCAGGATTACGATATGGCCTTCCTTGATTTTGACTTGTGCCCCAATGCCACTGAAATTGCCCTGTAAGAAATGAGACTCGATACCCAGCATCTCAGGGCTCAAAAAGGTGCTGTGCCCAGTATCCCCCAAAGCGTTAACCATGCCGGAAATCGCTCCATAAGTAAGGTTTTGAGGCTGTACTGCCTGGCGATCGACATACTTTTTTGAAATGATGCCCCACGCTTCGGACATGAGTTTGAAATCGGGTTCAGCCGCCTTTTGCACATTTTGCAAAGGAACAAAATCTGCCAAGACCAGCCGATCCAGCATGACTCCCCCAATTATAGCGCCGCTCGTGGTCACCAAAACGGAGAGAATCAATCCGATAAGTTTTGCGCCAGTGGCAATTGGTCTCATTGATCACCTCATAGTCTTTGAGTTGTTGCAGCCCGTTCCGTTAACGAGGACCTCTATGAAAAATAAGAGCAATTGGTAAAAAGTGTTAATATTTTAAGGGGTTTCCATGGTTCAGGGGTGTCAATTTATCCAAACGATGATTAAGCTTTTTGTAACGTCCGTTCTGGATAAGTTTGAGTTTATGCGTCAAACACAAAAAAGGAGAATCGGAGATGAAACGCTCAAGAGTTTTGACTGCAATTTGTTTGCTGGCTGTAAGTTTTTTTGCTTTTTCTCCTGAGCTGGTGTTTTCAGCGGAGGGAAAATTACCTTGGGACGCAACCGTCCAACTGACAGCCGGGTCCGTGGCGGCTGGTGTCGGCGTGAACTGGGGCAGCGGCGTTCTGATGTATAATGGAAAGGAGTACAAATTCAAAATCGATGGGCTGAGCGTGGGAAGCGTAGGCATTCAGAATGCGAAAGCTCAGGGTAGGGTGTTCAATCTCAAGAATGTGGCCGACTTTGCCGGGAACTACGGAGCCTTAGCCGTCGGGCTGACGGTAGGCGGGGGCGCTGGATCCAAGACCATGCAAAACGAGAAGGGGGTCGTGATGGATCTCGTCTCAACCAACGAGGGAGTCGACTTTACACTGGGAGCTCAGGGCGTGAGAATCACGCTTGAATAGGGCGATAATACGGTTTACAAACCCAGCAGAATAATCGGTGAGCCTGTGCCCCTTTATCCTAAAGGGGCACAGGACATCGGTGACGCGATGGGGTAGGTTGATGCCACGCGAGAGAGTACAGCAGCAATGCGTACTAATCAAATCAAAGTTCGGTTTGCTGGAAAAAGTCCCGGCAGCTCCTGATAACCTCCGTATCATTAATCCCGGAGAAACCGAACCCCTTCCAACGGTAAGCGGCAATGCGCGTTTCTTTCGATTCGGGCTCGAGGGCTATGAAAGAATCCCCCCGGTGCTCGGCGCATAAAATCCCACCCGCACCGGGCAGGAAGGCGGCATCGAGGAGCGGCCATGCAAGAGCGGTCCCTCTCCATTTAGGGACAAGACTGTCCGGTCGCGCTTCATAGACGCATGGACGCAAACCTTCCTCGCCGTCCATCGGCGAAAAATGACGTTCGAGTGTAAAAAGATATTCAGCCGGTTGTGGCCCGCCCACTTTCATCGGTTCAATGGAAACTATTTTTGCATGACCGGTCTTCCAAAGGACCTTCCCTTCATGAACGGCCTCCAGCAAAAACCCGGATGGATTGCCCCCTTTCGAGCTGTTTTCGGGTCTTAGCGTGATGCCGCTTACCATCAGGCCGGGTGAAAGCCTGAAAACGCATCCGGAGTAGACCTTTTCAGCATCGGTGTCTGCTCCGCCTATGGCCGGCAGTATAGACCCGGCGGGAGTCCGGGTTGGAAGGCCGGTGCATGAGACAGTCCCGCCGCTGATGCGGCAGTCTGCCAGCAGGCCTTCCTTTGTGGACGGATACTTTTGATCGAAAACAAGGTTCCCGAGCGAATAAAAGACGGGTTTGCCGTGAAGACATTCGGGCTTTTGGACCAGATGAGGATGATGGCCCACGATGATATCGGCACCGTTATTTATGAACCAATCGGCGGCCTGGCGCTGTTTTCTCTCGGGCCAGTCTAGAAATTCGCTTCCCCAGTGAATATAGACGACCACCAGGTTTGAGAGGCTTCTTGCCACACGAAGCTTCTGCCGCAGACCGATTCCGGGGACGTCTACGGCGCCTTGGCCCCTGCCTGGAATCATTGAGAGGCTGATAAGACCGATAGTGTGGCCGGCAGTGCGGATAAAGTGAGGAGATTCCTCATAAGTAAGGGCCTGCATATCATTTTGCGCCAGAAGCCTGCGGGTGGCTCTGATCCCCGTTTGCCCGAGGTCTGAGCTGTGGTTGTTTGCCAGGCCCATTGCCTTGAATCCGGCCTCGCGAAGCAAAGGGATAAACTCATCGCGAATGGCAAAGCACGGACTTTGCCCTGCTGATTCCGCGCAATCATCAGGCGAGCCGACGGCCCCTTCCAGGTTTCCGATCGCCCAGTCGGCGCCTGATAGAGTGGATTGCAGCGCCCGGCTGAAGGATTGTGGATTGTGGATCAGCTCGCGCTCCACTCCGCGCGACAGAAGTATGTCTCCTGCAAATAACAATCGCACCTCGGTTTGCGAATCTTCGCCTCCATGAAAAGCCCCGTGAGTAAAAGCCACAAGCAAAAACGGGGCAGCGGCGGCGACCAGCAGCAGCATCAAAATGGATTTTGCGGGGGACATGCAGGCGAACTCCCGGACACGAAAGGTGAGATCCATTTGGGATGTTTCGCGGACGGAAGCAACCCTAGCCACTCTTGATCGTTTATGAGCCGCTCCGAGGTGAATTCATAGTACGAATATACCGCCCCTTTAGCAATCTGCCTTCGCCCAAAATAAGGCGCAATGTGATCCCATTCCATCGGCCTGCCAACCGCCGCCATTAAAAACGGGACATTTGCCGGTCCGCCGCCCGCCACATCAGCAATTTTGGGCATAGGATCGGGAGTGGATAAAGCAAGTTGCTCACTGGCCAGACTCTTAAAGATGAGAAAATGATGTTCGGCTATCCCGCCAATGAGCAGAATCTCTTCATACTCCTGGTTGGAAAGCGGTTCCCCTTTGATCTCCTTTTCGGCGATCGTCTTAAAGAGCCTGGCCTTTGCCGCTGTTTCGGACAGCCTGCGAATAACGCCTTCCTTGACGGCTTCCCGCTCCACTCCCTCGGCAGTAACCTGGATTGTATCTTTTGACGAGGGGGCCCACAATTTCACCTGCTGCTCCATTGACTGAAAAAGCGCCCCAATCGCGTCAAACGTCCTGGGGTCAGGCTCGACATAACCTCTGGGGGGCGTCAAAAGAATAGGCTCGAACGCCGCTTCTCCACACTCTGCTCCGGTCCTTTCATTAACCAGGACCGTTGCGTGGCGCAGAGTCGCCCACGTCGCCAGCCCTGTCTGCAATCTCTTGGCATGCCACAGCTCCTGTTCCCGGCTTGCGCCCGGAGGCTCCGCGTCATCCGCCCATTGAAGGGCGAGGGCGGCAATCCAGCTGTTATAGATGTTCGCATCATTCCCGGCGCCCTTCCCGGTCTCAGACAGTCGTATCCGGAGGTCTTCGAGGACCTTGCGCAAAGCAGGATACGTTTCAATTTCTGTGGAAAGGAGCGCCGTGGCAAATCCGCTGCCAAGCGCCGAGGCGATGTCCAAACCCGAGGGTATCAGCCGCGGTCCGGAAGGGCCCTTGACCTGTTCGGCCACGGGCCAGTCCTCATGGAATACCGTCGAGAGCAGCACCTCATTGTCGACTCCCCATGAAAGTGGAAAGAGCCCCACTCGCTTCAGTGGGTGTTTTGCGTAAGGGGGCGGCTCCATCTTGTCTTCACAGAAAACGGGAGATCGTGAAGGGGCGATGAAGAAATTGTAGGATGCTGCCCAGGCGTGCGCCCTGGCTATTACTTCAGGGGGCATTTTCCCCAGATCGTCGGGCGGCAGGGCCTTTGCCTCTGCCGCCAGCACGGTCAGGTACTTGAATGCCTTGAAATAGGTTTTCATAGCTTCACTTGAATTGTAATGACCCCTGGGTGCTAACTCGCCATAGTCCGCTTCTTCTCCTAAAACCGGGGAAAACTCCCTGCCGCCGGCTTTTTGAATGCGCAGCAGTTCAGATGCCACATTCTCATTGTCGCTGGCCGCTTTGCCCATATTTGCAAGGATCGAGAAGACTTGTGCCCAGGGGGAATCAGGTTTTGCCTGCCGCAGATACCGCTCCGCCTCCTGGACGAATTCCCAGAAAGCAGGGATGGCCACCCGCCTCTCCTCTATGATGAACATGCCTTCGTAAGCAGCACCAAGGAGTTCCCAGAAAACGTCCGTAGTCACAAGATAGGGCCGTGTGGGAGTTGATTGATCGTATGCCCCGCAATAGTAGGCCTCAGATTCGTACATGGAGTAGAGCTGGTCATCTGGAAGGTCCCGTAAGAGTCCTCCATTCTTGTTCAACAGTTGCTCATCTTCCTGTTCGTCAGCAAACATCCAGGCATTGGCGACGTCCGCCAGGGGAATCGGCAGGGGCAGGTAGACCAGAGCGGGATCTTTGCCTTTGTTGATCAGACCTATGATCCCTCTGCCGTCGGGGACCGATGATGGAGTGGAAAGCAAGCTGTATTCGGAAGCCAGCAGGTCCCTTTTACTGCCGTGCCGGCTGATGATGGTGACACCCCCGGAGCCGGGGCGCCAATGGATCAGCGCCAGGCCGTTGGGGGTTGGTGTCAATGTCCCCCCGGAAACCTCGGGGTAGGACAGTTTTATGCTTTTTCCCCAATGGTCGCGATCATAAAGGGCATACTGGAAACCGCCCTTTTCATCCTCCCACAGCAGGATATGTCCTGCCGGGTGAAACGCCACGGGTAGCGCAGAAAGGGCCTCGATGCGGCTCGGCTGCTCATCGGCGCCCTTAAAGGTTGTAAACCCTTTTTTGGGGCCAACCGCCTGATATTCGCGCTTTCCGTCTTCAGTTACCGATTTTATTGAGTAAGTCCCATCCGGGTTCTTGACGCCGAAAAAGATCCGGTAGGCCTTTGTGATTTGAGATTCATCTCCGCTAATACCGGTTTCTATCTCAAATGGCCTGGGTGCCGGGACCAATCGCCGGATTTCGCCGGCGGTTTTGTAAATAAGCTTCGATCCCCATCCACTAATGCCCTTATCTACACGTAAAATAACATGTTCGCTTCCCTGTCTTCCGGCAAGGAAAAAGCTCTTTGCGGCCGGGTGCCACGCCAGAGCGCGCGGCGAGAACCCTTTGGGCACGGCCCACGCTTCAGTGATTTCCGGGGCCCCCGGGTTCCAGAAAACAACTTTGCTGCCCCCGGTTTGATTCTCTATCAATATTGCGGTCTCGGGGCCGTCTTTTGCCACGTCAAAATCCAGGACCTTTTCAGTATGCTTGAGCTGGAGATATTTCTCCTGCGCCGGTGACGGCGCGACCTTGATCTCCTCGATATCGAATACGCCTGCATAGGCCACACTGGAAGCAGCCAAAATCATAAACAGGAAACACAAGATGCTTTTGGACATGAGCAGCTCCCCGGTTAAAGTGGGTTTTATACAACTTCATCAGCCCAACCTCTTCACCCTTAACTCTTCACCTGAGACTATGTCACAGAACGGCGGAGTTGCCGAGTTAATGATTACTAGTAAATTGAAAGAGCAGCGGAACCCTTGGGGATGGTCCGGCCGAAAGCCGGCTTTCTTGCCGGCAACATCACGGCGCATTCATCCGCGTCTGCTCTGCCGCCGATCCGGCGGGCTGAATCAGCGGCTTTGGAACGCCTGAACATTCGCCTTTCCCAGAGGCGAAAGGTAAGGGGACATGCTCTTGTAGGGGACAGTGATATCCTCGATACATGCGGTATAAACATATGGCGCCGTCGGCCGAAATGTGATTCCCTCGGACGTCGGCCAGACGCCTTCGCCCGACAACTCAATGGAATCGGCACATTCGTCTTCCTGTTCGTCTTCCTGATAGAGCTCCATGATGATTTTTCCGAGCGGAGAATCTTTCGGAATGTTCTTCCTGTACCGATCAATCAGCCATTGTGATACGTCTTCGGCTTTACCGGTCTGGAGGCTGTATGTCGTCGCCCCCGAGCCGTATAAGGGGTGTATCCCACCGCAATATTGCGAGCAGCTCTCACCGATGACCACGAAGGCCTTGTTCCAGGCGATCATGCTCATATCGCATTTGTACTCGTATCCGTGGTCCTGGCCTCTTCGCCATCGGCCCAATGCCATACATTCGATCGCTTCATCGAGTGTGTCCGTGAAACGTTTCATGAGAGCGCTATTGATGTCGGCCACGACTTTGCTCTCTCCCATCAGGCGCAGTCCTGTCACGGCATCAAAACCTTGTGCCGTGAAAAGCTCATAACTTAATTTCCCGATTGAGTCGCGTTTAGTTACGGTCGGTTTGAGACTATCCAGGCGCTGCTTAGAAAATGAGTCACCTGGTTGGACCTCAGCGCTGATCGGAAGTGTCTTGGATCCGTCGGGCGAAGACCAGGTGCCCGACAAGGCGTTCTCTTTACAGTTCAGCGTGAGATAGCCGGTAACCGTTCCTTTGGGATCGAGTTCCTTCCATCGACCGGGCTTTGCTTCGTCAGGCATCAGCAGGAGATCGACAAGACTTGCACGGTAGTAATAACGGCCGACCAATGCGGCGTCTTCACCATTGAAGGTGAATTCCATCATTATGGGGACAGCACCGACCGTTCCCTTCCACACCTCTGCTAAACAATCCTGCGCATCCGCACTACGAGCGAATCCTGCAAAAGTTGTTGCTAGCAACAAAAAAGCAAACAGCCGTCTCATAACTGCCTCCCCAGTCGGACCCGACAGGGACTGACAAGAAATTGCACGGTTAACTGTTGAACCCCTGACTTTCCCAAGAGAATGGCAAAATACGGTGAATCCACATTGTACAAAGCAATAAATACCCCATAACGTTCTATTGTAATAGGTAATTTAACTTAACTCCAGTGGCCGTGTGGCGGCGGATTTATCATTTCGCCTCTTATCGTTCCTGCGTTCATATCACTATTCACTTTTCACTGGGTTTATGAACTATTGTTGGAGCGCCTTTAGAATCTCCGGCCTCGTGGCGTACTTGTCGCAAAGCTTCCTGAACTCATCTCTATCCAGAATGTTTTTTACGTAAATCTCTGCAAAAACAGGGTACCACAGGGAGTGTACCTGGTTGTTGTAATGTACGTCGAGTCTTGAGGCATCAATCTTCTTCCCGCTGCCGTCAAAGACCGTAATTTGCGGAGTCGACTTGAACCCCACTTTGGCAGATTTCTGTTCGTATCCTAAAACAACCCAAACTTTTGTCATCTGTTTCTGGATATCGTAGAAGACGGGCACCATCATTCTGGTATCGCGTGAAACATCCGGATCGTCGGAAAGATGATCCATCCAAAGACGGGCAAATTCGATGTCCTGCTTCACGCCATTGCCCGATCCGTCTCTGTTTGTTATCTGCAAAGCGCAGCCGGTTTCATTTGCAACGATTAAAGCCGCCCCATAAAAGAGCGCTTCCATTTCCTTCAGTTCCAGGGAGAGGTCCTTCTCGACAGGTCCCGATGCCGTCAAGCGGTGTATCTTTGAAAGATTGTTTTCCCCCAGCACATCTTTCAGCACGCTATGGATGAAATTATAAGAGCGGGCCCTTCTCAGATAGTAGGTTGCCAGCGGCTCTAGAGAGAGCTCCGGGTAAATATCTATACGTATCTTCGGCTCATCCGGCTCTTTCCGACGTGCAGCAGTGGCCATCCGAGGAATTTCCAGTTGCTTGATGTGGGTTTCTCTTGTGAGGGCCAGAAGAGATTTAAACAACTCCTCCAACTCTTTCATGTAACTTTCGGTAAACTCAAGCTTTTTGCCCTCAGGGGACTTCTCCGGGAGAATAAGGCTTTCCAGGGAATACGTCTGGTAGTCATACCAGCCGGAGTTTTTCCTGGGCGTTAGATTGATCCTTCCTGCCTTGATTTCCTCGATCAGTTTCTCTGCAAGATTGAAACTGTCGGGGATGGGTTTATTGCCGTAGAGTTTTTTGACAAGGTCTGTTTCATAAGATCTTGATGGTGGAAAGAATACGACCGTTTTTTTTGGTTCCCCAGTCCCACAAGTAGTAAGAGGGTCCTTGATGCAAGCCCTCAAATCCGTAACATCCGATGGGAACGGGTTGGTCATTTTTTCAATAAATCCCAGGTACTTGAAATAGAAATCTTTTGTCTGTCCGGCTTTCTTTTTTATGGCCAGCACAAGTGCGGCGCTCTTCTCAAGCTTGGTTTGCAGGAGGCGATCCTGCCGGAATATCTTGCCGAGTTCGTCATTCCATGTGTAAAAGCCTATTGGCTTGGAGCGAAGAGGGTCTTGCAGGAAGACCTCCTTTATTTTTTGGCTTAACTCTGTAACCTTTGCATCCTCGCCTAAGTCCTGCCCTCCCAGCGAGGATGCCGCAGCAATAAAAGCCCTCGACCATTCTTCTTCCTGCTGAGAGATGGAGGGATCACCGAGGTCCTTAAGGGCGCCCAAAAGGGCCGACAGAAACATTTTCTTTCCCAAAACGCCGGGCAGCCCTTCCTGCATGGCTATCTCAGCGGCCGCATAAAGCCCGTCGTCAAACTGTTTGGCCTTGGCCGACAGAATCGATGCGGAAACAAAGTCAACGCTCCCCTCATCCCGAGCGCCACCTTCGTTTGTCGGGTGAAGATCTCCCGGCGTTGGATAGAGTCTGTCCGCACCACCGACTCCAGGACTGACCCTTTTGGGGATATCCATGGTGAGGACCTGCCCGGACAGGTCAACTTTGATCCTGTAGTCCCCAGACTTTCTTTCACTTGCCAAAGACTGATATTCCTTTACGCCGGACGTCTTATCACGGCCTTCATCGCCCGTCTTGCAGGAAGATGGATTAGAATATGCAAACACCATGAACAGCACCATGAATAAAGATACCAGTTTCGCCCACATAAAATCCTCCTCGTATAATAGACTTATATAATACCCTGTTCAAAAAAAAGAATCGGCTCTTTCCGCGCAGCCATGCAGGCAGAGCAGATAGAAAGTGTGGTGCGTTTGGAGGCAAGCCAAATGTGAGGCGCTTCCAAAAAGTAAAATGACAATGGTGTCAGGGTTTCACTCTCAGTCCTCAGTCCTCAGCACTCAGGGAGCGAAGCGTAGTTCAGTCCTGATAGCGTAGCGCGAAGGCCGACCGCTCATTCTCGACGCTTTCCCTGACCTGTCTATGACCAGAGACGGGGCGGAAGCGGGAGGCCTTATCCCGGCGGGTTAATTCCGTGGCATCATCAGCTTCCACGCGGACTTCCACTCAGATAATGCGCGATATGTTTTTGCATCAACCTGACCACCAACGAATCTCGATGGGCATTTTGGGTTCGTCCATAGCTCTAAAAACATCTCAAGACACCTTGTAGGCCAATAGAGCCTTCCCATATACGAATCAAAAACGCAAGAGAAAGGACGCTATACAAAATCTAATCGAAGCCGACAAGGAGCCAGGATCAGATATTCATGCATGGTTATAAGAGTTCCGATCCCATCTTGATCTGTGCCAGGTTTGATACCCGGTTTATAGCCACTCTGCTCAATGCCGGTTTGAGTTCCCAGGACCACTTTTTCAATTGATGGGCATTAAAATGAGACCAATATGCAAGCGCAACTTGTTTCCAAAGGCATTGACCTTTCGCCCGCAAGATATGATATTCTATATACGGTAGTGATTTACACATCACCTGACGATAAGATCGCCGCCAATTGAAGCAAACAGATTACCAAACAGATTACCGCACCCGGTGATGAGTCCTAAAAATCCCGGTTTTGGAACGGGGGACAGACAGCGATTTGATTCATGGTTTCAACGGGGACTAAACCGGCCATTCAACAGAACTGGAAGAAAAAATGTCCGCCATCTCTTCGGCCCTTCCGGCGCCAATCAAAAAAGCCGAATGCCAATCCATACCGCCCCCGCATCAGGATGTACGCGCCTTGACGCTATCCATGAAAGCTATATCCTCGGCTCGTTCAAGCCTCCGCCTGACGGCTGGAATATTTGGCAAAGGGGCATCGGCATTGCTTCTCGTAACCATGGTGCTGCTGAGCGGCTGTGGTGGAGGTGAAAAGCAGGTCAATCTCCTTGAAGGCACGGCCGCGCAGGACGCGATGACGGAGCTCTCCAAAAAAATCGGGCACCCTGCCAGGGTGCTGAATGTGGATATCACGCCGCTTTCTCTATTCGTTCGGGTGCAGGACCCGGCGCAACCCTCCCATATAGACGAATACGGTCTCGAACATAAGTATGTGTATGAGTATACGTTCAAGGGCTACATCCATTACGTGGAACGCACCGGCCCCAAGCCGGTGCAGCTCACTCTTATCAACGAAAACCTCGAGGAAAACCTTTTTGACCTCAGCGATGTGAACATAGCAGGTGTCGCAGAAACATCAAAGTCTGCCTTGAATCTCACCGCCCTGGAAGGTGGTGCGGTAGCGGCGATTCATATCCAGCGGCATCTCTTCCTTATACCATCTGCCCATTGTGGCGACGTCGAGTGGGAAATCCATGTGAAGAGCGACCGTGAATACGCTAATGCTTACGCCGATGCCAAAGGGCACATAAACCGTCTCAATCTCGACGGCACCAACCGCGCGAAGAACCTCAACCTCTTTGCCGATGTCAAGGAGGTCCAACATATCATCGGCATGATGCGCGAGGTCTTCGGCAGCACCCCGGGCATTTTGAAGCTTCACCTGAACAAGAACTTCCTGGGCTTCGATGCCCGCGATCCGCAGAAGCCGAAAAGGCTGATGAGCTTTACAGCCAACCTCAACGGTGTCATGATGGGACTGGATGCATTCGGCGGCGGACCCGGCGCGAAGCAGCTTCCCGATGACCGGTTCTTCGCTGTCGATGATGTTGACTGGTCGTGCATCCCCGAGATCCTCAAGCAGGCCAGCCTAAAGCTCGAGATCCCCAAAGGCCGCTTATACCAGGTCACTCTGAACAAACCGGCCTTCGGGGGCAGCGCGCAGCCACTGCGTTGGACGGTCGAAATCCGGGATGACGAGGGCGAGAACGGCGAAGTGGAGTTCGATCCCAGGGGTGCCGTCATTCAAGTAAAACTGCCCAAAAGCCGGCAAGTCCACTTGAGCATGTTCGAACCTGATGGCGCCGCGAAAGCCATCCTCGGCATTAAGAAAACTTTCGGACCCCATGCGAAGCTCATCGAGTTGTGTCTCTATGAACACCGCGCTCTAATCACGGCCCCCAACCCAAAACAGCCCGGCCGCCTTCGCGACTTCCTGTATGACGAGGACCACTTCGCCGTCTTACCCGGTACGGACATGACACCCTTCTACCGCGGTCTTAAAGCTGAGTCATTCTTAGATCTCGACGAAATTGAAGCCGCCCTTTCTCCGATGATGGCGCAGTTGGAGAAAGCCACCCTTGAGCGCTTGAAAATCACCGATGGCAAAATCGAACGCATTACCATTACTAAACAGCCGAAGATGCAGCCCGTCAACCCGAATGTCACCATCGAGATTCGGGCACAGAACGCTGAGAAAAACGGATGGGTGACTTTTGACATGCAGGGCAAAGTGGTGTCCGTGATGACTCCGTAGCTGCCTGGCTGCACCTGGAACGAAAACAGGCTCGGCTGGGCGTCAAGGTCAAAAAAGTGCAGGATGCCTGCTGGATCGTGGCTTTGCGCTTTCCATAACCGGGACGAGCCTTCGGTCCTTCTCACAACACGTCTGCAATTATCAAACAGGGTCGGACCAGGCGCGCACTCCTGTACAGTTCAGATACTTGCTTCAGGATTGCGGCTGCCCAAATCGAAGGGTTCAAGGCGCGCAGAAACAGGACCAAACAGAAAACCTTTAAGATGGAACAGGAGATGGATAATCATGAAAAAACTTAACAGAAAGAATATAATGGTAACAGTTATAGCTCTTCTTATGATCTTTGGAGTAAACTCATTTATAGCACCACGAAGCTTTTCAGCCAGTGAAGAAGGGATAAAGGAAGCTGCCGGCTTTGATGTAAATACATCCATGATGGAGAATCTGGCTGCACTCAAAGGCAAGAGCGTAACACTCACTTTATCATCAGGCCAGACAATTACTGGCATAGTGAGTGATGTTAAAGGCAACCTCCTGCACCTTGCCAAACTAAGCCAGAAAGAGTTTTATGATGCTCTGGTCGCTATTGACCATATCACTGCCATTGAAACGAAAGTCAGATAGAACATTAACTGCGGTTCGGACCGGCTGCCGTTTCATGCAAAGTTGGCAACTGTTGGGTAAAGAGCGACGATAATGAACGGCAAAAGATAAGCCGGATCTCGATCCTTTCGTATCGCCTGACGAGATGGCTTGCGGAGCCCGGCTAATATTATGCTTCGAGAAGCACCCTATCATTCCGGATTGATGGTAAGGGCAGGCGCTTTGAAGTTATTTTCTATCTACGACTGCTCACCTTTCGATAAATCCCGGCGGCAGTGACACGGAAGCCGAATCCGCAGATGCCCTCTTGAGTGACGGTGAGCTTGTCCTTTGTGAATTTCATCGTAATCACGCATTCATCCTCAGCATCTTCGGGCTTAAAGGTCGCAGTGTCACCCTCGATGAAAGCAATGCCGCTGCCTTCTCCTTCGTTAGCCGAAGGACCAGCGGGCGTGTTGTATCTGTAGATACCTGAAAACGAGACCTGGAGCCGCTGCTTGCCCAGGGCCAGGATTTTGAACGTGCCATTCTTGTTCTGCCATGTGCCATTGACCTGCGCGGCTGTCACTATGGTTTCTGTGCCCGCCATCGCTCGATGGACCGGCAGAACAACCGCCAACACTGCACACCACATCAACAAGGCAAGTAAAGCTCTGTTCATCATTGCTTCCTCTGCTGAGTTGAGAGCATTTCCAGAGGTTGGCCAAACGCTCGGATTCCGTAATCACCCACAATGCGGCCACCTCAGTTAGTGTCCATCCGGAAACACCGAGACAAATTCCACACCCCGCGAGGTTTCTGTTCGGAAAGGAGGCATAATCTGGTCATAATCTGCTCATAATCTGGTCATAATCTGCTCATAATCTGGTCATAATCTGGTCATTCCTTTTACCGCCTTTAGGCGGAAGATCCTTTTACAGGCTTTAGCCGGAAGAATCTGTTCTCCACGCTCTCCTTGGCCTGTCTATGACCAGAGCCGTGTAGCCGGAACGTTTTCGTCCACGGATCCGGTCCGGAGCGGCCTCTGGCAAGGAAATCGAGCTCCCCCCCTTCCTAAAAGGGGGGCCGGGGAGGATTTTAGCGCGGAGGCGTAAATGCACGCCGCGTGATCTAAGCGCAGCAGCAAACCTCTTGGCTTTGTCCCGGACTTCTTGCGCAACCATGCATCTCTTTGGTGCTTATCATGCTGGTTTGCAGCCACAGATGTCAAAATCTTCTTTACGGAACTTGCCATACTCTCTCCCTTTCAGTTTCCTCAAGATGTCACTTGCCTTGGGCCAGGGAGGTCGATTCTCACTTCATAATCTTTGCTGCCGCCAATCCTCTTGACAATAAAGCCATGGCTGCGGGCAAGCGCCAGCATGCCTTTGTTTTCTGGTAAGACTATGCCCCAAATGAACTGAACACCTCGCTCTTTGGCGATATGGATTGAGTGCTCAAGCAAAGCAGCCCCGACGCCCTTTTTCTGCCAGTCATCACCAACAGTAATGGCAAATTCCGCACTGGTGACATCCGGGTCGCTCATGAGCCGGACCACTCCCAGGATCCTTTCCCCACCCGAGGTCTGTTTGATTGCCACCACGACGATATCCCGGTCGTAATCAATCTGCGTAAACCTTGTGAGCATACTGAGGGGAAGTTCCGGGAGTGGGGTAAAGAACCGATAGTATACGCTGGTTGGAGACAACGAATGAAAGAACTCCACCAAAAGCGGAGCATCCTCCGGCTTGATGGGGCGGAGGAAAATCTCCATTCCTCCCCTGGTGACGGTTTCCATTTCGTATTGGCTGGGATATGAGCTGATTACAAGATGCTGCGGAGCGGCAACGTCGGCCGGTTCAACCGCCACCCTGGCGCTCATGGCGGCGGCGCCATGTGCATGCAGGATCAACGGATTGATTTCAAGCTCAACCACCTCTGGTAAGTCGGTGACGAGTTGTGAGAGACGGATGAGGATCTCCTCGATCAGCAGTAGGAGTGCCGGCAGCTGATCCTGGTTTCCCTTCAGGAGCTGGTACGCCCGGCTCGCCTCAATAAGCTGCCGGGCGTGAACGCGGTTCAAGGGGGGAAGAGCCAGAGCGCAGTCTCTGAAGATTTTCCCCACCATGCCCCCGACGCCGCACAGAAGAACCGGGCCAAAACCAGGGTCTCTTCTGACGCCGAGCATCAGCTCATAACCCGGAGTTCCCGTCACGCCCTCCCCGGCCGGAATCCCATAAGCGGTCAGCAAAGCTTTGGAATCTTCATCATTGAGCAATCTCACTCCGCCTTCAATGGCCCTTTGAATAATCGTCCGCGCAGCGTTCGCATTGAATTCCATGCCCCGTGGAAGTTTTTCCGGAATCTCTTGGAGCATTTTCAGATTGTGTTCATAGGAACCCATGTGCAGGAAGGCTTTGATCGCGCGTTCAGGGGTTTCGAAAGTTGGAAGGCCCGACCGGTTTAGAATCTGCCGGCCTCGCTCCGCCTCCGCTGCCCCCAGCCACACGGTGTAGACCGGAATCCTCCTGCCGCGCAAAATCTCGAGCAGTGATTCGGCAACGGCGGTGGCAACGGCGGCGGCATTGGGAACCAGAATAATCAAGAGGGCCTTGATCTCAGGTGCTGCAAGGCAGATTTCAACCGCTCTCGCGTATCTTTGCGGCGATGCGTCCGCCCCTAAGTCCACCGGATTCCTTCCGGTCCAGGAAGGGGGAAGGATGGCGCTCAGGCTCCTGATGACCTCAGAGCTAAGAGGTGGCAGTTCAACTCCATGATCGGCAAGGGCATCTGCGGCCATCATGCCCGGCCCCCGTCCATTGGTGACGATCACAAGCCTGGAGGCGGAATGACGCGGCTGCTTGGCCAACAGCTCAGCACAATCGAAAAGCTCTGCGAAGGTGTTTACGCGTTCAATACCGGCACATTTGAAAGCCGCGCCATAGATATCATCCTCACTTATGATTGCGAATTTTTGCGATGCTTCGAAGCGATCGCCGCCGCCTGCTCTTCCGGATTTCATGGCAACAATGGGTTTGATGCGCGAAACGGCGCGGGCCGCGCTCATGAATTTGCGGAAATTGGTCAGCTTATCGAGGTAGAAAGCGATGCTGCTGACGCGGTCATCATTGCCGAAGAAATTGATGAGATCGGCGAAATCCACATCCAGCATCCCACCAGTACTGATAAAGTAGCTGAAACCGATCTGTTCCTTTATCGACAGGTCCAGAATGGCATGGTAAATGGCCCTGCTCTGAGAAATAAAGGCGAGCTTGCCGGGCAATGGTAGATTCATGGCATCGATTGCAGAAATTTTCGCACCCGTGTATGAAATCCCTGAAGAACCCGGACCAATGATCCGGACGGAACCTCGATATGCTGCCTCTTTGATTTGATTGCCAAGGCTAGCCCTTTCCTCGCCGGTCAATTCACCACCGTCTGCAAAGATTACCGCACCTGCTGTGCCGACTTCGGAACAAGCACGAATTGACGCAGGTACGCAATGAAGAGGGGATGCGATCAAAGCCAGGTCAACAGGCTCGCCGACGTCCTCGAGACAGGGGCAAACAGGAAGGCTGCAGAATTCATCGCAAGGGACCGCCACCGGAAATATCTTGCCGGCAAAGCCCCCATTCCTGAGATTGCTGATCAGAGTGTTGACAATGGTACCGCTCCCTGAGCACCCTCCAATAACGGCGACAGCGGCAGGCTTGAACATTTTTTCAAGATTATGGACGCTCATTTTCGCTGAACCACCTCAAGAATCTTCACCTTTTAAATTCCGGCATTATTCTGAGTTTGAAACATGCCATTGAGAATTTCAACCAAGATTCGACCTGTATACTTATGTTTCGCCTCATTGATGGAAGTTGCCTTGCATCTCCTGCACGGCAAGTGATAATATAATTTCAAGGCGTCATTTACCCTGCATCTTGGAAAAAGCGCAACCACAATTCACTTGCAAAGGGGTGTACTATGCTGAATCAGCTCCAAAATTTGGGAGACATTCTACCTCATGCTGCCAAAGACTACGCCGACAAGACCGCTCTGATCTTTCAAGAAAAAACCTTTACTTTCCGTCAACTTGACGACCTGACCAACCGGCTGGCCCAATCCTTGCGCAAAATGGGCATCATTCCGGGAGACCGCGTTTCCATCTACTCCAATAATTCGTGGCAATGGATTGTCTCATATTATGCCATCGCCAAGCTTGGAGGAGTGATCAATCCCATCAATGTCATGCTGAAGCCGGAGGAGGTCTGCTACGTCGTACAAGATTGCGGGGCGAAGGCAATCATTCTTTCATCGGACAAGGCTGGACCAACTCGCGAAGCTACTTATGGCGTTCCGGGGCTGAAGTATATTATCAGTTATGAGGACGCAGGGGGCAGCATCCTCTCCTTCCAGGATGTCCTGAACAATGGTTCTTCGGAGCCGATGCGTTCAAACGCCGGCCCGGAAGATATTTCCACTATCGGTTATACATCCGGGACAACAGGACATCCCAAGGGGGCGTCCCTGAGTCATCGTGCGGTGCTCGTGAATTCTTGCATGACCGCTAACATGCATATGAAAACCAGTCAGGACCGCGTCGTTACCGCTTTGCCTTGCGCTCATGTGTATGGAAACGTCGTGATGCATGGAGAGCTTGCTCTGGGGGGAACCCTTATCCTTTTGCCCCGTTTCAGCGAACTCGATGCGCTCGAAGCCATCCAAAAATACAAGGCGACCATGTTTGAGGGTGTGCCGACCATGTATATGTACCTCCTCAGTTATCCGGACCTCGATAAATTCGATCTCAGTTCCCTCACGCGCTGCACGGTCGGCGGCCAGACTATGTCTGTGGACAAGATGGTCGAAGTGGAAAAGCGTTTCGGCTGTCCGCTCCTGGAATTGTGGGGAATGACTGAACTGGCCGGGCTGGGAACCACCCATCCCTATTATGGCAAGAACAAACTGGGCTCCATCGGCGTCCCTCTCCCTTACACCGAAGCCAAGATCGTTGATAGCGAAGATGCCACGAAGACGTTGAAAGCGGGTGAGATAGGCGAATTGATGTTCCGCGGGCCGATTGTCATGGAGGCCTACTGGGGCAATGAACAGGCAACCCGGGAGGCGATCGAGGAAGGTGGCTGGCTGCACACGGGAGACGTGTGCTACATGGACGAAGAAGGCTATATTTTCGTCGTGGACCGCAAGAAAGACATGATCATTACAGCAGGCTATAATATCTATCCTGCGGAAATCGAGCGCGTGGTCCTGAAGCTTGATAAGGTCGCAATGTGCGCCGTAGGCAAAGAACCTGACGAGCTCAGGGGCGAGCTGGCCAAGGCCTTCGTTGTCCTGAAACCGGGGGAAACGGCAACCGAAGAGGAAATTCTGTCTTTGTGCCGCGAACACCTGGCCAACTATAAGGTTCCGAGAGGTGTCTATTTTGTGGATGATGTGCCCAAAACAAGCACGGGCAAGATTATGCGCAGAAAATTAGCTGATCTTTTGAAGCCTGCCCAACATGCAAGACTTTCTTAGGCCAACATCGATCATAGACAGCGACAACGCCGTCGTTCGCAACTATGCACATCAGGTGGCGGGAAGCTGTCACAGTGCCGTGGAAAAAGCCGTTCAGCTTTATCTCGCGGTTCGTGATGGAATTCGTTACGACCCTTATGCTCCCTTCTATCGTCCGGAACACTACCGGGCCAGCTACGTCATGGCTCGCGGGAAAAGCTTCTGCATCCCCAAGGCCTCTCTGCTTTGCGCCCTCGGACGTGCATGCGGAATCCCTTCCAGGGTTGGGTTTGCCACGGTACGAAACCATCTGGCCACCAAACAGCTCCTCGAATACCTCGGGTCCGACCTCTTCGTTTACCATGGATTTGTTGAATTCTACCTGGAAGGGAAATGGGTCAGGGCAACACCGGCCTTTAACAAGGAACTCTGTCACAGGCACAGGGTTCCGCCGCTCGAATTCAATGGTCTGGAAGATTCAATTTTTCATGCCTACAATCTGGACAATAAGAAATACATGGAATACTTGGAATATCTCGAGAGCTGCCCCGACGTTCCCGTAGCTCTGATCCTTCAGGCGTGGAAGAAAACTTACGGTGAGGATCGCGTCAATGGGTGGATTGCTGCTCTTGAGGCTCAGACCGGGGATCGTGGACAAGACTTCTACACCGAAGACCCGATTACCGAATAGGCCTATGACCGCTTGCCTGGGCGCCTTCGCACCGATCACATGGCGTTCCAAAAACACCATGGTTTAGGGAAGGGCCCAGGGTCTTTTTCGACTCTTGCCCAATGGTGAACGAACACCACACGCCACGGTTTTTTATCCCGGCTGTCAATTTGAGAACTCTTGATCCGGAAAAGGACAGTTTTTGCTGAACTTTTCATAACAGCAAACACTTACTGATTCTCACATGATTTGTAAGTCGGAAAATTTTGTTGGTAGCTTGCTCCGGAAGGTGTCAGGAAAAGTTCAAGCATTCAAGCTGCCATCTGTTATCTGGTAAGCATTTATGAGATTTCTGAAAAAGACTTCCAGGTACCGCGGGACGGATTTGAGCGGCGACTGTGTCAGTCTGATTTTCCGGAGGTGAGGAGTTCTGCAGTTCAGTGAGTACGAGATTAGGCCAATAGAGAGCATGCAGTTGCGCATCAGGGATGTTGAGTTACAACAGAATCAGATCGCCTTGGCAGGGGTGATGAAAAAGGATTGGAATTCCCGCATCAGGGCGAAAACCCTATAGACGTCACCCCGTACCGGCTTCCGCCGGCATGACGTAAAACCGGGGTCCAGTGTCTTTTGCTTTAAGATTAATTAATTGGGAAAAAGCCCGGATTCCGGCTTCCGAGGCTGTGTCCTAATTCAGTAATGCCCGGGCAAAATCCCACGGAACCAGGTTTTGCTTCCCCCTTTTGTAAAGGGGGATCGAGGGGGATTTCAAGTGCCTAATTAGTACCAGAGAATCACAATCCCCCCTGCCCCCCTTTGTTTGGAAAGGGGGGGAAAACGAAAAATATTACGTTTGCGACACAGTCTCTTCCGCCGGAATGACGAAATCATTAGCAATTTTCAGGCGTTTTTCCCACCAGAGAACCCTTTTTCATCAACATGTTAGACCTTCCTCGGCCCAAGACATCTATCATATGAGCATGGCCAGGTTTCGTTCTTGAAGGCGATCAAATCTGAGACGAACACGTGCTCCCACCTGGTTCCGTGACGTTAAAGCTTCAATCAAACCTTCACCGGGATGGTCCTGAGCGACAAACCGCAATCCTTTTTGGGTTCTTCCGTAGACAATAGCGTAGGAAGGCGCGCCTTCCCTTGAATAGACAACCGTATAGGTTTCGATAACTCCTTCCCCCCAAGCCTCATTGACTATATCCACCGGCGGGTTGCCGGCCATGTAGTTTGTCTCATCTTCCAGATCATGATACGATAGGTCCGTATCCCCAGGTTCTGCGCCGTAAATCCCTGCTGCGTGCTTGTGCATGAACCATCCAATCGCGGTGATCATGCCGTTATCAGTCCTTCCACTCGCAATGGCATCTGCCAAGGTCGCCACCGCGTGAAGGCTGTAATTGTTTCCCGGACCGCCAAAAAAACCCTCACCACCCGTGAGAGTCAAGGGCCTGGGATCATCATCCTTTAGTTCGAGCATTCTCCTGGCAATACTCACTGCCGAGTGGAAGCAACTGTAAAGGTCGAAACACTCTATATCATCCAGTCGGAGATTGCTGCGCCGGATCGCCTTATCGGCCGCCGTCTTGAGAGGGAGACTCGATGTGAAGTCCGACTTTTGGATAACGAAACGCTGGCGATCCTCTGCATATCCTCCGCCGAGGAAATAGACCGGCCGACTTCCCTTTCGGGCGTATCGCCGGGCCGTCTCTTCTGACATGAGAACGACGGCCGCGCCAAGGTCCGCGCTGAGGAGGGGATTCATCAATTTGGTATAGGGAAGTGCAATGAAGCGGTTTGATGGCGACGGCACTGCGATCTCTTCAATTGTCCGGGGAGTGCGGGTCCATGCGTTGGGATGGGTGGCGGCCACTTCGCTGAAGCTGGCCCACAGCGCTCCGATCCTTTTCATGTAGGTGGCCAGTTGCAGGCCCGATTCCGACCATAGGGCAGTCTCAAAGAGCGGAAAACCGTGAATCGGAAGAATCATTCCGTGCCGCGTTTCCGACTCGGTGGCCCCGATGATATCGTCTTCCCCGTAATCCGTGGGAAATCCCTGAAAGAGGCAGTTGCCTTGAATCTCTCTGGTTCTGTTTCTGGGATAGTAGGCTTCGGCGCCGGCAACGAGAACGCTGTCCAGTTCCCCGCGGGCGATCATTCCTGCGGCCTTGTTGATCAGTGCCTGGGGCGAATTGCCGCCAATTTTGGATACCATCGAGAAGCGTGGATTCAAACCCATCTTTTCGGCCAGTAAACGGTCAACTGAGGCATAGTAAGTGCTCATCACCTTAACCGCCATCAGTCCATCGAGGTTGCGTGACGCATCAAATGAACCTGTCATTTCGAAGGCTTGATTAGACGCATCTGCCATGAGTCCGAGGGGATCCCGGATCCTAACGTCCGTTTGTTGCTTTGGTTGGGTAACCTGTCCCCAGCCGGTCAGCACCACACGCCTTCTCATTTCTTGCTCCCTGTCATGGTTAAACATGATGGAATTGTCAAGTGAAGTGGCTTCAGATGGTTCTCAATCTACAATGTCGCAATCGATCACGCAAGTGATAGGTCAATGAGGCCGGTTTTGGCAGTTTCAGGATACACTCTATAATACTCCTGTTCCAGGGACGGCCGCAGACATCACAAAGAAAGCACTCGCATCACTACCCCAAAGATTGGCGAATACTGGAGCCAAGATCATTGGAACGGTGCATTACGAAATTATTCTCGAAGTTCCTGATAGGTTGGCAGGGGAAGCTGCTGTGATTCTCAAGGAGACCAGGATTGAGGCAGGTAAAGCTGCTCTCAGTAAAGTTCCGATTGAGGTGGAAGTTACACTGGCTGACAATTGGGCGGAAAAGTAGGCGAAGCAAGTCAAGGGGGATTTCGCCGGAACGAAAATTCCCTTTCTTTTAGGACAAAAACTAGTACGTTGTCATCAAAGTTATTATATGTTACAAGGAATCGTCACCCCGGCGAAGGCCGGGGTCCAGTGCTGCTAACCAACTGAAAATACGCTGGATTCCGGCCTTCGCCGGAATGACGGGCTGACGGTCATTACCGATATGAACTTAGTTGACAATACACCAGGTCAAAAATTGGGTCAAAAAATCTGGATCGAAAATCTCTTGAGGCGTGGAGTTGTCATCTGGTGTTTCAGGATGGACACTATGCCACATTGACTGCCGGAATGAAAATCGTGGTTGGATAAGCCTTTCCCGGCACGACGTGTTACGCAAGACATTTCGAAGCGGATTGGTCCGTTTGCTGAGCGATCCCTATCGCTGGCCTTTGGCCCTTCTCCTCTCGCATGATAAGTTCCTCTCAACCGTGCATCACTCGACTAGCTGCTTCCGGGCCTCAGCCCATATTTCGAACAATAGTCCGGGTCTGAATATCTCTTATTAAGAATATTTTGTTCAGCGTTGATACGTTCTGCATAGGCATCGTACGGCAGGAGCAACTGAAGAAACTCGATCCCTTCGAGCTTGGCAACCCATATGTTTGATGCAACTTCGTAATGCTTGACAAAGTCATCGACCGCGAGCTTTACTCCCGGCCAACGATCAGACCCAAAATCATGGCCGCACAGAATAGTTCCGGGAGTGAGCAGATGTCGTACAGCGAATATGTCCTTTGCTACAGAGTCATATTCGTGGTCAGCATCGATAAAAATAAAATCTATGTCGTCTCGTAATGTTGCTAAAATAGAACTATCTCCTTGTAACGCAGCAACAATATCGGCAAAGCCAGCTTTGGCTATGTTTGATAGAAATATATCTTTTGCAGTGCCTAAGGACCCTTCTCGGAAGCCTGTATCTTTTTCATCAGCTATCCCACCCCAGGTATCAACGCAGTAAAACTTTGAAAAATAAGTCTTCTTTTCTTTCACTAAATAACATAATTCGTGGTATAGTAGTTTGACTACTACATCTCGTGTGTAGTGATCACTAATGCATTCTTCTCTGGCTTTGATAGCATCAAGCAATTCCTGGGTGCTATTGAATTCTAGTGTCATCAGATCGCATATGATCATTGCTATACTATTTGGTGGACCGATTGTAAGATCGGGAGCCAGCATATTCAAGGTGCTTCTCCCAAGCCAAGGCCCAATCTCGACTCCTTTTAAGGAGCGCCGTTTTTTTGAATAGAGCGATTTTACCAAAAATCGCAAAACCCCCAAATCCTCGACAGGCATAAATGTATTCCCAAAATATAACATTAAGCTCCCCCTCAATTTGTACTCTGGAATAATGCATCAGCCTGACCACCAACGAATCTCGATTGGCATTTTGAGTTCGTCTGCCGCCCTAAAAACCTCTCCATGCAACTTGCAGGCCCACGGAACTTTTCCATATACTAATAAAAACCGCAAGTTAGTATCAGAAAATCACAATCCCCCCTGCCCCCCTTTGTTTGGACCGGAGAGAGGGGCAACCGGTGTCCGAGGACATAGGTAACACTTTTTGAGTTAAAAGCATTGTTTCGTTCCATTGCTCTTTGAAAATTGTTACTTTTTGCTTGCCTGCCCGGAGGATAGGGCTCTGCTGGAGAGCCGTAGTAAAGCGAGGGAACCGTTTTGTGATCGCAGCCGATGATGGAGATTATATCGTGAAGGGAAAGGACGCCTCGAAATTCGTCGGCAAACTTATCCATGTAACCGGAATCATAACAGGGAGCAACAAAGGGGACATAATCCAAGTAAAATCGATTCAAAAACTCGAGGAAACCCTGCCGGAATAAGGAAGAGCCAGAACGCCTTTTGATTTTCCTCTGGTTCGCAGGCCGGATCGAGTCCTTTCCACTTGCGTATTTTGATTGTGATATCGTATGATTTGATGACTCTATACGCTCCAAGAGCTTTTTCTGGGTTTCTTGTCCCACGTTTCTACTATGGGATTTCCTTCTTACCTGGCTGGCCGAGGGGAAAAAAATGTTTGAAGAAAAAAGAAAACTCAAAAGGTTCAAGGGCAAAGAAGGGGCATGCGCCGCTTTTATAAGACCCAATGACCTTATGAACTTGGGGCAAATCCAAGATATCAGCACGGGCGGGCTGTGCGTCCAGTATGTGTCTACAAACGAGGATAATAAGGGGTGCTCCGCGATAAAAATATTCGGCAGCAACAACCGTTTCATTCACCTGGAAAAGATTCAGTGCAGAATCGTGTATGATCATGAAGTGCATGAAGGCTCCTGGCAGCAGATCAGCACGAGGCGCTGCGGAGTAGAGTTCGAAAACCTGTCTGTCAAGGACTTGTCCATGCTCCATGATTTCATCGATTATTTTACTCTCGACGAAACCCAATCCTTTAATCCAGGCTGATTACCTCGCAATTCGCATTGTGCTTTTTTTGATCCAGCCGCCTGCGGTCGTTTTTTGTTTCTGCGTATTCTCCTTCTAATAGCTCTTAGGATTCACCAAGCGTTCTTCAGACGAACTAATCGTCCATTCAGAGAGGGTCAAATCCAGAGTTCTCGGAACGGAAATGATTCAGAATCAAGGTCCGAAGGCCAGTCTTCGTGATTTCAATGGGTACGCTCTGCAATGAGCCATGCTCGCCAAGGAGTTGAATACATCAGAAGCATCTTTCAGTGCGTACGTCTTGGCATGGCAGTTCGGGCAGAGCGCAACGGCATTTTCGGTGGTGTCTTGCCCACCCTTGACCTTTGAAATTCGCGGATGCTTGTACGAAAGAAAAAGCTGCCCGCAATCGCCAAACCGGTCCTAACTGTTGATAACAAAAAGTCAGCGTGCGACTTCCACCAGCCAGAACCTTTCGTAGAACTCCTCGATTACCTCTTCCAGCGGCTTGGAGGCATCCAGGACAAGAAACCTCTCCGGTTCTTTTCCAGCAAGCTCCAGGTAGCCTTTCCGGACCTTCTGATGGAATATGAGGTCCTCCTGTTCGATCCGGTCCCGGTCTGCTCCATCCCGGGCCCCAAGCCTGGACATGGCTGTATCTATATCGCAGTCGAGCAGAATGGTCTTGTCCGGCCACAGGTCTTTTGTTGTCCATTCCTGGATTATCCTCAGGCGCTCGAGGTCGAAACCGCGCCCGAATCCCTGGTAGGCAAAGGTGGCGTCAACGAACCGGTCGGTCAGGACCCACGAGCCTTTCTTCATGGCGGCAACGATGACCTGATCGGTCAGTTGGGCCCTGCTGGCGCTATAGAGGAGCACTTCGGCGCGGCTGCTCATCTCAGAGGAAGCGGGATCGAGCAGGATTTCGCGGATCTTTTCGCCGATTCCCGTTCCGCCCGGCTCGCGAGTCCTGACGAAGGGGATTCCCGCCCTGGTGAGCCAGTCCGCCAACTGGTCCATGAGGGTGCTTTTCCCGCAACCGTCAATCCCCTCGAAACTGATGAACTTTGCCGGGAATGAAAGCCGGTGGTGTTTGAGCTTATTCTGCCTGGATCTGGTCACGCAAATCTCTCGTAAAGTACATAGAGTGTCCATCCGGAAACACCGATGAGAAAGCATCGGTTTCCAATTTGAAAATGAGGCATAATCTGGTCATAATCAGGTCTCTTCCGCCTAAAGGCGGTACATTGCATGACCAGATTAACCCTTTTACTGCCTTTAGGCGGAAGAATCTGGTCTCCACGCTCTCTTTGGCATGTCTATGGCCAGAGGCGTTTAGCCGGAACGTTTCCATCCCGGCAAGCAAATCGAGATGCTCCCCCCTTTCCTAAAGGGGGGCCGGGGGGATTTTAGCGCGGAGGCGTACCCTGAAGTGTGAAGGGTGAAGTTGGAAGGGTGAATTTTTCACTCTTCACTCTTCTTTGTACCGCCGGCGTGGAATACGTCCCTCTCCAAAGGTTCGGACGATTTGCTTGATCGCCATCTGTTTCTTCCCTCTTCGCGTGAAACCTTCCGTCTCTTTCTCTTCGCGCCTTCGCGCCTTCGCGTGAAAAAATTTCCCCGCTCTTCGAGACGCGTTTACACCTGTATGGAAAGATTGTCGGCTTCGGTCTTTGTGTCCTCGTTGTAATTCCGCTGTTGCCGCTCGAAGTTGATCCTGTTTTTGGCAACGTAGATTTTTTTGAGCTCGGGAAAGCCGAGGTTAAAAACGGAGCAGGTGCAGGCAAGCGCGTTCCACAGGTCGAGGATGGCGCTTTTTGCCCTCTCCGGCTTAAACCCGCCGCCTTTTGCCCACCATTTCCACTTTAGGCTGTTTTGAAGTTCGTCGATACCAAGAAACGCCAGGATGGCGCAGGTCTGAAACGAGGCCCCGTTTTCCGGGGCGCTGAAAGACGGAATATCTTCAGGCTCGACTCCCACGATCTGGGAAAGGCTCACCAGGAAATGGAGCATATCGACAATTTCGACCTTGCCGTTTTGAGTCCCCAGCCCGTGGTCCCGTACCTCCCGGATCAGCTCGGCAAGTTCGGCGGAAAGCGCCTTGCGGTAGTTTTCGATCCAGATGAGTCTCTGTTCCGGATCGTTCATGGTCGACTCGAAATCCTTGCCTGCATTTGCCAGGGTCCGGATATTGAGTTCCCATTGCAGCGAAAATATTTCCCGCATCCCTTCCTGTTCCACGCTCGCCCCTTCTTTGAGCGATCAGCTCTGCCACTGACATTTGGCATTCCGTTGAGCAGCTAACGACTAGATAGTTTCCGATTCGGAAAGGAGGTATTTTTCGTCCTGGCAAGGAAATCGAGGGGCTGCGCGGAGGCGTACATCGGTACGCCGCACAAGCAACCCCGAAGATTGACACCGCCAGGGCGGAAAAGACCCTTTCCGGACGGAAACTAATCAGCACTCAATCCCCAGCCCCGCAAAATACTTCCTAACCTCTTTTGCCAGAAAGCGAATCCTCGGGTGCGCCTGGCTGGAATCTCTAAGCAGAATGAAATGCTTCCAGCCGCTCCATCGGCCGCTGACGAAAATCTCGCTCTTCAGCAGGTTGGGCAGAATGTCCCTCGCGATCTCCGGCCTCAAACCCCGGGCAATGTCTTCCTTGTACCAGTGGAAAAGGACCTCCGCGCGCTTTCGCCATTCACCTGCCAGAAGGTCGTCAGGCGCAAGCTCGCCTTTGGCCGTATCGTATGAATTGTAGAGCTCTTCAGGCAGAATGAGAACCATGCCTTTGTTCTCGTAGTTCACGTAACGGGTGCTTTCCTGGGTGAAGGAAAACACCCGGTGGCGCACCAACTCGTGCGTTATGCCGCGGTCGCATACGAACCTGAAGACGAAAACGGGAAGATCGAAATACGGGTCGGTTTTGAGCAGCTCCAGTTGCTCCTCTTCTCCCACGAGCGAGGCTCGCGAGGGTATTGCCTCCGCCTGCCCATCTGCTGGGAAGAGGGCGGGGAGAAACATGTTCAGGCTCCGGAGCAGAAAACCATGTACATGTTCCAGCCTCTTCAGGCGATCCAGGGTCTCCATCCAGGCCCGGAAATTCCCAGCCATGAGAAACCCCGATCCCGAATCAACAGGGAAAATGCGGTGAAAGCCCAGCCTGTCGGGCAGCGCATCAACAATGTCGGCAAAGGTGATCGGATCCGGTCCGCCCGGAATCTGCGCGGCCGGGTCTTTTTCCACTTTTAGCACAATATTGCTGTGTTCGAGCACCGAAAGATGGCCTTGCGATTTGAGCATGAGCACAAATTTTCTGGCGGAGCCCTCGGTTATCTTTTCTTCGGACTTGTAGGCCGTTCTTCCGCATAGCTCGATAAGCTGCAATGCGCGATTCTCGTCACACGGAGCCAACCCGTACGCGGAAACCGAGCTTTTGACGAACTGGACAGACATTGTTCTCTCCTCTCCCAAAACCTTGCGCTGAAGACTCGACCTGTCATCTGCAAGATTGGCAAGCCCCGCAAAAACTCCGCCTGCGTAGGACGCAAATACGAAAGCCGTTGAATTAAGAGCGGAAATGCCGGATTATTTAGGCGGAAAACAACACACCACGCAGGGCATAGAGTTGCTTTTTATCTCGAATCGAGGTGAGTTTGCCAGCATTTTCTTCTTTCGGCAGGCAGGTGTTGGAGGTTTAAGAGGTGGAAGATCGGTTAAAGTCATGGATCACGTCTAGCGCAGAAACCCTTGTTCACCATAGCAGGCGCAGAGCTTTGAATCATTTGTTTTTAACCTTGCGTTTTGCTTCAATTGCTTTCCTCTGCGTCCTCTGCATAATAATCTGGTCAATCAACTTACCGGCTTTATCCGGAAGGTGCGCGGTGAATAGCTTTTCGCTTCTCTGCGCGCAAGCGGACACTTTAAAGGTGATCGTCCTTACGGACGCCGCCGGTCTGGGGGACAAAGGCTTCAATGACGTCTGCTGGCAAGGAGTGCTGAGGGCTAAAAAGGATTTTGGCATCGACGCACAGTTCCTCCAGTCCAGGGAACAGGCCGACTACGCGTCCAATATAGCTTTGGCTGCCGGCAGGGCCGATGTTGTCGTCACCCTCGGGTACCTGTTTGCCGACTCGCTGAAGGAGCTGGCGCCTCATTTTCCGAAAACCCGGTTCATACATATCGAAGGCGATATCCCGGCTGAAAACGTGGCGAGTTTCGATTTCAAGTCCGAGGAGGGCGGATTTCTCGCCGGGCTTATAGCCGGGCTTTTCACCAGGAAGATGTTGGTGGGAGTTCTGGCGGGGATGGACATACCTCCCGTTGAAGCCTACGTCAGCGGGTTTCGGGCCGGGGTAAGAACGGCCCAAAAAGCGCGGGGGCAAAAGATCGAGGCAATTGTTGCCGTTGCCGGGTCTTTTAACGATCCTGTCAAGGGGAAATCTCTGTCAAAGGCCATGATCGACAGGGGTGCTGATGTGATCTTTCGGGCCGCAGGCAATACGGGAATCGGGGTTACCGAGGCGGTGAAAGGGACCGGCGGCGTTTACATGGTCGCCGAAGACCTCGACCAGGACGCCGAAATTCCGGGCCGGGTACTTGCCAGTGCTCTCAAGAGGATGGACGTCGCGGTCTATGCTGCGATCCGGGACGCGGTTGAAGGCCGCCTCAAGGGCGGACATCGCTGGCTGGGCGCCTCCGACGGAGCGATAGACATAACTGAGATGAAGTATTCGAGGCAGCTTTTCGACCCGGCTGATTTCCGACGCATAGAAAAGGCGAAAAATCTTCTCCAAAACGGCCAACTGACTGTTCCAAAGCGATATGCCGAGGTGGATTCGTTTGCCGCGCCGGAGCTGTGATATTGTAAGCGTTCATCACAGCATCTCATGTCCCGTTGGGACACCCTGAACCATGGAAAGATCCGTAGGTGGGGTGCCGGGCGTAAGCGGAGCGCAGCCCACCAAGCCTTTTCGAAGCAGAGACACAGAGAACACAGAGAAAAGAAAGCGGGCATGCAGGAAAAACGGGAAGCAAACAGGGACCTGGCTTTTGAACGGAAGACGGATGTCGGAGGACGGAGAAAAGACTTCTGTCTCCTGTCCTCTGTCCTCTGTCCTCTGTCCTCTGTCCTCTGTCCTCTGTCCTCTGTCCTCTGTATTAGCTTTGTCTGTTCGTTCAATTGCTTTCCTCTGTGTCCTCTCCTTGACCGGACTATGCCCCGGCTCCGTTGTGAATAACTTTTCGGGATAAACGCCATGAATCATTCGCCACCCCGGACCCGGATAACTCGCTATCCGGACGAACAGCCGCCGCCAAAGGCAGCGGCGAATCTGGCTGGCGGTCCCACCGCCCCGCTCGTTGAAATCCGAAATATCTACAAGAAATTCGGCGGCTTTTATGCGAACCGCAACATTTCCCTCGAAATAGCCAAGGGAGAGATCCGCGCCATCGTGGGAGAAAACGGGGCCGGGAAAACCACCCTGATGAACGTGCTTTTCGGGGGGCTGCGGCCCGATTCAGGATCCATAATCCTGCGGGGCATTCCGGTCGCGTTCCGCAGTCCGCGCGAAGCTGTCCGGGCCGGCATCGGAATGGTCCACCAGGACATGCTGTTCTTTCCTCAGCTTTCGGTGCTCGAAAACATCATTGTCGGCTGCGAAACACAATGGCCCTCTTTTTTTGCCGGGGCTCTCAGAACCGGCCCTGCGAGGGAAGAAGTCAACCGAATCCAGGACTCCCTGGGCTTCCGTCTGGAGCTGGACCGGCAGGCAAAAGAACTTCCCTTCTCCCGGAGGCAGCAGATAGAACTTGTGAGGATGCTTTACCGAGGGGCGGAAATTTTGATCCTCGATGAGCCTACAAGCCTCCTGTCTCCGGAAGAAACGGAGAAGCTTCTCGACTTGATGAAATCCCTTCGCGCGGGAGGGCGCACCGTTCTTTTCATTAGCCACAGGCTCGTCGAGGTCTTTTCGGTAGCGGACAGAATCACCGTGCTAAGAGGAGGAAGTCTCGCGGCCACGCTGGACGCCGGCGGCACTGACATCGAGGAAATTGCCCGGCTTATGGTGGGCGGGCTTGGGAACCGCGACCGCCGGCCGGGCGGCGAGCCGCTGCAGGCCGAGGCGGCCAAACCTATATCGCGGCTGACACCGGCATGCGCCGGGGCGGCAGCAGCGGACAACATGGCTGCGGCGCCTCGCCGCCTGGAAATTCAAAACCTGAGTGTGGGACCGTCCGGGACCGAACCTGCGTTGCGGGATATTTCCATCTCCATAGGGAAAGGGGAGATTTTCGGGATAGGCGGAATAGTCGGAAACGGGCAAAGATCGCTTGCTCGCGTTCTAGCCGGCAAAACTCGCCTGGATAGCGGATGGGTCCGGTTCGAAGGCGAGGAAATTTCCCGCCTGGACATAAAAGAGCGGCTTAGAAAAAATATCCTGTGGCTCCCGGAAAACCCGCTGGAGGAAGCGCTTTTGCCGGAGCGTCCGTTATGGGAAAATTTCCTTCTCGGCCGGCAGAGGGAAAAGGAATTTGCACGGGCGGGGTTTATCCGCAAGCAAAAAGTCATTGGTTTTTCGGAGGAACAGGTCTTGCTAAACAGTATCGCGGCCCACGGTGCGCTCGAACCCCTCTCCGGCCTGTCGGGCGGCAACCGGCAGAAGGTTGCGCTTGCCCGAGTCCTTGCCGGGTCCCCGATCCTGGCCATCCTTGAGCAGCCCTGCCGGGGACTCGACCTCCGCGCGGCCGCAACCGTCTATGATCGCCTGCTGGAGCTTAGCCGCAGCAGGGGAGTTTCATTTATCCTGATCTCTTACGATTTCGATGAACTGATCTCCATCTGCGACCGGATTGCAGTCATCTACCGGGGCGAAATCATGGGAAAAACCGAAACCGCAGAGACTTCACGCGAGCTTCTCGGCAGGTGGGCGGCGGGAGTCAGGGAGACGCGAAAAGCTATTCACCACAGAGCCGGGGCATAGTCCGGTCAAGGAGAGGGCACAGAGGAAAGCAATTGAACGAACAGACAAAGCTAATACAGAGGACAGAAGACAGAAGTCCTTTCTCCGTTCTACGGCATCCGTCTTCCGTTCAAAAAGCAAATTCCTGTTTGGATCCGGTTTTTCTTGCATGCCCGTTTTCTTTTCTTTGTGTTCTCTCCTTGACCGGACTATGCCCCGGCTCTGTGGTGGAATTCGTCTCTCTGCATGTCTGCGGTAAATGGGTGCTTTCGATATGAAAACCCGTATTAGCTTGAGACCCATAGCCCTTTTTATCCCAGCGCCGGCGGCCGGAGCGCTCATATGTATGGGGCTGGCTTTGGCGGCCGGAGTGGGGCCTCTCGATCTTCTGCGGACCGTCTGGTCGGGGTCCTGGGGCAGCGCGGAAGCGGCGATAAACACCTTGGCGAAAATGACCCCCCTGCTCTTAACGGGTCTTGCGGTTGCTCTGGCATACAGGGCCGGGCTCCTCAATATCGGATGCGAAGGCCAGCTCACGATCGGGGCGCTCGTTTCCGCATCCTTCGCCGTGTCTGCTGCCCATTTGCCCGGTTTTTTGCTCCTCCCCCTCACCCTGGCTGCAGGCGCCGTTTCGGGGGGCCTCTGGGCGCTTCCGGCGGTGTTGCTCCGGCAGCGGCGAGGCGTGCACGAGGTGATCAGCGCCCTTCTGCTTAACTACATGGCTATCTACCTGTGCAGTTACCTGGTTTTGGGGCCGCTCGGGGACGGGACCGCCATGGGGAGAACGCCGCCCATCCCGGCCGGGGCCCAAATGCCGGAGATATTGCGAAGCGGCTCGCTCTTTCTCACTCCGGCACCGCTGATAGCGCTCGCCTTTTGCTTTGCCGCGTATGTCTGGCTTTCAAAAACAGTCTGGGGATTTGAGGCGGGCGCCGGGGGAACAAATTTCGATGCGGCGGTAAACGCCGGTATCCCCGCCTTAAAGCGGCAGGCAATGATCTTTGTAGCCAGCGGTGCTCTCGCCGGTCTGGCAGGGGCGCTCGAGGTCTGTGCAGTTCACCATCGGTTCTACAGGTCCTTTTCGCCGGGCTACGGGTTCGATGGGCTGACAGCCGCCTTTCTGGCAAACGGCTCCCCGGAATGGCTCTGGCTTAGCACGCTGTTTCTGGGAAGCCTCCGTTCTTCGGATAAATGGCTCCAGATCGGCCTCAATCTTTCTCCGAACTTCATACTGGTGGTCCAGGCAGTTCTTCTGCTCGCAGTCGCCGCGAAAAGATATTCACCACGGAGACGGGACATAGTCCGGTCAAGGAGAGAAAGGTTTTGTTAGACTGATTTACAACAAGGGCAGGTAAAGAGTTGAGACGCGGATGGGGAGCGTAGCGGGATGGATAAAAACTGGCTATTTCCAACTTCTGAGACCCCTGTTTATCTTGTTCGGATTAGGTTTTCTCTGTGTCCTCTGTGTCCTCTGTGTCCTCTGTGGTGAATGGGTTCAGCTTTGCTAAACGGGAGTTCTCGATAATATGCCCCAACTGCTCAACCTGATTGCGCTCACGCTCGTCAAGGCCTCTCCTTTGCTCCTGGCGGCCTTCGGCGGCCTGCTCTCGGAGCTTAGCGGGGTGATTAATTTCGCCCTGGAAGGCATGATGCTCTCGGGGGCCTTTGCGGCAGTGCTGGGGACATGGGCGACCGGATCGCACTGGATCGGCCTGTTTTGCGCTATATTCTCCGGCGCATTCATAGGCGCTGTTCACGCCGGCGCCACTCTTAAATTGCGGGCCAACCAGATCATTTGCGCTATTGCGGTAAATCTTCTGGCGGTCGGCCTGACGGGGTTCTTATTAAACCAGGTATTCCACGTGTATGGAACTTCGCCGGGGGTGGACGCCTTGCCCAATCTCGCGTCGATTCTTCCCCAAGCCGGCGTGTCCGTCAATCTGCGCCGCCTCGCCGAAGGGGTCTCGGTCCTCGTCCCGGCTGCCCTGGCTATAGTGATTGCAGTTACGGCCTTCCTGAGGTGGACCGTCCCCGGACTGCGCCTCCGGGCGTGCGGTGAGAATCCCGAAGCGGCGAGGGCCGCCGGTCTCATGGTCTGGCGCATTCAGTTTCTGGCCGTCTGCGCCGGGGGAGCGCTGGCCGGAATGGGAGGGGCGTTTCTCTCAATCGGCGAGCTGTCGCAGTTTGTCGAGAACATGACCCAGGGACGTGGATACCTGGCCGTGGCGGCGGTCATCCTGGGCAGGTGGAGACCGGTTGGTGTCCTTCTGGCCGTCCTTTTCTTCGGCTGTGGAGAAGCAGTTTCGGAGTGGCTTGCCGTGAGATGGCCGGCCCTGCCGAACCAGCTTTTCCTGGTCATACCCTATGTGGCCTGTTTCGCGGTCCTGGCCTTCTATACGGGGCGCCGCCGCCCGCCTTCCGCTTTGGGGCGTGTGGAAAGCGGATAAACATGCAGCGACGTGAAAAGCTATTCTCCACGGAGCTTCCGGCTAAAGCCCATAGCCGTCAACTTTAGCGGATGTGTCGGGACAATCACTTCACCCCGCTGCGCTCCCTCTTTGTGCCTCCTTTGTGTTCTTCGTGATTGACCAAGGCTATCTTGATCACGAAGAGGGAGCGCAGCGGGGTGAAACTGCTTGCTTTAATGTCAGGCGGCTGTATGGCGCTATGTGGGGCTTTGCGCCCAAATCAGCACACAGGGCAGGCTCGGCAGAACCTTCGTGCTCTTCGTGTCCTTCGTGGTGAGAAAATCGTTTTAAGCTAGCAACCACGAAGAGGGAGCGCAGCGGGGTGAAGAACACGAAGGCGGCACGAGGAAAGGGTGCGGCAGACGAATGTTCTGCCTGCTAACTCTTAAGTTGACGGCTATGGGCTAAAGCCGGTAAGCGGATTGACCGGATTATGGGACATGGTCCGGACATGAAGAGAACGGGGCATAATCCGGTCAAGGAGAGAAAAGCTTTCTGAGACAGGATTTACAGGGACCGTAGGAAAATTCCACCCTATTAACAGAAATGGCTATGGATTAGGGAATTTAGGAATTCAAACTAATTTAGGGATTTAGGGATTCGGGAATTAGTTCCTCATTTCCTCAATTCCTCAATTCTTCAATTCTTCAATTCGTTTTTAATCCCTGAATCCCTCAATCCGTAATCCCTTAATTTGCGGCTATTTCTTATTCCTGTTCATTTTCGCTATTCCCGGTCCGAGGCACGCCGGGACGAAATTATGCCGCCGGAATATGATCACAAAAACGATTGGGGATCATGTTATTATGATCGTGATTATGTTTCCCGGGCGTTCGCAACGGATCCGGGAGAATGATACAAAAACGACGGCTAAGGGAGAAGAGATGAGTTACATCGAAGAAAACCTGATGAATGGCGAGAACATACTTTACCGGGCCAGGTTGCACTGGGTAATCTTTCTTTGGCCTGTAATCTGGTCCATTGTCGCAATCATGTTTTTTGGCCATGGCGGTCATGCTGCTTTCACCGTTGGTTGCTTATTCATCCTTATCGCTATAGCCAAAGCGATTTCGTCATTCATTAACTTTGCAGCCTCCGAATTTGCGGTAACAAACCAACGAGTTATAGCCAAAGTAGGCTTCATCCGCAGGAACTCCCTTGAAGTGCTGCTCGGTAAGATTGAAGCGATCCAAGTGAATCAGGATATTTTAGGCAGAATTCTTGGATATGGATCGATTACGGTAAGTGGGACCGGCGGCACAAGGGACCCGTTCCACAATATATCCGACCCTCTTGAGCTTAGGCGGAAGATTCAGGAGCAAATTGCAATCTTGCAGAAACCGTAAGGGCAAAAAGCTATTCACCACGGAGACACAGAGAGAAGCTTTTCAGACAGGACTAACAAAAATGGCTATGGAATTGGGGAATTGGGGAATTGAGGAATTGAGGAATTGAGGAATTGAGGAATTGAATCCCTAAATTCCTAAATCCCTAAATTCGTTTTAAATTTGATTTTCTCTCTCCTTGACCGGACTATGCCCCGCCTCTGCGGTGAACCGCTGTCAGCCGGTCGAGAAGTTCCAAGGCCAGACGGCTGATTTTGTGGCAAGCGAAAGATCCATCCTGAAATATCCGAATTTCGGATTGGTCCTCGAGTAAAGGAACAAGAAGGGGCGGCAGGGCGGTAGGACCGTCAGCCAGGTTGGCCGCCGCTGAAGGCAGCGGCGATCTCGGGTGCGGCCCCGCCGTCAGGAATAGCAGCGTCCGGAGCGCAAGGCCTCTTTTCACCGGGTCGGGGGAGTTCAACTGCGCCAGGACCGGACCGGTCCATTCGCGCAAGAGCTCAGGCCTTTTTTGTGCAAGCCTGGCAATCCCCCACATGACTCCCCGTTCAAGCTCGTCGTTTTCCAGTAGGTTCCCATTCTCGTCTATGTATGAGACAAGGATTCGATAATATTCGCGGGCGAGGGCTTCGTTTTCGGCCATGATCTCCCCCATCGCCTCGGGGGCGCCCCAGCCGATGCCTCCCGATTCGTCGTTGAGGCTCCAGATAAGCCGCCGCATGATTGTGCGGGCCGGTTCCAGGGCCTTTTCAGCGATTGCCGATACGGTGATCCCTACCCCCCGGACCGCCCTCCACCTGATCACTTCGCCGGTTTCGAACAGGAAACAGAGCAGCGGGTTTATCATTTTTTTCGGGGCGATATCGATCCTTTTGAGCGCCTCTTCAAAATCGGGCGACTCGAGAAGCGAGCGGACGAGCTTCCTCAGCTCAAATCCGCTGGCACGAGCGCAATATTCGCTCCTTTTGTCTGAACTCTTTTGCGTTTTGCTCATTTGCCGTCAACCAAACGCGAGAAATCCCCTCTCCCGCTCTCTTGCATTCTGCCGCTTCTATTGCCGCTTCTGGCGATGTTTTGCTTGACCGGTTGCCTCTATGATATCCTATTGTCGCATTAAAAACGAATTGCAGGAACGAATGTGATAAACCTCTGCCGTCATCCCTGTCGTCCCGACGCAAGCCGGGACGAAATTCCGGCTTTCCGTGATGCCGGCGGAAGCCGGTACGGAATGACGTCACCTCCGACCCGATCCGGGGCGGGACTACTGCTGCGCCCAACCCATTTAAGGCCGCCAGCAGCCGGCCCCGCCTCGCGGGCGGGCGGGCGGACGGGAATCCAATGCGGCCCGGCGCGGGTTATGTGCCGGCGAGCGGCTCTGTAGCCTTAAGCCGCGAGCGGCACTTCAGTCTCTTGAGGTGCAACCGCATATGGAAAATGTCCGCTTTTCAGTAATGCTTTGTTCTAAGTCATTCTTAGGAGGAGAATACGAAACATGAGTCCCTCGGATCGCATACCTGAAGAAACAATCGCCGCCCATTACGAGGAAGCCGTGCAATGGCGGCGCCAATTGCACCGCAATCCACAGCCGGCGTGGCTGGAGTTTTACGCCACGGGCTTTGTGGCCGAAAAACTCGCCGAGTGGGGCTACGATCTGTTGCTTGGCAAAGATATTATCGAAGCCGATAAGCGTGTGGTCGTGCCCGATCTGCAAACCCTGGAGGTTGAATACGGCCGCGCCATCGGGTCCGGAATAAAGGAGCAGTTCATTGCGCCCGCCAGAGGCGGCTACACCGGGGTAGTAGGCGTTCTAAAGGGTGCCCTGCCGGGGCCCGCAGTCGGTTTCCGCTTCGACATCGACAGTCTTGAAATCCTTGAGTCCAGCGATCTCTCTCATCGGCCCGCAGCGCAAGGATTTATCTCGCAGAACCCGGGTTATGCGCACATGTGCGGTCACGACGTTCATACGGCAATGGGATTGCTGTTGGCCAGGCATTTCGCCGAAAACCGCGAAACTCTGAAAGGCACGGTTAAATTTGTGTTTCAGCCCAATGAGGAGAACCTTGGCGGGGCCGTGGCGATGGTTGAAAAAAAGGTCGTGGATGACCTGGATTTTCTGTTCGGCGGCCATGTTGGCATGAATATGAAGCAAGTCGGGCAGATTGCCATGAGCGTTAAAGGTTTTATGGCGCTCTCGAGATTCGAGGTCACCTATAGCGGACGTGCTGCACACGCGGCGCTGCGTCCAAACGACGGCAAAAATGCTTTGCTGGGTGCATGTGCGGCCGTAACCAATCTTTACGCCATAGCCAGGCATGCGGATGGGGCTTCACGCGTTAACGTGGGGGTAATGCAGGCGGGCACGTCCTGGAACATCATTCCCGACAGGGCTTACTTCCGGATGGAAACGCGCGGCGTGACCAATGAGATAAATGAGTTCATGGCCCGCAAAGCCAGGGAGGTGCTGGAAGGCGCCGCGAAGATGTACGGCCTGGCTCTCGAGATCAAACCTGCTGCCACCGCACTCAGCGCCGAGAGCTCCCCCGAACTGATAGAACTGGGGACCTCAATCGCGGAGAAACTCCCCTCGACCGTTCAGGTAATACGGGAGGCCGCCTTTAATGCCTCCGAAGACGTGACCGTGATGATGGAGCGTGTTCAGAGCAGGGGGGGCAAGGCCTTGTTCGTTCTGTTTGGCTCCCCTGTCGGCGGCGGCCATCATAGCACGACCTTCGATGTCGATGAACGGGTTATACGGAACGGGGCTGAATTCCTGGCCGCGATGCAGCGGGAGGTGGCGCAAAAGGCATAGAATGATCGGAAGTCACAGTTCCTTTAGGCAAACACTGGTTCATGGTGGGGTAGTTGGTAACGAATGCCTGTAGAGGACTTGCACCTCCAAGTGAACGCGCCCTGCCGGGCGCATAAACAAAAAAAAGCCCTGGGTTTATCACTCTGGGCTTATGTTTTTAAATTTGGCTTTCTCTGTGTCCTCCCCTTGACCGGACTATGCCCCGCCTCTGCAGTGAACGCTTACCGGTTTTGAGTTACTAAAAACTAACAACTCATAACTAAAAACTCTTCTCGCTTCACTCTTCACTCTTCCTGCTTCACGCTTTGCGTTGACTTTCCGAGTGCACCAGGTCAAGATGACTACATACTATCAGTCAGGGAGGTGGCAATGCCTCGGAAGACCATAAGTGTTGCGGAAGCAAAGAAGCATCTGTCCGAACTTCTCGGGCGCGTGGCCTATGGGAGAGAGCAGATCGTGATCACAAAACGAGGGAAACCAATGGCCAGGCTGGTGCCGGCGACCGAAGAGTCCAAACATCTTGTAGAAGCAAAAGGATGGCTGAACGACGAAGATGATTTTTTCGAGGTTATTGACCACATCGTTGAGGATCGCGATAAGCATGTTCCGAGAGTGCTTAACCGGCAGGTGGTGGAATGAGGTATCTTCTGGATACCCACATACTGAGCGAATTATTGAAGAAGCGGCCAAATCCTCACCTGATTGTGCATCTGCGCTTAAGACAGCCTGAGTCATTATTCACGTCGTGCATTTGCGTTATGGAACTTCGTTTCGGTGCCGCCTTACGCGGTGACGCTGAAATCTTTTGGGAGACAATCACGGAAGAAATACTTTCGAAGGTCGCCATTTTGCCAATAGAGTCTCGCGAAGCCTTAATCGCGGGAGACCTTCTTGCCTCCTTTCAAAAGGCAGGTCTGATCATCGGGATGGAAGATATTCTGATTGCATCAACGGCCCTGAGCCATAAGTGCATCATGGTTACAGCGAATACTCGTCATTTTTCCAGGGTTGAGTCCCTGACCGTTGAGAACTGGCTGGAGCCACCCTGAGCATCAGCCGCCGGCCCCTCAAATTCCCTAGCGTTCACCGCAGACGCAGAGGCCTGCCCCGGACTCGATCCGGGGGCACAGAGAAAAGCTTTTCAGACAGGATTAACAGAAATGGCTATGGATATTGAGGAATTGAATCCCTGAATTCCTAATCGCCAGTCCTACCCCTCCAGATTGCTCCAGGATCGGCGATCCCCATCTAACCCATATCTCGCAAAACACAAACCTCGAAAAATCAAAAAAACCGGATGGGCGCAGAACCATCCGGCAGCAAAAAACACAATGACCGATTGAATGACCGGTTTCAAACCTACACTCTCGGCAATCCTAATAGTCCCAACGGGGTTCGAACCCGTGTCTTCGGCGTGAGAGGCGATTGACACACCCGGCTAAGTTAGCGGATTGGCTTTAAAACTGGCTCGGCAATTCCACATTTTGGCTTATTTGGTGGTATTTTGGCTTATTTTCAGAATGGAAGTACCACGGAAAGTACCACGAGCGCAGGAGTTGAACCCGCCGTCATGCCCGGCCGGATTGACTTTGCGAATGCAGGGGGAAACAAAGGGGTAACTCAATGAAACATCAGCCTTCCAAGCTGAGGGTCGAGGGTTCGAAGCCCATCTCCCGCTCCAGCTTTGTGCCAAATATTATTTTCCATGCTCGCGGCTCATGCTTGCGGTTTCTAAAGATTGGTCATCTCAGGTAAGAAAGCTGACCGCACCGCCTGACTCTTAATCAGGAGGTTCGGGGTTCGAGACCCTGGCGGCCCATGGCTAAAATAAAGGCGGGAAAGACTTTACGGTCTAACCCGCCTTTTTCTTTATCTCCTCAATACTCCTCAAAATGAACTTTTTTGCAGTCAAAATACATACAATATCGGTCCAGATTTCTTGACCCTTTTTGCGGATCTGTGACATTTTTGGCGTATAAGACCATTTTGCGACTGTTAAACCGTGCTGTTTTGATTTGACATGGCTGGAAAAAGCGATTTCCGGACGATAATTTCACTGAGTTTCCGGATAGATATGAGCTAGTGGAAGATATTGTTTTATTTCTGCAGATAATAGTGCTCAGAACGTGAATCCGTTAATTTTCCCAGAAATCCTTTGGAATCCGCTCATTTCCATGCTTGACGGCGCGTCCTTTTTTTCGGTATTACGGTATCGACAGGGGCTGAAATTTCCTTCCGAAGCATTCCTAAAACGCACAAAGGAGGATAATATCAATCAATAGAAAGACCCTCGGTTTGGTAGCACAAACCGAGGGTCGGTTTAAAAAGTTGAGGGGCCGTAGTTCAAGGGACAGAACAGCGGGGTGCTATCCCGCTTGTTAAGAGTTCGATCCTCCTCGGCCCCTCTAAAACCCATAATAAAATTACACCAGTAATCAGCAATGTCAATTTCTTTCCTAAAATTAAACAAGGTTCTTTCGATATAGTGCCACCCCTCAATTCCCCTTCTTGGACGCTGCCCCAAACATCAAATCGTGCATGAACTCTTTCACGTCCTCGGGGCATGTGGGTGAAGGGTGAATATGGGTTAGACCGGAAGCTCTTGTGACACGTGTTGCCGGAGCTATTTTTTTACCATCTCTGCCATTGAGGCTCGGGCTGTGCCGCTTTGTCCTCAAACCTGGCGCCCCGGTCGATCAGGCTCCAGCCGGTCTGAGACTTGCCGCTCTTGAGATCGAGCCAGCCCTCCAATCGCCGAGGCGTTGGTAAAGGCAAACCTGGTGGATTTTGCAGGCACCGAAATGAAGCGGCAATTGGAGATGTTTTAACAAACGAATACAGTTGCGTGAAGGGTGAGGAATGCCGTGTCACGGCGTCCTCTGGAGTGATGCGTCAGCCATCAGAATGACCGTCACTAGCCTTGGCCCCGCGCTTCCATTGCCATAGCCAGCCAGCTATTGGTACTAATAGGGCGGCCCACAACCATTGCCAATTCTTCTCGAAGAACATGCCTGCGCGCTGAGACCAAGTCACTTCGACCTCAATTATCTTTTCGAATACAGGAAAGGCTCGCGGTGTGAGTATACCATCGACTATCAGAATCACCGACAGGGTTAAACCCAGGCGATGGTGCCCCTCGTTGATCGGCTTCACTTCCCATTTCCATTCGGTGGTTTCATTTTCAGATATAGCCTGCGTTGCATCATCAGGGAATCTGAGAGTGGTCACAAAGTCAGAGCCACCGGATAAGGTCGCTTTCATACGCTTAGAGATTTGAATGCTATGGCCCTCTTTTTCTCCCGGTGCCTCGATCATTCGCTCCAGTTCATCAATTGATTTTTTCAAGCTGAGTTTAAGCTGAATGATGGCCGTGTCGCGAATGTTCATTGTTTTGGGCACATTGTAGGCAATGTTACTGAACCCCAGTTTTGCGAGTTGCTGATCAACAGTATCCCGGGGGCCACGTGTAACGATGCCCATGTCCGCGTCGAAGTAGATAAAGAAAGGCTTAATTCTGGTTAACCCTCCAAATAGGACTACACCGACCATCACCGTAACGCCCATCACCGCCCAAATCACTTTCGTTCGCGTCTTCATCCTCGCGCCTCCAGCTAATAGCTAACAGGTGCTTAACTGATTTCAGAGTATCACACCAGTTGTCATTCATGACAATTAATTATTCTTAGTGACCGAAACCTGAGAAGAGGGCATCGAGAAAATGTATGGCCAAAACGAAAATCGATCACATTTGGTTCTGGCGTTGCCGACTGCCGGATCGAAAGAATCACGCCTGCCGGGTTCTAATACGAACCAGGGCGGGGAATAGTTGTTTGGTTGAGTTCGAGGACGGATTCAGAGTCGTAACGAGTCGATGGGCTGTAAGGAAGGTAAAGCATGTCTAAAACGAAAATAGAATACCTCGATTTTACCTGGAATCCGTTGGCAATGCGCTGCACACCTATCTCAGAAGGGTGTGCTAATTGTTGGCATATTCAAAGGGCGAAGATGCTCGCGGGGAATCCGACGATCCCCCTGTATCAACGCAAAGCATACGCCGGAGGGCAGCCTGTCAAGACATACCGAATAGGTGATCTGCCTCGTCATTCAAAGCCTCTCCGGATTGGCATCCAATTCATGGGAGACCTGTTTCATTCGGATGTGCCTTTCTGGATGATTGATGATGTCTTTGATGCAATGCTTGAAAGACCGTGGCACCGATACGTATTGCTGACCAAAAGGCCCGACGTATTATGGGCGTGGCTTGACTCGACCGGCAATAACGTCGACCGGTTCCTGAAAGTGCATGCCATTTATGGCTTCACAGCCGAGAACCAGGCCACCTTAGAAAAGCGCGGTCAGATCATGCTCAGGCTGAAGCGAATGTTCCACGAAATCAAAATCTGGTGCAGCCTCGAACCTCTACTCGGGCCGATCAGCATAAATCCTTATGTGAGGCCTGTGTGTACGCAATGTAATGGCAGCATGAGTATTCCTGTCCCTGGTGGCGGGAAACCTTGCCCCCGTTGCATTCGGAATCAGGGCGTGGACCCTGATAGACTCGATTGGGTCATTGTCGGCAAGGAAACCGGCGCCGGCGCGAGGTCCGCGAAAAAGGAATGGTTTGACTTGGTTATCAGCGATTGCCGCAATGCAGGAGCGCCGGTGTTCGTCAAAAAGGCGCCTGAAGGCGTGGAAATCATCAGGGAGTATCCGATATGAGAGCAATCAGCCTATGGCAGCCGTGGGCCTCGTTGATAGCATTGGGCCACAAAACGATTGAAACCCGCCATTGGTATACGGACTATCGAGGACCCTTGGCGATTCACGCGGCAAAGCGAAATCCCGAGATGCCGGGCATGCGATTCCGTTGGGCGCTGGAAAAATGCGGCCTCGTTTTTGAGGATTTCTACCGTTCGCTCCCGAGGGGCGCAATTGTGGCTTACTGTGAGCTTCTAAACTGCATCAGGATGGATAACTCAAATATCGCCCTGGTCAGCAAGACCAACAGGGCATTCGGAAACTACGCTCCCGGTCGCTTTATGTGGACGCTTGGCAGAATCAGGGCGCTTCATGATCCTATCCCCTTTCGCGGCAGTCAGGGCTTTTTCTATTTTGACGCGCCTTTTTACGGTAGAGATGCGTTAGGTGTACCGGTTCAGGTGGCAATGCCGAGGTTGCTGACATGATCCTCCGCACCGCCGAATTTTCTCCCTGCCGGACCTGGCGCTATTCGCTTAGCCGCACATGGGCAAGCAAGAAGCCGCAAGCCCTCTTCATATGCCTGAATCCCTCGACTGCAGATGAGCTCCAGGACGATCCGACCGTGCGCCGCTGCATGAGGTTTGCCCACGCCTGGGGATATGGCGGGATGGTGATGGCGAACCTCTTCGCGTTTCGCGCCACCGAGCCGGCCGACATGAAAGCTGCCGCCGATCCGGTTGGCCCTGAGAATGACCGCCATATTCTCTACCTAGCGCAAGATTCGGGAATCACAGTGGCGGCATGGGGAGTTCACGGAGATTATAGGTCCCGGGCCCGGGCAGTGGTCGAGCTTCTTAGGGGTCACAAAATAATGCTTCACTGCCTGGGAACAACAAAGGAAGGCTTCCCGAAGCATCCTTTGTATCTCCCGAAAATCACTAAGCCGGACTTTCTGAAACGAGGGCTGAGGTATGGCACATGACGCTGTAGAGCGGACGTGCAAGCGGAAAAAGCGTTACGAGAGCAGACAGAGGGCCGAAGAGGTTATTGCGGGGGGGAGGGGTTCGGGCCAAAAACAAAAAGCCCAGAGATTCTTAGTCTCCGGGCAATAAATTTCAGATGACGCTCACCTATGCTTTCGTGTTTTGGCCTTCCTGGTTATGCTGTCCGTGTTTGAAAACTCCATCCTTATGCAGTTGCACAAAATTGACGGGAGGCAAGTAAATAGGGGACAGCCCCCCGCGCCTGCAAATCTCACTGACCAACTCTCTTACATAAGGGAACAAGATTGCATTGCAGTTAATGTTCCGTAACCGATCAAACTCATCTGGAGGCGGTTCAGTATCAAATGAGAAAAGCCCTCCCATCTCCACATAAATTGAGAAGGGAATTAGATCTCCCGCCAATTGGACGCCTTGGATCACCTTCAGCAGCGATTGGTTTTTACCTGGCGCTGGATATTCAGATCTGAAATTCATCTTCATTTCAATGGTCTTCTCTCCAGGCTCTGAAGACTCTTCCGGATCAGCTGGTCTGTTGACAGCTTGCGGAACAAGGGAATAATCGATTTTGAGAACCCGAATATCTCGGATACTAAGCTGCACGGGCATTATGGGAGGCCTCTGTAATGAAAGATCCGTGATAAACATCGGCATTCCCTTTAACCTGGCCGCTACTATCCAGGCTACCCAACCAGTACTTGTTAGTGTTCTCAAGGCTGATGAATACGGGGATCACCAGTTCGTAAACAGATGCGTTTTGTTCAACAGGGATTATTTCTACCTTAACCTCGCAAGCCAGAGCATCGGAGACTTTGAGCAGCCTTTTCAGAGTCATATTGGAGCCATCATTCAAGAACTTAGAGACAGCAGCCTTGCTCGTACCGAGTTTACTGGCGAGATCCGCTCTGTTTATGTTTCTCTTTTTCATCAAAGCGACTATCTTCTCGGTGATTTCAAACTCGAGCGTTCTCAGCCTGAACTCGAAAGTATCTTTTACCTGATCATAAATTTCAGAAAACCACCCAAACGCTTTCATAACTTCCTCCTTAGGCAGGCTTTCCTCAGAGTTTTTGCCCTCTTCAAATCATTAGGATCGGCTTTTCTTTTCTTTTTGATTACACCATTCGTGAGAACAATCTGCGACTCCCTATCAAAAAAGCAGTAAATTCTTATTCCATTTTCCTTTATGGCGTAAATTTGGCCACCCTCAGGGCTAAACTTGGTTTTTCTATGCGGAGGGCCATTATCGACTATAAATTTAATCGCAGATGATATTGCGGCTTGCTGCTCTTCCGTAAGTGTTTTGAAGAAATTTTTCAGCGTAGACGTCCCGTCCTGCTCAATTTCACAGATTGTGAACTTCTCGCCTTCCGCGATGATCTTCTTCGAGATCATTCAGTTAACCCATAAGTTAATGCTTGTCAAATAACTTTTCAATGATCCTTGCCGTTCTAGCGAAACTGAGATTTTTGTGGATGTCGGGTATTCAAGCATCACGAGTCGTTTTTGTCCAGTGCAATTCATCGGTGATGAGGCGCCCCTTTTCCCAGCCTTTCGGTCGATGAGTGCCCAGGAGCCCAGGATGCGGATTGGAAATTTGATCCCGGCCCGAAAGCAACATGAGCAATCCTGGATTGAGGCCGTTGTAAGCGGCCAGATAGTTAAGAATTATAACTTGCTCCAGGAGCGCCGAGCGCTGCCGCTGGACCAAAAGATCGCCTTGAGCCTGCAAATGATCGAGTGCTGGTATGAGGCATGGTCCGGAGAGGTCGCAGTATCGTTTTCCGGAGGGAAAGACTCGACAGTTTTATTGTGGCTGGTTCGCTCTGTTTTCCCCGACGTCCCCGCTGTTTTTGCGAATACCGGCCTTGAATACCCGGAAATCGTCCGATTCGTCAAGTCCACTCCAAACATTGAAATAGTCCGGCCGAAGATGCCATTTCATAAGGTGATCGAGAAATACGGGTATCCGATGGTCTCAAAGAAGGTAGCGCGCGGGATCGCCATCCTTCGCAATCCGACAGGGAAAAACGATTTCATTGTCAGGCTTTATGATCAGGGCATTAACCGATTCGGAGAAAAAGTAAACGGCTTCAAAGTTGCTGATCGCTGGCGTTTCCTGGTCGATGCTCCCTTTCGGATCTCGGATCATTGCTGCCAGATTATGAAAAAAGAACCGATGCACCGGTACGGTAAAAAGAGTGGCCGCGTGCAATTCGTCGGGACCCTCGCACAGGATTCCAAGGCGCGTGAACGCATTTATCTCCAGCACGGCTGCAATGCCTATGATCTCAAGGAGCCAAAATCAACGCCGCTCGGGTTCTGGACCGAACAAGATATTCTCGAATGCATCACCACGCATAAGATCCCTTACGCCTCGGTGTACGGCCAAATTAAAAAGACCTCTGCCGGATACCATTGCACCGGAGTCTCGAGAACCGGCTGTGTATTTTGCGGGTTCGGCCTGCAAATGGAAACCCTTCCAACCAGATTCCAGCGCTTGGCGATAACCCACCCGAAATTATGGACCTATTGCATGGATAAACTCGGCCTGCGCGAAGTCATGGAATATATGCGTCATAATCTTCCGGCACACTTGCAGCCACGATTCGAACCTAAAAGGTGTCAGCTAAAGGTATTTATGAACTAAACTTCCTGCTTCTTTGCCGTCAAGAATTGGCCGAGACACGTCACGGTCGTTGCAAGCTGTGCGGCGATTGACGACCTGAATGAATCGACATCACCAATCACGCCGAATTTTATCGAACGTCGCTTTTCTCCACGCCCCCCCGCCACCGGACGATCGTGGCTTGGGCTTGGATTCATTCACCTCCGATGATGGCTTGGATTCAATTACCTCCGGTGGTGGCATGGATTCAATCACCTCAATCTTCCAGAACTTCGCCAACGCAATGCCGGCGCCCAACAAAATAACCCCTGCTGGGACACCGTGCGCTTCGAGACCCTTGTATTCCAAAAAAGGAATATTGACCCCAAGCCCATTGAGTAGAAAGAATGTACCAGCAGCGAGCAACCCTCCGACAAGTAGGAATTTAAGAATAAAGAGTAAACGCATACTATGCTCCCTGGTTGGTGGTTGGATTTAAGATGGTGGCCTGTGATGCACCTAACAATAATTAGGCTGACCCGCCAGAGCCGGGATGAACTTTTGGGGCAATAATACTCCTCAAAGGATTCAGGTATCAATACGAATTGAGCACAATTATGATGATCCGAGTCTTTCCACGCCGTATCAGCTTCACGTCCGAGCAGCTTTAAAAAATGACAACACTTACTCCAGCCGAAATTGCAACTCTATTGAAAAAAAAGCCCAAATGGGTGTACGCTCATGCGGTCGAGCTTGGTGCGGCAAAGGTCGGAGGCTCCTGGATTTTCACGCTGGAGGCGCTCGAAGATGCCTTACAAGGATCGCGGCAAATGGCGGGCAGTGGTCAGGTTCAAGGGGAAAAGGTACTCAGAATCAGACCCGGATTGGACAAAAAAAGACGCGACCAAGTGGGAGGTAAAAAAGAGGACGGAATTAGAGAAGGCCTCGACCGGCACAACCTGGCTCACCTTGTCGGTCCGCTATCTGGACCACGCACGAATCCAGTTCATTCCAAAAACGTACCACGAAAAAAACAAGCTGATAGACGACTTCAGCCAGCATCTTAAGCGAGCTCTCAATACCGAGGACCTTACAAGCGTCCTCGCGTCAGAAATTACCTCAGATCATATTCAGTCCTACCTCATAGACCAGGCGGAGATCCGCAGCAATAACTCAGCCAATCGGGACCGGAAAAACCTCATGGCGATGTGGTCCTGGGGAATGTCCGTGCTGGACCTGCCGGGAAATCCCATCGCCAAGATCCCTAAATTTCGGCACAGCCGGGCGCGTCAATATGTGCCGCCTGAAGGCGATCTTCTCAAAATGCTTGCGGTTGCGACGGCCCGCGAGCGAGCCTTCCTCGACTGCTACCTGTGCACGGGGGCGCGTAGGTCCGAAATATTCAATCTCACCTGGGATCAGGTGAACTTCGAGCACCAAACGATCATACTTTCGACCAAAAAGACAGCAGACGGCTCGGAAAAGTCCCTGGTTCTGCCGATGAACCAAAGGCTCTACGATTCGTTGAAATGGGTCTGGAACACACGGAAATTTAAGGAAAGCCCCTTTGTGTGGGTCATAGAAGATGGCCGTTACGCCGGGCAACCGTACACCTTCCGGCACAAGTTTCTAAAGGGCCTAGCCAAAAGAGCTGGCGTCCGCGCTTTTGGATTTCATTCGCTTCGCCGTTACGTTGCAACATACCTGTCGGACAAGGAAAAGGTCGCCACCAAGACTATCCAAAAGATCCTGGGGCATTCGAGCGAAGCCACCACGGAGCGCTACCTGTATAACGCGCACAAGGACCTTGAAGCGGTGATGGCGCTGCTGGGGAAAAGTAAGGGAGATATTGAAGGGGGAAATCAGCATGACACAAGAAACGGAGAAGCCTGAAACAGCAGAAGATTCGGCTCTAATGTCTTGGGTAGATTTTCTTCAGGATCACCCTCCTGGTGGCCCTGTAACAGTCTCCAAGGCCATAGCCTTCTATCAAAGAGAAACAGGTGGAATCTACAAGGGCATTTCTCAGCCGCCGCTATCCGCCTTCAACCGCGGTGGATATATCATTGATTTTCTACGGAGAGCCTCGGTGGAGGTGGGCTTCCAAAATTCCACTATTTCTACGTTCCTTCTTTTTCGAGCACCAGAGTATTGGCTCAAGTCAAGCATATAAGCTTCAAATATCTTCCCAGGCCGTCCGCTTACCGTCACTCGGGATTTGACCAAATGGATAAACTTAAGGTCAACCAATTCGTGTACAAGTTTTACATGATCCCCAATTTCGTCTTTATCCATGAGGAAACAATTAGTATTATTCTTGTCCAAACAAAAGTTTCGTACATTTTGAAATTCTGCTTGTAATCCCACATCATCATCATCCAGCGTATCCCTCTTAAACTCCTCCCGCTTTGAGGAATCATACTCCCCTGCTGCCGCGTTGACATCTTCTGCGCCGACTTTGTCCCCCCGGTGTCCCCCCTTTCTCTCACGTGCAACGTCGACAGATCTCCTAAAAATTGTGAGAAAATCTCTGGCAACACCACCACTCGCCAAGACAAGCCTGTCCTCGGCACCGTCGGTTAAAAACGAGGAAAGTGGCATAAGGGCCGCTGTTGTGGCAAAATTTCTCAGTATTTTCCTCAAAAACTCTTTCGCAAGGGAATATTTCTCCAAGGTCAGATCGAGATCAATTTCATCTGCATCGTCGCCAAGTTTCATGCCAATTGGAGGATCACCGTGCGCATACCAAAGTGTTCTGTGTCGGATTGTGCCGATTTTCAGCCATAAATTGTGATCCTTTGCAAGACGATGGAAATAGTCAATCACCTTAGCCTGATCAGAGCGACGGATATGGTAAAGATCATCGAGAAAAAGGTAAGAATCACCTTCCGATATCTCAGCTATTTGTCTGAAAATTCTTTGGAATTCCATTATTCGGCGATGAAGGAAGTCTATTTTTGATATCTTGTACTTCTCTTCGACCTCTTCTCTGAACTTTTGGCTGACCTCGCAGCCGGATTCCCCGGAGATAGAAGCCGCTGACGCACCTATTTTGCTTTTCAATGAAGAAGAATTCTTCTCGCTTTCCTCGGAACCTGATTTGACAGTCAAATCGGCCTCATCGGTTCTATGAAGCTCCCGATTAAGGGCCTCAATGTGCGTGGAGATGGTGTTGGATAGATCTGACGTTGCCTTGCGATTGAAAGATGGCCGTTGGGGTGTAGTCCCGAATAATTTTTCCCAGAAAGTCTTGCGCGTGGATGGATGAATGGCTGCCGAGTCCATCCAGTTTTTGAATTCCGTAAGAGTGGCAATAAGTATGCTGAGCAGGACGTCAGGGTAGCTATGGCCTTTGAATGCCTCTAGATTTACGTGGGCTATTGGGCGGCGGTCGACAGTAAGATCAGCAGCTGCTTTCCGAAGTAGACTTGATTTGCCTGAACCACGCCTACCAAAAACGATATGGTGTCTTTTGCTTATTGCGCGGCGTAGTGTACCTGGTGCAGGCTCGACAAAATGTTTAACGCCCTCTCGAGTGGATCGTGCAGCCTCCTCAACAAGAGTCAAGAGCGTCTCCATGCCGGAGGAAACAATAACTGATTGATCTGATCCTCTCATCGCAGTCACTCTCCCATTCAAAGCCGTTCAGATATTCAGTGGTTTTCTGCATAATCAGATTACAACATTTGTTCCATTGTGAAAAGATAACTTGTTCTATTTACTTCGTGTGGCGCTGAAAAAGGCGGCACCATTCCGGGCTCGCGGTGAAGAGGTAGAAACCTGAACAAGTGCCCGTCAGGCTTAGACCCACCGACGAGGGAGAAGCGGAGCTACCAAGTACATAGCACCGAGTCGATGATGCGGGCCTTAGCCTGACGGACGCTTGTTCGGTGTATAGGGACTACTTTCCTGAAACGGTTAAAAGGATAACCGGGTTTTGTTCCGAGATCGCAATGGTGAGCACCAAATCTGATCTAAATGATCCATCATCGAATTTGACTATAGTTATGGTGCCGTGCAAGGGACATAACTGCTATGATGAGGACTGCCAGGATTATAAGACCACCATAGAGAAAGACGAACAAAACCTCACTCATTCATCTTCTCAATTAAAAAGTACCACGCAAAGTACCACGGGCTCCACGAAAGAGCCCGTAAAGCATTTAGTCCCAACGGGGTTCGAACCCGTGTCTTCGGCGTGAGAGGCCGATATCCTAGGCCACTAGACGATGGGACCGTGAGAAAAAAAATGGCTGGGGGACTAGGATTCGAACCTAGGTAGGCAGATCCAGAGTCTGCAGTCCTGCCGCTGGACGATCCCCCAGTGGACCACCAAAATATCCAACCACTGCTCCAAAGTCAAGGTGAAAGCTGACGGGAGGCTACGTGTCAATTACAGATCCGATATAAAACTCAGAGATCCGAAAAAACGGCCGGCATTGGCTATGCGCGATCCGACTTTCTCAGCTTTGTTTCGAGCGCCTGCGCAAGGTAGGAGAGAGGGTAGGTCAGGAGCAGGTACATCAAGGCAAGCGGCAGATAGGCTTCAAAAGTTTTGTAAGTAGTTGCGTTTACGACTTCGGATGCTTTGGTCAGCTCACGGACAGAGATTACCGAAAGAAGGGATGAGTCTTTGATCAGAGAGACAAACTGCCCGGTTACCGGCGGAATGATCCGTCTGAAGGCCTGTGGAAAGATAACATATCTAAGGGTCTGCCATCCGGTCAGACCGGTTGAGAGCGCTGCCTCAGACTGACCCCGATCGATAGACTCTATTCCGGCTCTAACTATCTCCGCTATGTATGCCCCCGAAAACGCCGCCAAGGCGACAACACCTATTACGACAGGATTGTCGTAGCCAATGGCGGCCGCAAGGCAAAAATAGAATATATATATCTGGATCAGGAGCGGGGACCCGCGAAAGAATATGACATAGAGCCTGGCGGCTTCCTTTGCGAAAGCGTTTCCTGAGATTCGTGCAATTCCACCGGCGAGGCCCAGTACGTAACCCAGGCAGATGGCGCCCGTGGAGATGGCCAGAGTATAATAGAGCCCATAGAGGTAGAGCCTGCGGTATTCCCAGACGATCCGCCAGTTCCAGGAGTATTCCATCCGGCTGAGGAGCAGGTATAAACTCACGATGAAACCCGCCAGTATGGCCGCGCAGGCGAAGAGATTCACCCTCTCCCCACCGCTACTGAAGATCGTCGAAATACTTCTTTTGGAGTTCCTGATATCTTCCATCTGCTTTTATTGTCTCCAGGAAAATGTTCAACCAGTTCAGAAAATCGAAATCGCCGCTTTTTATTGCGATTGCATAAGGTTCGTAGGTGAATGGTCTGAGAATTGCGTGAGTCGTTTCCAGGTTTTGGGCGTGGTGCCTGCCGATCGACAACTTGTCGTAGATAAATGCGTCAGCCCGGCCCGAAACGACCTCCAGTACGCACGCGGTCTCTTCCTTGAACCGTTTCGCCTCTGCTTTCGGGAACAGTCTCGCCGTAACGAGATCGCCGGTGGTGCCCAGTTTTACCGCCAAGATTCGGCCCTCAGCGTTCAACTGACCGATTTCGGAAACCTCCGGGGCCCGTTTGTTGCTGATGAGAGCACTCAGGCCGGCCTCAAAATATGGTTGCGTGAACGAGACAGTTTTTGCGCGCGCCGGCGTCCGGGTCATTCCGGAAATTATCATGTCTATCTTACCTCCCTGGAGGGCGGGGATGAGGCCGCTGAATTCCATGTCCTTTATCTCGATCCGGACGCCGAGTTCCCTGGCGGCAATCTTTGCCAGGTCCACATCGAAACCGATGGGCTGCCCGTCGGTGTCCGCATATTCGAACGGGAAAAACCCAACTTCCATTCCCACTATCAGCCTGTTGCGCTTTATCACCTGATTGAGAGCGCTCGCTTCGTATATTTCGAAAGTGGTCACCGCCAAACAGGACAGGGCCGGCAGCAAGACGCAAATACACACAACGATCAGACATATCTTAAACCGGCCTGTCATAGCTTTTTCCTTTTGACTTGAAGCGCTCACCACAGTAATTCATGTCCCTCAGGGGGCACCCTGAAGCGGGCATGTCCCCGATTTACCGGCAGCATTCCGCGAAGTTAAGGTCGTCAGGCGTCTATTCTCAGACGCCCGCAAAGGTATCAGGCCCATCATACTGCAAACGCGTAAATCAAGTTATATAGGCAGCAAGCTGAACACAAGGGAGCAATTTCGGGGGTTTTCGGGGAACAAGTCGGGTATTTAGCTTGCCCTGCCAATAAAGTTCTAGGGGCGAAAGCATTCTTGCCTTGTGTGATTTAATAGTACGGCCATAATCGATAATCTGGTATAATTAGTTAAACGGGACCTGGAATTAAACTTTCTACCTGAGGTTAGATTTATGACCACTGTAATGCCTGAAGGCGAAGCGTTGCGCAAGGCTGTAAAATGGATTGCAGCCGAGATCAACTACAACCCTGACAAATCTGTGCAAGAACTCCTGAATGAAGCCGTCACCCGATTTGACCTCTCGCCGAAGGACACTGAGTTTCTTATGTCTTTTTACAAAAAAGGGGGAAGTTCCTCGGAAGCAAATTGATTTTCTGCGTAAAGGAGCACGCTGAACGTTTTGATCCTTTCTACAGGCCCGCCTGCACCAAGTCGTGCAACCTTATGATTCCAGCCAACTTATCGTCGCCATTCAGGACCGGAAGCACTGATATCTGTGAGGGACGGTTTTCCATCAGGTTCAGGGCTTCTGCCGCCATTCGGCTGTCCTGAATAACGACCGGATTTCTGGTCATCAATTTGTCGATTTCGATATTCAGCAGGTTTTCATGCTGTTGTACCGCCCTGCGCAGGTCCCCATCTGTAAAAATCCCCAGAAGACCGCCCAGCGGAGAGACAACCAGGACCGCTCCCATTGCTTTGCCGGTCAACGTTATAAGTGCGTCCCGCATGGGCGTTCCGCTCATTACCACGGGCAGATTGTCTCCCGAATGCATAATGTCCTTAACGCGGAAGAGCAACCGCCTGCCTAAAGCGCCGGAGGGGTGCAGCCTGCTGAAATCTTCAGTGGAAAACCCCTTGAGAGTCAGGAGACACCCCGTCAGCGCGTCTCCCATGACCATCGCGACAGTGGTGCTGCTGGTGGGGGCAAGATTGAGGGGGCATGCTTCGGACTCTACAGTTGCATCCAGACAGATATCACAATCCCTGGCAAGAGTGGAATTCGCTCTTCCAACAATTGCTATCGTTTTGAGGCCCAGCCGCTTGAACATTTGAAGGAACTGAAGCACCTCGGCGGTTTCACCGCTGTTGCTGAGAAACAGCCCAAGGTCTCCGCGCTGTATTATCCCCAGATCTCCGTGCATTGCTTCGACCGGATGAATGAAAATCGATGGCGTGCCTGTGCTGGAAAGGGTCGCCGAAATCTTGCCGGCGATAATTCCCGACTTCCCCAGCCCGGTTGCAATCACTTTCCCCCGCATCTCGTTGAGGCATAAGACCGCCCGTTCAAATTCGGGACCGATTCGGGCATGAAGGGATTCAAGGGCGGTTATCTCCTTGCGGACCAAATCTTTTGCAAGGCTGAGACATGAATTCATATCTTCTTCTCGGCTGTCATGCGGATATTACCAGTGTCTGTTCGGGCGTTTCCTCATAACACCGCTTTTACAGAAAGGCAAGCAGGCTGAGCATACTGGGTGCAATCAGAAGTGATTGGGAATCAGGCCGCCTGTTTTCTTTCAGATGCCCAGTAACTGTCCCAGCCATAGTTTGCCCTGCGTACTCTCAATGCAAGCAGGGATTGAGCGTTTTGTTTTTTCCACCAAGCCCCCGGTAATTTGAGCCGGTCTTGGATAATATAACGATGTCCGCTTTCCACCTCGCCGGAGCCGATGGGTAGGTCGGCATCCAATGCCCTTTTATACTCCAACTGCGTTTTCCGTTTGGGGAGATACTCGTAACATTCCCATGCCGGGGATTCTGCGTCGTCAGAGCCTTGTTCAAAGGGCTGTTGGAGCGCCTCTCAGTATCTGCGTGTCCCCCCCTGTCCAAAGCAGTTAAGACAGGGGAGAGCATCTCGATTTCCTTGCCAGAACGAAAAATCCCTTTTTCCTGAGGCAAGAAATCCGAACAGCAACCTCGCGCGGCGTAGAGTTCTCATCCGGTGTTTCCGGATGGACACCAGTGTATCTTACGTGGTTTTAATCCCTGAATCCCTTACTGAATCCCCAAATTCGTCTTAATTCCTAAATTCTTCCAACCGGCATCAGAAGAAGCGGGCTTTCATCGGACCGAAGACCCAAGGCCTTTTTAACCTCATCGTCACGAAAGGCGCCGATCACGACAGTCCCCAGGTTGAGCGACACGGCCTGGAGGTGAATGTTTTGAGCGGCATGGCCCGCCTCCATGAAAATGTAGCGGATTCCCCGCTCGCCATATTTCCGGGTGGTCCGTTCGAAAATGCCGCAAATCGCGATCGTGGCAGGCGCGCGGGAGATCATCGACTGCCCAAGAGCTGCCACGGCAAGGTCGTGTCTTATATCCTTTTCGTTCTTATAGAGGATTGCGTGATTTGCGCAATCGTAACTGTAGGAACCGCAGAGCAGTCCGTCTACCCTGCCTGCTACGAGTCGAATTTCCAAAGGATAGAGCGCCCCGGCAGAAGGACAGGTCCGGTAACCGCCCGGCCTGATGATCCCCTGCGCAGCCCAGAGGAGCTGAGAAATTTCCTTGAGGTCCAACGGGTCTTCCTTATAACTCCTTATCGACCTTCTCCCCAGAAATGCAGCCTCGACGGGAAGCTTTCCATCATGAGCAGGCCCCGGCAGTTCTATCATCTTACCCGAAAGATTCATGATCCCCTCCAACCATATGTTGTTTTCTCTTACCTCATGGGACAAGAACAGGGATGCAAACTTGAAAAATAGTATTACAAAGGCCCTTCGCTATCAATGCCGGTTATTTGACAGACACTTGCCTATAAAAGTTGTGTGCGCCAAGTTCTGAAAATTCCATCGGGAATTGTTCAAGATTTTTCGGGAACTTTCCTAATATCGGGAACTCAGCAAGGTATTCAACCCATAGATTTTATTTGAGATCATGTTTAAAACGACGCAGAAATCCATCGATAAGGCCACTGAGGCCTCCCGCTCCCGCCCCGTCTCGCGGGTGGGTGGGCGGGCTGTCGAGAATGAGCGGTCGGCCCCCGCGCTACGCGCTCACACGTCGCAAAGGGAGGCCGGCAAGCATGCTTCACTTTGTGAAGCAATGCGAAGCTCGCGAAGCGTGATCTATACACCGGAGGCACTTCACTTTTTGGAAGCGCCTCACATTTGGCTTGCCTCCAACCGCACCACGTTTAGTGTCTGCGCTGTCTGCATGGCTGCGCGGAAAGAGCCGATTCTTTTTTTTGAGCAGGGTATTATATAAGTCTATCATACGAGGATTTGCGAGGTCTCATCATAGCTCAGTTGAGATAGGCTTTTAGCAACGACCTTTGTTCAGGACGGTTTGCTTTTACCGGTTGAATATGTTAGTAAAGCTTTTGTGAGTGCCGAAAAAACCTCTTGGCCGTGCTAGACGGGGAGCTAGCGGTGCCCTGTAGCCCGAGATCCGCTTCAGCGGGGTTGAATCCCCTTTCGAAGGGCCCTGTGCTGAGCAGGCCGTATCTAATTCCGGCGCCGGTTGGACACCACGCAACAGACGAGTACGAACCCCGTCAGGTCCGGAAGGAAGCAGCGGTAAGTACCCCCGGCTGTGTCGCGGTCTAATCTGGCCTGGTTGCCCGAAAGTGTGCGGTCTGTGTTGGCCAGTCCGACGGAGGGTGCACGGCCAAGTCCTTTTTCAGAGCGCAACCAGATAGCAACAGGCAGCAAGTCTCGACGCTTCGCGAGAGATTAACCGCAGACGCGGAAAATGCAGAGAAAACAACAGTTTAGCCTCATGTGCCTGCCAGAATTTTAAGAATTTGCACGTTAGCAATGCAGAGGGAAGAAAAATGATCGAGTTTTCTCTCGCTTTCGGCGGTTTTTCGGTAAACGCTCACTTTTTTCGGATTTGACCTCACATTTTGAAATCCCGCATTAAATTCCTCGGAAGACAGGCTGTAAACCGGGTAATTCACCCACCTTAAAAAAAACCTATAAAAAGCGTCTACGCGCAAATCAGGGCGCTACGCGGCATAACTGGAAAAGAGGACAAAATGAGATTGCACTATATTCAGCACGTACCGTTCGAAGGGCCGGCCAATATCCAGGGTTGGGCCGAAAACCAGGGCTGGCAAATATCGGGAACCCACCTCTACAGGCTTGAAAAGCTTCCCAGTCCGGATGAACTGGACTGGCTGGTAATAATGGGAGGCCCGATGAACATATATGAAGAAAAGGAATACCCCTGGCTTGCCGCTGAAAAAAAGTTCATCGGGACAGCCATAGAAAAGGGCAAAATTGTGCTCGGTATTTGTCTGGGCGCACAGTTGATCGCTGGCGTCCTGGGAGGACGGGTCGTGCGCAACAGGTACAAGGAAATCGGCTGGTTTCCGGTCAGCCTCAGGCCCGAAGGGCTCGAATCGGCGCCTTTCCGGGGATTCCCGAACGATTTCCCGGCGCTTCACTGGCACGGCGACACATTCTCTCTGCCCCCAGGGGCGGCCATGCTTGCCGAGAGCGAAGCCTGCCCTGCCCAGGCGTTCTCATCCAATGGCGGCCGGGTACTCGCCCTTCAGTTTCACCTTGAATCGTCGATCGGCAGCGTACGTGCGCTGATTCAAAATTGTTCCGATGAACTTGTCGATGGTGAATACATTCAAAGCGCCGACGCCATTTTGCGGAACACTGAAAATTTCTCCAGAATCTATAATACGATGCTCCTGCTGCTCGAAAACATGAAGAAATCCTTTTAGACGCTCTGTCCACCCGGACCGGCGGCAAGAGATGCGGCGAACCTCACCTTCAACGTTTAGTCCCATTCATGTAAGGCAGCAGAGCCTGGCCGGTGAGCGATTTTTTGCCGGCCGCAATTATTTCCTCCGGCGTTCCCTGCGCGACTATTTCGCCGCCTTCGTCCCCGCTGCCGGGACCGAGATCGATCACGTAATCTCCGGCCCAGATAAAATCCGTGTTATGCTCGATAACCAGGACCGTATGGCCGTGACCGGTAAGCGCCGCGAGCACATCCACCAGGCGCTTTATATCAGCCCGGTGCAATCCCGTTGTAGGCTCGTCGAGAATATATAGTGTGTGGCTCCTGCTGTTGCCGAGTTCTCCGGCAAGCTTGATTCGCTGCGCCTCGCCTCCTGACAGCGTCGGACTGGGCTGGCCAAGCTTGAGATACCCCAGTCCAAGCTCGCCGAGGATTTTCAACTGCCGCGAGATGCGCGGGATCGCGGAAAAAAGCTGAGCTGCTTCGTCCACCGACATTGCCAGAACATCTGCAATGTTCTGGCCCCTGTACCTGATATCGAGGGTTTCATTGTTGAAGCGCCTGCCTGCGCACGTTTCGCAGGGAACGAAGACGTCGGGCAGAAAATTCATTTCCACCTTGCTCCGCCCCTGCCCTCCGCACGCCTCGCAACGGCCCCCTTTCACGTTGAACGAGAACCTTCCGGCCCTGAACCCACGCGCCCGAGCTTCGGGCAACAGTGCAAAAATTTTTCGAATTTCGTCCCAGACGCCGATGTATGTGGCCGGAATGGACCTCGGGGTCCGCCCGATCGGGTTATGGTCAACCTCGAGGACCCGGTGAACTTTCTCGCATCCGCCCGTCGAGTCGTAACCTCGGCTGCCCCCTTCCCCGTAGCGCCGCCCCAGGGCCTCGACAATCCCTCGATAGACTATTTCATTGACCAGCGTGCTCTTTCCCGCGCCCGAGACTCCAGTGACAGTGACCAGGAGCCCGAGCGGAATCCTGACGTCAATTCCCTTGAGGTTTCTTGCCCTGGCGCCCCTGAACTCGATCCAGCCCAGATCTCCCGGTTTTTTCCTGGCAGGAACCGGCCAGGGTTCGCCAAGGGCTTTTCCGAACCATTGGCCCGTAAGGGTCCCGGACTTTTTGGCCAGTTGCTTGAAACTGCCCATGGCAACCAGCTTTCCTCCGCTGCTCCCTGCTCCAGGGCCCAGCTCGAAGAGTATGTCGGCTTTCTTCATGGTTTCCGGATCGTGCTCGACGATAACAACCGAGTTCCCCTTGTCCCGCAGTTTTTGCAGACTCTCCAGGAGTTTTCGGTTATCTGCCGGATGGAGGCCGATGGTGGGCTCATCCAGAATGTAGCAGACTCCGCGAAGATTTGAGCCAAGCTGGGCAGCAAGCCTTATTCTCTGGGTTTCGCCGCCCGAGAGGGTATCACCCGACCTGTCCAGGGACAGGTATCCCAGCCCCACTTTTTGAAGAAACGCAAGCCTTTCAGTGATTTCCCTGGCGATAGGCCCCGCAATCGGGGCCTCCTCCCCGGTGAAGCGAAACTTTTTCCATATTTCGGCAAGTTCGGATACTCTCAATGCGCTCATGCCGCCGATGTTGAGATCCCGGAAGTAAACCGACCTCGCCTGCGGGTTCAACCTGCTGCCTCCGCACTCCGGACAGGGCAGATCATCGTGCATGGGCTGAAGCCACTTCCATGCTTCATCTTCTTCGGAAACAGCATCCAGGATTTGAAGAACCCCTGGAAACCTTCCGCTCTTGCCACGCAATATCGATTCCCAGACCGAATCATCCAGACTGGAGGCCGGTTTTTCCGGATCGACCCCCAATTCGCTTATCCAGAACCGTTCGAACCTTTGGGCTTCCCGTTTCGAACCGCGCCATATTGACGAGCGAAGAAAATTGAGCAGCCCATCTTTAAGCGAAATATCCGGGGCGCCGCGAAGCCGTTGCGAACTGATCCGCTTTATCCTGCCTATTCCCATGCAGGCATGGCAAAACCCCTGCCTGCTGTTGAAGGAAAAAAGCCTCGGGTCAAGCGGGGCAAGTCCCCGGTCGCATGCCGGGCAGTAAAGATGACGGCTGAAGACCTTTGTGTCTCCCCGGCCCGAATCGAGGTAAAGGATGCCCCCGCCCATCGCAAGCCCGCGGCGAACCGAATCCAGCAGCTGATCGGGAGTTATCCCGCTGCGATCGAGCCCAGGCATGAGCACCTCGATATCGTGCTCGCGGCGCCGTGCAAGTTCGGGAACAGGGTCGAGAGGAACAAACTTTCCGTCGACCCTTGCCTGTTCGAATCCCATCCGGCTGAGCCGCGCGAAAAGGTCACGGTATATCCCTTTGCGCCCATGTACCAGGGGCGCCAGAAGTCTCACGGGAGCGGCGGTGGGACCGCTGCCGGCACTCAAACCTTCGGCGGCGCCTGTCTCCTGGCGAACTCTCGTTAAAATGTCAGCGGTGGGACCGCTGCCGGGAGCGCCACTCAAACCCACGGCGGCGCCTGTTTCCTGGCGAACTCGCGTTAAAATGTCGTCGACAGAAAGGGTTTCCAGATTCCTGCCACACCCAGGGCAGCGCTGCTTCCCCAGTTTGGCGTACAGCAACCGGAGCAAGTGATAGGTCTCGGTAATCGTACCGACCGTGGACCTTCTGCCGAACCGGCTCGTCCTTTGCTCGATTGCAATGGTTGGGGGCAGCCCTACGATCTGGTCCACGTCGGGCTTCTCCATTATCTTGAAATACTGCCGGACATAGGAGGAAAGGCACTCCAGGTATCTGCGCTGACCTTCGGCAAAAATCACGTCAAAGGCCAGAGTGGATTTTCCAGAGCCGCTCAGACCCGTCAAAACACTCATTTTCCGGCGTGGGAGCCGGATTTCCTCGATATCGAGATTGTGCTCGCGCGCTCCGCGTATAACAATCTCGTGAGCCTGAGCTCGTGCGGAAGGACCCTTCGAATCCCCGGCGATGACCGCCTCCCTGTCCTCGATACCTCGCGAAACGTGGAGATTGCGCAGCAATGGGGCGCTGACGCCGGAAAATCCAACCTGAGGTTCCGCCGCCTCCGAGAGTTCTCCCTCATCTCGGCGAGGCGCCGCAGCCCAACTTAATCCCGCTGCCTGTGGCGGCGGGCGGTAAGGCGGCCCGGCCGGGATCGCCGCCTCCGCCAAGCGCTTCCCGAGGTAGTGCCCCGTTATGCTGTGCGCGCACCTGGACACCGTTTCCGGCGTACCCTCGCAGACAATCCTTCCGCCTCCTTCTCCACCTTCCGGACCAAGGTCGATGATCCAGTCGCATGCCGCCAAAAGATCCAGATTGTGCTCCACTACCAGGACAGTGTTTCCCTTTTCGACCAGTTTGCCTAAAACGCGAACCAATTTTGAGATATCGTCGGGGTGAAGGCCGGTCGTGGGCTCATCCAGGATGAATAACTTTGCGCCGTCCGATTGCCCACCGGAGAGATGGCGGATGAGCTTAAGTCTTTGCGCCTCTCCACCGGAGAGCGTACTTAACGGCTGGCCCATGCGGATGTAATCGAGACCCATCTCTATTACGGGTTCCAGCGCACCGGCAAGCTGCCGGTTTTCAGGAAAACGATCGAGTATCTCCCGCGCGCTCATTTCCAGCATATCGCCTATTGAGATTCCCCTCAGTTTGATATCGAGCACCTCTTCCTTGAACCTTTTGCCTCCGCACTGGGCACAGCGCACAAAGACATCGGCCAGAAACTGCATCTCGACGCGCTCGAACCCCTCCCCGTTACAAGTCTCGCACCTTCCTCCCGGCACGTTGAATGAAAAGTGCCTGGACGAAAAACCTTTCGCAATCGCTTCAGGCGTGGCAGCAAACATCTTGCGCAGGGGATCCAGCGCACGGGTGTATGTCAACAGGTTTGCTCTCGGAGTACGGCCGACCGGCTGCTGGTCAACCAGTACAATCTCACTGACGCTTTCGACCCCCGTGATTTCGTCGTGAAGACCCGGAGTTTCAGCCGCCCTGCCCTTCTTTCTGAGCCAGCCGTTGTGTAGTGTTTTTTCGACAAGGGTGCTCTTTCCAGAACCCGAAACGCCGCTTACCCCGACCAGGAGACCTAACGGAATTGCCGCGTCGATTCCCTTGAGGTTGTTCTCTCGAGCGCCCATGACAGTTAGTCTTTTCCATGGGTGAGGCGAACGGCGAGTCATCGAATGCGGTAAGACCGATTTTCGCCCTGAGAGATATGCCCCCGTAAGGCTCTTCACACATCGCCCGAGTTCTCCAGGCGGTCCCTGGAACAGGACTTCGCCCCCCTTTTCGCCTCCACCCGGCCCCATGTCTATCACCTGGTCGCAAAACCGGATCATTCCCTGATCGTGCTCGACCATCACAACGCTGTTTCCCATAGTCACGAGCCGGTTCAACTGGTCCATGAGTCTTTTCTGGTCGCGTGCGTGAAGCCCGACGCTGGGTTCGTCGAGCACGTAGAGCACATTTACCAGCGCCGACCCCAGAGCGCGGGTAAGATGCACCCGCTGCACTTCCCCACCAGAGAGCGTTCTCGACTGGCGGTCCAAAGAAAGGTAGTGCAACCCGACAGCCATAAGGAACTGAACTCTGCTTCGGATTTCAGAAATCAGCACCGATGCGGCCGGATCGTGCGAGATCTCGGGCCATTGTCCGCCAAAGAACCGGCTCAGCTTTTCAATACTGTAAGAGGCAATTTGAGCTATATTTACCCCCCGCAGCCGATACAGAAGAGTGGACGGCTGGAAGCGCGACCCTGCGCAGGCGTCACATGCAACGTAGGCCCGGTATCGCGACAGGTAAACCCGCACGTGCATTTTGTATGTCTTTGTTTCCAGCCACTCAAAAAATCCTTTTATTCCGTAGTAGCTTTTTGTGCCGTTTATAATGCTTTGACGTGCGGACTCATCGAGGTCGCCAAACGGAAGGTCTACGGGAATTTTTACTTTTTTGCAGAAATCAAGCAGTTCAAAATATTCCTCCCTGTCCGTCCCGAAGGGTTTCACGGCGCCCTTTCTTATGGTGAGACCACGGTCGGGAATGACCAGGTCGATATCCACTCCTATCGTCCTGCCAAAACCACGGCATTTAGGACACGCCCCGATAGGGCTGTTGAAGGAGAACAGGTTCGGGTTGGGAGGAGGAATTGGCGAGGCGTTCGTGCAATCGGCGCACGAAAGCTCGGAGCTGAACCTTCTGATCCGGTCCGGCATCACGACCACCGCCAGCCGCCCCCTTCCCATCGTATAAGCGCTGGTGATGGAATCCAATATCCGGTTCCGCGCGGCTTTACCCCAGAGCAACCGGTCCACAATGACCAACAGCTCAAGGCCGCCGAGCCCGGCCGATTCAGCCCCGCTAATATCGTCGATATTCAGAACGGCCCCATCGGCAAAAATTCGCAGGAAACCCTGCGAGACGAGCTGAGTCTTCCACTGACCTTCCCGATCCGTAAGGAATGGAAAGCATACGAGCACCCTGTCTTCTGCGGCGAGATCGCCGAGTTTACTGTAAATCGTTTCCGGGGAATCGCGGGTTACCGGATTTTGGCAGGAGGGGCAATGCGGGACCGCCAGCCTGGCGAAGAGCAGCTTCAGGTAGTCGTTTATTTCGGTTATCGTCCCGACCGTAGAGCGGGAGCTTCGAACGGCGGTCCCCGATTCTATGGCAATGCTCGGCGGAATGCCTTCGATCAAGGCGGCTTCCGGAGGATCCATACGCTCCAGGAACTGGCGCGCATAAGGCGAGAATGTCTCGACATACCTGCGCTGCCCTTCAGCATAGAGCGTATGAAGGGCAAGGCTGGACTTGCCCGAGCCGCTGACGCCGGTAAGCGCGATCAGCTTGTTTAAGGGAATATCCAGGTCCAGGTTCTTCAGATTATGCTGGCGAACGCCCCGAAGGCGGATAACCTCATGGTCCAATAGCGAAACTCCATTTTCAACAGTTCGGGCAACTTAATGTCTTGATATTGAGACCGCAATTAATTAACAATTCATGATTGACCAACAGCATAATGTATTATAACCGGGATAGGGCGGCGCCGGTATTTCTTTCAGCATAATCGGAAGGCAGGATCACCCCATCAGATGAACGATCTTACCCCCATGATGCAGCAGTACCTCGAGATAAAATCGAAGTACCCGGAATCGCTTCTGTTCTATCGGATGGGGGACTTCTACGAAATGTTCATGGAAGATGCTCTTACCGCTTCCAGGGTGCTGGACATTGCGCTGACATCCAGGGACAGACAGGCGGAAAATCCCGTCCCGATGTGCGGAGTTCCCTATCACGCGGCGGAAAGCTATATAGCGAAGCTGGTTTCGGCAGGTTACAAGATCGCCATCTGCGACCAGGTCGAAGACCCCAAAAAAGCCAAAGGTCTTGTGCGCCGCGAAGTTACGAGGGTCCTCACCCCGGGGCTTACCGTTGAAAATCAGAACCTCACCTCGAACCAGCCAAACTACCTGGCAGCCGTCTGGGACCCGGGCCCCGGAAAACCCATCGGGCTTGCCTGTTTGGACATCTCGACGGCGGAATTCAGGATCACGGAGCTGGATTCACACGAAAGCCTGCTTGAAGAGCTATTTAGAATCAACCCCAAAGAGATCCTGCTCCCGGAGGAGTTCAGTCCCGAGTGGACAAAATCGGTGCTAAACCGAATCGATGCGGCCTTCACGCATATAGAGGAGGTCCATTTCGACAAACGCCGATCGCAGGAGCGGCTTACTTCCCATTTCCGGGTGCACTCGCTCGAGGGTTTCGGGATCAGCGGAATGGATTCGGCAATTCAGGCTGCAGGAGCAGTATTAGCCTATGTTCACGAAAACCTTTTCGGTTCCTGCGAGCACATTAAAACTGTTATACCTTACAGCCGCTCCGAGTTCATGGCCCTGGACGAGGCTACGGTCAGAAACCTGGAAATATTTTACTCCGCCAGCTTTCAGGGGAGAAAAGGATCTCTGATCGATGTGGCAGATCACACGCGAACGGCGATGGGAGGCCGCAAGATCCGGCAGTGGCTGCGTTATCCGCTGCTGAACCTTGAGGAGATCAATCAGAGGCAGGAGGCAATCGCTGAGCTGGTGGCTCAAAGCCACCTCAGAGTGGCCGTGCTGGGTTCGCTGGAAGGGATAAATGATATCGAGAGGCTCAATGCAAGAAACAGCACCGGTGTTTCTTCTCCCAGAGATCTCATAGGCCTCAGGAACTCCTTGCAGGCGCTGCCGCGCCTGCGACAAACGATTGCAAGCTGTCAGAGCACGCTTTTGGCGGGCTTTGGTTCCAGGTGGGACAGCCTTGAGGACCTTGCCGCCCATCTCCAAGCCGCTCTGTGCGACCCCCCGCCAGCAATCCTTTCCAACGGCGGCGCGATAAATCCGGGTTTTCATCCCGAATTGGACCGCTACATCCGGCTGAGCCAGGACGCAAAAGGGTGGATGGCCGAATATGAGGCCATCCAGCGCCGAGAAACAGGCATATCTTCGCTCAAGGTCCGCTTCAACAAGGTTTTCGGCTATTACATCGAGATATCGCGATCCAATCTTAGCTCGGCGCCTGAGCATTATTTCCGCAAACAGACCCTGGTAAACGCCGAACGCTTCATTACCGAGGAACTTAAAGAATTTGAAGTCCAGGTCCTCGAGGCCGACGAAAAACGGCTCGAACTCGAAGAGCGGCTTTTCTTCGAGCTGCGGCAGGCCGTTTCCCGTGAGAGCGGACGAATACAGGAGATGGCCGAAATAATTGCTAACCTCGACTGCCTCAGTTCGCTTGCGGAGGTTGCCGCTAAATACGATTACTGCAGACCCGAGGTTGATTTGAGCGATTCCATCCACATTCGGGATGGAAGGCATCCTGTTATAGAGCGCTTTATGGCCGAAGGCGGTTTTGTCCCAAACGACCTGGATCTCAACCAGGAAAACCAACAGGTGCTCATCGTAACCGGCCCGAACATGGCCGGCAAATCCACCATTCTCAGGCAGGCCGCTCTGATCGTTCTGCTCGCCCAGATCGGCTCCTTCGTTCCGGCTTCCGAAGCCCGCATCGGCATAGTCGACCGCATTTTCACTCGAGTCGGGGCCTCGGACGATCTCGCACGCGGACGCTCCACTTTCATGGTCGAAATGCAGGAGACCGCAAATATTCTGCACCATGCTACACCTCAAAGCCTTATCATACTGGATGAAATCGGAAGAGGCACCAGCACTTTTGACGGCATGAGCATAGCCTGGGCGGTTGCAGAATTTTTGCACGATTTCGGGGGCAAGGGAGTGAAAACCCTTTTTGCCACTCACTATCACGAACTGACTGAACTTGCCCGGAACCGGCCAAGGGTAAAAAACTTCAATGTGGCAATCAGGGAATGGAAGCAGGAGATACTTTTTTTTCATAAATTGACTCCCGGCAGTTCGAGCAAGAGCTATGGGATCCAGGTCGCCAGGCTTGCCGGCCTGCCCGGCGAGATCACGGAACGGGCCCGCGAAATCCTGGGGCAGCTCGAAAGCGGCACATCCGCAGGGCCATCCGGCGGACCGGGTCTGAAGGCCAAAGGCTTCAGCTCCTCAAAAGAGGAGGTTGAGCCAGGCATACAGCTTTCGATTTTCCAGAAGGCCCCGGATTGGGTGCAGAGCAGAGTTCTGGAACTCGATCCGGATAGCATGACTCCCCTTTTGGCCCTTCAGGAGCTGCACTCGCTGAAGGAGGAAATCCTTCGCGAAGTGAACGGCACGAGGTCTCACGCGAAGAAAAAAAGGCGCGAAGAGAAAAAGATTTAAAGTGAATATGAACTCATACTCCACGCTCAGCGAGGCAGGCTTAATACCGGGTTGCATTCAAGATGGTGCTCGTTGCCTCAAAATCCCCCCTGCCCCCCCTTTAGAAAAGGGGGGTGCAGTTTGGGCGCTCCGGCAGGGGTTCCCCCCTGAAGGGCCATCCGGCAAATGAGTACCTATGGGTATGTAGGTGGTAGAGATGGCGCTTAAAATACGGTTCGTCCGGCAAACGAGTATAAGCAGGTCGAGAAAAGACGGTATCTGTCTGCTGTTAATTCGCCCTCTGGGGTTTTTAGAGTTTCTCTTGCCCTGAAATGGCTTTGCCCCGAAGGGGCTGCATATAATAGACCAGGGTCAGTCCCGCGCCGCGCGGGACGCCACCCTGGGTGGACAAAACCAAACCCATCCTTACCCTGAATGGGTTGCATAAAAATAAGGATTTCCGGGCCAATGCCTCAATCTCTGGCGCAGGTCCATATTCATGTAATCTTTTCAACCAAGAATCGGATGCCTTTCCTGGTTGACGCTGAGTTCCGCAAGGAAATGCACGCCTATCTTGCCACCATCATGAAGGCATACGAATCCCCCGCGCAGATTGTTGGCGGAACGGCTGATCACGTCCACATCCTTTGCGGTCTCTCAAGGTCCGCCACGGTTGCCAAACTTATCGGCGAAGCAAAACGGAGTTCATCCAAATGGATAAAGACCAAGGGCGGCGACCTCGAATTATTTCAGTGGCAAAACGGTTATGGGGTTTTTTCTGTAAGCTACTCTAAGATAACCGAGGTCCGAGAATACATTTCCAATCAAATGAATCACCACAAGAAGATGTCATTTCAGGAGGAGTATCGTCTTTTTTTGCGGAAGCATAGTCTGGATTTTGATGAGGCCCATGTTTGGGATTAGCTCGACAGTCGCGACCAGGCAGATTTTATGCAACCCCTTCAGGGTAAAAAACGGGTTTTGTTTTGGCGACCTGATCCCAGGGTGGCGCTCCGCTTACCCTGGGCTATATTATACTGCCCCCTTGGGGCAGAAACATAGATCCCAAGGTGGCGTCTCGCAGAGCGTAGGGATTGTGGCCTATATTATACAGCCCTTCGGGGCAGGAAAATCCAGACCATAGGTACTCATTTGCCGGATGACCTTTAGAAAAGGGGGGTTGCGGTAGGGTCCCCCCCTGAAGGAGGGAGGGGGTTTTGAACGCAATTTTCCATGATGCCCGCCTCACCCGCGAAGCATCAAAATAAAGTTATTTTGTAGGTAACTCAGTATAAGCCACTGTTATAAAATATTTCGCATCCTGGCGCCCTCGCATCAGACAGTGTGTGGAAACGGGATATTATGGAGAATTTTTCATGAGCCGGAATGAGCGCCTCGAAATTGCGCCCGGCGCCGTGTTCGAATTTTACGAATCAAAGGAAATCCTTTGCGGGGTCGTTCTCGTTGTAAAGGATGGCCGATTCAATGCGCTCTCCGAGCATAACCGCGAAGTAGGTCTTACCCTTTCAAGAGTCGTTTACCACGGAAATAGATCCCTTAACCTAAAGCTGAGCCGTGACGAACTGCTGCAAGAACTGCGATTCATCTCAGAGAATCGGAAGGGCATCATGGACCGGATCGATCTCCAGGAAATCTGGTTCTTGTTACAATCCGAAGAGGCCGGCTATGAAGCCGAAGAAATTGCCGGGTTCATTTTCAATACCCCAATTCCCGATGACCAGGCGGCCGCAGTCAAGCGGTTGCTGCTTTCGGACAGGCTTTATTTCCAGGCTAAGGACTCTAAATTCTACCCGCGGTCTGCTCAAAACGTCGAGGAGCGCCGCGTCGAGCTGAAAAACGAAGCGGAAAGGGAGCGCAGACTCGTCGAAGGGGCAAGGTGGGCCGCAACTATACACACCCGGCGGCAAAGTGTTCCCCAGATCGAATTCCGTGAAGAACTGATAGAGCAATTAAAGAACTTTGCTATTTTCGGACAGGAGGCAAAAGAAAGTGGTTTCGTCAAAGAACTTCTCAAGCTGGCCGGCATTCCTTCGACTCCCCAGTCAGCTTTCCGCCTTCTGGTACGGCTGGGCATATGGCGCGAAGACGAAAACCTCATGCTGCATGAGCACGGCATTTCAACCGAGTTCCCGCCCAATGCCATTGAACAGGCCGAGCAGATACTAAAATCGAGCCACGCCGACGCAGCCAAAAATGAACGAGAGGACCTCACGGGTCTGGATGTCTTTACGGTCGACAGCTCTTTGACCCGTGACTACGACGATGGGCTCAGCGTGCGCGAGCTTGGTGGCGGACTTCTCGAGATAGGCATTCACATCGCCGACGTTGCCGAACTTATCGGGCAGGGGACCCCCCTGGATCGCGAAGCCGAGGCAAGGGCAAGTTCGATATACCTGCCGGATGAGCGTGTGTCTATGCTGCCCCCTTCCCTCTCAGAGGGGACATTGAGTCTCAAGTCGGGCGAGGACCGCCTTGCACTCAGTTTTCTCATTACGATGGATTCGGCGGCCAATGTTTGCGAAACGAGGATTTGTCCAAGTGTAGTCAGGGTTCGCAGGCAGCTGACCTACCGGGATGTTAACGAGAGGATTCATGAAGAGAGCAAACTGAAAACACTCTATGAGATTGCTTCGACACTCAGGCAGAAGCGGCTCGATCTGGGCGCGATCATTCTTCCGCTCCCGGAAATCCAGGTTTACGTGAACAGCGCCGGGATGATTCAGATTGCTTACTATGACAAGGAAACCCCAAGCCAGATACTCGTGTCGGAATGGATGATCGAGGCAAACGCTGCTGCGGCGGGCTATCTTGCCCAAAGACACATACCCGCCCTCTATCGAAATCAGGCGGAATGCAGGCCGGAAACCGAGTTCGTCCACAGCGAGCACGAACTCTTCCGAATTTATCGCCAGAGGCGCCTGTTTTCGCGGGCGGAACTGTCCACCGAGGCAAAACCGCACTGCAGCCTCGCAATCGCTCATTACACGACTGTAACCTCACCCATCCGCCGCTACTCGGACCTCATAGTGCAGCGTCAATTGAAACATGCCCTGGCCACTGGGGCCGGACTCTATTCCAAACAGCAACTCGATGAAATGGCAGGGCAGCTTTCGCCCGCCCAGGCCAGGGTTTTCACAATACAGCGCAAATGGAGCAGGTACTGGATTCTCAAGTACATGGAACAGGAAGACATAGAAAACCTGAACGCGCTGGTGCTGGACAAAAATGCCCGCTACGCACACCTTCTGATCCCGGATTTCCTGCTCGAAGCCAACGCCCCGGTGCCCGAGAACGCCAAATTCAGTCAGGGTGACATGGTAAAGATTCGAATAGAAAAATCGATTCCGCGTGAGGATGTACTGAAGATACAGATCCTGGAAACTCCCGCAAGGTAGCAGGAAGCAGGAAGCGGGGAGCAGGGAGCAGGAATGAGGACTGAGTGCTGAGGACTGAGGACTGAGGACGGAAGACGGAGGGCGGAGGAAAAGTGGCGTCCCGCGAGACGCGGGACGCCACCCTGGGCTGACTTATCAAGCCCCTTCGGGGCATTTCAGCCAACTGGCTCGCAATTTAATTACCACTCTATGAACGCAACCTGGCATCAGGCTTCAAACGTGTAGCCTACTTCACCATGCTGACTCAAATCGAGGCCTGTCGATTCATCCTCTTCGCTTACCCTCAGGCCCATAGTTGCATCGAGTACCTTAAGAATGATGAAGGTTACCACGAAAGAGTAAACCCAAGCAGATACTACCGACAACGCCTGGATGCCTACCTGCCCTGCGTTTCCGAAAAAGAGTCCGTCACCGCCTGCGGCATTGATAAGCTTTGAGGCAAAAAACCCGGTAAACAATGCGCCCAGAGTCCCGCCAATCCCGTGAACGCCGACCACATCCAGCGAGTCATCATAGCCGAACTTCGGTTTCAGACTGCACGCTCCGTAGCAGACCGCACCGGCAAAAATCCCGAGAAGCATTGCCGGCAGCGGCCCGATAAATCCGGATGCCGGAGTAATGGCGACAAGTCCGGCGACCGCACCGGATGCAGCGCCAAGAGCGGTGGGTTTGCCTCTGTGGATCCATTCGACGAACATCCACGACATGGCTGCAGTACCGGTTGCAATGTGTGTAACCACAAAGGCCGAAGTCGCAAGCGCACCCGAGGCCACCGCGCTGCCTGCGTTGAACCCGAACCACCCAAACCACAGCAGACAGGCCCCCAGTATTGTCAGTGTAAGGTTATGCGGAGCCATAATTTCAACCTGGTATCCTTTTCTTTTTCCCAGGACCAGTGCGCAGGCGAGCGCAGCAACACCGGAACTTATATGAACCACAAGACCTCCGGCGAAATCAAGTGCCCCCATCTCTTTGAGCCAGCCGCCGGTTCCCCATACCCAGTGGGCAAGCGGATCATATACAAGGGTTGCCCAAAGAACCAGGAACACGATGTAAGTGCTGAATTTGAACCTTTCGGCAATGGCCCCTGAAATAAGAGCGGGAGTTATTATGGCGAACATCATTTGAAATATCATATATGCCTGGTGCGGGACGGTGGGCCCATAGTCCGCGTTTGGCTCGAACCCGACGCTTTTTAGACCCGCCCAGTCAAGATTGCCGATAAAGTGCCCGATGTCCGGCCCAAATGACAGACTGTAGCCGAAAAGCACCCATTGAATCGTTATTATGCCCATGGCAACAAAACTGTGCATAATGGTTCCAAGGACGTTTTTACGCCGGACCATTCCTCCGTAGAACAGGGCAAGGCCGGGGGTCATCAGCAAAACGAGGGCCGAAGAAGTAAGGAGCCAGGCCGTGTCACCGGTGTCGATTTTCGCCGGGGCCTCCGCCGGAGCCGGCGCCGTCTGGGCCGCCTGCGCCAACTGTATCGGCGCGCCCGCCTGTTGAGCAAAAGCAGTGCCTGCCAGTAATGCCAGGAAAACAAGAATCAAAGCCGCCAACAATTTATTCATATCATTTCCTCCGGATCTCTAAACAAGTTGCGAAAGGGTCGCTCCTCCAATGAATCATTAAAACCCTAAAGGGCTTCCGGACCTGTTTCTTTGGTCCTTATGCGCATGACATCACTTACGGGCGATAAAAAGATCTTCCCATCCCCGATCTTTCCGGTGAAGGCCGCCTTTTGGATTGCCTCCATGGCCTTTCCCGCCAGTTCATCCGGAACCACGGTCAAGATCAGCAGCTTCGGGACGAAATTAACCTTGTATTCCGCCCCCCTGTAAAGTTCCACATGCCCCTTCTGCCGCCCGAACCCCTTCACTTCGCTGACCGTCATTCCCTGGATACCGAGCGCTATTAGCGCTTCCTGCACTTCGGTAAGCCGGAAAGGTTTAATGATTGCTTCAATTTTGGTCATCTCCCTACCTCCGCCTTTTTTTGGATTTGGATTTACGCTTATCCCCCCAATCAGTTTCAGCCTTCCAGCATCTGAGGGCTATTGCACAGACCGAACTCCTGAGGACAGTCCAAAGCATGTGCCAAAGCCTGGCTGCGACATTGAAAGCCGATGCTAAGCAGGCGGATTTAAAGGACTAAAATCTTCCGGGAAAGGCTTGAACAGGCAAATTCCGGACCAGGAAGCGGTACACAATTGTATCGCAATCGGCAGGAGGCACAATTTTGAAACGTTTTTGTAAAATCCGTGGAAAAACTGGAGAAAAAGGTTTGCTAAAAATGTGTCTGAGGCCCATTAGAACAAATTAGAATACTTGATCCCCATAATCATGGCTGTGCCCAGAACAATTCTGTAGAAAACGAAAACATATGTCGTATGAGTCCGGAGGTATCTCAGAAGAAAGGCGATTGCGGCATATCCGCTCAAAGCCGCTGCGGCAGTCGCTACGGCGAGAATTGTAAGATCGTGTGAATCGAGGTATTTGAAACTCTCTTTGAACTCGAGAAGGCCGCTGGCGAATACGGCGGGCATGCTCAAAAGAAACGAAAACCGCGCCGCGCTCTCTCTTGTCAAGCCAAGAAAGAGTCCCCCGGCAATTGTGGACCCGGAACGGGATGCGCCGGGGATAACGGCAAGGGCCTGCGCGCACCCGATAAGTATGGCATCCATTATCGAAATCCGGCTCATGTTTTTTGAAAACTTTCCGGTGAGCTCGGCCAACCCAAGAAAGAGGGCCATGGCTATCATTGTGACGGAAATAACTCCCATGCTCTTGGTGAGATGCCCTTCGATGACGTGCTTGAAGCTCAGCCCGATAACGGCAACCGGAACGGACCCCAGGATCACGAACCATCCCATTCTTGATGGGAGGCTCTGCTGACTGTAGCGGGTCCGTGAAATCAGATTTTGGCCGATAAAGGAGACGGATATCTCGACCACATCACGGAAAAAGTACAAGAAAACGGCCAGAAGAGTGCCAAGCTGGATGACGGCAATAAAAGCCGTCCAGCGTTCGGGGTGCGCCAGGTCGATCAACCCCAGCAACTTTCCGGCTATCGTGAGATGGGCGGTGCTGCTGATCGGCAGAAATTCGGTAATTCCCTGAATGATCCCCAGGAAAATTGCCTCGATTATACTCATATTTTATGCCTCATATGATAGACTTGTATAATACCTCGCAGGATAGACTTATATAATACCGCTCACGAAAAAAAATGCGCCTGACATGATAAGAGCGGCGACCGCGCGCGCAGCCATGCAGAACGCACAAACATTAAACGTGGTGCGTTTAAAGGCAAGCCAAATTTTAAGCGCATCATAAAGTGAAGTGAAAATGGAGTCAAGCTCTCGCTTCACGGGGCTTCGCCCTACTTCACTTTGTGAAGCAGGCTTGCCCGGCCTCCCGTAGCGACATGTGAGCGCGCAGCGCGGAGCGCTGGCGAAGCCTGGAGATCGAGGGGCATCTTTAAAGTGAGAAAACTTTCCCCCAACTGGCAGAGCCTGGAGTCATCAGGCGCTCTTTGAACGCAACTTAGTATTTATCCCTCAATCCCATATCAAGCCACTTCATCACAGGGCCTCGCTCCCCGTTTCTCTCGTACGAATCCGTACGGCCTCGTCAATTTTTGAAATAAATATCTTCCCGTCTCCGATTTTGCCGGTAAAAGCCGCTTTTTGAATCGCATCCACGGCTTTTTGCGCCAGATCGTCCGCAAGAACGGTCATGATATACAGTTTGGGCACGAAATTTACAGTGTATTCCGCTCCCCTGTAAAGTTCCACATGACCCTTCTGCCGCCCGAATCCCTTGACTTCGTTTACCGTCATTCCCTGGATACCGAGCGCCGTCAGTGCTTCCTGCACTTCGGTAAGCCGGAAAGGTTTTATGATCGCTTCTATTTTCGTCATCTCGCTGCCTCCATTAGATTTACTGCCTCTTTTCCCTATCACCGCCGGCCTTTAACCATTACACAATTGTACCGGGTGCACATTTTCGTGCTTTTTTACAAGGTTCAAACCTGTACCTCCAAATGAGAGAAAATACCACAAAAATACTGGTTCCTGCCACTTTTGTCTTCTGCATGAGTTAACTCGATACAAAAATGACGGCCTTCGTAGCTGGATTCCCCCATATGCCAAGTATTGGAGCGCATAACGGAACAAAAGTGTTTGACAATGACCTTAACATTTGCCACAAGATACAGTCTTGTTACGATATATTCAAAACGCTTAGACACATTAAACAAAAATACCTTTTAACATCAAGTACTTGGCTTGCGTCTGTCTTGGGGTACGCAGCTTGCTCCTGCGTGCAGGTTTAAACACTCCACATTTTTTAACAATTTCATTCAACCAGGAAGGGCATGTGCGCTATGGCTCTCAAGTTCCGGAAGACTGCATGTTTGCTGACATGGATGATTGCAGCAACATTTTTGTCGCTATGGGTATGGACGCGTCCTGCTTTGGCGGCCGAGGCAACCGTGATGAATCCGGCAGACACCGCCTGGGTGCTCACATCGGCGGCCCTCGTCATGGTGATGCTGCCCGGTCTGGCCCTTTTTTACGGCGGCATGGTGCAGCGCAAAAATGTACTCAGCTCTATCATGCACTCTTTCGTTGCGCTGGGCGTTCTGGGACTGCAGTGGATTATCATAGGATACTCGCTTTCGTTTACCTCCGGGAACTGGTTCATCGGGAACCTCAGCCAGTTCATGCTCATGGGAACGACAATCGATTCGCTAAGGGACACAATCCCGACATACGCATTCGTCATGTTTCAGGGAATGTTCGCCATCATTACTCCGGCATTGATCAGCGGCGCCATAGCCGAGCGAATGACATTCCGGTCCTACCTGGCTTTCCTCGTACTCTGGTCGCTTATTGTCTACTATCCCCTGGCTCACTGGGTATGGGGAGGAGGCTGGTTCCAGTCGATGGGCGGCCTCGATTTCGCGGGCGGTCTGGTCGTGCATCTCTCAGCCGGCATTTCTGCGCTTTCAATTGCCGTAGTAATCGGAAAACGCAGGGGATATCCGAGCGAGATGTTTGTCCCTCATAATCTTACACTGACACTGCTTGGCGTTGGGCTCCTCTGGTTCGGCTGGTTCGGCTTCAACGCCGGCAGCGCTCTGGCGGCAAACGCCACGGCAGCCCTCGCTTTTACAGCCACGATGACGGCCGCAGCAGCCGGGGCGTGCTCCTGGATGACCATGGAATGGCTGATCGTAAGAAAACCCAGCGCCCTTGGATTTGCTTCGGGAATCGTCGCCGGGCTGGGTGCGGTGACGCCGGCTTCCGGGTTTGTCAGCCCGGGATGGGCGATGGTCATCGGACTTGTCTCCGGGGCGATCTGCTTCTACGGGGTCCGGATGAAATTCAGACTCAATTACGATGACTCTCTGGACGTGGTTGGGGTGCACGGGGTCGGCGGCGCGTGGGGAACGCTGGCAACCGGTCTTTTCGCAACCGCAGGCGCGACCGGACTGACGGCGGGCAACCCGAAACAGGTTGGAATACAGGCCATAGGAGTTATTGCAGTGGCCCTTTACTGCCTGACAGTCACCTTCCTGATCGCCTATTTTCTCGAAAAAACAATCGGCCTAAGAGTGGGCGCCGATGAAGAATCCTCGGGCCTCGACAAAGAAACTCACGGGGAGGTTGGGTACAACATCTAATACCAGGTTGATTTCAAAAAAGTATCAAGTGATATCCGGCGGAGCCTTCTGAGGACTGAGGACTGAGGACTGAGGACTGAGTAAAAGATGCGTCCCGCGAGGCGCGGGACTGACCGCTGGCTCACTTATCAACCCCCTTCGGGGCATTTCAACTTGTGTCCATCCATACCCAGGATGGCGTCCCGCAAGGAGCAGGGCGGAGGACTGAGGAGGGAGGACGGAAGGCTGAGCAGAGCGCGCTTGCGCGCGTACCGCCTGGCGGAGCCTGGAGTTGTCAGGCGCTCTATGAAAGCAACTTAGGGCTTGTCCGTAAATAAGCCTCTTAGGGATTGCGCCGGATTTTGTGACTCATTTGGTCGCGAAGATTGAGCAAAACCGCAGGCGTAGTTGTGCTACGTCGAGGATTTTGCGATTGAGGAGCGGCCAAAGCCGGCCAAAAGCCGGATGCGGGCGCAAAGGTTTTATTTACGGACAAGCCCTTAGTATAAGATCTCGATTTCGTTTCTATAACAATGGATTTGGGTAGCCGGCATCCCCCTTTCCTACACC
>JBEKTT010000008.1:0-128888 GCA_049515795.1 Syntrophobacteraceae bacterium
ATTTTTTAAACCCTTATGGGCACAAAACAAGGCCAGTCGAGATAGGTTCTACATGGACCAAGTTATAACTTATTGAATTTACAACAAAACGGGACCAAGAGTGGGTCTGTCTCTGAAACTCCAGTCAGAGACAAACCTGCCGATAAGGTTATTTCGTGTTAAATTCAACAACTTATAGCCGACAGCATGTTGAACCTATCCAGGATGACCTCAGTTTATGCAACCAAGGACGCAGAATTACACTGGAAACTATAAAGCACTCTCATTGGGATATATAACTTGCATATCCGATTGTGAAATCGTATGGTTTCGCTGGCTATGGGGTTGTTCAATAGGTTTTTTCGGGCAGAATCAGAGCTGAAAATGTGGTTCGTGTTCATAGCACACAACTTGTGGCATTATTCCGGATCAAAGATTGGAATTTCGATACCGGCGTCGATGAAGACCGGCTTGAATTTTGGGTATGAGTTTACAAAGACCTGCTTATGGACAAACATATGGTAAACAATCCTGCTGAAATACAGCTTCTTTTTCTTCTAGGACCGTCAGGTGCTGGTAAATCACAAGTTGGTGCGTGGTTGGCCGCCGATCTCAATTTTCTGCACATTGAAATAGATCGATGTCCCGAGGGCGATGGAATCGACCTTGCTCATATCAGACCCGAGTGGGATGCTTTCCTCGACCGAAATGATGCTGGGCCACTTGCCAAAACGCTTAGCAGTCGGGTTATGGAGACCGGGAGAACAGGTGTTGTTCTTACTTTTACAAGTCTGGTTGTATTTAATCAGCCCCGGATAGAGCAATTAAGAACCAAAGGTATATCGGTTATTATTCTTTATGGATCAGAATCAGAATGTCTCAATTCCTTCCTTGACCGTGAAAAAAGATTAGCTCGGGGGATGGAAAATAATGAGCGGCATTGGATTTACTATAATCGAGAAACTCACGCTGAGTTTAGCCGTCCAGAATATGCTCCATGGAGACTAACCGTTTTCAAAGATGGGGTTCATCGATCACGCATAGACATCGTCAATGAGATCCAGAGGAGCATTGCGAACAAAAAAAGAGAATCTGCCCCTAACGTCTGTGACGCATGGAAGATGCTGAACACTTCTCCCTATACCGCCTAGCGCCACAAAAACCCGTGACGCTATTGTGACAAAGAAGTGATAAAAAGTGTTTCTGTTTGCTGATAGCTGATAAGGATTGAGAATCGATATTTTGCTCTATTCTGGCTCAGATTTTCGATTATGCTATAACTTAAGCAACTTATATGAAAGGCATTAATGCGGGTAAATTGTCCGGTTAGGAGGAGCAGTAGCAACGGAGAACCTTTCCCGTTGTGGAGTTATACACAGAAAACTCCACCTTGATCCGTTGCTGCAGCATCTTCACGATCGCCTCTCGCGGCAGTTCGGGGTCCTTGTCCGGATCATTGAAGTATCGCGCCACGTCCGGCCCGGCGTCTGGCTTGGGCCGTGACGGCCGAGTGTTTTTGCATTTTATTGTGACGGCTCGAGGGTTTGTCCTTAGGCAACGTCCCGGCAAATGCCGCCTGGATGAGGGAGAACTGAAGCAGCGAGGCCGCCACAGCCAGTGCAAGACTGGAATTCCTCAATGGTCTCATAGGGGACATCCCCTTTGGAATAGGTAAACTCTATTTTTCTTCCTTATGTCTCAATTACACACGCTTAGTTACGTTAGTGCGGAAGTTTGGTTAAATTTGCCTTGCAGGCGGGGGTTTCATCTCACCCGTGATAACCGTAGAGAAGGCCGGCATTGGCTTTCCCGATTTGTGAAGGCATAAAATAAGGTCGCGTCAATGAACTTCCATGTCCGTGTCGTGACTTATACAATCCCAGATACCTTTGGGATCGCACTCACGGCAATGGTAGTGCTCACCGTAGAGCAGTCTGTGTTCGTAACTGACAGCCTTCTCCAAAGGCAGCCGAGTATCACAGTGTGCACATGTAACATATTGAATAGTTTCTTTTTCCATACTAATACCAACCATCTTCAGTATTTCAACTCATCCTTCGCATTGCTTGGGTTTGTGCATCGGCAACCCATACACCGTGTCAATGTAATATAGACAATTTTCAGGACCCAGCGCCTCGACTTCTCGCCGGAACTTCTTACAAATCTCCAACCCCTTCTCGCGCGCGCCCTCGGGAAAACCTTGTTCATCGGACAAATACCGTTTCTCGATTTCGTCGAGCTTTTTCATGTACTCTTCATAACCGATTTCCTCGAGCGCCATTTTACCTCCATGCCTTTGCAGGCAGCAACTCATTCGGTTTTTTTCATCTCCGTCTCAAAAACGCCAAGAGCTTTTTTAGCGTTTGCGATCAGATTATAAAAAGTCTCCGATTGATAAGTGTCGAAACCACCACAACCCATGTCGGCCGACTTGTCGAAAACATACTCTTGATCGATGTAAGTTATCAGGGCTCTTGCAGCCTCATAGAATTCCAGGAATTTCTCGTTCATTTTTCTCTACCTGCCCAGGGAGTGCATCACCATCCGGCCGTGGTCAAATCAGAAAATATAACCGTCCAGCCCCCTATGCGTCATGGCTGCGATCACCTTACTTGGGTCCTTGGCGCCCTTTGTCAAACTGACTCCTGAATCTTGCATCAAATTCGGATTTGAAGGCTTTGATCGCCATAGCCTCCTCGGACCTGCCCAAAAAATACAATGCCATACCTTTAAACACCTGAGCTTCCCTGATCTGCGGGTCCTTCGCCAGGGCCTTATCAAAATAAGGCAGGCTGTCGGCGTATTTGGTTAGACCCAGCAAGGCCTGACCCTTGGCGGCCAAAGCGTAGGCATTGTGGGGCTGCCTTGCCAAAATCAGGTCCAAAACCCCGATGGCCTCCTCGCACCGGCCCATATCGTTCAACGCAAAAGCCTTCAACTGCATTGCTTCCAGATTCTGCGATCTAAGGCTCAGTTCTTTATCACAGCAAAATACAATCTCTGCCAGCAGCCCCTTCTCAGCCAGCCGCTTCGCCCCTTCCATCCAGGTCATTTTGTCTTCGGGGGCCGCCTCGATGATTTTCATCATCAAGCCTTCATATGTTTCTTCCACGGTACGCTTGCCGGTAAATGCCACTGGCACTCCATGGCCGGGAAGCAGGTGAACTATCTGCTTTTTCATCAACTGACGGAGCCCGTACAAATAATGGTCCAACCCGCCTCCGGCAGTTTTATCAGCATCCGCCATTGCATCGGGCAGCACCGAGTCGCCGGAAATAAGCGTCCCGGTCGGTTCGTGATACAGGCATATACTATCGATAGTGTGGCCGGGAGTATGGATCACTTCCCATTCAAAGCCACTCAGTTTGATGGTTTCCCCGTTCGCCAGTTCGGTCGGGGGGAATCCGGCCTCGGTGATCAAATCCTTGAACTCCTGAGGACCTCCCGCATGCATGATGATCTCGACCTGTTTGTTTTCCACAATCGGGGGAAATCTCAGCATTTCGAACACGCCCATGCAGTGGTCGCGGTGCCCATGGGTGAGCACCACCTTCCTTATATCCAAAAGATTATACCCAAGCTTCTCCAATTCACCAAAAACAGTGTAATCATTCCCCGGGTCCACCAAGGTCAGGTAATCGCCCGCAAGTAAATACACATTGCTGGAATGATGATAGCCGATAAGAAACCTGCTGTTTTCAAAGACAGGATGAGCGACTTTCAAAATCTCGCCGATTGCCAGCCAGCCGGGGTGAGCCGGTTCTTCCTCCGGCAGTTCTGCATCCTCAATGAGCGGCTTTACTTCCTGGTTTGATTCCTGTCTGTCGTCTATCGCTTTTTTTACCATTTCTTTCCCTCAATGAATGCTCGTACTTTTCGTTGATGGTATTTTTCATCATAAAATATATAGTGTAAAAAGATTTAAAAAACAACGTGAGCCACATTGGCGCCACATTCCACCATGAGGCCGATACCGTCAGGTCATAAAAAAACCCCCTCTCCGGGCAATGGAAAAGGCCTCCCGCTCCCGCCCATAGCGTGTGATAGACCTGCCGCGCGGTCGGCCTCCGCGCTACGCGCTCACACGTCGCAAAGGGAGGCCGGCAAGCATGCTTCACTTTGTGAAGCAATGCGAAGCTCGCGAAGCGTGGTCTATACACAGGAGGCACTTCACTTTTGAAAGCGCCTCACATTTGGCTTGCCTCCAACCGCACCACATTTAGTGTCTGCGCTGTCTGCATGGCTGCGCGGAAAGAGCCGGCTCTTTTTTTGAGCAGGGTATTATATAAGTCTATCATGCGAGGGGAGTCTGTGGATTGGATTCCCACTCTCCCCCTGTCACGGGGGAAAGTGGAATTCATCTTATGAGAGTCGTTACAGGCTATCCGATGTAATCGAGTGCATAGCCCAGTTTCAGCTTGTCATCCGGCCACCACTTCTTGCTTTTCTTTTCCTGGCCGGGATAGACGTCTTTGCCGTCAATCTTGTCAATTTGCAGCTCGACGAAATGAAATTCCGTGAGCTTGTGGTTCCTGATGACATCAGACGGGAACAATACCACAAGGCCGGTCTCCTTGGAGCACTCCCACTCAAACGGTTCGTTGGGGGCCGCTGTCTCTTGACCGGTCTTCCCCGAGTAAACCTTGAGCAGCTTGCCCTTAACCTTCATTTTTGGCTTCATGTTAAATTCTTCATACAGCTCGTCAGATATGTGCCACCAACAGGCTCTTGCGTTGGCTGCCACATATGCTTTTACGAGCATAGGGTCAAAGCCGCATACCACCACACGGCATTTCTCTGGCATACTAAACCTCCTTCTAGCTTTAGTCGATTTCCGCTTTGCTCAACTGGTGGCGAAGATCCTCAACCTGGCTGAAGCAATAATGCATGAACTCTTTGACCTCGACTTCGCTGAGGTGATTTGTCTCAAACAATCTCCTCACATAAGGATAGACGTGCATCTGGATTTCCTCGCTGAATTCAAGGAGCACATCATCGTTATCCCCTTCAGGGGACGCCCAACTCAGAAAACCTCTTTTCCAGTTGTCCAGCATGCCCTTGAGGACATCGAGTTCTTCACGGACGTTTTCCTCCATGCTACGCCTTCTTCCTTGCGTCATAAGCGTAGCACTTCTTCACCACGTTGAAGTCCGCCACGCACCAGTAATGAGGCCAGTGGATTTTCTTGCACCAGCCGATAATGTCTGCGGGTGGGAACTTGGAGCCCTTGAGAACCGGCTTCAAGTATTTGCACTGCCAGCATATATGGTCACTCTGCCTTTCCGGGATCAGAACAGTGTCCAGGAAATCTTCAGGCGTCAACTGTTGTGACATGCAGCACTCCTTTCTCTAGTTACCAGTCCTTGACTTCGCCTTTGGCCAGCTTCTTCTGATATTCCTCCCAGACCTCGGGCGACAGTTTCTGAATATCCCAGCTGAAGCCCTGGCTTCCGGCCAAACCGGCGGAGGGTGGCTGCGGACGCCATCCACGCACCGGACGGCCCCGGACGCTGAACTTGACCATGTCGGCAACTCCCAGCAATTTTTTTCTGGGGATACACTGGAAAGGTCTGGTCCGGCCCTCGACCCCCGGTCTATAGTTGGAATAGCCGTCATAAGGCTTGTCCGCGTAAAGGGGCGAGGTGTCCGGCTTCTCTCCCGGTCTTTCTTCAGGTCCCATGTACATGAAGCCCTGGATCATGTGGATGTAATAGACCGTACCGCACTCGGCGCAGTTGATCTTGCCTTCCCAGTTCCAGAAGCAGTAGGGGTCCAGGTAGTTGATCGTGTCACATGGTTTTCCACCCTTGTCCTTTTTGCACCAAATGATATCACACACGGGCGCCTCCTCTTAGATGTAGGCTTTTTTATACCATTCTTCGATCTTGGTCAGCGGAACACCTAGCAAGTCACGGTAGATCTTCTTGTTGTCCGCACCCAGCGGACGCCAGTGCCAGTTAATCCTCCTGGGGGACTTTTCCATCAACCCGGTGCTGTAGCCGCCATGGACCACCAAATCACCGAACAGAGGATCGTCCATCCACCGGACAGTGCCTCTTTCCCTGTAGTGCGGGCTCTCGTAAACTTCGCGGTCGTTTCGCACGGGTTCCGCCAAAAGACCTGCATCGGAAAGGATCTTGGCGACCTGGGACCTGCTCTTGTCTGCGGCCCATCTTTCCAGACCGGTGTAAATCTCCACTTGAGCTTCGCCTTCGACCCGGTCTTTGTGAGCCTTGTACTTTTCGTAGAGCTCCTTCAGGCCGGTAATGGCGCACAGCTCCTTGAAGTCCTGATCCTGGAAAGCGCTGACCATGACATATCTTGCATCGAACTTGTCCTGCGGATTTTCGGCATCCGGGAAATCGGACTTGCCGCACAAAATGATGCCGTGCGCCGCCAATTGGGTGTCCCAGTTGCCCCATCGCTGGCGCACGATGCCGAACTTGCCGTACATCGTGGTGGTATGGCCCAGCATCCTGGTCGGGACCTGCACCTGAGAGAATTCTATCATGGTGCCCAGCCCGGTCTTTCTGCGATGGTGGATGGCCGCCATAATTGAGCAGCTTATAAGGTTGCCCGATTGCCAGTCAATGACCCAGTTGGTACATTTGGAACAATGCCCGCCCATGTACTCGTGCATGCCGGTTATCGAGGCGAGTCCGGCGTGCGCCTGGCCCAGGATGTCGTAGGAACCGCCGAATACTTTGGGACCGTAGCCGAAACCGCCGCCCCAGACGTAAATGAACCTGGGGTTGATTTCACTAAGGTACCGGTAGCTCATTTTCCACTTGTCCAGGGTGCCCGGCCGGTAAAGCTCGGTGAGCCCGTCGGATTTTTTCACCAGGCTGTAGAACACCTCCCTCATCTCGGGGACGTGATAATCCATTGTCACAAAATACTTGTTGGGGTTAGCGTTTGTGTACCCAAGGCCGGTGCCGGTCATGGGGCGCATATCGTGAAACGGATAGAGATAAACCTCGTTAAAAGGAGAGGTGTGCCGCATGGGTTCACCCATCCTCGGTATCTCGAGCTTGATGACCTCGGCCCCCAGCTCGGCCAGGTTGGCCACAGCGTGCGGCGTGAAGATATACATGGTGCAGCTCAGCCACCGAATCCCGTTAAGAGGCTTGGGTTTGGTGTGTTCATTGCCAACATCGAAGAGCTTCTTGCAGTACTCCTCGTAGGGCATCTTGAACTCGTCCATTTCACCTTTGCTCTTGGGGCCTGGCAGGTCTTCCATGCGTGTTACTCTTGGGTCTTGCGCCATTATATCACCCCCTTATGTTTCATTGCATTCACTGCTGTCTGGCCCATTCCAGTCCATTTCAAATAGATCTCGTAGTTGTCATAGCCGAGATCTCTTCCCATCCACTTGCACCTGAAAGGAGCGCGAGCCTGGTAGGATGCCGGGCTCGAAGCGATCAGCAGCGGGCCGTAATCGGTCTCATGTACGTAGACCCAGGGCCGGTATTTGAAGTGGGGAAACTCGCAGACCTCGTCTATGTAGAGAACCGGCCCGGCCGCAAGCTGGTATTCTAGCAGCTTGGTTTCTGCTTCCACCCGGTTGGTATCTCTGAGCCACCGGGTAGTCAGGGTGTAGGTCTTGATAAGGGCGTGCAAGGCATTTCTGGCCGCCATTTCCTTGAGGAGGGGATCTTCGTGGATCAGCCGGCCGAACTGGGGCTCATCACGCTCAAGGCAAAAACCAATATTATACCAGAGCTTGTCGGTCTGGCCCCCTATCATCATGTAGCCGTCTTTACACGGGTTCCAGGCATACTGGTTGAGGCATGCATCCCAGCCGCCGGTACGGGCCTTTATACTTGCATTGAAACCATACCAGGTAATGTCGAAGTCGAGAATATCCATCAAGGCTTCGGCGCCGGTGACCTCGATCATCTGCCCGCTGCCGCCTAATTCGTCTCTCCAATATAGGGCCGAAATGGAGTTGAGGAAAGCCTGAGCCCCGGCAACATAGTCGGCAAGCCAAATGCCTGCGCGGGTGGGGTCGCCGCCCTTGCCCCTGGGGAGCAAGTCCTGGGCCAATCCGGTGTTGTGGATCCAGGAGTTGGCAGCGCTCGCGAAGGGCTCGATCATCCACTGGCCGAACTTCGATTGTTTGTCCTTCCAGGGACCCCACTGGCCGAGCATGCCTATCCAGACGTAGACCATTTTGGGGTTGGCTTCCTTGAGCTGCCTGTACCCGATGCCCAGCCCATCCATGTAACCGGGGGGCATCCCGTCGATCAGGACGTCGACGTTCATTGCCATTTTCTTGAAAATTTCCTGCCCTTCCTTTGTCTCCACATCAAGGGTTACGCAGTGGGTGTTCACCGTCTCGTTGACGAACTCCATACCGCATTTTTCGCCGCTCTCCTTGTTTTGGAGAAGGTACTCTTCGCGGCCGAAAGGTGTCAGCTTCCTCAAAGGATCGCCCTTGGGCGGTTCGATCGAAACGACCTCGGCCCCGGCTTCGCCATACAAAGAGGCGCAAAATTTGTGGCCAAGTCTCCACAGACCGATGTCCAGAATCCTGTATCCTGTAAGGGCCTCATCCTTATCGTATCTTTTTTCGAATCTTAGGTTCGCCTCAGCCCAATCACAGAACTCCAGCGCCTTCCTTCTCTCATATACAGGCTTGACCTCCTCGTATGTAGGCGGCGGGGTGACCGGGTAAGGCCTTACATCCAGATCCATCAGGCCTATGGTATCGGCCCGGCTTTTTATCTCGATATCTCGCTTTTCCGGCATCTTTTACCTCCCTTGTTCGTGGTGACCTCTGTTTCTGAGTTCGCGAAACGATGGTGTTTCCTCAGTGCCACCACCTGGTTTAGCAACCGGCCTGGCTCGCGTGATTTGTCCCGGTGAGAAAGAACCTGCGCACAACAATCATTCTCCCGAAAAAGAGCCAGAACTCATAATGGGAAATTGCAGTCCCTTGACCACCTCCTCTCAATCCATATTCACGGTAATAGTCGTATTTAAAATCCTCAATTGATTCCCGGTAAGGCGTGTGTTGAATCCGAGAGTAAGTAATAGAGTAATAAGGATTAAATCCGAACTACGAAAGATCACCCGATAAAATATCTGCTGGTGCTCTTCAGAGCTTGATCTAATCATCAGCCTCAGAACGGTTGCCGTAAATCGGTGGCCATTCCTGCCGCGCCGTGGCATCAGACGAATTGGCCGCTGCGGGGGCTGAAAACAACACGCCTTCCCGGGGCGCCGGCACTCTGCGCATGGAGGGAGTGGACGGTCAGGATGAGAAAGGAGCAGGATCGGGTACGAGTAGCACTGAGATCGTAAAATTGCGACTGTTAAACGGGTGTTTCACGGCTGACAATGTGGATCTGCAATAATTTACGCAACCCATTTTATAATATTCATCAGGTCGCCGATATGCAGCCCGATTTCTCTATATATAAACTCGCCAACTTCTTACAAGATTTATGCCCGCGAGGAATCACAAAGGTCTGAGTTCTATGAGATGTCACTGGCCCATGCCGGACCGAACCGCTTGTTGAAGCAATGCCGCCCACGCGCTGGACGAAAGTCCGAGCGAAAAGCAGGAGATTAATGCAATAGTGAACCAGTCACCACGGTCTTTCATGTAGCAGGTGATAACATAGAAAGTAAAATAACCGGGGGAAAAATTATTTTTTAATTTTCAAAAATTTTTTCTCCCGATCTGGCCGGGGGGTGGTGGAATCGAGAAAGTGTACGAAATACGTCCCAACTATTAGTGAAATCAGGCGCAAATGGCCTAACATCAGGCTTCAGAGGGCCTGTATAAAAATCGACCCCCCTAGTGTCCCTCCAGACACCTCACGTTGGACTCCTCCACCAGTTCGTATCGCCTCATTTTACTGTACAGAGTGCTTCTGCTGATCTTGAGACGCCGGGCCGCTTCATGCTTGTTCCAGTTGGATCTCTGTAGTGCTTCGAGGATAAGTCCTCGTTCGCTCTCGGAAAGTGAGGTCAAAGTTCTGTTTGAGCCTATCTCCCAAAGGAATCTTGGCATGTGCTTTCTGCGGATCAGCTCTCCCTGGGACAGTACCACCGCATGGCTGATGGCGTTTTCGAGTTGACGGACGTTTCCAGGCCAGTCATGATCCAGAAGGGCCTGCATGGCGCCCGATGAAAAGTTATGGATATTCTTGTGTTCCTTTAGGTTGTGTTTGGCAAGGAAATGATGGGCCAACAGGGCAATGTCCTCCTTGCGCTCCCTCAGGCTTGGCAGGTGGATCGCTATTACGTTAAGCCGGTAAAAAAGATCATCTCTGAACCTGCCCGCCTGCACCTCATGGTGAAGATCACGGTTGGTTGCCGCAAGGACCCTCACATCGACCGCAATGACCTTCTCGCCGCCGACCCTTTCGAAGCAGTGGTCCTGGAGAAACCGCAGCAGGAATATCTGTACGGAAGGAGCTATCTCCCCGATTTCGTCCAGAAAAAGCGTCCCGCCGTGAGCACGCTCGATCCGGCCCTTTTTCTGATGGGTCGCACCGGTGAATGCCCCTTTTTCATGGCCGAAAATCTCGCTCTCGAGCAGGGTGGGGGAGTAAGCGGAGCAGTTGGCGACCACAAAAGGGCCCTTTCGCCGATGACTCTGCAAGTGAATAGCATTGGCGACCAGTTCTTTGCCCGTCCCGTTTTCTCCCGTGATCAACACGGTGGCGTCTGAGCTGGAGACAAGGTCGATGAGCTCATAGATTTCCTGCATGCACTTGCTCTGGCCGATAATGTCGCCATATCCGGAGCGTTCGGTGACCTGTGATTTCAGATTTTTGACTTCGCTCTGGTGCATTACAAGATTTCTAAGGTGTCCCGAAGCCTGTTCGCACAACGCCACGAGGAACCTGAGGTCCTCGGGCGGATAGCGGTTGAAGGTCTTTGACCCCAAAAAGAGCAGGCCGATGCATTGCCTGCGCACGAACAGCGGGATAGCCGACCAGGTAGGGTCCGAGTCGGCGACGATTTTGAGAAGAGGAAATACCTGGGATTTGTCCGAGGAACCAATGAGGCCCCTGACCCTGTACTTTTTGATCTGATGAACCAGTTCCGAGCTCAGGGTGCAGAACTCCAGCTTCTGCAAAATCCGCAGGAGCTTCTCAACATACTTTGGCTCGCAATCCTCCAAGCGCAGCAATTGCTCGCCTGGGGAGTCCAGGAGCAAAAAAGCAGGCTCCGAACCTGGAAGAAGTTTGACGGTAAACTCCAGCAGAAACTCCACAAGCTCCGGCAAGGTAGCCTTTGTACCCACCTCGCGGGAAAGATTGAACAGCTCTTCGAGTCTTCGCTGCGTCCGGAGCAGTTCCTCGGAACGGAGGGCCAGGGCCTGCTCGAGATTTTTCTTCTCCGTAACGTCCCGCTCGGTTCGGATTACCAGATCAACTTTACCTCCGTTGTCCATAATCGGGTATGTGGCGATCTGCTTGACTCTTCCGCTCTCCACCAGTTCGGGATGAATGGAGTCGCACAGGAGCGGCTGTCCGGTCTGGTAGGTCTTTCGCACCGGGCAGAAAGTTCCCGCTTCGTGACAAGGAAAACTCCTGCCAAAAAGAACCTCGTAGCAGGTCCTGCCCGAGAGTTCCTCGGCATTTTGAAACATCGTCCTGGCGAGAAAATGATCGTTTACCTGCACTATCCGATAGGTTGATGGATCGATCACCATCAGTTTGTCAGTAATGCTGTTGATGATCCTCTCAGAAAAGGTCTTTGCGCTGAGCAGGGCAGCCTCGATCTCCTTAAGGCACGTGATATTTGTTAAAATGGCCAGGGCGCCCTGAAAAATTCCATCTTCCATAATGGGGGAAGCCGAGACAAGGCAATGGATACTGGAAGCGTCTTTTCTGGTAAATTTTATCTCAAAGGTGTCGGATAAACCCATCCGGCGCCTTTGGAACTTCGCCCGCGCCAGTGCTTGCGAAGATTCGTCCATGAAATCGAAAATGCACCTGCCCGGTACTTCATCGAGGTGATACCCAAGCATGGTCGACAGTCGCTTGTTGGCGAAAGTTATCCTCGCCTCGCTATCGACTATATAAATACCCTCGCGCGCAGTCTCGACTATTTTTCTATATCGTTCGTCGGACAGCTTTAATTCTTTTTCCAGGTTCTTGCGCTTTGAAATATCGTGTGCATGTCCAATTGCTTTCGTAATTGAACCTTCGGGATGCGAGATGGGGGATGCGATGAATTCAAAACTGCCCCATGTCCCGTCGGACAGGGGAAAAGACATGTCCCATGTTTGGGCTGTTTTCGTCCGGAACACCGCATTAAAACGTGTGGCAAAATCCTCGCCGCACTCGCCGGCAAACAGCTCATGGCATAGTTTTCCAACAACTGGTCCGCCATTGTCTTTAAAAAGCATGGAAAAAGCTTCGTTTACCTGAAGGATGCGAAGATTTGAATCGCAGATGAGCATAGGTTCATTCAGGCTTTGGAATAACATTTCAAAGGATGCAGGTTCGGACTGGGGGGATGGTTTTTTCCTCATATGCCTTTCCCCGCGCGCATTGCCCGGAAATAGGCGGGTTGCCGTTTACCGGTGTGGCTTGACGCGCGCCTGTTAAAAGAGAACACCTCAAAGTCTGTTTCAGCGCTCAGTTGGAAAAATCACGGCTGCCCGGGCGGCGCGGTCAGGGAAACCAGGAGTATGGATGCAAATTGGCCGCATCGGCTGCCAAACGAGGTTTCCACAAAGGAAAATACTTGCTCAACAGTGCAGATAAAGGATTTGGGAAACTCGCTGAGATCCAACGGCGCAGGAACGGAGAAGAGAAAAAGAACGACCACTTCAAATCGTGAGCGGCTTCAGGCAAAGATTGACCGGCGCTGTTCGGAAAGCCGGGTTTTTCAGCTATCTTAGCCCTATTAACTAACATTAGATTGACGGCCTTTCAATCAAAATCTCTCTAAATCTCTCGGGACTATCTCTTTTACTTGCCAATTGAGAGTTAAGAAGTTACATTTAAAAGCTAAGCAAAAAGGGCGTCACAGCAGTGATGTGAATGCCGCTGAAGTGTCTTGCCGGGTCCTGAATCTCTGTCTGCCTGGTTTTGACAGGTCCTTGAGTGTCTGGGGCATGCTTCTTGCTCAGGTCGCCTGGTGCTTAACTCTGATCCGTGAACACGTCGCGGAGCATTGCCCTCCGTAATGCGCCGGAGGGCGTTCGAGGTTGCTTATCGGCATGCTTGTGCCATAATCACACTAACATTTTCACTAAAAAGGGGGTTTTTATGCCTGTCTTCGCTTCTTTCTTGAAAGTTACAGCGGAAGGGAACAAAGAAATCAAAAAGTCACGGGAACGTTTCGAACATGGCAAGAAAAATGTCGAAGCGTGCGGTGGGAAAATCATTTCAGCTTACTACATAGTATCCCGTGGAGAGTACCTTATCATAACCGAATTCCCTGATGAGGACGCCAGAGTGAAAAGTATGGTCAACACCGTCCAGCACGGCACGGTTTCGTATGAAGTGTACAAAGCTCTGCCGGTTGATCAGTTTTTTAAGATTGTAGAGAAATAATGCCGGGGAGTAATCCGGTTATTTGAAATGCAGTTGTCTAATTCAAATTGAGATAGCTGGATTTTATCCGGAAATACCGGATGAGAACTCCACGCTCCGCGAGGTCTCTGTTCGGAAAGTGGGGATAATCTTTTCTCCACGCTCGCCTTGGCCTGTCTATGACCAGAGGCGTTTAGCCGGAGCGTTCGCATCCCCGGATCAGGTCCGGGGCAGACTTTGGTAAAGAAATCGAGATCCCTCCTTTCGTAAAGTGGGGCAGGGGGGATTTTACCACGGAAACGGACATGGCAATCTCGACACCTTGCGGAGCATCGAGATTGCCATGTACGCCGTCGAGCCCGCGTAAGTCTATGCGGCCACCCGGCTCGCGGGCGGGCTGTCGAGATCTTGGACGTGGCGGTCCCGCCGCGCCGGGGCGGGAAACCTGACGAAATCCTTTCCGGATGGAAACTGGCTGGCAGCTTATAGCCGCCTGTAATGTACCTGTTCGAATACTTAAGGAGAAATTCGTGAACGAACTGCTGGCGCCGGGCGGAAGCCTTGAAATGGTGGAAGCCGTTTTCGAGAATGGCGCCGATGCCGTCTATGTGGGATCCAAGGGGTTTAGCCGCAGGAAAAGCGCCTGGGAGCTTGAGGATTCAAAGGTTCGGGAAGCTGTCGGGATCGCCGGCCGATTCGGAGGGAAGGTGCGAATTGCCCTCAACGCGGAGGTCCCTCGAGACAAGGCAATGGTGCTTCTTGGAAAAATCGCGAAATATGCTTCATGGGGGGCCGAGGGTATAATCGTGAAGACCCCGTTCGTGATGCAGATGGCTCGCGACAACTTCCCCGAACTGGTGATTCACGCCAGTGTGGGGTGTAATATCCAGACGCGGGAGCAGATAGCCGAGTACGTTGGCTACGGCGCTACCCAGGTAGTAGCAAGCACCGAGATCAAAACCGTCGAACAGCTCTCCGGTTTCAAAAGCGCCGCAGACTCCCTCGGAGTGCCCACCGAAGTCCTGATCCACGGTAATCGTTGCGTGGGCGGGGTAGGGAACTGCTCGTTTCACGAGCTGATCAGCGATTCCTATATTCAGCGCAGGTGCCTGGATGAAGACGGCAACGAAATCATCGAATTCGAAGGATGGCCCGACCGGTCGGGAAGCTGCTTTCGGCTGTGTATGCTGACCGATGAGCAGAGGCGAAAGGTCCTTGCTCAGAGAGGAAAAAAACCTGAAGAGATCGAGTCGATCAACGAGCGCATCCGGCGAAATCCCAATGTCGCGTTCGTTGTCTCCGGGGAAGAGTTCTGGAAGTACATGGACCTGGGGGTTCACACGCTCAAAGTCCAGGGACGCGAATACCCGGTGGATCTCGTCAGCAGGATGATTTACATATACCGCAGTCTGATCCGGGCCTGGGGCGCAGGCGCGAGGCATGACGAACCTGGCCTGCTCGCGCTCTGGCAGGAACTTGAGGCAATCAGGAAGGACCGCGACCGTATGCGAATGAAGAACACAGCCGAACTTCACAGGCATATCAAAGGGCTTTAGCAGCCGGTTGCTGAAAATACACTCACCTCATGAAATGGAGAGCCGAAAATCTGCACGCGTTCCTTTATTTGGTCAGCGGCATTATTCTGCTGGCCGGTCTGGGCAGTTCTGTCCTGATTTATGAATTATCTGGCGATCGTTCGGCAAGCGTCCTGGGTTACGAAGATGCAGGCGGATCTGTTTATCCGATTTTGCCTGAAGATTCCAAACAATACTTACGGGGTCTGCAACTCTACGGCGGAACGGCAAATGTGCTCGCCGACGAGCTAAGGCTTTGGTTTGCCGGTTTATGGCACGGGAAATCCCTCGCATTCACGGTAGTCTGCATTACCATTCTTTTATCGTCAGGGGTTTTCTATACTGCCAGGCGCCTGCCGCCCCGCGAAAATGCGAACGTTAATCGGCGTACCCGGGACTGACTTTCCTATGGTGCTTTCCAGCCGTCCTTCATGACATTTTTAGGAGCAGGGAGCAAGGAGCAAGAGGACGGAGGACAGAGGAGAGCACGTTTGATATGAAATGATCGGTTTTGGCACGATTTTGGGATTTTCCCGGAAACTTTGTCACGCGGAGACGCGGAGGCGCGGAGAGGGAAGAAAAGGGAAATTGAGACTAAAGCCAGGCAATGTCCCCGCCCCAATTCCTCCAACTTGCTCGAAGACCGCAGAACGGGATCATTTTTCTTCAGTTTTCAAAGAGCGGCTCGCAGTGAACAGTGAGAAATCAAATTCATAAATTCCTAAATTCCTCAATCCCTTAATTCCTCAATTAGAATCCAGGGCCGATTACAAAGATCAGTGTCAAATCCGGCTACGAAGCAAAAACCCGACGGATCCGAGGCAGCAAATTCCTTGCGTATTGACTCCGATCTGGTATCGTTTCCGCTAACACAAACCCTTGAAAAATCCGCTTATTAAGCGACCTGAACTCGTCACATAAAATTTTGCTGAAGCGGATTTCGCGAGAACACCATGGTTCCCGCCACGCGTGATAGGATGCATTTATGATTTAAATAAAACACCTGGGGCAAAATATGCCGACAACATGCCGCCTTGAAGAGACAAAGCGCATCAGCCGCGTCATCGAAATTGTCCAGATGATCGCAGTGAGTCCGGGAAGATATTTGCGCCGTGACCTTGCCGACCATTTCGAAATCAGCGAACGAATGATCCAAAAAGACCTGGACATCATTCGGCACGGTTTGAAATTCGAATTGACTCACACTCCAGCCGGCTACATTTTCGAGCGGATCCCCAACCTTCCCGTGCTCCATTTCACCCTGAGCGAAGCTTTAGCCCTGCTGCTTGCCGTACAGGCAGCCTGGCAGGTCCCGGGTATAGGATCATTTGAGCTGGCCGCCTCCATAGCCCGGCTTAAGGCGCTTTTCCCGCCCGAGTTCATTCCACTTCTGAATAAAGTCACGGGCCAGCCTTCCGCAAGCGCACGCGGAGAGCACCGTCAGCAAATGCTCTCTTTGCTCAATCACGCCCTGGCGCAACGATGCAAAGTCAGGATTACTTATGAAACCAGATCTCGCGGCGGAGAGCTGAGCGAGCGAATCATCAACCCATACCATATTAAGCTCCATGTTCGAAGCTGGCATGTGATAGCGTATTGCCAAACCCGCGAATCGGTCAGGACGTTCAAAATCGACCGCATCCGGCAGGCCTCGCTTCTTGGGGACCGCTATATGATTCCGAACGATTTCAACTTGAACGACTACCTTGGAGACACATGGGGCATCATGAGCGGCGATGGACAAGCGCCGGTCGATGTGGTGCTTCTTTTCGAACCGGAAGCGGGACACTGGGTTATCGAGGAGCACTGGCATCCTAGCCAAAGCTCGGAGGAGCTGCCGAACGGGAGCATACTTTTTCGCGTGAAGATTGCGCCAACGCCTGAATTCACCAATTGGCTTCTCTACTATGGCAGCCGGGTTAAGGTAATGGAGCCGGCCTTCCTCAGGACTCAAGTGGCCGAAGAACACTTGAGGGCCGTAAGGGGGAATGGGGGGATGTGATTTTGCGGATCTTGAAAAATCGACCGGTGCTGGGCTGTTTCCTTTCGAAAACTAAGCAGGACAGGTCGGAACCTATCCGCATTAGGGGAGGATGCGATGGAATTTGATCCGAGAGTAGATTTATGTTTTCAGGTCACTGGCAGGACTTTGCCGGTGGATCACGGCTTCGCTCTTTACGGAGCGATCAATCATGTCCTGCCTTGCATCCATGAAGACCACGAGATTGGCATCAAACTTATCCGGGGACGTTATATCGGAGACGGAATCCTTGACATCTCGCCCAAGTCCGAACTGGTTCTGAGGCTTCCGGCCAGCCGTATAGCGACCTATATCGGGCTTGCCGGAAAGACCCTGGAAGTTATCGGACACAGACTTGGTGTAGGCATCCCGAATACAAGAGCACTCATCCCAACCGTGGCCCTCTATTGCCCTCTTGTCACGACAAAAAACGGCAACGAGCAAGTGCGATTTGAGTCGGAAATAAAGAACCAGATGGAGAATCTTGGTCTCAAGGGCAGGATTGCCATCGGCAAGCGGCGAACCTTTCAAGTGCATGGCAAGCAGGTTGTCGGGTATCCCGTTCTCGTGTCCGAATTAACCCCGGAGGAATCGATTCTGCTGCAGGAAAACGGGCTTGGTGGGAGGCGGAAGATGGGGTGCGGGTTTTTTGAGGCATTCAATGGCGACGGGGTAAGGATATGATGGGAAGTCCTCCACTTCTTGCAAAAAGTGTAAAGGGGGCGGTGCCTTCGGACAATGGTCTTGAAACACTGGTGGGGCACACGAAGCAAGTAATTGATGCTGCGCGATCTATCCTGGACTGCCTGATGATGTCCAAGATCAATCCGGTATTAGATAGCCGTTGGGATGCTCTAGAGCGGGTGGTTATGTCCGCAGTTGGTGTCCATGACCTTGGCAAAGCTACAAATCTGTTCCAAGGCATGCTGACCGGTGACTCCTATCTGAGAAAGAAAGTCCACCCTGTTCGCCATGAAATATTGAGTGCACTGCTCCTTAGCCAAATCGAGAGTTCACTGAAGGAATGGGCAAGTGAGACCTTCGACTCGGTCGATACCGATTTGGCATGGGTTGTTAGCTGGGTTGCAGGCGGCCATCACCTGAAGCTACACAATGATAGTTGCTCGAAGAAAGAAACGGACAGACTTGTGAGGGTACAGGGTACACCTCGAGAATTTATTTTCTGGGGAAGCCACCCTGACGTGAAAAAAATTCTAGAATTGACTGCTGTGGCAGCCAACTTGGCTTACAAAATACCAGAATTGTCCGACACCGCTATCCCGCTCGACGAAGATGATGGCAGCCGTTTGCCGCTATTGGAACAGGTGGTTGAGGATTACACACAAGCATCCGAACGGAAATGCGAACAGTTGTCAAAAGAGGACGCAACAGCTGTTGCCATAGCAAAGGCAATAGTCATCTCTGCAGATGTAGCAGGCTCCGCACTCACAAATGAATCCGAAGATGTGCGTCACTGGGTCAGCAGGGCATTGGCACAGGTGATTGGGGGGGAAGAAATCCAGGAAATCATCGATGACCGTCTTCAGGATAGCGAACTCCGTTATTTCCAAAAACAGATTCGAGATAGCGTTGATCCAGTCACACTCACCATAGCAGGATGTGGGAGCGGCAAGACTCTCGCAGCTTACGCCTGGGCAAAAGAGCGTGCCAGAGGCAAAAAACTCTTCTTCTGTTATCCCACCACAGGGACAGCTTCCGCCGGTTTTGAAGATTACCTGCTAGCCCAAAGCTCTTTGGAGCGAACTCTCATTCATGGGAAATCTCAAGTCGACATTAGCAGGATGTTATCCTCAAAAGAAGATGGAGAGAACTTTTCAGAAGAGAATCAAAGGTTGGAGTCGTTGAAAGCTTGGTCACACAAAGTAATAGCTTGCACTGCCGACACTGTATTGGGTCTGGTTCAGAACCAAAGGAGGGCGTTGTTCTCTTTTCCCGCAATCGCCGGTAGTGCATTTGTATTTGATGAGATACACAACTATGACTCGAAAATGTTCGGAGCTTTGCTCCGGTTTCTGCAAGTTTTTCCGCGTATACCTGTGATTCTAATGAGTGCCTCGATTCCTGAAAATCGTATGTCTCTATTGAAACAATTCCTGGGGAGGCGGCTTGGGGAAGCAATCTCGGGCGATGTGGAAATGGAAAAAATAGAGCGGTATAAAATAGAGTGGCAAGATAATCCTTACAGTTGTTGGCCCAGAGTTGAGGATGCGATCAAAAATGATCAAAAAGTACTTTGGGTTTGCAACACCGTCGGAGATGCTACAAGCCTGTACGAGGAGGCTATTGCAAGGGACCTTGGTGTCACCCCGCTGGTCTATCATAGCCGTTTTCGTTACAAGGACCGGGTGGAAAGGCAGGCGAGCGTTATAGGGGCGTTCGATAGGAAGAAAGACCGTCATCCGGCACTTGTATTTGCAACGCAGGTCTGTGAAATGTCGCTGGATATCAGTGCCGACTTGCTGGTTACCGCTCTTGCTCCGTTTTCATCTCTGATCCAGAGAATGGGACGATTGAACCGATATGCCGGACAGGAATCGAAGGGAAGTATACCCAAAGTCTGCGATTGCCTGGTTTACGATTTCACATGCAAGGAAAACAAACCCTATCGGAGAAAGGATCTTCAGGATTCAAAAAAGATAGTATCGTCCTTATTGCAAATTCGATGCACTCAGCGCCAGTTGGCTGAAGTATTTGCGGGGATGCAGCAGACAGAAGAAATAAAGTTAAGTTCCGCATGGTTGGATGGAGCTTGGCAAACTGATCGAAGACCATTGCGAGATGGAGGAGCTACACTGACCGTGCTCCTGGAAGAAGATGTACCAACTATGAGGAAAGAGCTGAAAAACAAAGGTTTGAAGCCCAACAGCCGGAATGTAGCCGCGTGGACCATCCCAATGCTGTATTTCCAGGGGATTTCATTTGCGGGCGAATTTGGCGGCTACCCTGTCGCTAGTGAGCGTGACATCGAGTACGACAAAATCACCGGAGCGCGGTGGAGGAAAAAATTATGGCAGACGATCTAACGCCAACTGTGGAATGGAAACTCTCAGATGAAGGAATGGGCATTCTTGAACGAGCCGGACTCGCCGGCCTTTATCTATCCTTGACCGCAGCTGATGAGTGGGCTCATGAGGGTCTCTCACAGGCAGTCGAGATTAAAAGAATAATTGAATGGAAGGTGGATTCTGTTTCGGTCCAGCTTTGGTGGGACCAGAAGGACCTTTTTGTCTTATCAAAGCTCCTTGATTGGGCATGGCAGAGTAAAGACGGAATAATCTTTGCCCCAGGCATACACCGAACCAGAGACAGTCTGGAACATCCGTGGATGCGCCTCGAAGCGCATTCCGGGATGCTTCAGACTTTTTTCCAGCATAACAGGGTCCTTCCCAGAGAGGCGCAATCAAGCGAGATAATCCAATTGGACGAGAACGATACATTTAGTGTCAGTTTTAAGAAGATAAGAAAGGGATTCCCACAGCCCAAGGAATTGGCAAAGATTGTTAGAGTTGGCATAAACTGTGAAAAATTCATTGAAATGAAATCTTGGATTCATCCGGGTGCGGCAAAAAGGTTTGGGCAAGCAGGAGGTGAAAAAGATTGGGCAGGGCTGCCTCGCATTGCATTTATCCTGATGTTTGCTCCCATTGCCTGTGCTTATTTTAAAATGCCGTTGTCGAAGGTAAAGTCCAGTTATTTCCAAAATTGGGCATTTCTTGTTCCGGAAGTAAATAACCTGGACGAGTTCGCCCGCTCATTTATTCCAGCGCAAAGAGCTTCCTATAACGAATTGCTCCACATTGGGGTCCAGAGCCTTGGAGACGCCTGTTTACGTTTTGCCTGCGGTTATGTCGGTCGCCAATTCGCGAAACGGCAAAAAACCCATAAACTATATATCACTACTATGGGACAGGTGGGCCATTATCAGGGGCAAAGCATACGAAAAGATATCCTCGATGTAATCCCATCCAGCGACTCAATTCAACGGTATGTCAAAGTCATAAAGATAATGGCAAACATGTTCGTTAAACGACAATTAAAACAGCAAGATACCCAAGATACCCATGAAGAAGATATACATCCAACTCTCTATATTCGTCAACCAACCGCGCGAGGGCGCATAGCGGATAATCTCATTAAGAATCTGTACTGGTATAATGATTTACTAATACCTCCCCGATGGCAACTTGATGAATTGGAAAGACAGCGACAACAATACAGAAAAAAGTACAATGAAGACATTTCTCAAGAACGTCTGTGGTTCTCAAACCTACAGAGACAATGGAGGGAACTGATGGATTTAATTCAAGAGGAGGTTATGTGGGAATCTCCTAATGAACAGGCATTTGTTGAGGTCTTCCACAGCACGCTTCGCCTTCTGCTTAGCAAAGAAGAGGATGCCATAACGCGCGGCGGTAGTCGTAATCTTCACGAGCGCTGGGAAAACCGAGTCGAAAAAATCCGGCGTGAATTGATACACGCAAAAACGCTTGCACTTACACGCAAGTTAATTGTGGAGCTTCTTTCCGAGGGAGGAGGGAACAGAGAACTGACCAAAAACAAGAAATCGATCTGGCATTTACTCAACCATCCTCATGATTGGAAAAAGGCCAAGGACCTTTCACTCCTGGCGCTCGTAACCTTTACGGACAAGCGGCTGGCAAGGCTAGACCAAACCAAAAAAGATATCGAGGAGAACGGTAATGAGTAAACATCTTTTTGGAATAGTGCTGACGCATCAGGGAACCTATGCCAATAATCGCGGAGAAAGCGAAGGCAACGCAACCACCCTGCAAAAGGTCCTACGAAATGGAGACATGTATACGACGGTATCCGCTGAATCGATTCGCTATGCTATCCGCGAAGGGTGGCAAACTGCGGCATGCCCACTAAACCGCATTTCGCCCAATCACCGAACGTGTCAATTCTCAGATAAGGAGTTTTCCAAGTGGCAGGACCACATTGATGATGACATTCTGGGTTTTATGCATGCTAGGAAAGAGACATTGAGCAGGCGAGGACTTCTCGAAATCACGAGGGCGATTTCGACAACCCCCTGGCGTGGCGAGATCATGCATAACTTTGCGGGACCCGGAAGCAATCCTGCTGTGAGTAACAACGATCCAATACCTTACGCCGTTGAAGTTCACGATACGCGCTATCAATTCGGTTTCGCCATGACACCAGGTATGCTGGGGCGGGAGGGTTACAGTGCGGAAGACAGCCTTACCTTCGACGAGAAAAAGAAACGTCTGCGCTGGGCAATAGAAGGAATCGTAAACCTCAGGCGAGTCGGGGGCAATCACGCTCGTTATTTGAGTGACTTTTCGCCGGAAGTGATCGTGCTGCGCTGGACTGATGACCCTGTACCACGTTTTCTATACGGCTTCGAACAGGATGAAAACGGCCAAATCAGCTTGCAGCCGCTCGCCGCAAAAATCAAAGGGGGGGACATCGATCCTGCAGAGATTATCATCGGTACTGCGTTGAGCATCCCCGAAATCTCCCAAACAGTGTCCGCCAATCCTCCAGGTGGGGCAGGTTCATTTATTTCTTTGGTCAAGGAGGGTGTAAAGATCGAGACGGGAGTGAAACGAGCTGCTCAAGCCTTCCTGGATCTAGTGAGCGAATCAGATTTTAGTTGATCTGATCTTGCGCAGAAAGGAATCGAATGGAGAGTCTTTGTCTATATGTCGATGCGCCGGTCTGCTCCTTTCGGCCAAGATGGTCAAGAGAGTATCAGGACACCCACAAATTTCCGCCGCCATCCACTGTTTTCGGAATGCTTCTGTCATTGGGGGGGGTCGATTGGCAATTCAGAAAAAACTATAAAGGCAATTTACTGGCATTGGCAACACAAGGCGAATACGAATGCTCGCGGGTTTTTCGGAAGTTCCGCCGTATGCCTCAATCCAATGCTAAAGCAGACCCACTTGCATCACGGCGTCCCGACTATCAGGACATCCTCACCGGCCTCAAGTTGTGGGTCTGGTTGCGTGACAGGGGTTCGGCCAACTCGCTTACCGACTTGGTGAGAATGGCATTGGATCCGGACCGCAGAGGGCAAGTTAATCGATACGGCGGTTTGTCCCTCGGAGAGTCGTCTCATCTCATAAACGATATTTGCATCAGAGAACCCTCTGGAGAAGGGCGATTTCTTTGCCGGGACAAAAATGGATATTACCAGTTCCCGATTTGGGTTTCTCATCCAAGATCAGGTGACTCACAGTCCAGGATTGGACGATTCTCAATTCTTGAGCCTGAGACTTTGGCGGAGCCTGCAGATGGTGACCTTCGCTGGATATCCATTGATGAATATTCCGAGGAATAGTGGGAACCTGTTTGGACATGATGCTTAATTGAAGCATCTTAGTTGGTCTCCGATGCCGAAAGGCGCTGGTCCACACCCTCACACAAGGATTGTGCCATGGGAAATTCGACGCCACCTTCCTGCGACAAAGACGTCGAAGACAGTTTCAGATCCTATCACTACGCTGAGAAGACCCTTGATGAACCAAGTATCAGAGTGATGGCGCTCCACGCACTGGCCTACTGTGAACGGCTTTTCTACCTCGAAGAGGTGGAAGAAATCAGGCTTGCCGATGCTAATGTGTACTCGGGACGCAGGCTCCATGAACAACTTGATAAGGGCGCTGAAAACTATACCGTCGAACTCGCAAGCGAACGCCTGGGGATTCGCGGCAAGATGGATTGCGCGCGCCGCAAATCGGGCAGCCTCGTCGTGTTGGAACACAAAAGGGGCAGGTCCAAAGAAGGGAAAGAAGTCTGGCCCAGCGATCGGCTACAGGTGCTGGCCTATACGCTTCTTCTGGCGGAACACACAGGCAAGATAATCACAGAGGCCTGCGTTAAATACCATGCTGACAACAAGACGATTATCATTCCGGTCGATATGCAGGGATGTGAAAAGGAAGTGTCAACGGCCGTGGCGCGAGCAAAGGAACTTCGCTCTTCGCTCGAAAGGCCGCCAGTGAAGGTCCCCGAAAAGTTTTGCCGCACTTGCGCGTTAGCCCCCGTTTGCCTGCCCGAAGAAGAACGCTTCGCCCTGACCGAAGACAGCAAGCCTCAGCGGCTGTTCCCGGCAGATGAAGACAGACAGATCATACACATTGTCGAACAGGGGGCTTCGGTTCGAAAGGATGGTGAACAACTGGTCGTTTACCTCCCTGACGGATCGAAAAAACCCTTACCGGGAAGTTCCGTCTCTGGGCTGGTGCTCTACGGCAACGTTCAGGTTTCCACGCAATGTGTACACTTCTGCGCCGCACGAGATATCGGCATCCATTGGCTTTCGTTCGGGGGACATTTCGTGGGGTCTTTAACTCCCGGCGCGGGGGGTGTGCAAAGGCGGAACCGTCAGTATGCGGCAATGCAGAACAGTCGTATGAAGGCTCAGCTTGCAATTCAGATCTCCATGGCAAAGGTCGAGAATCAGTTGCGCTATATACTGAGAGCTACCAGATCGAAACCCGATGAGCCCAGGCCTGCGCAGGTTGAGGGGGGCATATCCAGGTTAAGGCAGCAGTTGTCCTCTCTAGATCAAATAAGCAATGACCTCGGAAAGACAAAAGTTGATACAGACAGTTCCGAGGTATGCTCCTCGGAACAGGAAGGCGTTGATGTAACAGAGATAGTAAGAGGTCACGAGGGAATGGCTGCCAGGGAATATTTTAGCCTTTTACCCTTCGTCTTGAACTTGTCAACGGATAGTTTCCTGTATTTCCATGGGAGAAACAGGAGACCTCCGAAAGACCCATTCAATGCATTGCTTTCTTTCGGGTATGCCCTGCTATACAGAGACTGCATGGCTGGACTCCTGGCTGTCGGACTGGAACCCGCTTTCGGGATCCTGCACACTCCAAGATCTGCCTCCTATCCATTGGCCCTTGACCTCATGGAACTTTTTCGTGTCATTTTGTGGGATATCCCTTTAGTCGGTTCAGTAAACCGAAAGCAGTGGGGCCAGGACGATTTTGAGATAACCGGCAGCCAGGTCTGGTTGAATTCCGAAGGCCGGCGAAAGGCGATTCGACTCTACGAGGGCCGCAAACAAGAGAAATGGAGGCATCCAGTCCTTGACTACTCGCTGAGCTATGCCAGGACCATCGAACTCGAAGCGAAACTTCTCGAAAAGGAATGGAGCGGGACCCCAGGGCTTTTTGCCAAGCTGAGGCTGCGTTAGATGGGAGATGGAAAACACTGGCATCTTGTCTGCTACGATATTCGCGACCCAAAGCGCTGGTACCGTGCTCATAAGATACTGAAGGGCTGTGGAGAGCGCCTACAGTATTCGATTTTTCGCGTACAGATGAGCAGGACGCGCCTTGAAGCATTGCGCTGGGAACTCAGCAAAATTTTGAAAGATGACGATGATCTCATGATCGTCAGACTTTGTCCGGGATGTGCCCAGAGAGTTATCGACAGCCGTGGCACAGAAGATTGGCGGCAACCCCCATCAAAGTTTGAGGTATTCTAATTCAAGGACGTTGCTGCTGAAAACGCCTGCTCCTGCACTTTTATCCGGAAAGACGCTTGAAAAACAGGTAGTTGAAAAGAGAAACCATGGCGCGGAGGTGCTTGAACAAGATGTTCCTATATATTTCACCATCTTATGTGTGGCCGGTCATCGGCAGCTCCAAATTCGGAAGGCATAGTAGGGGGATGCTTGATTGTACCCATGCTGAGACGTTCCCGGACGCTAGATCGCGGGGCCGGGACTGAGTTGATCTTTGATGCCGAAAGGCGTTGAGCACAAATGACACGGGAAAATAAGGAAAGGGCAAAGCACTGAGTTGATCTTTGATGCCGAAAGGCGTTGAGCACAATGTTTCTTGTTCAACCTGATGCGGATAGTTGACTGAGTTGATCTTTGATGCCGAAAGGCGTTGAGCACATTTGGTAGCACAATATTTATAAATCTTAATGGAGCTGAGTTGATCTTTGATGCCGAAAGGCGTTGAGCACCTGATGTGATGGCGGTCATAAGGATTCCTCCACGACCTGAGTTGATCTTTGATGCCGAAAGGCGTTGAGCACAGTTGTCCCATGCCACGACGGATGAGTTCCCCCACTGAGTTGATCTTTGATGCCGAAAGGCGTTGAGCACAAATGACACGGGAAAATAAGGAAAGGGCAAAGCAGCTGAGTTGATCTTTGATGCCGAAAGGCGTTGAGCACTAACTGATGTTTACCGACTTCTGCGAGGCTACCGCCTGAGTTGATCTTTGATGCCGAAAGGCGTTGAGCACATTACAAGGTACAGCTTAGCCTTCCTGACTTCTCCTGAGTTGATCTTTGATGCCGAAAGGCGTTGAGCACTTACCAAATCCTTACAGGGACTTAAGTTTCCCGTGCTGAGTTGATCTTTGATGCCGAAAGGCGTTGAGCACAAGGGTCGGGTTGGGTCATCAGTACCTCCTATAGACTGAGTTGATCTTTGATGCCGAAAGGCGTTGAGCACAACGAGAATAGCAAAAAACTCGAAAAAATCAACGCTGAGTTGATCTTTGATGCCGAAAGGCGTTGAGCACTTTTGAGTACCATCGACTTCGATCCGGCTTCTAGCTGAGTTGATCTTTGATGCCGAAAGGCGTTGAGCACTTGGAAAGGAAAAACAATGAATCGTTGGCTGAATAACTGAGTTGATCTTTGATGCCGAAAGGCGTTGAGCACTCGGTCGTGTGGAACTGGTACGCGATTCGAACGGTCTGAGTTGATCTTTGATGCCGAAAGGCGTTGAGCACCCGGGATGTCCCCACCTTCATGTACCCATGCTTCCACTGAGTTGATCTTTGATGCCGAAAGGCGTTGAGCACTGTAAGTATCTACCGTATCGTTGGACTCTGGCGTACTGAGTTGATCTTTGATGCCGAAAGGCGTTGAGCACAGGGACGCCAAAAAAATAATGTGCGGGATCGTGTGCTGAGTTGATCTTTGATGCCGAAAGGCGTTGAGCACTTTTACAAGAGGCAGAATACGCTTTAAGGGAGCGAACTGAGTTGATCTTTGATGCCGAAAGGCGTTGAGCACCTGATGATGTCGCCTATTACAAGCCGCAAAGTGAGCTGAGTTGATCTTTGATGCCGAAAGGCGTTGAGCACTACAAAGTGACAGCAGTTTATGACTCAGATGGGTACCTGAGTTGATCTTTGATGCCGAAAGGCGTTGAGCACTCGGTTTGATAAATAGGGTGTTCCGTTTTATCTGACTGAGTTGATCTTTGATGCCGAAAGGCGTTGAGCACATAAAATAATGTTGACATGGCGGTAAAATTATGGACTGAGTTGATCTTTGATGCCGAAAGGCGTTGAGCACGGGCGCAAACTACGAGGCGAACGCGAAAGTCTCTCCTGAGTTGATCTTTGATGCCGAAAGGCGTTGAGCACTAATTGCACAGGAGCAAGTGTGACACCGACCGCTACCTGAGTTGATCTTTGATGCCGAAAGGCGTTGAGCACAGGTTTGGGGGGTTATGAGCGCGGAGCAGATGTCCCTGAGTTGATCTTTGATGCCGAAAGGCGTTGAGCACACGGCGATGAGTGGGGCCACAACGTAACCCTGGAACTGAGTTGATCTTTGATGCCGAAAGGCGTTGAGCACATAGTGCCGTTAAGAATCGCAACACCGGTTTGATTCTGAGTTGATCTTTGATGCCGAAAGGCGTTGAGCACTACGTGTAAAGTCGGCTCTCGTTCGGCCACTTCGCTGAGTTGATCTTTGATGCCGAAAGGCGTTGAGCACAGGACCGAGAGCCCGCCATTAAAATCTGCCCGATGTCTGAGTTGATCTTTGATGCCGAAAGGCGTTGAGCACTCCTTTCCGCATCATCGCAAAAAACAGGCATTGTCTGAGTTGATCTTTGATGCCGAAAGGCGTTGAGCACTAGGGGATCACCCTGATTACCCGGAGGGGATTTTCTGAGTTGATCTTTGATGCCGAAAGGCGTTGAGCACATAGTGTAACCTCGTTCATGCCCTGGCCTTCCGGGCTGAGTTGATCTTTGATGCCGAAAGGCGTTGAGCACCGAACAGGAGGTACAAACGGCTTCCTTGGCCTCTCTGAGTTGATCTTTGATGCCGAAAGGCGTTGAGCACTGAAGGCTTTTGCACTCAAAGCTTGGCCGAATCCACTGAGTTGATCTTTGATGCCGAAAGGCGTTGAGCACAGTACTGACAACGATCTGCGTATTTTAGGCATGGCGCTGAGTTGATCTTTGATGCCGAAAGGCGTTGAGCACAGTACTCGTAAGCAAATTACAGTTTGGTACGATTCCTGAGTTGATCTTTGATGCCGAAAGGCGTTGAGCACTTCACCCAATGAAATAAACATTATGGTGTTGTTAGCTGAGTTGATCTTTGATGCCGAAAGGCGTTGAGCACTGAAGTTTTGGAATATCTACCGCTTTGCGGGGATGACTGAGTTGATCTTTGATGCCGAAAGGCGTTGAGCACATGATACGCCATAATATTGACGGCCCGCTTGTCCCTGAGTTGATCTTTGATGCCGAAAGGCGTTGAGCACAGAAGCTGATATTGGAGGGATTACTCGGGGATGTGCTGAGTTGATCTTTGATGCCGAAAGGCGTTGAGCACTTGATGAAGGCATTGCTGATGCAGTTTTATATCTCTGAGTTGATCTTTGATGCCGAAAGGCGTTGAGCACATGATCAATCCGGAAGACGCGCAGCTCCTGCTTACCTGAGTTGATCTTTGATGCCGAAAGGCGTTGAGCACTGCAAGACGAACTAAAACAGGAGCCGGAAGGCCTCTGAGTTGATCTTTGATGCCGAAAGGCGTTGAGCACATGGACACCGGGCAGATAATTGTTGCGGTCATAGCTGAGTTGATCTTTGATGCCGAAAGGCGTTGAGCACTTCCTCTTCGCCAAGATCGAGATCAGCGTAAGGCCTGAGTTGATCTTTGATGCCGAAAGGCGTTGAGCACAGAAACGGGATAAGGAGTCGTGCGACCGGATACGGCTGAGTTGATCTTTGATGCCGAAAGGCGTTGAGCACAAAAGATGATCGGCCACATCCGAGACCAGTTGGAACTGAGTTGATCTTTGATGCCGAAAGGCGTTGAGCACCGCGATGTCGGGTTGCCGGTTCCGCGCACCTGGCCCTGAGTTGATCTTTGATGCCGAAAGGCGTTGAGCACTTATGGCCTACCGCTTTATCCTCCGTATTGGCGGGCTGAGTTGATCTTTGATGCCGAAAGGCGTTGAGCACTTCGCTGAATGCCTGCCAGGGAAACTCGCCTTCTCTGAGTTGATCTTTGATGCCGAAAGGCGTTGAGCACTAACTGATGTTTACCGACTTCTGCGAGGCTACCGCCTCTGAGTTGATCTTTGATGCCGAAAGGCGTTGAGCACTGGATCACGGCTGCGACTGGCCGGAAACCCGCGAACTGAGTTGATCTTTGATGCCGAAAGGCGTTGAGCACAAATTGAAGCCCGGCGAGAAAGAGGGAAGGAAGCACTGAGTTGATCTTTGATGCCGAAAGGCGTTGAGCACCGAATGGCCAGGATGCGCTGCGTCAGGCGAACCTGCCTGAGTTGATCTTTGATGCCGAAAGGCGTTGAGCACTGCAAAACTATCAGGCATGGAATATAAGTGCGAACTGAGTTGATCTTTGATGCCGAAAGGCGTTGAGCACTTCTGGGAAGCATCCAGGTCCGACCCGTTTTCGGGCTGAGTTGATCTTTGATGCCGAAAGGCGTTGAGCACCAAAATGCAAATCGAGGAGTAAAGCCAGTTCAGGCTGAGTTGATCTTTGATGCCGAAAGGCGTTGAGCACATGATTCGTCCGATCTTCTGACTGGCGGGCTCGACTGAGTTGATCTTTGATGCCGAAAGGCGTTGAGCACTGATTACGGCGCCCCGACTTCCAGGAAACGGCTTTCTGAGTTGATCTTTGATGCCGAAAGGCGTTGAGCACTTTTTTGTAAGCTCTCGCGCTACTTCGGCGATTTCGCTGAGTTGATCTTTGATGCCGAAAGGCGTTGAGCACCAAAATGCAAATCGAGGAGTAAAGCCAGTTCAGGGTCTGAGTTGATCTTTGATGCCGAAAGGCGTTGAGCACATGTGACTGCCCGGAACGAAGCGGCTAGGCAGGCCACTGAGTTGATCTTTGATGCCGAAAGGCGTTGAGCACTTACTATTCTTGGAGATCATTGGGGCTATCTGCATCTGAGTTGATCTTTGATGCCGAAAGGCGTTGAGCACCTCCGGCAGGGCCAACTTCCAGCAGCTCGCATCAACTGAGTTGATCTTTGATGCCGAAAGGCGTTGAGCACTCAATTAGTGCATCGTGCGCGCACTCGACCCTTACCACTGAGTTGATCTTTGATGCCGAAAGGCGTTGAGCACCATATCAGCGCCCAGATGGGCAACGGGATAAAATCTCTGAGTTGATCTTTGATGCCGAAAGGCGTTGAGCACTGGTGCGCCACCATTTTCCTATGCGGCATGTCTCTGGCTGAGTTGATCTTTGATGCCGAAAGGCGTTGAGCACCATTTGGCAAATCATCCGGGGACCCGGCATTTTCCTGAGTTGATCTTTGATGCCGAAAGGCGTTGAGCACTTTCGCAAACTTGAGTTCAAGCTGCGAATATTCGTCTGAGTTGATCTTTGATGCCGAAAGGCGTTGAGCACGCGGGACCGAAAGGATAACATCTACCCTCGCAAGGACTGAGTTGATCTTTGATGCCGAAAGGCGTTGAGCACTCGTAGAGCACCCATGCGGGATTGTTCGACCAGGCCTGAGTTGATCTTTGATGCCGAAAGGCGTTGAGCACGATTCATGTTTTGCCGCAGGCATGCCCAAGCCGGACTGAGTTGATCTTTGATGCCGAAAGGCGTTGAGCACAGTGAAGAGGGAAAACAAGAGAATCGGTTCAACGGTCTGAGTTGATCTTTGATGCCGAAAGGCGTTGAGCACAATGGGAAGCGGGCATGGTAAAGATGGAGACAGACTGAGTTGATCTTTGATGCCGAAAGGCGTTGAGCACGCACGGATTCGAGATGCCAGAACTGGGTAATCGGGCTGAGTTGATCTTTGATGCCGAAAGGCGTTGAGCACAGAGCAGGGACCGAAAAACAAATCGCCTGGGCAGAGCTGAGTTGATCTTTGATGCCGAAAGGCGTTGAGCACCGGATCGCAAGTGGGACCATGCGCTCAAAATAGTCCTGAGTTGATCTTTGATGCCGAAAGGCGTTGAGCACATCAGGAATTTGACACCGCACGCGATCACCGTGCGGCCTGAGTTGATCTTTGATGCCGAAAGGCGTTGAGCACATAGAGGTGGTGAGAGGCTAACTGACAACTGGATTCTGAGTTGATCTTTGATGCCGAAAGGCGTTGAGCACTCAGGCCCATACTTAGCCGCAGCACCAAGCGGCGACTGAGTTGATCTTTGATGCCGAAAGGCGTTGAGCACATGGCAGACCTGAACCGAAGCCACCCATCCAGCACTGAGTTGATCTTTGATGCCGAAAGGCGTTGAGCACTTATGGGTGGCCGTGTGCAAAAAGACGGCTTTGCCTGAGTTGATCTTTGATGCCGAAAGGCGTTGAGCACTGTCCACTAATCGGACACAGGCTCCAGCGGGCGTCCCGCTGAGTTGATCTTTGATGCCGAAAGGCGTTGAGCACTAATGCGCCACCTTCACTGCAAAATGGCTTTCATGGCTGAGTTGATCTTTGATGCCGAAAGGCGTTGAGCACATAGCGCCCGCATTCTATACAGACTATTTCGTCACTGAGTTGATCTTTGATGCCGAAAGGCGTTGAGCACTGTGCTTCTCACACAACACTGCCAACAAACCTACTTCTGAGTTGATCTTTGATGCCGAAAGGCGTTGAGCACGCGAGCGTCTATATCTCCTACAGACGCAAGAGCTGACTGAGTTGATCTTTGATGCCGAAAGGCGTTGAGCACCTCCGGTTAATGGATTGCCCATTCCTGCGCTGCCCTGAGTTGATCTTTGATGCCGAAAGGCGTTGAGCACCTCCGGTTAATGGATTGCCCATTCCTGCGCTGCCCTGAGTTGATCTTTGATGCCGAAAGGCGTTGAGCACTATCTTCTGACAACATGGCCATCGGCCAGTTTCCAACGATTTGCATATCGGATTTGCAGAGCTGAATTGCTCCGGCCTCGTTGAAGCAAAGAAATTCCACCACAGAGACACAGAGAGCACAGAGGATTTCCGGAGCTAAATCGCTCCGGCATCATTGAAGTTCGGCATCTGCACCAGAGTTGTCCCGGACCCTGAAAAATTTCCGGAGCTGAATTGCTCCGGCTTCATTGAAGCTTGGCCTTCGATTGCACTTCTATGGTTTTTGCAAAAATTTGCGGAGCGGAATTGCGCCGGTCTCATTGAAGTGAAATGACGGAAGATGTTTGGAACGCATTGGATGAAAATTTCCGGAGCGGAATTGTTCCGGCATCGTTGAAGTGAAATGACGGAAGATGCTTGAAACGCATTGGATGAAAATTTCCGGAGCGGAATTGTTCCGGCATCGTTGAAGTGAAATGACGGAAGATGTTTGAAATGCATTGGATGAAAATTTCCGGAACGGAATTGCTCCGGTCTCATTAAAGTTTGGCCTTCGATTGCACTTCCATAAGTTTTTACAAAAATTTTCTGAGCTGAATTGCTCCGGCCTCATTGAAGCTCAGTGCGAAGTGTTTTTTTATTCTGCCCAAAGTCTGAAAACATCATCAGGGATATCAGAAAAGGGGAGATCTCTTTTCCGCAGGGCAGATCCCTCGAAAACATCGCACAACTTGTTCTATGATGGGGATAACAAAGGCGCCAGGTCCCGAATCAGGTCGGGGGGATGGCCCCCGTCCGCACTAAGTTGTCGGGGCCTCGATAGATCGGGGAGGCGCCTGCATTTTCAATTGACGCTTGCTATAGGCGCTCTCAGTCGCGTTTTTGGCAGGATCGGGGGTCAACAATTTTCTTTCTCTGTCGGCTATCCTCCTCTCGGCTTTGTCAATATCAAGCTCTTTTCCAACATAGATCGAATGGACCCGGCCACCGATTTTGCGGTACAGCCGGTAGTAGCCGTCTTTTGAGAGTTGTGCATTCCATCTGCCTATCTTGTTTGGAGAAATCCGTCGCTTAGGATTTTGTATAACTTCTTGTCTGGCATCTTGCCCGGCACGTTGTCGAACCCATTGTATAACTGCTTGCGAAAACCCCTGTTCGGTATCCGGGTTCTTTACTGCAACAATCGGCCGGGTTTGCGCCTGGTCAGTTGAAAGCCTGTCGAGCTTTTTTCGGAGTCTTTCGATCTGCTGTTCCAGAGAAGCTTCTTTTTTTTTCAAAACAACGCTCTCTCCCCTTAGACGGGCGTTTTCGGCTCTGTGGTTGTCTAACTCATGTATAACCTGTTTCAGGTGTTCATTCGCTGCATCCAATTCAATTTGAAGCAACTCAACATTTTTCTTGAGGCTGGCTGCCTGACCTGCCAAATCTGCTTTTTGATCCCTTAGTATCAGAGAGCTTTGTTCAAGATGTTTTAGATTCCATAATGCCCTGTCTCTTTCCTCGAAGGCATTTTGCAGCTTCTGTATAACTGTGTCTAACTGGCCGCCCGGATGTTCCCCACCGTAAGCACTGCCACGCTTCGCCTGCCGACCCTCCTCAAGAGAGTCATCGCCTTTTTCGCTGTTATTCCATTCCGAAAGAAAAAGGCCGAATAGCAGAATTTGCTCAAAAATGGCGAATTCCAGCTTCCTCTCGACCCCAGGTATCGCGTCCCTGAAGGCTTTCCATGCCCTCCTGACCGTTTTGTGCTTCTCGTAGAGCGCAGATATAAGCTGTCCATAAACCTTTACCCATTGCACATATGGGGCTAGAACCGGGATGAAATAGTCATCATCTTTGTTTTGTATCGGCATGACCGCTAAAACCCCCTGGCTGTTTCCGGATTAACTGGTTTCCAACCGGAGTGCAAAATTGGATGGACAGTATCGACACCGGTAGGGCCTGCGTGAGCGTTCCCACCATCGGCGAGATTCGGAAGGGGATCGAGAAAATTCCCTATTCAGGATGCAAAGCCACCACTTCAGGCTTGGCTGAATGAAAAGCTGCCGGCGAGGTTCACAAGGCGGATTTTTTCCGCAAATATGGACGTTGTTCTTCAAATACATTTGGAGATTTGGTCCGTGTTGCGCAAAATGGAAGCCCCATGCCAGGAAAAAGGAAATTACACTCTGTGGGGCGATGAAATTTTTCAGCGGTTGTGTGCCTTGGTTGCTGGGGATAGTGTGGGAAAGGATGTCCAAGGCATAAACTGAGGGACTTGGATTTTTCGCTAAGTCCCTGATTGTCTTGATAGCGGGGCTTGGATTTGAACCAAGGACCTTCGGGTTATGAGCCCGACGAGCTACCTGACTGCTCCACCCCGCGGCAACGTATTGAAGTATAGTGCAGGCAAAACCCCATGTCAACCATAGTAATCCCGCCGCTATTCCTCGCTCACTGTTCCTCGCGAAGCGATAGAACCAAAAGGAATTATTTTCTTTTGCTTTTTCTGTTGACTCCTCACTGCCCACTGTTCCTCGAGACGCGATAGAACCAAAAGGAATTATTTTCTTTTGCTTTTTCTGTTGACTCCTCACTGCTCACTGTTCCTTGCGAAGCGATAGAACCAAAAGGAATTATTTTCTTTTGTTTTTTCTGTCCACTCCTCACTGCCCACTGTTCCTTGCGAAGCGATAGAACCAAAAGGAATTATTTTCTTTTGTTTTTTCTGTCCACTCCTCACTGCCCACTGTTCCTTGCGAAGCGATAGAACCAAAAGGAATTATTTTCTTTTGTTTTTTCTGTCCACTCCTCACTGCCCACTGTTCCTCGCGAAGCGATAGGACCGAAAGGAATTATTTTCTTTTGTTTTTTCTGTTCACTCCTCACTGCTCACTGTTCCTCGCGAAGCGATAGAACCAAAAGGAATTATTTTCTTTTGTTTTTTCTGTTCACTCCTCTGTAAATAGTTATTTTAATATCATTCCGGAAACGGGCGGGATCCGACTCTTTCCTCGGGCGTTTTAATCCTGCTGAGATAGACTATATAAAAAAGGAATTAACCCAAAGAAACCTATAAAAAGCGGCTACGCGCACATCAGTGCGCTACGCGGCTCAACCCGCGCCGGCCCACATAGGATTTTCGACAGCCCGCCCACCCTCCCGCGAGGTATGGCCGGCGGCAGGTGGCCTGTCTGTGGGAGGGTGTTTATTTGAGTGTCGTGGACGGGCTTTTCATAGAAGGGGGAGTTTCCGTGAAGTTCAAAGTCTATTTAAAATTGCGCCGGTTGTTTTTGCTGACGGCACTTGTCATTTCAATGGCCGGGGTGGTTCCCGCAAGCGCGGGCCCTTACGATGTAAACCTGGTGACCGCCATCCAGGATGTGGCGAAAAAGGCGATCCCCTCAGTCGTTCATATCGAGGTGACTGAGAAGCAGTCGGTTGTCAATCCATTGCTGCCATTTCAGAACGATCCTTTTTTTCAGTATTTTTTTGGCAATCCCGGCAAGATGCCGAAAACATACGAAAGGGAAATACAAGGTCTTGGAAGCGGAATCATTATTGACGCCCAGGGACATATTCTGACCAACAGCCATGTGGTGAACGGCGCCACAAAGATGACAGTCGTTCTCTCAGACGGCCGGAGGTACACCGGCAAATCTATCAGTGTCATCGGCGTAGACACCAAAACCGACCTGGGAGTTATACGGGTTATGGATAAAGGGAGCTTTCCTTTCGCCACCTTCGGCGATTCCGACAAAATTGACGTAGGGCAGTGGGTGGTGGCGATCGGACATCCGCAGGGGCTTGACCAGACAGTCACGCACGGGATTATAAGCGCCAAGCACAGGCGAGGCATTGCCGAACCGAGCAGCTACCAGGATTTTCTTCAAACAGACGCAGCCATAAATCCCGGCAATAGCGGTGGGCCGCTTCTCAACCTCGCAGGTGAGGTGATAGGAGTAAACGCAGCCATTGTGTCCGAATCAGGGGGGTTTGAGGGAATCGGTTTTGCTATCCCCGGCAATATGGCGCTCCGCGTGGCCAGGCAGTTGATTTCGAGCGGAAAAGTCCAACGCGGATACCTCGGCTTGACGATTCAGAATCTTACGCCTGAACTGGCGCGTTCGTTTGGAGTGAGCGAGACAAACGGAGTCTTGGTGGCAAACGTTTTGAAAGATGGACCCGCTGAGAAGGTTGGGATCAAACGGGGAGACATAATTGCGGCTTACCAGGGCAAGCCCGTCGACAGCCCGGATGCGTTCCGAAACGAAGTTGCCGCCGCCCCCATAGGACAAACTGTTGCTATAACCATATTTCGTGGGGGCCGATCCCAGGACGTCAATATCATGGTATCGAGCGATCGGGAACTTGGAAAGGCGCTCCTGTCCTCGGTGACTGAGCGCTACGGCATCGAAGTGAAGCCCATCGGAAAAACGGATGCGAGAAAATATGGTCTTAATGAAAGCAACGGAGTGGTGGTCGGCCGCGTTGAGGCAAAGGGGCCTTTCGGCCTGGCTGGGATAGAGTCCGGTGATATAATCTTGCAGATAAACCGGAAAACCATTGCAGAACCGGATGAATTCGACGAAGTTTTAAGCACGACGCCTCCCGGAACGAATATAATTCTCACCGTTGTTGACCACAGGAGCCTAAATGCAAGCATAGTCCAGGTTTCAGCGCCATAAGGCGATGCCGGACAGGTTTAATCTATTCGAACAGCTCCCAATTTGAGCGATTTTTTGGTACGATCTCGCCCTGATGGATGACTTAATCGCGCGGGGATGAACCCCGTTCCTGTTACCCTGGGATTTTTATGAATACTTCATTCGATGTCGCAATCATAGGGGCCGGAATAATCGGTCTCGCCACAGGAATGAGACTGCTGGAGGAGTTCCCTGGACTAAGGGCGGCGATTTTAGAGAAGGAGAACATGATTGCCGCTCACCAGACCGGGCATAACAGCGGCGTCATTCATTCCGGACTCTACTACCGGCCCGGCTCCTTTAAGGCCCGTCTGTGTACGTCGGGCCGCGATGAACTGATCCGTTTCTGCCCGGACCACAATGTCAAGCATGAGATTTGCGGCAAGGTGGTCATAGCGACGCGCGATGAGCAACTCCCGGCCCTTGCCGAACTCTTTCGGAGGGGCAGTGAAAACGGTGTTGCCGGTCTGCAGATGCTCAGTCCTGCGGAGGTGAAAGAGTTCGAGCCATATGCGAAGTGCATCCGGGGAATGCGGGTTCCGGGCTCCGGAATTGTGGACTTCAGGCAAGTCGCCAAAGCTTATGCCTAGGTATTTGGAAAAAAGGGTGGAGAGATTTTCCTCGGAACCGGAGTCAAAAAAGTAAAGGATCTCGATTCGAAAACACTGAGGATAGAAACCGGTCGTGGTGAATTTCAAAGTCGAGTTCTCATAAATTGCGCCGGGCTCTATTCAGATCGTGTCGCTCGGTCCTGCGGCATGCATCCCCCCTGCCGGATCGTTCCTTTCCGGGGCGAATACTACCGGATAAAACCAAAGCGCGAATATCTTGTCAGAAATCTCATTTATCCGGTCCCGGACCCCGGATTCCCTTTTCTTGGGGTACATTTTACACGAATGATCGACGGGAAAGTCGAGGCCGGACCGAACGCCGTGCTGGCCTTTGCCCGCGAGGGATACAGTAGAATGCGGTTTTCTCCCCTGGAACTGTGGGATACCCTGAGCTACCATGGTTTTTGGCGTCTCGCTTCGAAACACTGGAGAACCGGAATGGGCGAAATGATGCGCTCCTTTTCCAAATCCCTCTTTGCCCGGGCGCTCCAGAAATTAGTGCCCGCCGTTTCCAGGGATGACCTTGAGCCGGGCGGAGCGGGGGTGCGGGCCCAGGCCTTGGGTAATGACGGAAAACTTCTTGACGATTTCGTCATCGAGCAGACAGAAAAGGTTATTCACTTGCTGAACGCACCTTCTCCGGCTGCCACTTCTTCTCTGGCTATAGCAAGGCACATCGTCGGGATGGCAGGAAGAATGCTCGGCGCTTAGCCGTTTTTTGACGAATATGAGGCCTCCCGCTCCCGCCCCGTCTCGCGGGTGGGCGGGCGGGCTTGCACCGGCTTCTCTTTGAGCTGACTATGGTTAGCGGGGCGCAGCAGCGCCGCGAATTTGGCTATGTGCAAGTCACGAAATACTAAGAATAAGAAGGTGATAACTTGAAACGGCTTGCCATAATCCTGAGTGCCCTTTTTAACCTTTTTGTTTTTGTGCCGGGGGCCTTCGCCACTGCCGACGGCAGTTGTGTCTTCACCCCCGGCCCGACCGCCTCTAATGGCAGTCTCGAACTCGTCTGGGTGTGTACGTCCGGCAGCGACGGTGGGGTCAACGCCCCGACGCTCACCGGCGCTACCAACTACCCTATTGCCGGTACCGCCGTCCGCATGGAGATCATCCCGGGGACGGGCCGCAACCAACCCACAACCGGATTTGCGCTGACTCTTAATCCCATCAGCAGCGGCACTATCCCCGACACCACCAGCGACTTTCTGCATGGATTTGGGGCGTCGTGCAGCAATTCCAGCAGCACCATTAAGGATGTACAGAGCGGATATGTCGCCCCTATCCCTAACAGGATGCTGGTGCCCACTGCGTCCGGGGTCGGAAATGCAAAGACTTTTACGCTGAAAGTATGGGTGACGCCAGGGACGGCGTCCCCTGCTTCGGGAAGCCCAGGTTTTGTGCGCCGGGCATCCTGTTCCGGCTTCAATACCGCCGGGCAATTCTGCCTCGATGCAAACGGTTTGGAGTGGTATTACAGCGGATCGAGCTTAGTTCAAGTCCCTACGACCGGCACTCTTATCCTTCCGTCCGGGGATACCAGTGGAGCGACTGACACAGCCAATTTGGGGGCTGCCACTGGAAAGGTTTATCTAACGGCAGGCCGATACTATACGGACAAGACCCTTTTCATCAACAACACCAACCATCTTTTCCTCAATGGACCCCTTTCAGGCGCTACCATCAATGTGCTTGGGAACGGCCCTGGTATAGAAGTCGTCACTTCAGGCGCCATGACGAGCGGTTGGGGCCTGGAAAACATTCACATCAACACCGCCACGAACACGACTGGAGGCGCGCTCAAGCTGGACACGGCCTGGGCCGGCTATGTAAAGAACCTCACCATTCTCGTCCAGGGATCTTCGCAATACGGCTTATGCGTTACAGGTACTCCACAGGTGGCCGGGATTGGGTCGTCGTATAATACCCTTGAAAACACCTTCATTACCCTGACAGAGGGCGCTGCCGGCGCAACAGCCGTGCAGTTCACCGGCGTATCAACTGCGGGAAATTCACACAATGTTTTCATTAATTTAACCGTCGCGTTGGGCGCTGCCAGTCAAACTGGGCTGTGGTTGCAGGTCGGCGACACTAATACTTTTACACAGTATGCCTGCTATGGTAATACCGACATAGCAGCTACGGCTATCAACTTTGACTATTCGGTCGCCACTCAGTGGCCCGGCGATAACTATATTTATGGTTTAGACGATGGATATAACATCTCGTCCGGGTCAAGTGCAATCATAAATACTGGTATACCGGGCGGTGGAGCAACGCCAAATGTTATTTTTGGTCTTAGGCTCGGTGATTCAGAGACGATCCCTAATCTGGCAAACCTTCAGGTCATAGGTACAGTAGGACAATTCCAGGGCACCAAAGCAGCCGACAATGCCCGGGCTGGAATTGTAGGAGAATATTTAAGTAACTCGGCAGGCAGCGTAGGTATGACAAATGCCACCCCAACCAACGCGACCAGTATTGCCTTGTCACCCGGGGATTGGGATGTGCAATGCACTGCTATGTTTAATTCGGGATCGGGAACGGCAGCCACAGGCATAGAAGCCACATTGAGTACAATAAGCGGGGCTAGTGGTTCACTCCCTCAGTATGGGGGCGTGTTGAATGCGACGTTTTCAACTGGAGTTACTTACAATTGTGTGATAACTCCAACTGTTAGATTCAACGTATCTACGGGCACAACCGTTTATTGTGTAGCAGACTCCTGGTTTAGTGGAGGCACTTTAACTGTTAGTGCCTTTATGAGGGCGAGACGGGTTAGATAATCCCAAGACTTGAGGATATACCGGCATGGCAAAGTACAACGCACATCCAGGAGCGGCTGAACACAACGTCATCGAAGCGATTGACGGCAAGGCGCAACTCGAACGGAGCGCCACCCCTGACGAAAACCTTGCCGTTCTCGTGACCACCGGCACCATTCCTCCCGATGACGCCGTCATGCCTATGGACAAGGCCCGCAAGATGAGCGCAGCCGTCTTTAGAGAACTCGCCGCCCTCAACATGACTGTTCAAATCTATATGGAGAGCCTGAAAGCCCATAGCATTCCGCAGATTGTCGCCGCGTACCCCTATATCTTAAAGAAGGTGACCGAGGAGAACGTCGTCGAGAATGAGCGGTCGACCCCCGCGCAACGCGCTCACACTTCGCTATCGGGACTGAGTGATGAGTGCTGAGGACTGAGACCGAAACCTTGAAACCATTTACACTTTACTTATTGGTGTGCTTAACATTTGGCTTGCCTCCAGCCGCACCACATTTAGTGTCTGCGCTGTCTGCATGGCTGCGCGGAAAGAGCCGATTCTTTTTTTTTGAGCAGGGTATTATACAGGGTATTATATAAGTTATTATATGAGGATCAGAGCAAAAGGATTTCTATGAAAGACAATATACGAATAGCGATCATTCAGCCCAAGCCGTACCCCCTCTTCGACGACCCGCGCAATATCGGACACGCCCTGCAACTAATGGAGAAATGCCGGGGGGAAGAGCTGGACGTAATCTGTTTTCCGGAATATTTCCCTTTCATGGGCGAACGTGAGATGGGTTCGGCAGCCCGCAAATTTAAGTGTTATCTGATAGCGGGAATGGTCGAAGAAGAGGGCGGCAAGCTCTACAATACCGCAACTCTTTTCAACCGGGCTGGACGGGTCGCCGGCAGACAGCGCAAGTTTAACGTCCCGGCACTGGAGTGCGACAGGCTTGGAATCTCTTCGGGAGACGGAGTGTTCAAGGTCTTTGCAACCGATTTCGGAAAGCTCGGCATGCCGGTTTGCATTGATTTCTGGGGACAGCCGGAAGCAGGGCGCCAGATGTCTGAGCAGGGGGTCGATATCGTTTTCAATCCAAGCCTCTTCCCTGTGCTACGCGGCCATTGGAAAACGGGGGCGATGGTCCGGGCCTTCGATAATTTCGTTCCGGTCGTTGGGATCAACGTTGCCGATTACAACGCCGTGTTCGGTGAAAAGCGCGTTCATCAGTATGGGGGGGGCAGTTTCATACTCCAGCCTCCCAAAATGCTGGACAAAGACGATTTCAATCAATGGGTAAGGGGATTGGACAACATTGAAAACTGGGTTCAGGTAGAACTCGATGAACTCGAACAGGTTTATATCGCCGAAGTGAACCTGACCGCCGCCAGGCGTTTTCGAATCGATTTTTTCAAGCGCTTTGGTTTCAGGGGGCCCTATGGAGAAAGGTGACCGCCTGGCCCGCGCTGCGCTGGGCTGACGTCTACCCGGGGAAACAGGCCGGCCTATGAAAAAACCGAAGAGAAATATCTATCTCAAAATGAAAACCCTCGCGGAAGCGCGGGAAATCTGGCAAGAGCGGACCGGCACGCTCCGGACGGCCGAAGAGCAGGTCCTGGCGACATCAAGTCTTGGGCGTGTCACTTCGCGGCCAATTGTCGCCATACGTTCGGTCCCGCATTATCATGGAGCGGCAATGGACGGCTACGCGGTGCGCGCCAGCGATACGTACGGCGCGAGCGACACTACGCCCGTTCGCCTCACCGGACAAAGCGCCCAGCCGGTCGATACCGGCGACCCGCTTCCCAAGGGTGCGGACGCGGTCATCATGATCGAGCATGTCGAGCGCGTATCGCATTCGGAGATAGAACTCCGATCTGCAGCATTCCCCTGGCAACACGTGCGCAAGGTGGGTGAAGACATCGTGGCGGGTGAGTTCCTCTTGCACCGGCAGCATGTTTTGCGGCCTGCCGACGTCGGTTCCCTCCTGGCGGCAGGTACTTTGACTTTAAGCGTTTTTGCCAGACCGCAAGTATTTATTCAGCCCACCGGCAGTGAAATCATTCCGGCCGGCATGGCGGCTGAAGCAACCCCGGGTCAAATCGTAGAGTTCAACGGGGCCATTCTTGCTGGAATGGTCGAGGAATGCGGAGGGGCCCCTATATTGCGTAACGTTGTGCCCGACGAATATGACTCGATAAAGGAGGCGCTACGGGAAGGCATTGAGTCTTCGGCGGATGTTGTTTTGATAAACGCCGGGTCTTCCGCCGGATCGGAAGATTACACGGCTGCGGTTATCGAGGAACTTGGGGAAGTGCTGACGCATGGGGTCGCCATGATGCCCGGAAAACCAGTTATCCTTGGGGTGGTGGGCGGGAAACCGGTTGTCGGAATTCCAGGATATCCCGTTTCAGCTGTCATGGCCTTTGAACAGTTCGTAAGACCGCTGCTCTATTCTCTTCAGGGAACCCAAAGCCCTGTCTTTCCCACCGTTTCGGCCATTCTTGGCAGGAAGTTGCCTTCAAAGCTGGGCCTGGAAGAATTTGTCCGCGTGATCCTCGGCAGGGTCGATGACAGACTGGTTGCAATGCCAATCCAGAGAGGGGCAGGCATAATCACATCACTTACCCGCGCGGACGGAATCCTGCAGATCCCTCAGGAGCAGGAAGGCATCGATGAGGGATCCGGGGTGGAGGTGAGGCTCCTTCGGTCGAAAGACCAGCTCGATTATACGCTTATCATGATCGGAAGCCACGACAACACCATTGACCTGATAGCCAACGAACTGAAGGGCAGGGACAGCAGGATTCATCTCTCATCGAGCAATGTGGGCAGCCTCGGGGGACTGATGGCGCTCAGGCGAAGACAGGCCCATTTTGCCGGCTCGCATCTGCTGGATACGCAAGCTGGAGAGTACAACTACTTCTACGTGGAACGCTATCTGAAAGGGACCCCCGTGCGGCTCGTTCAGCTTGCCATGCGGGAGCAGGGGCTGCTTGTCGGCAAAACGAATCCGAAAGGGATAAAGGGAATAGAAGACCTTCTGCGGCCGGATGTGGTCTTTATAAACCGGCAGGCCGGGTCGGGAACGCGCGTGCTCTTTGACTACTGTCTCCACCAGAGGGGTCTTCCGGCAAAGGATATCAACGGGTATGACCAGGAAGAATTCACCCATATGAGCATTGCCGTAAATGTTTTGAGCGGGCGGGCCGATGCCGGAATGGCGATCTACTCTTCTGCAAAGGCGCTGGACCTGGGTTTTATTCCGATCGGCCTGGAACGCTACGACCTCGTTATAGCGGAAGGCGCATGGTCGGACTTCAAGATGAGGACGGCGCTGGATATCATTGCTTCGGATTCCTTTCGCAGTATGGTGACCTCGATGGGAGGTTATGACGTTTCAAACTCCGGCAGGATTATGGGTATCTGGGATGGCGAAAAGTGGGTCGAGCGCTTTGCCGGCTGATTTTCCCGCCGTCGACGCCCGTGTTGCACAAAGCGGTTATTTAAAACTTCTGGCGACTGGCGAGCTTTCACGCAGGGCCGAAGCCCTCGATGCAAGGCTTCACCGATGCGATCTTTGCCCTCGAGCCTGCGCCGTTGACCGAAAAAATGCAAAAGTGGGCTATTGCGGTGTTGGGAGTTTGCCAAGGGTAGCCTCAATATATCTGCATCACTGGGAAGAACCTCCTATCTCCGGAACCAGCGGCTCCGGCACGATATTTTTTTCCGGCTGTACTCTGAGGTGTATCTTCTGTCAGAACTATCCGATCAGCCAGCTCGGGGTTGGCCGCGAAATGAGCGTGGAGGATCTTGCTTCAGCAATGCTCGAACTCCAAAACAAGGGGGCGTACAACATCAACCTGGTAACCCCGACTCATCAGATGCCAGCGGTTGTTAGCGCCCTTCTATCGGCCGCGCACCGGGGTCTTCGACTCCCCATAGTCTATAACTCGAGCGGCTATGAATCTCTTGAGACCCTCAGACTGCTCGATGGAATCATAGACGTTTACCTGCCCGATATTAAATACTCCGACCCCGAGATAGCAAAAAAATATTCCGGGGCCGCAGATTACGTTACATACAACCGGGAGGCCCTTGTCGAAATGTGGAGGCAGGCCGGACCGATCCGAACCGACGCGCAAGGGATCGCTCTGAAGGGGATGATGGTGCGTCACTTGGTGTTGCCGGAAAACCTGTCCGGTTCCGGCGATTGCCTCTCATTTCTCGCGAGGCGGTTCGGCCCGCAGGTCTGGGTAAGTCTTATGAACCAGTACTTCCCGGCCCATAACGGCCCATCTACCCCACCCCTTGACAGGAAGCCGACAGAGAAGGAATATGAGGCGGCATTCGCCGCATTGACAGCACTGGGAATATCCAACGGCTTCGTTCAGGCTGTCTAACCTCAGTCGACACTGGTTTCGATTCAGAAAAGGTCTCTTCCCGGATGCTAAGCCAGCCCCCTGCTGATAAAAAAACGGCCGCGCAGGTAAGCCCATTGGGCAGACTCCGTTTGCAGCCCTAGGAAAGTTCCCTGCCGTCTGATCGGCCTTGGGTCTGAAGACAAAGTGTCTTGGAACCAGCGTCAGCCCTTAAAAACGGTGGAAAATTCTCACCGTTCGTATGATAATGATAACCGTCATTTCCAATTTGGTCCCTAAAGCTCTAGTTCAGTAAGGGTTGATCGATGGAAGAAATAGGCGGGTATAAGAAGCTTTATCGCAAAATTGTTATAACCTCACTCTGTTTTGCCATGATTCCCCTCCTGGTTGCTGGTTTCGGGATGCAGATGGGATTTTCCGGGGTCTACAAAGCGCGGGTGATGGAAGACCTCATGAGCATGGCAGAAAACCGCCGCAACGCTATAGATCTATTTCTTGAAGAGCGTCTGTCCCAATTAACTACTCTGGTTTATACCCAATCTTTCGATCAGTTGAAAGACGAGGAGTATCTGAGCCGGGTTTTCACACTGCTTCAGATGCGCTCCAAATCCTATATAGATATAGGGATCATAGACATGGACGGAATCCATGTAGCCTATATCGGGCCCTATCAGTTGAAGGGGGTGAATTACAGCAACGAGGAATGGTTCCATGAGACGATGCTCCGGGGTTTTTATATAAGCGATGTTTTTACCGGGTTCAGGAATATTCCTCATTTCATTATAGCGATAATGAAGAGGGAAGGGGACCGAACCTGGATTTTTCGTGCCACCATCGATACTGACATTTTCGAAGGCATGGTCAAGGCTGCGCAGACAGGGAAGAAAGGCGACGCCTTCGTCGTAAACCGCCTTAACATCCTTCAGACCACGCCACGGTTTGGTGGCCAACTACTGAGCAAAGTTGATTACCCGGTCTTCCAGAAGTTTTCGGGGACCATCGTGGAGGAAAGAGACCTGGGCAGAGAGAAGGCCCTCGTTGGGCTTGCCTGGCTCAAGAATAAAGAGTGGCTGCTAATAGTAAAAGAAGAGTCACTCGAGAGCATGGCGCCTCTTATGCAGCCACGATATTTTTCTGTTGAGCTTGTAGCGGGTGGCGTGCTGGTGATGGTGATTGGCTCTCTGTTAATAGCCCGTGCAATGGTGCGGCAACTGGTTAAAACCGACAGAGAAAAGGCCTTGCTGGATGCCGGCCTGATGCAGTCCAGTAAAATGGCGGCCCTTGGGAAGTTGGCAGCGGGGATTGCGCACGAGGTGAACAACCCTCTTGCGGTAATAAAAGAAAAAGTTGGCTGGATTCGTGACCTGTTGTCCGAAGAAGAGATTGCGAAAAGCGACAACTTTGTTGAGTTCGACGATGCGGTTCGGAAAATTGATTCCCATGTGGACCGAGCCAAAAAGGTAACTCACCGGCTGCTTGGCTTTGCCAGACGAATGGAGCCTATCCGGGAACAGGTCGATCTAAACAGACTTATATCTGAAACGCTCGCTTTCCTGGAAAATGAGGCTCATTTTCGCAGTATAGATATAAAAACCGAATTCTGTGCTGACCTTCCGGCTACGGTCAGCGACTCTTCACAGCTCCAGCAGGTTTTTTTGAATATTCTGAACAATGCGATCGACGCTGTCGGCAAATCGGGAGAAATCAACATAAAGACGGGTGTTTCAGCAACTGAGCGGGAGCTTTATGCTAGCATCTCCGATAGTGGTCCCGGAATCCCGAAAGAGCTGATGAACAAGATTTTCGACCCGTTTTTCAGCACGAAAGAATACGGAATGGGTACAGGCCTTGGCCTTGCGATAAGTTACAGCATAATCGAGAAGCTCGGGGGCAGAATAAATGTACGCAGCGATGCAGGCAAGGGTGCTGCATTCACTATCTATCTGCCGTGGATAAACGAGAAAACAACCTGATCCTGCTCAGGCGCTCTTTTTTTCCTTTCTAACACTACGCCCCGGAAGGTGTTTATGAACATTGCGAAACCAAAGGTGTTAATCGTAGACGATGAGCAGGATTTCCTGGAAACTATCGTTAAACGCCTGCTTAAACGCCAGGTCGATGCGACCGGTGTTGACAGCGGCAGGGAAGCTGTCCGGATCCTCCAGGAACAATCCTTTGATGTGGTGATTCTCGATGTCAGAATGCCGGGGATGGACGGAATCGAAACATTGATGGAAATTAAAAAGAGAAGCCCTCTCACCGAAGTCATCATGCTCACCGGTCATGGCTCGATCCAATTGGGAGTCAAGGGAATGCAACTGGGCGCGTTTGACTACGTAATCAAGCCGGCGGAATTTGATGAACTTTTGGAAAAAGTTAACCAGGCCGCCGAAAGGAAGATGCTTCACGAGGAGCGGGTCCGAAAGTCATAGCATATCGTCTAAGGCATTCTGCCCTCCCTCTTGGTCCCCTCAATCAGGCGCGATCAGCCGGGCCATGCTGAACATGTTACCAACAGATTCCTACAGGGTTTACATTCTGGTCGTTCCGCTGTCGATTCTTTTGCTCGCGGTTCCCCTGTGGATATATTCCGGCCCCGGACCTGGTTTCGCAGCCCTGGTAGTGGCCGCCTTTTGCTTTTTTGTGATAAGTTCGCTCGTCCGCAAAGTTGTAAAGGCCCGGGAGCAGGAATGTCTTCTTGATCTGCAGCTCATCCAGTCTCAGAAATTAGCTGCCGTTGGCGAACTCTCAGCCGGAATAGCTCATGAGATAAACAATCCTCTGGCGATCATAGCGCAGGAAGTCGAGTGGGCGCGCCATCAACTCCAGGCCGAAAAACCGGACGGAAAAAGCCTGGCTGAGCTCAAAGATTCTCTGGATGAAATCACTCGCCAAGTCGACAGGTGCAGGGAGGTTACTCATGGAATTCTGGATTTTGCCAGAAAAAGAGATCCACTGGTCCAGTCAACCGAGATTAACAAACTTGTGGAGGACATGGCAAAACTTGTCGAAAGAGAAGTCTCACACGAGGGAATCTGTGTAATAAGGCAGTACGAGAAAGATTTGCCGCCCGCACTTACCGATCCGCCTCTTCTGAGACAGATCGTCCTGAATCTGCTCAACAATGCCGCATACGCCGTCGGACAAAACGGTACGATATCGGTCGAAACGCGGATGCCGGACAATGGGAAAATCGAAATTGAGATCAGCGATACCGGATGCGGGATTCCCAAAGAAGACCTCAACAGGATATTTGATCCTTTCTTTACCACAAAGCCTCCAGGCAAAGGGACCGGACTGGGACTTTCGCTGTGTCACAGCATAGTTATACGGCTGGGAGGAACGATCGCCGTCCAAAGCGAACAGGGGAAAGGATCGGCTTTCACCGTGAGGCTTCCCCTTGAATATAATTCACACAAAAGCAGGTGATCAATGTCAGCGAGGCCAAAAGTACTCATTGTGGACGATGAGGAAAGGTTTAGAACGACTCTACACAAGCTGCTCGCCGTAAGGAAGATCGACGCCGCTCATGTGGGCAGCGCCAAAGAGGCGTTCTCAGAGATTGCCAACAATGACTACGATGTCATTCTCCTGGATGTAAAAATGCCTGAGATGGACGGCATTCAAGCGCTTGGGAGAATAAAGAGGGAGAATCCGCAAATCGAAGTGATCATTCTTACCGGTCATGCCAGCGTCGATGCGGCCATAGAGATTATGAAGCTGGGCGGATACGAGTACATGTTGAAACCGTGCGCGATAGATGAAGTTGTCGGTAAGATAGAATCCGCTTGGGAAAGAAAACTGATCAGGGGGGGAAAGACCATGGACGCCAACTCTTAAAGGTGGAAGCGGGACGAAGTGTGCCATGCAAGCAATGAGCTTCCTGTGGCAGCGGAACGCGCTGTTTGCTTCTTGGTCCTTGCGGCCCGACGGGCTCTGCTCCCTGCTTCTATTGCTCCCCTGTTCTAGTGGTGATGATCCTTCTTGAAGCATTTCGAGTCCAGTTTGATTTCGCGTATCAGCCTGTGCAGGTACTGCCGTTTGAGGCCGGACTCGCGGGCGGCCTTGGAAACATTGCCATCGTTGCGGCTTAAAACCCTGGTTATGTATTCGGCATGAAACTGATCGATCAGCTTGTCTTTGGCTTCCTTGAACGGGATGGAAAAAAGATCGGAGGATTGACTGAGTTCTTGGGAGCAAGATTTGGGGGCCTGTCCGAACGATAGAGCATCGGTTAATTCCAGGCTGTCTCCCGCAGCCATTATTACGCCTCTTTCTATTACATTCTCCAGTTCGCGAACATTTCCCCGCCAATTCCTTTCGAGCAGGTGTTGCATGAGTTCATTCGAGATTCGTTTGACATTTTTGCTGTGCAGACTGTTATATTTTTCAAGAAAATGGTTCGCAAGCGGCGGGATATCATCTCTTCTCTCCGAGAGGGCAGGGAGTTGAATATTGATAACATTGAGCCGATAGTACAGGTCCTCCCTGAATTCCCCTTTCCTGATCTTTTCGCTCAAGTTCTGGTTCGTTGCCGCGATGAATCGGATGTCCACCTTGCAGATCGCATTGGATCCTACCATCTTGTACTCGCCTTCCTGAAGAAGGCGAAGCAGCTTCACCTGCATCGCCGGGCTCAGATCTGCAATCTCGTCAAGAAAAAGGGTTCCGTGGTTCGCCTCTTCAACCATGCCTTTCTTGTTCCGGATCGCCCCGGTGAAAGACCCTTTGACGTGGCCGAACAGTTCGCTTTCAATGATCGATTCGGGAATTGTGCTGCAGTCGATTGGTATGAATTGCTGCTCGCTCCTCAGGCTCTGGGAATGAAGTGCGCGGGCAACCAGTTCCTTCCCGGTCCCGCTGCTGCCGGTGATGAGCACAGTGGCTGAAGTTTTGGCCACCTTTCGTATCTCATCATGCAGTGACCGCATTGCCAAAGTCGAGCCCACCAGGGTGGGGAAACTGGATTTTTCTTCGAGCTTTTGCCGAAGGTAGATATTTTCTTTCTGAAGCCTCTGCCAGTTGAGCGCCTGCTCGATCACATGAAGAATCCTTTCCTTGCGGAAAGGCTTTGTAATATAATCAAAAGCCCCTTTGCGGGTAGCCTCAAGAGCCGACTCAATCGTACCGTAGCCCGTCATTATGATTACCGCTGTCCGGGGGCTTTTCTGTTTGACTTCCTCCAGCACCTGAATGCCGTTCTTGCCAGGCATCTTAAGATCGGTCAACACGACATCGAAGGATTTGTCTTGCAAAAGTTGCGTAAGTGCGGAGGGATCGCTGAGAGTAGTTAACCCATGGGAACTCTTCTCAGATATGATTCTGCTCAAAAGAGCCAGCATGTCCTGCTCGTCGTCCAAAGCTAGAATTGAAGACATTTTTATGCCTTTTTGCATGAAGAAGCTGCATTCAAACTGTTGATCGATTCTTCGCTTATCCGAAATCCCACTTCCGTTCTCTGGGATTTTCACTCCGCTGTTGACGCAGAGTCAAATAAAATGTCATTTAAAAGTTGCAGTTTGCGAATTTAACATAATGCGTGGACAAGAAGAATGGACGCAAAAGTACGGCCAGAGCGCTCCAAGTTATTAAAAATCCTCGGCATAGCTACCCTCCTGCTGGTCGCGGGAGCTTCGTGGCTGGCCATCTCGACCGCCAGGTACATGAAAGGCATTCTGAGAAACCAGTTTAACGAACAGCAACTGGTGCTGGCCAGGCACGCCGCCCAGCGAGTTGAAGCGAATATAAACAACGCTATAGACGATTTACTGGTTCTGAACTCCCTTCCCGCAATTCAGTACTGTGATCGTGACAGCTACGAAGCCCTGTTGCTCTCGACGCGCCCGGTTTTCAACGGGAGCAGCATTATTGCAATTCGCCGAATAGACAGAACGGGAAACCCCATTTTCGTTTCGAGCGAACAGGGGATCGTCATGCGTGATATGGGACCAGGGCAAGAGGAGCCCGGGGCGTATTTGTCCTGGGCCTCAGATCCGGCAAACAGGGGCAAGACAATGGGTACGGCCCTATATCCCAAGGATGGGGCAAAAGACAGGGGCGCCCTCGTGTTCGACCTGATTACGCCCACTTACCAAAACGCCCCCAACGCCGCTCACCCTTTCCCGTCGAAGGCCTTTGCCGGTTACGTCAGATTAACTCTGGACGTTACTCATCTGATGCAGGAGATAATGCCCTCTATCCGTTCCGGGAAGACCGGCTACGCATGGATCATTGACTCATATGGAAGGTTTATCTATCACCCGGAGAAGTCGTTCATCGGCGATACCGCGTTCGATGCGAGGTCCAACAGAGCCCCTGGTCTCTCGTTCGCCAAGATCAATGAAATTCAACGGGAAGAGATGATGAAAGGCAACGAGGGTACCGGTTCATATTTTACCGGATGGCATCGGCAAGTTGTCAAACCGATGGAAAAGCTGGTTGCTTTTGCACCGGTTCACATTCAAGGGCCTTATGTGAATTATACGTGGTCGGTAGCCGTCGCGGCCCCGGCTCAGGAGGTCGAATCTCTCGTAGATGCGGTTTACACGAGGCAGTTTCTCCTCCAGGCGCTGGTTGTGTTCATCATCTGCCTGGGCAGCCTGTTCGTAGTGCTTTACGAACGGAGATGGTCCAGTGAGCTGGAGCATGAAGTTGCGGTCAAGACGGAACATATCCGGAAATACGCCAATGAGCTTGAGAGCTCGGAAACCAAGTACAGATCCCTGGTGGAAAGCGCTGAAGACCTGATCTTCACAATGGATCGAAACGGGCTGATAAAGACCGCAAACCAACATATGTCCCGTCTTTTCGGGGTCAACATCCAGGAGATGACCGGCCAGAGCCTCTACCGGTTTTTGCCCAGACAGCAGGTTTATGAGCAGTTGAATTATGTTCGGGAGGTGCTGGCTTCCGGAAAGGGTGAGAAGATCGAGACACGTTTGGCTTTGCCCTCCCGAAGTCTCTGGTTCGACATTCAGTTTATTCCCCTAAAAACTGAAGGGACCGAAGAGGGCCATGCCCTGGCTATCGCCAGAGATATTACGGAACGAAAGGACATCGAACAGCAACTCATTAACACCGAGAAACTCGCTTCCCTTGGGACGATGGCTGCCGGTGTCGCCCACGAAATAAACAACCCGATCGGGATCATGCTCGGCTTTTGCGATTTGCTTCTGGAGAAAATGGACCCGGGCTCCATGGAGTACAACGACCTCAAGACCATCGAAAGACACGGCCTGCACTGCAAAAGCATCGTGGAAAGACTGCTGAGCTTCGCAAGGATAAGAGAGGAACACGAGGAATGCTGTGATTTCAATGCGAATATCGAGTCCATCGTTTCAGTTGTGAAACACACCCTCCATATGAATAATATAGAACTGGTCCTCTCTCTTTCCCCGGATCTGCCGCCTGTGAGGGGAGATTCGACCGGTCTTCAGCAGGTTTTTCTCAATTTGATAAACAACGCCGTTCAGGCGATGGACGGAAAGGGATCCCTTAGGATAGAAACCTGCCAGGGTTCAGGCGCAAGAGAAGTCGAAGCAACAGTTACGGATACGGGGTGCGGAATCAAAAGGGAATACCTGGGAAAGATTTTCGATCCTTTCTTTACCACTAAGAAAGTTGGTGAAGGCACCGGGTTGGGCCTATCGGTAAGCTACGGGATAATAACGAGGTTTGGGGGCCGAATAGAGTGCCGCAGTTTGAGCGAAGATGAAGACCCCGGTGCATCCGGAACCACCATGAAAGTAGTTTTGCCCGTCTGCCATGAAGTCATGCACGGCCCGCCTGTTTGACGAATTCTCCGGTTCACTCCAGCCATTCAAAATTCTGGCATAGACTTTGTACTAGAAATGAACGCGATGCAACCACATCCTGGGCTCTATTATGCCTTGAGGTTAAATATGGCGTTCAGAATGGTTGAAAAGAGCCGAAAAAATATTCTCATATTGGACCCTGAAAGGGACACCGCTGAGCTTTTCACAAGAGCGCTCGAAAGCCACTGTGAACGTTATAAGTGCTATTGGGCGAACAACTCTCAACAGGCCATGAGCCTTTTTCCCGAAATTCCCTTCAGCTTTCTTCTTGCCGATATCTCCATGCTCCAGCAGGACCATTTTCTACTGATGGACTCGATTCAGAAAGCGGCTTGCCGGACAGTCGTAATAGTCGGCGCCTACCTCAGTGAGAGGAATAACATGAAGAAAGCCATGGAAATGGGCGCCGCAGGGTACTTTATAAAACCTATTACAGTGAGTTCGCTACGAAAGTTAATAGACGATTTCTCCGCATCCGCGTGTACATAACAGCTCGTTTTATGTCCACTCATAGTTTCATATTGTCGCATTTTAGTTTCAGTATGGCGCAGCAATGCTGCAAGCTTAGTCACGATTCCATAACCTATTGTAAGCATTGATATAATCAAGCCAAAACAGCGTCGCCCCATGGTATGCTAATTGCCCTGCAGGCGCTAAGCCTTTGTGAACCGGAGAGCAAAATGATCTGAAAATAGTCATATTCATGATGGGTAGTGGTTCGGATCAAATCATTCAGCACTTGGGAGATGTACGAAATGGGTAAGTTTTTCAAAGGGCTTTGCCTTTCTTCTTTGATTGCGCTGTTGCTCCCCGGTTTGGCTTTTGCTGCCGGCGGGGGCGGCGTTGCGCCGATGGTCCTCGTGGCAGACACCAGAAAACTCGACGGCATCATGGCATGGTGGGCGAACATGTACAATGAGAGCCATGTCCAGTTCACTCTTCTTACGGTCATTATAATACCGGTAGTTGGCGTTATTTTCGGACTGATAGCAGATGTTGTAATGACCTGGATAGGAATTGACCTCAAACACCGCGAACTGGCCGAGCACTGAGATCGGTTTGACAATTTCATGCGGCTGATGTCTTGGGAGGCAAACAGATGGATTGGTTATATATTCTGATGCCCATCGCGGGCGTTAAGATATTCTGGCCGGGTCTGATCATTCTCGGAATCGGTGTAGGTGTTATAGGCGGCTTCTTCGGCATGGGAGGCGCGTGGATGGTAACCCCTGGCCTCAATATTCTCGGTTTTCCAATGGCCTTTGCGATCGGGACCGACATAGCGCATATGGCCGGCAAATCCCTCATCTCGACCATGCGCCACGGCAAGTTCGGCAACGTTGATTATAAACTCGGTTTTATCATGTTGTTCGGCACTGTCGTCGGGTTCGAAGTAGGTGCCCAGATGATCATGTGGCTCGAACGGATCGGCAGGGTTGATCTCGTTGTCCGCTGGCTTTATATCGCGCTGCTGATGTTCATTACTTACATGGTATTTTCGGACGTAGCCAAGCGGAAGAAAAAGGAAAGAGAAGCCCTGAGAGCAGGCAAAGAACTCGATAAACTGGCTACCGGTCTGGAGTGGCACAAGACTTTTCATAAGATCAAAATTCCCCCGATGGTTCATCTTAAGACCGCTGGAATTTACTGCTCTGCGTGGCTCCCCATCATGGTCAGTCTTGTCACGGGCTGGCTTGCCGGCATCCTGGGCATTGGCGGCGGTCTCATCCGCATGCCTTCGCTTATCTACATAGTTGGCTGCCCCACGCATATCGCGGTGGGAACGGACCTTTTCGAGGTTATGATGTCGGGCCTTTATGGCGCTGCTACATACACCTACAAGGGCCGCACGGAACTCGTCGCCGCTCTGATCATGCTGGTTGGCGCCGCCATCGGTGCTCAGGTTGGCACGGTCGCCACGAAGTACATCAAAGGCTATGGAATTCGTATAGCATTCGGCTGCGCGGTCATCGGATGCGCTGTCTCTGTTGCTTTGAAATTGATACCGACCTATTTCCCCGGTCTCAGGGATTTTACCGACTACGCCGCAACCGTTGTGGTTCTTGCAGTGGTCAGCGCTCTTGCAATTTACATCACGGTGCGAATGGTTCAGGGAGCGAAACGGGAGGTTGCAGCTAAAAAAGCCTTTCTTGGACCGCAGGCCGGTTGATTCTCGACTCTTATCTCAGTCAGGCAAAAATGAAGGGGAGACACATAATGGCAAGGTATCAAAAATTGATATTGGCGATTCTTCTGACCCTGCCGCTGATATTGGCAGCCGCATGCAACTATGGCAAGGTCGATCAGGGAAGGGTCGTCAAATTCGACAAGGGGCAAGGCACGGTGACTATCGTCCGGGATTCGAGCAACGATCCCCGGAACACCAATTATAGTCTGCCCGCCCTGACCTACACTATGCCCAAAGACCCTGCGGAGATCGGGCCTGAGCCAAAGGCCGGCCTGCGGATGAAGCTCGACATAAGGAACAATCAGATTACCTTCTATGACCCGGAAGCCGGGAAATTAGAGACGATCTCTTATGCCTTGATAGATCAGAAAGAAAATTTGGCCGGTGATGACCCGATGGTCTTTGATGCATCGCAGAAGAAGGCAAAGAAGTTTCCGGCCATAGACAAGGAAAAGAAGACAATCACCGTTTTTTCCCCGCGGCAGAAAATTCTCACTACTTTCTCGCTGCCCGAGAAGTACTTCAGCCTTCCTGAATATACCTGGGACGCGGGCGACGAAGTTCGGATATACTACAAGGAAGAGGGGAAAGCCCTCCGGTTCATGAACGTCACCAGAACGGACATTTTCAAGAAGTAGAGAAAGCTGTTAGTGGGGAGGTGTCGAAACCATGAACGGCAAGAACTACTCGATGTTAGTTTTTTCGCAATCGGCTTCAGCCGGGGGCGATCTGTTGCGGAAAGCTTGAAAGGAAGCAACTCTCAAAATGGACCTTGACGGGATTGGAGCCTGGAAGAACCGGATTTCCCTGACGGGCGCTGTATTGTGTTGCCTTTTCACGATAGCGGTTATCGACGGAGGCGTATGGTATCTTCGTCAGCCCTTCAACAGCCTTCGTCTTCTGCCGGGTGAGAGCGTAAATCTGACAGGTCCGATGGCCCCGGGAGTGGGCGCTGTCGACGGGATGGGTTTTGAAACCGATTCCGCTGCCGTTTTCGTTTCTTTTGAGGAGGTAATTTCCGGGTTTTGGATGGGAGCAAGGATGTGGAGAGGAAGAATTTACCTCAGCCCTGAGATCGTTGCCGGCGATTACGTCGTGTCGGTTTTCGGAAAAGAGGATCGGAAAAGGGTTGGAGCAAACACTTTTCACCTCATGGTGTACAAGGACCGCGAAGCTTACCTTGCCGCGTCAAACTCGCTCATTCTGCGTTATTCGGGACTCTCGCCCTGGGTAGCTGCCGGCCTTTTCTTCTCGATGGCGCTGCTCACCTGCGTGTGGCTTTACGTGATGTCCGGGAAAAAGGACCGCCTCATGGCCCGGCAGGGAGAAGCGGAGGTTTTTCTCGTCAGAGGGGATGAGACAGGTGTTTCCATCTATTTTGGCCTCGGGCGGATAGACGGGATCAAAAGGGGTTCAGAGCTGCTCCTGCTGGATTCAAAAAGGCGGCCACTCGGCCAAATCAGGGTGGAAACGGTTTCAGACACTGATGCTGTGGCCAAAGTCGATGCGCTCAGCGAGGTGAGACCCGGTTGTCTGGTCAAAAGAATCATTCATCCGGCAAATGGCTGGCCAATGCTTAAATAAGGGATTTGCAAGGATCTAACAAACCTTGCGATGAAGCGATCTATGAACAGAGTAATCGCATGGCGTTAGGCAGTTCGGTCTTAGTCGCCGATGATCTTGACGAGCACCCGCTTGCGCCTGCGTCCATCGAATTCGCCATAGAAGATCTGCTCCCAGGGGCCGAAGTCAAGTTTGCCTCCGGTTATGGCAACCACCACTTCACGGCCCATGATCTGCCTCTTCATGTGGGCGTCGGCATTGTCTTCGCCGCCGTCGTTGTGGCAATACTGGTTGACAGGATCGTGGGGGGCGAGCTTTTCGAGCCATGCGGCGTAGTCGCGATGGAGTCCGCGTTCGTCGTCGTTAATGAACACGGAAGCGGTGATATGCATCGCGTTGACAAGAACGAGCCCCTCCCGAATGCCGCTTTCATGAAGGCATTCTTCGACCTCTCGCGTGATGTTGATGAAGGCTGCGCGCGTTGGGGCGTTGAACCACAGCTCCTTTCGATAGCTTTTCAAGCGGTTTCCCCTCGTATGGCAGACTTATATAATACCCTGCTCAAAAAAAAAGAATCGGCTCTTTCCGCGCAGCCATGCAGACAGCGCAGACACTAAATGTGGTGCGGTTGGAGGCAAGCCAAGTGTGAGGCGCTTCCATAAAGTGAAGTGCCTCCGGTGTATAGATCACGCTTCGCGAGCTTCGTATTGCTTCACAAAGTGAAGCATGATTGCCGGCCTCCCTTTGCGACGTGTGAGCGCGTAGCGCGGAAGGCGACCGCTGGGCGTGTCTATCGTCCGCGTTGGGCGTTCGCGGGATGCCTTCTTCTTGGCGGTTGTGCGGGCGATGCCGAAGATTAAGACCCGCGTCTCTTTACAAGTTGTATCTCCGATCGAGAAAAGACTTAGCGACAGCCCCCACCATATTTTCATCGGTCATCAGCATGTCGAGCTGCCTGGTAAACTGGAATAGTCTGCCTATAATATCAAGCTTTTCAGCAAGTATGGACGCCTCCAGCTTTTGAGCTCTTGCATCAACCCGATCCGCCGTCACCTCAACCTTCATACCGAAGGATTCCAGAATAAGGGCGATCACTCGTGCCCGCCTGTTTCGCCGGCTCTCGTCTGCCGCGCCGCCCTTGAATGAAAAGGTTATGTAGTTTTTGGCCAGGGATGCTCCGCAGTAAGAGTCCAGAACCCCATAATGATACCCCACACGCGAACTGAAATTGAGGTACTTGTCGGAAATTATGGCATAGCTTCGCTCTCCAAAACGTTCCGACTGGAGGTGTGGATTGAGCATCTGCTCTCCCATGACGGAAAGAAAACCTTTAAGCTCGATTGGGCGAGGGCTAAACGTGCGGAGCTCCTCATTAAGCAGTCCCTTTAGCAGCGCTTTCAATGGGACTGAAGTAATCTGGTCTGGCTTTATCTTTCGGCAATTGGCCGCCCCTTGGGAGATCCCGCCGCCAAGATCGATCAAGTGGAGATCTAAGGGAATCGGGGCGATCAGCTTGATTGCGAACCCTTCAGCTCCGGATACAAGATCGCCTATTTTGAACATCTCTGAATAGCAAAGTTCGTGAACGAACCGCATCAGGTCCTGGATTGAGCGGCAGTTTTCAGGTACAAATTCGGGTGATTGGGGGTCGACGAGACGCAGTGGGGTGATTGTTGCCGCAACTCGCTTTAGAGTTTCGTAAACCGGGGTTCCCTTCAGTGAAGACTTTCGCTTTCGCTGCAGCTCGAGCAACTGGGGGATTATACCCTGGTAGACCTTGCCTGAAAATGCGTCCACAGTGATTTCCGTTCCGTCGGCGATGACCGAGGTCGCCTTTTTGGTGTCGAGCAGGGTCGGGATGGAGAATTCCCTGGCTAAAGAGGCCATGTGGCCGGTTACGCTGCCAAAATCCGTAACTATTGCCCTCGCCTTGGGCATTATGACCATGTATTTTGGAGAAGGCTGGACTGCGACAAGGACACCGCCTTCGGGAAAAGTCAGGAGGTCATCTTCGCTCGTTACTTTGTGCGCCTTTCCGCATCCCACGCCTGGAAAGGCGGCCAAGCCGGCTTCGAGCAGGGGTGATTGATCCACCGCAATGGTTTGAGGCGCATTGACCCAGGTCTTATATCCACCACCGAGTTGGCGGCTTTGAAGGATAAACAGGTTTTCATCGGGGTCGAGCGCCCATTCGATATCCTGTGGCGAACCGGAATGCTCTTCAAGCTTCAGGGCATACCCTGCCAGAGTCGCTATCTGCGGGTCGGAAAGACATGCGCGTTGCCGGTTTATTTCTGAAACAGTTTCTTCCCGCAACCCCCCACCGGGATTGCTGACGAGTTTAACTGCCTTCACGGCAATATTTTTCTCCAGAATTTCTCTTTTTCTGGATACAGTGTAACTGTCAGGCGTTATTGCGCCTTCCACAGCATACGGTCCAAGGCCCCAAACCGCTGAGATAAGGATATTCTCATTGCCGGGGTCGAAGGGATGTCTAGAATAGATCACGCCGCTGGCAATCGAGTCTATCATTGTGATGCACCCAACGCTCATTGCGCAATGCTTGTCGGGAATTCCCTTAAGGAGCCTGTAGGAAATCGCTCGCGGGGTAAAGAGGCTCGCAATGACGTATTTATAAGTCATGAGAATCTTTTCGTGAGGCACATTGAGCACGGAAAGATACTGGCCTGCAAACGAGAGCTCGCTATCCTCCCCGACAGCGCTGCTGCGCATCGAAATCCTAGGCCGGCCCTCAGGGTCCTGCGCCCTGGTCGCAGGCCCGGCAATGGCATCGTAGCCAATCAGAAGTTCCTTTTGCAGCTTTTCCGGAATGGGGGCGGATATAATCAGGCGCTGGATTTCCTCGCTCGTCGAATTCACCGACTCGGGATCATTGGGGTCCAGCGCGATCTTTTTCATCTCAATCTGGTCGGTCAGGTCATTTTCAGCCAGGAAGAATCTGTAGGCTGCGGTGGTGATCGCAAAGCCTCCGGGCACAGGGAGATTGAGCCGGCTTTGGATTTCTCCCAGATTTGCATTCTTGCCGCCCACAAGATCAACCATTTCCTTTGTAATATTAGAATAGGGTAGGACCCAGCCACAAGCAGACGATTCTTCCCTTAGATCTTCGAGTTCTATTCTTATTTCGACGTTCAGCCTCTCAAGAACGTCAAAAAGAGCCGGGAATTTCCCGTTCGAAAGCGTATCGAAGTTCCCGATCATTCTCATGGCGTGGAATACAGCCCTGGCGCACTGGGACTTGATGTAGGTCATGCCGAACACTTCATCTCCCTGGAGCTTGTCTTCCAGTTCGGATATTATTTTCGAAAGCTCCGCATTGGAGTCCAGGATCGCCTTGAAATGATTGTATTTGGTCCGAAAGACCTCGGTTAGGGTATCGCCCGAAATCTTCCTCCTCATGTGTCCCTTCAGTTTTTTGAGAATTAAATCCAGAACATTGGACATAGTGGCCCTTCCGCTACGCTCCTCTCAGGATTGAGAAATAGCCATTTCTATTAATCCTGTAAATCTTATTTTCACATATGCACCAGAAGCCATCTCACCACAAACACAGAGAGCACAGAGGAAACCAAAATTCAACAAGGTCAAAGGGGGTCCCAGGATCTGGAAATAGCCATTTCTGTTAATCCTGTTAATCTTTTCTGACAAAGCTTTTCTCCGCGTTCTCTGTGCCTCCGTGGTGAACGCTTACAATGAATTTAGAATTATGGTAATAGTTCATCGTAGATCTGCCCTTGAAAGGACCCGGCGTGCTGGAAGACCGCCCCGAAAACAAACCTCGCACTTTTGACTCCGGCACGATTTCGGCGGCTGAGAAGGTACTCGCCCGAGAAAAAGTCCCCTGGCGCAAAAGGCTTTTTCCTTTCCTTGGTCCGGCATTTGTCGCCGCCGTTGCATACATAGATCCCGGAAACTTCGCCACAAATATCCAGAGCGGAGCGCAACTGGGCTACACTCTTCTTTGGGTTATAATAATAAGCAATTTAATGGCAATGCTCGTTCAGATCCTTTCGGCGAAGCTGGGCATCGCTACGGGCCTGAATCTGGCGGAATTGTGCAGGAACCATTTCCCAGCCCCCCTTGTCTGGGCAATGTGGGTTACACTTGAAATCGTTGCTATCGCGACCGATCTTGCCGAATTCGTGGGGGCAGCGGTTGGGCTTTTCCTTTTGTTTCATATCCCGCTTGTCTACGCCGGGTTACTGACTGCTGTTGTCACTTTTCTGATCCTTGGCCTGCAAAGGTACGGTTTTCGTCCTCTGGAAGCTATAATTACCGCAATGATAGGGATTGTGGCGGTAAGCTATCTGATTGAAATATTCCTGGTTAAAGCCGAACCCGCGCAGATCGTGTCATCACTTTTTATCCCGAGCTTCGGGAGCAGGCAAGGCGTTTTGCTCGCCACAGGCATTCTGGGGGCAACAGTCATGCCGCATGTCATATTCCTTCATTCCGCCCTGACCCAGGGGCGAATAATAGTGAAGGATGTGGACAAACTCAAAAGGCTGTTCCGCTTTGAAATCATGGACGTGGCAATAGCGATGACGATCGCCGGGGTTGTGAATGCGGCAATGCTGATTATGGCCGCATCGACCTTTTACGCTCAAGGATTACGCGAGATCGGAACACTCGAGGAAGCTTACAGGACGCTTTCCCCCCTTCTGGGTCCGGCAGCGGGCAAGATTTTCGCGATTGCGCTGATTGCCGCAGGCCTGTCTTCTTCGGCGGTGGGGACCATGTCCGGCCAGGTGGTTATGCAGGGGTTCGTTCACTTCAGGATCCCGCTTTGGACCAGGCGCCTGGTTACGGTCCTGCCCTCGCTGGCCGTTCTATCCTTGGGACTGGACCCAACAAGAACGCTTGTAATCAGCCAGGTCGTGCTCAGCTTTGGGCTTCCTTTTGCGGTGATCCCGCTCGTTCTTTTTACGGCGAACAAAAACATAATGGGGCCGCTGGTAAACAGGCCTTTCACGTCATTTCTGGCCGGCATCGCAACCTTGCTGATTCTGGCGCTGAATTCATACCTGATCTACAGTATAGCGGCCGGGGGCGATTGACATTTGTATATCCGGAGAATGTGGAGGGTGTATGTTTTCGAATCTTCTCGTTCCTCTCGACGGGTCAAAGCTGGCCGAATCGGTTCTCCCGGTCGTAAGGAGGCTCGCGGAACGGCTTGGGTGCGAGGTTAAACTCCTTCACGTGATTGAGAAGCGCCCCCCGAGCCGCATACATGGTGACGCTCACCTCCAGGACGCCGCAGGCGCCGAAAGGTACCTGGAATTAATCGTGGAAAGGCTAAAGAGTTGGGGACTGAATGTATCGAGCCACGTGCACGAAGTCCCGCAGGGCGATGTGCCCAGATGTATCGCCGAACACGCCGAAGAGCTGGAACAGGACCTCATTGTCCTGTGCACGCACGGAAGCGGAGGGTTCAAAAGATTTGTGTTCGGAACCAATGCCGAGCAGGTGCTCATGCACGGACGCACGCCCGTGGTTCTTATAAAGACCGACGAATACGGGCGCGCTCCCGATTTTGGCCCCCGCAGCATAATTGCTTTTTTGGATTGCACACCCCACAGCGATCCCGTCTTGACTGCCTGTTCGGAACTGGCGATGATATTTCAGGCGAAACTGCACCTGTTGTACGTAGTGCCGACCGCAGGCAGCGTCACCCCGGAGGAAGTTCCTGGAGCGCGCCTTGCCCCGACTACTACGCGCTTGTTGCTGGATTTGGAAACGGAACAGACTATAGGGCGCATGAAAGAACACCTTCAATTGCTGCTCGCCCGGAATGTCGAGGCGAGCGGAAACGTTGAACGCGGTCAGGCCGATCCCGCCATTGTCGGCACGGCAACTGACAGACAGGCGGACATTGTCGCCATGGCCACCATGGGACTGGCTGGAATTGGGGCGTTCTGGGCAAATGACCTGGTCTCCCGGATATGCGCCTCCTATGAAGGCGCGCTTCTGCTTTTCCCGGTAATTGAGCGGTGAGAAAAGAGCAGGGGAATGATTTCACCCCCGGGGTTTCTGACGCGCGCAGGGACGAGGCTGAGAGTTGTCTTTTTCCACGTCTCCGCGTGAGGGTTGCGAGCGCGCAGAGAACCAAATTACCGCAAGTTCAACAGGATTCTCAGGACTTGGAAATAGCCTTTTCTGTCAATAAGGTGAAATTCTCCTACGTTCCCTGCAAATCCTGTCTCAAAAGGTTTTTCTCAGCGCCCTCTGCGCCTCTGCGTGAAGGCTTACAAAGTTCCCCACGCTGTTTATCCTTTGCAAAGGACCTTGAATGTTAAAGCGCTTGAGCCTCAGAATAAAAATAATGTTCGCTATAGGCGCACTGGTTGCTATCGCCATGCTGGGCGGCTCGACCACCATCTGGATGGTGCACCGGATGAACAGCGCCGTTTCTTCGGTAATCAGTTCCAAGGTCGCCGCGCTCAATGTCAGCCAGGAGTTGGAAAGCTCTCTTGCAATGCAAAGGGGCCTGCTAAGCTATTATTATATCGACGGCAATAGTGAATGGCTGACCCAGCTTGATCAGCATCAATTCGAATTCGAGAATTGGCTGAAAAAAGCCCGCGAATTTGCTGACTCCGGCCGCGAGCGCGAACTGCTAAACGATATTGAATCTAAATACATTCACTATACCAATCTGCGCGAACGTGTCATCGATCTCTACAGGGCCGGAAAACGGGAAGAAGGATACGCATTGCACAAGTATGTCCGCAACCCCTTTTTCTCGATGAGGGACCTTTGCGAGCAGTTCAAGCAGGTCCAGTATGAAAGGGTCGGTTTAATCTCTGAGAGCATCAGGCTTAAGGTAGCCTTTTTTGATACAGCGGCGTCCATAGCCATGATTTGCGCGCTGGGCCTGGGGATTACGCTTGGGGTATTGCTCCTGAGCAGGGTGCTCGTGCCGATCCGGCTCCTCGCTCATACAGCCGGCCGCGACGGCGGTGTCTCGCTTGATGAACCCGACGAGGTGAAGGCCCTTGGAAAAAAAATACAGGGGCTCATCGAAAGTGTTGATACCACGCGCATTGAACTCGAGCAGAGCCGCGAACATCTGCTTCAGTCCGAAAAACTGGCGCAGATAGGAAAACTTGCCGCTGGGGTTGCCCACAGTATAAGAAATCCGCTCACCTCGGTGAAAATGCGGCTCTTTACCCTGGAGCGCACGCTCTCGCTTTCGACTGCCCAGAAAGAAGACTTTGAGGTTATTTCCGAGGAGATCCGCCATATAGATACAATAGTCGGAAACTTCCTCGAATTCTCCAGGCCGCCCAAGCTGAAGATTCAAAAGGCGAGTCCGTCGGAGGTGGTCGACATGGCCGTGCAGCTTCTCCGGCATCGAATCGATTCTTATGGAGTTACTCTCGAACTGATGAGAGACCGGAAACTTCCCGAGGTCGACTGCGACCCCGAGCAACTCAAGGAAGTGCTGGTGAACCTGATCGTAAATGCATGCGAGGCGATGGGCGATGGAGGGCGCATTCTCATAACCGAAGAAGAAGGGACAACAGATCCGATGGGCAGGGTCGTTGTGATTCGCGTAAGCGACTCCGGACCGGGCATTCCAGAGGTGATAAGAGAGAAAATCTTCGAGCCCTTTTACACTACAAAACAGGAAGGCACCGGGCTTGGATTGAGCATAGCAGCCCATATTATCCAGGAACACAAAGGCTGTCTCAGCGTTAAATGCCGCGCCCGTAAAGGCGCCGTTTTTACCATCACCCTTCCGTGCCAGGAGGAGGGAGCTTGGCCGCGATCCTTATAGTTGATGACGATCACCATCTACGCCGGAGTTTCGATAAGCTGCTCACCCAGGACGGCCACACGGTCAAGACGGCTTCGAGCGGCGAGGCGGCGCTGCCCCTGGCAAGGTCCGATGAATTCGACCTCATAATTATGGATGTGCGGCTCCCCGGTATGGACGGACTCCGGACCTTCAAAGCGATCCGTGAAATCGAACCGCTTTTGCCGGTCATTATAATGACCGCGTTCGGGACTACCGAAACTGCGATAGAAGCGACCAAGATGGGCGCTTTCGACTATATCCTCAAACCGTTCAACATCCCCGAAATGCTCGCCCTGATCGAAAAGGCCGTGGAAGCCGGCCGGTTCATGCGCTCGCGGGTCGAATTGGACCCTGTGCCTGAGACCGGCTCCGGCGAAGCGATTATCGGACGCAGCCGGGCCATGCAGGGTGTGTATAAAGCGATCGGAAGATCAGCCTCTACCGATGCTACGGTCCTTATCCGGGGCGAATCGGGCACGGGCAAGGAACTCGTCGCCCGGGCCCTCTACCAGCACAGCGCCAGGTCGCATAAGCCCTTCCTGGTTATTAACTGCGTTGCGATCCCCGAGACGCTCCTGGAGAGTGAGCTGTTCGGCTACGAAAAAGGCGCCTTTACGGGCGCAGTGAACCGCAGGGTAGGGCGCATCGAGCAAGCTGACGGCGGGACAGTTTTCCTCGACGAAATTGGAGACATGCCCTTCGCAATTCAGGCAAAAATCCTGCGCCTGCTCCAGGAAAGAAGCATCGAGCGGCTCGGCGCCCGCGAACCCATTCCGGTTGACGTGCGCATAATCGCTGCGACCAATCGCAATCTTGAAGCCGCTCTTTCGGAGGGCAAATTCAGGGAAGACCTCTACTACAGGCTCAAGGTCGTTACTATTTCGCTTCCACCTTTGCGGGACCGGGAGGGAGATATTCCGCTGCTTTGCGAATACTTCGTCAGGCGTTACTCGAAAAAAATGGGGGTCCAGGACCCGGGGATTACGGGTGAGGCCCACGAGGTGCTTTGCGGTTACTCCTGGCCGGGTAACGTGCGCGAACTGGCAAACGCCGTTCAGAAAGCGCTGATCTTCAACCGGGGCGGGCCTGTATTGCTCGAAGACATTGCGCGGGTGAGCGCAATCGCCCCGGACCGGACGGCCCAAAAGCCCGATTTACCCGAGGATGCCATCCGGACTTGGATCCGCAGGTATTTAAATTCCCAGGAAGCGGGTTTAAGTACGTTTGATTCGGCGATGGAGCAGTTTTCCGCCATGCTCATCACCGAAGCGCTGAACCTCAACGGCGGAAACAAGTCCCGCACCGCAAAGATGCTGGGCCTCTCCCGCCCGACTCTCATGGCGAAAATCGATAAACACCGGATCCGGTTCGAGACTTCGGCCATAAGCGAAGAATGAGGCCTCCCGCTCCCGCCCCGTCTCGCGGGTGGGTGGGCTGTCGAGACGGTCGCCGTTCTTATCATGTCAGGCGCATTTTTTTCCGGGCAAGCTATTATATAAATCTATCATACGATGGACACGATCCCCTAAACCGAGATTACCCTGTGTTCTTAATGATCTCCTGGCGGGCAAGCTCGTCGCAACGCTCGTTTTCAGGATGGCCGGCATGTCCCTGTACCCAGACCCATTCAATCAGGTGCTTTTGTGATAGATCGTCGAGAACCTCCCAAAGCTCACGGTTCTTCACTGGCTGCCTGCCCGTGGTCCTCCAGCCATTGCGCTTCCATGCATGTATCCAGTCGGTAATCCCGTTGCGCAGATATTGAGAGTCGGTATGGACTCTCACCCGGCAAGCTTCTTTCAGCATACCAAGGGCCTCGATTACCGCTTTCATTTCCATTCTGTTGTTGGTAGTCTGTCTTTCAAAGCCGGAAACTGCCTTCTCAGATCCCTTATAGCGTAAAATGGCGGCCCATCCGCCTGGCCCTGGGTTGCCTGCGCAAGCGCCATCCGTGTAGATATCCACAATCTTGAGCGGACGCGGATCCCCCTGGATCATTGTCTTATCGACAGTATTATTATTTAAATCAGGATGTTGCACGTTATGCGCTAATACTTCCTAAAAGGTGAGAGGCTGCGCTGAACAAAACGTTCGATTGAGGTCGATGATAAAGACCCAATGACCTCAGACAGACGGTTTAGCGGAATTTCCGCACGGGCCATCGCCTGATGTCCGCCTGCGCATCCCAGGGAGCCGAACGAGCGCCTGACCAGCCTGCCGGCGTCCTTTCGATGTCCGTGGTTTCGAACAACTATTATGAGGTTATCCTGATGGATACCAGACACAATGCTCCAGGAGATGTCGTGAATCTTGAGCATGAATTCGGCGACTTCGACCAAGATGTCGGAAGAGGGCACCTGGTCAAGGTATACAAAAATCCGGTCCTTTACGACGTGTTTTCTTTCGAAAGCCTTATGGAAAAATTTGGTGTCACTAAGCGAAAGGTCTGAAATCTCAATTTTTCTTAAAATATTGTGGTCGGCATATTCGAAAAGGTACCTGAAAGCCTCGATGTCTTCGATTAACGTATGGCGTTCAAAGTTGCGGGTATCTGTTTTTATTCCATAAAGAAGAGCGGTGGCAAGAGCCCGCGAGGGTTTGATCTTTGCGGCCATGACATATTGGGTCATCATCGTGGAGGTGGACCCGTACTCCGGGCGCACATCGCAGAAATTGGCCTTCAGTGTCTCGTTTTGCGGATGATGGTCGATCACCACCGTATAATGAAAACGATTGAAAAGGTCATTGTGAGATGGCTGGCTGTCGACCAAGACGACCTTGTCTAACTTGCGGGTATCTAGAGTACTTAAGGGAAACAAGGGAAGCCGGAGGAGCTTGACCATTGCGAGATTGTTCAATCTTCTTATAGGCCTGATGATTCCTATCGAAGTAGATGCCACTTTATGCCAGAGCAGCCTTTTGACGGCAAGGGCCGAACCGATGGAGTCCGGGTCGGGGTCTATCGTAACCAGGACAGAATCTTTGGAGGCGAAGCAGGAATAAAGTTCATCAAGCTGGGTTTTCCAGCTTTTTCTTTTGATAGCATGAATTTGCTCGACGAGTGCAGTTTGGTTCATGATTTAAAAATATAGGCGGAAGTGGTTCGAAGTCCACAAAAAAAAGGGATGGTTTTGCAACCACCCTGAATTTGCCATAGAGCGGGAAACGGGATTTGAACCCGCGACTTCAACCTTGGCAAGGTTGCACTCTACCACTGAGTTATTCCCGCGTAAATTCAGATTAAAATAGTGGAAGGGCGCCTTTTAAGTCAAGTGGAAAAAGAATGCTCCGTTAGTAATGTCTGATAATATATATTATGTAAACTAATGTCGGACCCCCAAGTTGCCCCTGGTCCTTGATCTTTGAGAACCCAGGCCAGCGCCATGGCGTCCTACGACTCAAGCACCCAGTTCTCCATTGAACTATTCATCTGATACCTTATAATCAAACTCCACACTCGAAAACTCAGAGCCCCCAACATGCTGAAGCATCAGCCTAAAACGCTCGCCAAAATCCTCGACTACATTACTTGGCGCTCGCCCGGCGAATACGGTCTTTTCTGGGACCCTGAGGGCACCATGCCCTGGAAGGAATTCTATTGGGCTCTGCAGGAAGATTTGTCCCTGCGCTTTGTGCGTCAATCCACCATCAAGGAGCTCACGCTGCTTGGCATTGAGCTTCCGTTCACACTCGACGGGACCTTGTTGCGCCTTCGTCCTGGATTTGCGCTGCCGGCCTATCCGCCTGCCACTGATGTCCCTGCGAGACTTTATTTTGGCTTGAAGCCCAATAATTTGGTTTATACCCAAAAATTTGGTTTAGCAAGAGCCCGCCGCCGGTTTGTACCCGTTTGCGGCGAGCGCGAACTTGCGTTGCGGATCGCCCGAAGAGAAGAAAAGACACCGCTCCCAATTGAAATACTGGCTCGGGAAGCTTATCAAAGTGGTCTATCGTTCCTTGCCGCCGGGCCGCATTTATACCTTGTCGAATCCATGCCTGCGCAATTTATCCTCTTTCCAAAAGTTCGCCAGGACTTGGCGGAAAGACTGGCCGGGCCTGTCCGCAAGCCGGAGGTTCAGCCCTCCCCTCACACCCCTCCCGGCTCGTTTATCGTTCAGAGCCGCCATCTTGAAGCGCCGGGCGCCGGGAAACCAACTAAGAAAGGAGCAAAGAAGGACCCAAGAGGTGGGTGGAAAAAAGAGGGACGAAAAGAGAGGCATAAAAGAGATATGTAGTGCTAATCCGCAAACAGCGCATTTTCCACGGATGGGGAGCGTAGCGCAGTGGATGATCACGAATAAAATAATTCATAAAATCAGTGGTTTTCCGCCAGGAGTTTGCCCATGAGTTCCGATATCGAAAGCAGGATTCGCGAAACGGGATATCGCCTCTACGATCTTATGGAGGATGAATCCTGGTCCATCTTCAGCAAGCAATACTGGGTAGGCAAGCTTTTCGAGTGGTGCATGCACAACGAGACCTTTAAGGTGCAGATGTTTCGCTTCATCGATGTGTTCCCCTACCTGAAGGATGCCGATTCGGTAATTAGTCACATACAGCAATATTTTTCCGATCCTGCCTTGAACTTCCCCTCTGCGGTGAACTGGGGAATCAAATACGTTGCCCCCTCCTGGATGACTTCCCGGATTATTGCCGGGGGGATCACAAGAAACATCGGCAGGGTGGCCAGGCAGTTCATTGCCGGGAGTTCTCCGGAAAACTGCCTGCCGGCGCTTGAAAAACTGCGCTCCAGAGATATGGCGTTCTCGATAGACCTTCTGGGCGAAGCCGTCGTATCCGAAAACGAAGCTCAAGTGTATCTGGGGCGCTATCTTGAGTTGTTTGACTTCTTGAACACCGCCCAGCGCAAATGGCCCCCACTTGGCGGAGTCTCGGGTGACCACGATTGGGGTCGTTCTCCCAGGGTGAATGTGTCAATCAAGACTTCCGCCATGTACTCACAGATCAACCCCTGCGCTTTCAGGCACTCCATCGAAAAATCAAAGGAGCGTTTGCGTCCGGTCCTGCGCAAGGCAATGCAGGCCGGCGCCTTCGTATGCCTTGATATGGAAAGCCATGGGATAAAGGACCTGACACTTGCGCTCTATCGAAGTCTTATGGAAGAGCCGGAGTTCAGCAACTACCCGCATACCGGGATTGTTATTCAGGCTTATTTACGCGAAAGCCAAAAAGATCTCGAACAGATGATTGACTGGGCTGTTCAGCGCGGCTTGCATTTTACCATCCGCCTGGTCAAGGGTGCTTATTGGGACCAGGAACTCATCGTTGCGAGCCAGAAGAACTGGCCTTCGCCCGTGTTCACCCACAAATCTGAAACAGACGCTAATTTCGAGCGCCTGGCCGGGATCATTCTTGAAAACACGGGCCGCATAAAGCTCGCGTGCGCCTCTCATAACCTTCGGTCCATAGCGGCGGTTGTCGAGACGGCCAAAGAAGTTGGCGCAAGCGGCGAAGACCTCGAATTTCAGGTGCTCTACGGAATGGGTGAACCGGTTCGCAGCGCTCTTCGCAAAGCTGGCCTGCACGTTCGCGTTTACTGCCCTGTTGGTGAGATGTTGCAGGGGATGTCCTACCTGGTCAGAAGGCTGCTCGAGAACACGGCCAACGAATCATTTCTGATGCAGGCCTTTTCACAAAAACTGCCCAGGGAAGAGCTGTTGAGCAACCCGGCTGGCAGACTGAAAAAAATGGGGGGAGAGCCGCAAAAAACTGCCGAACAAAGAGGCACCGGCCCTTACAGGATAGAACCCGTTTTCGACTGGTCGCGCGCGCAGCATCGCGCTCGATTTGCCGATGCCTTAAACAGAGTGCGCGACAGCTTTCCGATACAGGTCCCACTGCAAGTAGGCGGCAAAAAGATTCAAACCGCATCCCGGTTTGCGTCTTTGAACCCTAATCGCGCCGATCAAACAGTGGGAGTTATCTCTGCGGCAGGCGTCAAAGAAGCTGAATCGGCAATTGAGGCCGCAAAGTCCGCTTTCCCTGTGTGGCGGGCTGTCTCTGCGGAAAAAAGAGCGCAATATCTTTTCAATGCAGCGGCTTCGGCCCGGCTCAAGCGATACGAACTCGCGGCGTTTCAGGTTTTTGAAGTTGGCAAATCGTGGAAGGAATCGGATGCGGACGTTTGCGAAGCAATCGATTACCTGGAGTACTACGGCCGGGAGATGCTCCGGTACAGCCGTCACATGACGATGGACTGCGTGTTGGGTGAAACGAGCCATCTGCTCTATGAACCGCGCGGAGTGGCGGTGGTTATTGCTCCCTGGAACTTTCCCCTGGCCATTTCCGCCGGGATGAGTTCTGCGGCCATAGTTACCGGCAATACCGTAGTCTATAAACCCGCATCCCAGTCACCGGTCACGGGGTATATGCTGAACGGCATTTTCGAAGAGGCGGGGTTGCCTGCGGGAGTTTTCAATTTTGTTCCCGGCCCCGGCGGCACGATGGGAGACGCCCTGACAGGACATCCCGACGTTGCTATGATCGCATTTACGGGCAGCATCGACGTGGGCCTTCATGTTCTGGCAAAGGCGCACGAAATCCAAAAGGGATCTTCAGTCGTCAAAAATGTCATCGTTGAGATGGGCGGCAAGAATGCCATTATCCTCGATTCGGACGCCGATTTGGACGAGGCCGTCATTTATGTGCTTCAGTCGGCTTTCGGATACCAGGGGCAGAAATGCTCTGCATGCTCCCGGCTGGTAGTTATCGAGGACATCTATGAGCGCTTTGTGGAGCGGTTGATAGCAGCGGCGCAGAGCCTCAACGCCGGACCTGTCGAATTCCCCCAGAATTTCATGGGGGCAGTCATAGAATCGGCCGCGCGCGACAAGGTGCTGAGGTACATCGAGATCGGTAAAAATGCCGGATTCCCGTTGTTTGAACGCAAAATCCAACTGGAAAACGGCTATTTCGTCCCGCTGTCGATTTTCACTGACGTGGACCCTGAAAGCAGACTGGCCCAGGAGGAAATTTTCGGGCCTGTGCTCGCTGTAATAAAAGTCAAGGACTTTGATGAAGCGCTTCGCGTGGCAAACGGGACACAATACGCGCTGACCGGTGGAGTGCTTTCCAGAAGCCCCGTAAATATCCGCAAGGCCCGGGAGAGTTTCAGGACCGGGAACCTTTATATAAACAGGGGGTGCACCGGCGCCGTTGTGGGACGCCATCCGTTCGGTGGTTTCAAGATGTCAGGCCTTGGATCCAAGGCTGGAGGCCCGGACTATCTTCAGCACTTCATGATTGCTCGAAACATAGTGGAAAATACGGTTCGCAGAGGATTCGCCCCGCTTGAGGCAGGCGATCTGAAAGTGCATTAGAATTGCCGGTCTGAAGGTGCTGTCATCCAACTCTCTCCGAATCCTCGATGATCCTTCTTACGAGTGGATCTTATAGACAGTATCATTACACGGAAATCACCTTCGGTCCGCGCCAAGGGACCAGGAGATTCTACCTAACTCTTCCCGCCCGGTCGGAGATACTTACTACCCCAAACTTGATGCCGAAAGGCCGGGGCAAAGCAGCAAGTCAAAAGCTTTGGCTCAAAAGACCTGATAACCGTGGCTCAGGCTCAGATTATCCCAGATATCCGTGGTATGGAATTGAGGAATTGAGGAATTGTCGGTTTGAGGAATTGGGATTTTAATCCCTAAATCCCTTAATTTTCTCTGCGTTTCTGCTGCGGTGAACGCTTATGGCCCCTTCGCAACAGCTCCTCAGAGCTGGCCTTTCTTTTTAAGGACCCTGTGGCCGTCTCGCCCGATAAGCGAATATCGCTGGCCTTTATGTTCGAAATCCTCCATGTAGCTGTAGGGAAGATTAAGGTCCTGTGCCGCCGACATGGTCTCGAGCAGAAAGGACAACAACATTGCGTATTCCTCCATTGACACGAGGAATTCGTTTCGTTCTATCCATATCTCGTCCAGGTCGAAAAACCCCTTCAGGCCCCGAGTCTCGAAATGAGCATCCGAATCGCTCATGATAACGCTGATTATCTGGTCCGGTTTCTTGCTGTTCTGGATCTGCAAGAAAACGGCCTTGTCTGTGTCAGACATATCAAAGATTGCCAAGCTGACGCCCTTCCTTTTTTAATGTTTTTCAGAGAGGCAGGATGAGCGAAAAAGGCAGTTGAGCTGATCACAATAGTCCGTAACGCTCCCGTAGCAATCGAAATTGCCCTGCTTTCTTTGAATCTCCTTTATAAGCTCAGCCTTGCTCTTCCCGAAAGAATTTATTCCCAAATCCTTGGCGATGACGCGTACTTCATGCATTTTCATACCAGAACCCCTTCTTCTTAATCATTTATTTACCGAAATCATGCCTCCGGAAGATGTCAACCCCGCTTTGCTCCGCACCAACCTGTGTCCGGAACCATCAATGCCCCATGCTACGGATTGGCCGATCTGTGCCTGGGCATGAAGATTTTCGAAATCAATCTGAATCTTGGGGCCTTCTGCTCCCGGTACTGCCCTGAGATGAACGGCCCCGGAAATATCTTTAATCGAAAGAATAGTATTTCCCTGCTGCCTGGCTTCAATAGTGCCCGAAACAATCTGGATCATTGGACGTTGAATTGAAGCCCATAATGGCTCAGATGGCTCACCTCCGGCCGGGACTTCCCTTCTTTGCTCTTTTCCTTCAGGCGGGGCCGGGACCAGCCATTTGCCGTCGGCGCTTCTTTCGAGTTGTAAAAACGGCTTTTCCAGGTAGACTTCTTCAATAGTGATGTAAGGCCGCCGTATTGATAACTTGTAATTGAGGCAAACTTTGCCGCAGTCGAGGATCTGCTTTCCTTGCGACTCGATTTTTACATCGCTCAAATATATGCCTGAGAAGGGCCACCACTGATAGGAGCGGATTTGCACCCTGAAGTTCGTGGCGGCCTCTATCCTCGTGACGCCTTTGTGTATGATTTCCTTCTGGATCGTAGGTACGTGCAGCGCGATAATCGCGGACAACGCCAAAAAAAACAGGACTGTGGTCCCCCATGCCGCCAGCCGAATAAGAGATGGCGCTTTGTGAGGCCGCGTTCTTTTGGTATTGTTTTCGTTGGGCAATTCAACTCCCTTGCGTTCCTTGGATTTGACAATTATGAAGAATTTGCGCAAACAAATCAACCGGCAATAAATTTGCGGAAGGGAGAGATCATGAAAGCGATGGTGCTTGAACAATGCGCGCCTGTTGAATCAGCTCCTCTTAAGTGGATGGAACTCCCCGATCCTTCTCCGGGCCCAGGAGAAGTCAGGGTCCGGGTAAGGACCTGCGGCGTCTGCCGCACGGACCTTCACGTTGTCGAATGTGAGCTGCCTTTCCCTGGGCATCCGGTCATCCCTGGACATCAGATCGTGGGGATAGTCGATCAGCTCGGGGCGGGATCAAACCGATTTGCGCTCGGCCAAAGAATCGGCATAGCATGGCTGCGCCATACGTGCGGGGAATGCGTTTACTGCCGGACCGGTCAGGAGAACCTGTGCGAAAGGGCGCGGTTTACCGGCTATCATGAGCATGGCGGGTACGCGGAGTTTGCTGTTGTAAATGAGAAATTCGCATATCCGATCCCGGATGTCTTTTCCGACCAACAGGCCCCGCCTCTGCTGTGTGCAGGCATTATTGGATACCGCAGTCTGAAGCGCAGCGGGCTGCGCAGCGGTGAAAGCCTGGCGATATATGGGTTCGGGTCATCCGCCCATATCGTGATTCAGATCGCTCTGCATATGGGCTGCAAAGTTTACGTGTGCACGCGGGAAAAGAAACATAGAGAGCTGGCAGCAAGGCTGGGCGCAGAATGGGTGGGCGAAAAACCCGAAGAGATGCCGACCCTGACGGACAGCGCGATCATTTTTGCACCGGCCGGGGAGCTGGTCCCCAAAGCCCTGGAGCATTTAAAAAAAGGCGGTACTTTGGCCCTTGCGGGCATCTATATGTCCGCCGTGCCGCAGATGGATTACGAAAATCACCTTTTCTATGAAAAAAACATCCACAGCGTAACGGCGAATACTCGCCACGACGGTATGGAACTGCTTCGGATTGCCGCCGAAATCCCCATCAGGCCCGAGGTCCGGATTTTCCCGCTTCGCGAAGCAAACCAGGCGCTTCTAAGCCTCAAAATGGACAAGATGCAGGGCTCCGGAGTTTTGGTTATCGAAGGTAGTGCAAATGGTTCTGCTAGAATATTTGACTAGACTAGTTTCAGTCCGGAAACTCGTGATGGAACACTAGTACCCTGTAACCTTTGTAGCCTCGAATGGCACCGCTCCTGTAGGGTGGGCACAGTCTTATGTGCCCACCAAGGTGGGCAACGCTCCGCTTTTGCCCACCCTACGGATTATGCGAAATACATAATGTTACAGGGTACTAGCGGTTTCCGATTCGGAAAGGACCCTTTCCGGATGGAAACCAGACTATGGAGAGAATAAATTGAACGCTGCAAATTCGACTGACGATCTCCAATTGCTCCTGGAGGTGCTTCCTCAGCGCATTCGCGAGAGGATCGAGTCCAGGCAGGACTTACCTTCTCTTTTTGAAATCGTACTCGACCTCGGAAGAAACCCGGAAGCCAGGTTCGACAATATGATCGAATATCTGTCGAATGAGCAGGTCACACGCGACGATATAACCTACGTTGTTTCCCATATCGGCAAATTCTCCGAAGACAACCGGGCGGGAATCGCGCGCACCCTGCACAGGATATCGGCGATGAGGAGCAGGACCGGGTCGATTATCGGCCTGACGTGTCGGCTTGGAAGGGCTGTCTTCGGTACCGTGGACATAGTCCGGGACGTGGTTGAAGCAGGCAAATCGCTGCTGCTGGTAGGTCCGCCCGGCGTGGGGAAGACCACCCTTCTGCGGGAGGCGGCGCGCGTTTTGGCCGACGATCTGGGCAAAAGGGTAATCATTGTCGATACCTCAAATGAAATCGGCGGAGACGGCGATATTCCGCACCCTGGGATCGGCCGTGCCCGCCGCATGCAGGTGCCTTCACCACATAAGCAGCATGCAGTTATGATCGAGGCCGTCGAGAACCACATGCCCGAGGTCATCGTAATAGACGAAATCGGGACGGAGGCTGAAGCAACCGCTGCGCGAACGATTGCCGAACGAGGCGTGCAACTCATCGCCACAGCACACGGCAGGACTCTCGAGAACCTTCTTCAAAATCCGACCCTGATGGACCTGGTTGGGGGGATACAGGCTGTTACACTCTCCGATGAAGAGGCCCGAAGGCGCAGAACTCAAAAGACGGTGCTCGAGCGCAAAGCTCCTCCAACTTTTAACGTGATGATCGAAATCCAGGAGCGCGGCAAATTGGCTGTCTACGATAATCTGGCCGAGATGGTGGACCGATTTCTGAGGGGAGTTCCACTGTCCCCCGAAATCCGAACCAGGACGGAAAGCGGTCTGGTGAAGCGCAGCCGAGCTGAGTTGATCGATGTGCACAAACCGGCAGCCGAAAAGGCTGCTGCTGCGGCCGTTGCGGTCGGATCGGTTCTCAAACTGGCGCGCAGGCGGCAGCGGCTCAAAAATATCAGGATATTCTCCTATGCAGTGAGCCGGATAAGGCTCGAACGTGTAATCGAGAAACTTCGGGTGCCGGCGGTAATTGCTTCAGACATCGACAGGGCTGACCTCATTCTCATCCTGAAATCCCAAGAGAAGCGGCAGCCGGGCAGTATTCGGGAAGCCGAAGCGCGGGGAACGCCCAGATATGTTTTGAAGAGTAACACTACAACCCAGATGGAGAATTTCCTGCGCTCGCTTTTCCCTTTTGTACCTGAAGATGTGATGAACGAAGATGAGGCGGCGGGGGTCTCAGAGGCCCGGGCGGCAGTTGAAACCATTCGCGTACACGGCCGCCCCGTTGAACTCTCGCCCCAAAACTCCCGTGTGCGAAGGCTGCAGCATTTGCTGGCCGAACAAAGCGGGCTGAGATCTCAAAGCATCGGCAGGGAACCAAACAGAAGAGTGATAATACATCCCGAGCAGAGTTATTTTACAAGTATGTAAGATTCGCTCAGCGGCCTTGGCGGTATCCGAATTCAAACAGGGCTTTTGGGTCTTTTCTCCAGTTTTTCTGAACACGCACAAAAAGACCCAAGTATATGTGGCATCCCAGAAATGTCTCTATTTCCCTTCGGGCCTGTTTTCCGATCTCCTTGAGCATCTGCCCGCCCTTCCCTATTATGATGGATTTCTGAGACTCGCGCTCCACATTGATTGTCGCATCTATTTCTATGAGGTGCTTTTCGGGTATTTCGCTGAATTTTTCAATAATTACAGCGACTCCATATGGAATCTCCTGGTGAGCAAGGTGAAAAATCTTCTCTCTAATCAGCTCTGCGACAACAAAGCGTTCAGGCTGGTCCGTGATGTAATCCCCAGGGTAATATTGCGGTCCTTCAGGCAAAATCGCAAGGACCTCCGCCAGGATGTCCCCCGTCCCCTCCCCTTTCAGGGCGGAAATTGGAATTACTGCCTTAAAATCATACCGCTGCCGAAAATCCTGGATCAGGGGCAGCAATTCGCCCTTGTTTCTCAGCGTATCGACCTTGTTTATCACTAATATTACGGGCGTATGCGTCCGGCGAAGGTTGTCCAGTATGTACCCATTTGCCGACCCGTCTGACTCAGGCTCTATCATGAACAGTACCGCGTCGCTTTCGCCCAGCGTGGAAAGCGCTGTTTCCACCAACCTGCGGTTGAAATCATCCCGCGCTTTATGTATTCCGGGGGTATCCACAAAGACGATCTGGTAGCCGTCTCCAGTAAGTATTCCGGGAATTCGGTTCCTGGTTGTTTGGGGCTTGGGCGCTGTTATGGAAATTTTTTGCTTCAGCAGTTGATTGAGCAGAGTCGACTTTCCAACGTTCGGCGCCCCTACGATAGCAATGTATCCGGATTTGAACTCTTTTTTTTCCCCAGTGGGCGCCACGGAAGGCCTCCTGCACATTATCGGTTAGTGTCAAACGCGGTTGGCATTTATCTGGAGCTGAGAACTAAAGGCTAACATTTATTTTCGACAATCATTTCAACCCCCGCCAGGCCTGCCTCCCCGATAACCTTTGCGCTTATGCTCCATTGTGATTTCCAGTGCCGGAGGTTTGACTTTCCGTGTCCAATGACGTCGCTCACCTGATTTGGTGAGACCAGCAAAACAATGTCGTCCCCGCAAAGTCGAGAGGATGAGGCAAAATGCTTATCTATGCGGTCCCGCCACCAGCGGCATTTTACGAGGCAGCCGAAGGCCGGATGGTAAGGTCCGGCCAGAATAACTCCGGGCTTTTCAAGGGCGGGGTCGGGTTTCAAGCCCATTCTGATTACAGGTATGCCGGCCCTGAGCGCCAAATCATACGCAGGTACAAGCCAAGTTACAGCTTCATCAAGACTCAGAGGACTATAAAGCCCGTTTCTAAAGGAGTCAGCCAAAGCAGTTCCTTCAAGGACAAGGGTCGGATAGATGCGAAGAAAATCGGCCTCAATCTCGATCGCCTTGTGCATAGAGTCTAAAAACAGGCCTTGAGTGTCTCCAGGCAACCCGGCCATAAGTTGAATGCCGAGCATCCATCCCTCATTCCTGGCCCTTTTTACCGTATCATAGACCGATCTCACGCAATACCCCCTCCGGCTCTTTTGCAAAACAGAGTCCGACAGGCTCTGAACGCCGAGTTCAACCGTGCGAATCGGGTATCTTGAAAGCAGATCCACAACATCGCCGCCAAGACAATCCGGGCGGGTTGAAAAACGAATTCCCGTAAAAATCCCTTGCCTTATGAGAATAGCGGCAGCGCCAAGGATGGATTCGATCAACGCAAGGGGCAATGCGCTGAAGGTGCCCCCAAAGAAGGCAATCTCGCCGGTTCGGCCCGACTTGCAGATCTGGTTGGAGTATGCTCTTAAAGCAGACTCTACAAACTCGAGAATGTCGCTTTCCCGAGGATCGTGAGAGACAACCACCCGCTGATTGCAGTAAACGCACTGAAACGGACATCCTGCGTGAGGCAGGAAAACGGGATAGATCATTTTCTTAGCAGACATCTGAGTGAAGCAGTCCGGAGTCTTTTTCGATTTCAGCGATGGCCTTTCGTGCGGCTTCCTGTTGCGCTTCCTTCTTGCTCTTGCCAAAACCGTGCGCCAGCACACGATCCCCGATTGCAACCCTCATGAAGAAAGTCTTATCGTGATCAGGCCCTTCTTCGGCCTCGAGAAAATAGGTGGGGGTAAGCTTTAGCTCCGCCTGGGTGATCTCCTGTAGCTGAGTTTTGTAGTCTTTATCAAGAGCTTTGAGCAGATAGTCCTCTTCCCTGTGTTCCAGATAGCTGTGAAACATCTTTTGAACCAGTCGTACCGCTGAATCCAGACCACCGTCCAGGTACACGGCGGCAAGCAGCGCTTCGAGTCCATTGGCCAAAAGCGAAGGCTTCTGGCGTCCTCCCGAGAGTTCCTCCCCTTTTCCCAAGAGAAGAAAATCTCCCAGATCGATGCTCGATGCGATTTGCGCCAGCTCCCGCTCGTTCACAATAGAAGAGCGCAGTCGGGACAACTCTCCTTCATCATAGTCCGGAAAAAGCTCGAGCAACAGATGGCTTATTGCCAATCCAAGGACCGAATCGCCAAGGAATTCGAGCGTTTCATTATCCGCCGCAACGTCTTGATTTTCGTATGCAAAGGAACGATGGACAAGCGCGCGGAAAAGAAGGTCCCGGTTCTGGAATCGGTACCCGAGTTCATCTTGCAATTTTTCGAGATTGGTTGTCTGCAGCATGGTCCCGTGTCAAAAGTAAAAAGGCCTCCCGCTCCTGCCCCGTCTCGCGGGTGGGTGGGCTGTCGAGAATGAGCGGTCGGCCTCCGCGCTACGCGCTCACACTTCGCTAAGGGTATTATATAAGTCTATCATGCGAGGCCTCCCGCCCCCGCCCCGTCTCTGGTCATAGACAGGTCAGGGAAAGCGTCGAGAATGAGCGGTCGGCCTCCGCGCTACGCGCTCACACTTCGCTAAGGGTATTACATAAGTTTATCATGCGAGGGCAAAAAGATCATGATCGTTTCCACTTTCAACCCCGGCATGTTTATAATATATACCTTTTACATGCCTGATTTGAGTATATTCTGATTCAGATAGGACGCACCGGTAGAAATGCTTGTATGGCTCAGTTCTCCCCAACCGAAAAACAGCCGGTTCCTCGTTTTGGACCGGGACGGTGTATTGAATGTAAACCGGCCCGATTATGTAAAGAGCTTTGAAGAAGTTTGCTTTTATCAGGACGCTCTCGAAGCGCTCAAGCTTCTCAACCGCAACGACATAGGGGTCATTTTGGTCAGCAACCAGTCCGGAGTCAATCGGGGTCTGATCCACTGGGACGATTTCTGGAAAACGCATGAAGGAGTCATTCGGAAGGTCGAGGAATACGGCGGGAGTATTCTGGCCGCCTTTTACTGTCCCCACCGTCCGGATGAAAAATGCGAGTGCCGCAAACCCGCGCCAGCCATGATACTTACCGCTTGCCGATTTGCCGGCATTGACCCTGACCAGACATATTTCGTTGGAGATCATGAGTCGGATATGAGGGCCGCCGAAAACGCGGGGTGCCCCGGAATCCGGATCTGCCGCGGCGGCGATGCCCCACAAACAGATATCTCCACCTCTGAGCAGCCCTGTTTTACCACTCTGTTGGATGCGGTTTTGTGTATCTTGCAGTGAGAGCATTAAAAACTTTGCCGACTTATATTGAGACCTGGTTCGGTCACGCTATCCGGATGCAGTCCCTGCCTAGCGTCCATCCGGAAACTCCGGATGGAAACTACCTGGTTCCCAATCCGGTTGAACACCACCTGTCAGCCAGAAGGAATTCGCAAGCATGTCACCACTCGACAACAGCCGTTATGCGCCGCTCCTTAAAGAGAAAATGTCCGCCGAGAGTTACCGAAAACTCCTCGAACTCGATAACCCCGCACTATTCGAGTTCGCAGGCGAGTACACCGAGCTTTGCGAACCCGATTCCGTCTACATGTGTGACGATAGTGACGAAGATGCGGAATATATCCGGGAAAAATCATTGGAACTCGAAGAGGAAAAACCCCTGGCAAAAGAGCGTCACACAATCCATTACGATGGATTTAATGACCAGGGCCGAGCGCCCGGGGCCACAAAGAACCTGGTGAGGAAGGAACTGGTTTCGCTGATGAGCGCGCTCCTCGCCAAGGAGAGGGAGGAGGGCCTGGCGGAAGTTCGGGGCATTCTCAAAGGCATCATGAAAGGCAAACAGGCGATCATAAAACTTAATTGCGAAGGTCCGACCCACAGCCCCTTTTCAATAGCATGCGCTCAGATAACCGATTCCTTCTATGTTTGTCATTCCGAAGAACTGCTCTATCGACGTGGATATGAGCACTTCCGTCGGATGGCGTCCAAGGACAAATTTTTCCGGTTCGTGCACAGCGCGGGTCGTCTCGATGAGAATGGTAATAGCTTAGACCTCGACAAGCGGCGGATTTACCAGGACATGGAGGACTTCATAGTCTTTTCCACGAATAATCAGTATGCGGGAAATAGCGTGGGGTTGAAAAAACACGCCATGCGCCTGGCAATCAAGCTCTCCGGGACCGAGGGCTGGCTATGCGAGCACATGTTCGTCATGTCTGTCCAGAATGAGGAAAAAGCGCGTTCGACTTACTTTTGCGGCGCTTTTCCCTCAGCCTGCGGAAAGACTGCGACGGCGATGCTGCCTGGCGAAAAGATAATCGGGGACGACATTGCCTATTTCCGCAATATAGATGGTGAGTTTAGAGCGGTTAATGTCGAAAACGGCATATTCGGGATCATAAAAGACGTAAATGCGCTGGATGACCCCCTTATTTTCAAGACCATTCAGACTCCGGGGCTCGAAATGATCTTTTCAAACGTCCTCACGGGTCCCGACAATGAACCTTACTGGTTGGGCATGGGGGTTGATCATCCCATGCACGGCTGGAATTTTTCGGGGGAATGGTCGGAGGGTAAAACAGACCGGCAAGACAATCCAATTCCTTTTGCGCACAGTAACGCCCGCTATACGTTAAGGCTTGGATATCTCGAAAACATCGACCCGGCTTACAACGACAGGAACGGCGTGCTGGTCAGGGGCATAATCTACGGGGGCAGGGACAGCGACACTTCGGCCCCCATAGAAGAATCTGCGGACTGGAAGAGCGGAATTATCCTCAAAGCATGTACGCTGGAATCCGAGACAACCTCGGCCACTATCGGAGAAGAGGGTGTGCTCGCACCTCAGCCAATGGCGAATCTCGATTTCATCAGCTACCCAATAGGCGCCTATATCAGGAACAATATTCGATTTGTCCAGGGCATGAAGCAAGTCCCGAGAATCTATGCCGTCAACTACTTCCTGAGAGACGAAAAAGGAAATTTTCTCACTCACAAGCTTGCTAAAAAAGTCTGGCTGCATTGGGCCGAGCAGCGCATCCACAACGAAGTTGACGTTTACAGGACCCCGCTTGGGTTTATTCCGAAGTATGAGGACCTCAAAACTCTATTTCAGCAAATCTTCCAGGAGGACTTTTCAAGGGAACTTTACCAGGAACTCTTCAAGTTCCGGATCGATGCATGGGCAGCCAAAATCTCGCGCGCCATCCGCTTCTACAAACGCACTGCCCCCGATTGCCCGGAAGAGTACTACCGTATATGGAGATCGACCATAAAAAAACTGCAGGATCTCAGGCACGAATTCGGGCCGTTTATTGCGCCCGGCGCATATAAAGGACAACAGCCTGTGTCTGTAATCACTTCCTGAATCTTAAGCCTGGACCGTGTCTGAAAGGATGGTTAGATGTTTTTCCCACCTTTTCTGATTTTTTTTGTGTTCATATTCATATTTCTGCTTCTGGTGGCTTTCGGGCTGATCCAATTTGGTCTTTTTGCGTGGGCGTTCAGCAAAATCGGCATCCCGCCCGTGTACCTGTTTACGCTGCTGTTCCTGTGCATTGTCGGCAGCATGATCAACATTCCCCTGCGCAGGATCCCGCTCGAAAAAGATGTCGACGACTGGGACACCGTCTCTTTTTTCGGAATGCGTTTCCGTCCTCCACGTTCCCATCGGCCAAATGAAATGGTACTGGCGGTAAACGTAGGAGGCGCAGTAATTCCTGCTCTTCTTTCGCTTTACCTTTTAATCAACTCGCCTCATCCGATCCGAATGATGCTTGCTCTTGCCGCGGTCACTTATGTCGTCTATCAGAACGCGCGTCCGATTGCCGGTGTTGGAATCGCTGTTCCGTGGCTGATTCCACCCCTTGCCGCGGCAATTGCGGCGATGATATTCGATTATAGTTTTGCCGCTCCGACGGCATACGTCGCAGGAACGTTGGGGACACTGATCGGAGCGGACATTCTTCACCTGGATGAACTGAGATATCTGCGTGCTCCCGTGGCATCGATCGGCGGGGCTGGAACCTTCGATGGGATTTTCCTCGCAGGGATCATTGCCGTTTTGCTGGCGCCTGTCGGGAGCTGAGGCAGCTCCGGATGCTGCGGATTGGATAGAGGCAAATTGATAAATTGAGGAATTGAAGGATTGATGGATTGAGGAATTGGCTTTTAATCTAAAATTCCTCAATAGTTCTTAATCGGGAATCCCTAAACTGAGTTTTTATTTTAAATAGGGGTGTGTGATGGCGAGTGCGGTCTATTTTACCAGTTTGCGTGCAGGATTTGAAAATAGCCTGTTGACAAAAATTAAGCGCCTGGCGCAGGCCGCCGGGTTGGAAAAAATCGTCAGGGAAAAGGGACTTGCGGCGCTCAAGGTTCACTTCGGTGAAAGAGGAAACACTGCCTTTATCAGACCCCTGCTCGTTCGTCCCGTAGTTGATGCGCTTCTGGAAGCACGCGCCAGGCCGTTTATTACCGACTCCGGGACACTTTATCCCGGCTCGCGCAGCAATGCGGTGGACCACTTGAACACGGCCATTCTCAACGGCTTTGCCTACCCGGTTATCGGCGCTCCCCTTATCATTGCCGACGGCATCGACGGACGCGACGAGGTGGCGGTCCAGGTGAACCTGAAGCACTTCAAGGAGGTGTTTATCGGCTCGGCGATAGTTCGCGCTGATTCTTTGGTCTCGCTTGCCCATTTCAAACTGCACGAAGCGGCAGGCTTCGGCGGCGCAATAAAAAACGTCGGAATGGGAACGGCTTCACGGAAAGGCAAAATGGCCCAGCATTCGGAGGTTGCCCCGGAAGTCATTTCCAAAAAGTGCATAGGCTGCGGGGTCTGCCTTGAGCAATGCGCCCACGGCGCCATAAGCCTCATCGAAAGGCCGGCGGATGTCCCGGCCCCCAAGGCCTCTGTCACTAAAATCATGCGCATCGACCAGGAACTTTGCGTGGGGTGCGCGCGCTGCATTCACGCCTGCCCGCAGGGTGCTCTCACCATCAACTGGGAAAAAGACCTGCCTACGTTCATGGAAAGGATGGTCGAATATACCGCCGGGGCGCTCAAGGGAAAGGAAAAACGCTCTCTTTTCATCAATTTTCTTACCCAGATTTCCCCCGCATGCGACTGCTATCCCTTTGCAGATGCTCCGATTGTCGGCGACATCGGCATCACGGCTTCAGTGGACCCCGTTGCGATAGACCAGGCATGCGTGGACATGGTAAACAGCCAGCCTCATCTTGAATCCTCATGTCTCAAGGGAATTAAGAAGCCGTGCGCCGACAAGATCAGGGCCGTTTATCCGCACGTTGACTGGGAGCGCCAGTTAATCTACGCCTCAGAGATCGGGATCGGATCCAGAGAATACGAATTGGTGGAGATTTAGCAGTGTGATGAAAAAGGATTGGAATTCCCACTTCAGGGCGAAAAACAGTATAGACGTCACCCCGGCGGAGGCCGGGGTCCAGTGTCTTTTGCTTTAAAATCAATTAGTTGGGGAAAAACCTGGATTCCGGCTTTCGCCCATAGCCGTCAACTTAAGAGTTGGCAGGCAAAACATGCGTCTGCAGCACCCTTTCTTCGTGTCCTTCACTCCTCTTCGTGATAACGATGGCCTTGGTCAATCACGAAGAGCACGAAGGATTCACGAAGAGCAAGCGCAGCGGGGTGAAGAGATTGCCCCGACACATCCGCTAAAGTTGACGGCCATGGGCTTCCGCCGGGATGACGAAACCATTAGCAATTTTCAGGCGTTTCTCCCGCCAGAGAACCCTTTTTCATCACCTTGTTAGTTAGCCCATGTCAGATCTATAACTTAAGCCGGCAGCGCCAATCAAAGGAAGATTGCCAAGCTCGTAGAAGCCAGAACTGAGGCATGAGGACTGAGGACTGAGTAAGCGCCAATCAAAGGAAGATTGCCAAGCTCGTAGAAGCAGTATATATTTCGCATCTCGGAAGCGCCAAGCTCACTGGTGGGGCTCCCGGACTTCAAATCCGGTGTGGGGGCGTGAAGGCGTTCCCAGGTGGGTTCGATTCCCATGCGCTTCCGCCAACTTACAACTAATCGTCTTTTTCACAATCTCCCCCCTGCCCTTTACGTACCTATTGCGTACCGCAATTTTTCTTGAAGCACGGTACGCCGTCCAAATCGGCCCTTCTGGTTCCGGTATGGATACTCTGCGCTCTCTCATTACTTTTCGCCTGCATAAGATTCCTTGATTGCTCACCTCGCCTTTCCCGGCAAGGAAACCTTTTCCTGCGCGGTTTGTTGAGACTACGCTTGCGAGAACGGCCTTTAAAGCCACGATCTCAGGTTAGCCCATACTGAACCACACGTCCGTTCGGTCGGCGCATGGTTCAAGGCGGTCCTGCTCGAAGACCTGAGTATAGAGTCCCCTTCCGGCCCGGTCGCATTCCAGGCAGTACCAGTAAGCTATCGTCTCAGCCGGATGTTCCAACCAGGGCCACCGCAGAAGGCAAGCGCCGTGGAGATGGCAAGCCGGACGCGCCAGGATAGTCCTAGAATCAAAAACGTGACGGGACCCCCTGCCGTCGCGGAGATTCCGCTTGTCCCTCTCGCGCGTAGTGGCATTATCAAAACAGTGACGGGACCCCCTGCCGTCACGCTATTTTTCGCTATTGCCAATCCTTAAACGGCCCCCGCAAACAAAACCTTGACGCCCTCCGACCCCTTAATGGATAATCAAAATCAATTACTCGCGCACGAGGGAGGTTCAATATGGCCCGCGAAAGATTGCTCCCACAACAAGAGCTTTTCATAAAGCACTATTTAGCCTGTAATATCGCAACTGTAGCCGCTCGGAAAGCAGGCTATAATCCGGACTATTCGACCCAACTTCTTCGTAATTCTGCGATAAAAAGACATCTTGCTTCTGCCCGTTTGCGTCTCGCGGAAAAATTCGAGGCTACCACGGAACGGATCGTTCTCGAACTCGCCCGGATTTTGTACCTGGACCCTGCCGAACTCTTCGACGAAAATGGGAAGTTGAAACCAATCCACGAAATTCCGCCCGAGGTTCGAGCCGCAATCTCCAGCATCCAGGTCACGACGACCCAGGAAGGGGAAACCGTCACGAAACTGAAGTTGTGGGACAAGACCAAGACACTCGAAATGCTCTCGAAGTACCGTAAGCTCTATTCCGATGCACCGTAAACGATCAACCTGTATCGTGACGAGCCGACCGAAGTGCTCGAAGCCAAACTTGCCGCCCTCATAAATGAATATGTTATTCCTCTATTGCAGCCGCCGGAAGCCTCTCAACAGGTCATAGACGTAACGAATACCGATACTTACACCGATCCAAACGACCGTCAACCAGTGTCCTCAAGTCCACCGACCGACGAAGCAGCCAGGACCTCGACGACCTCGATGGAATCGAAACCATCAACCTCAACCTCGAAGGAATTCAAATCGAAGGACCGAACCAGGACCGACCGGCCGGCCGCTGCCTCGACTCCAAAGAGGAAGTCAAAGAAGAAGGTCTCGAAGAAAATCTCGAAATAGGCCCCCCAAAGCACCCCCATACACCCCTTAAATCGCCCTAAGTACCTGTTAATCTGTAATTAGTCCTCGGTCTCTCTTAAAGCCTCTTTATTGAATTTATTGCGGCGATGATAGGAGGTGGTGGTTCGGGAGCGGGCATCTCTTTATTGAGATACTCTGGGTAGAATCCTGCATGAATTTCCCGATGGCAGTTGGCGCAAAATACCAGGCAGCGCTTGGCTTCTGCCAGGCCCCTGACTTTCGACTTTTCAAAAGTGAAAAGCCTGATTCCCTGAAACCGGCTTGCTCCCCCGGTTTTGCTCGTGTCGCTCCCACAGGAAGAGTCAGGATAGGCTTGGAATCCGTTTTCCCACTGCCTGCCGTCGAAACATCATCCGGGTATCTTCTCGCCAGGGAACAAGGTCGGGGGGGGGAGATTGCCTTTTCGGGTCCCATACTATGCCACCCCCCCCCTCAGAAAAATTGTGAGTGAATTTTCATAGGGGGGCTGCGCCGTCAGTGGACCCGCCGTTTTCGCGCGGCAAAGCATAGCAGGAACCTTCTAAAACGGCCTACAATCCATTTTCTCGGCTCGACCCATGTCAGACACGTCCGGATTTCACCAGCCTAAATCATGAGTGACAAAATTTGTCACTGGCGGCTTCTTTCCATACTTCGCGCTGCTGCCGGGTTCAATGTGGCTTGATTCCGTCGATTCATTATGACATCATCGCTCACATGAGAGGGCCTTGGTATTTATTCTTAGACGAAAGCGGTGATTTGGGTTTCGGTAGTGACAAACCCGGACGCTCAAAGCACTTTACCATCTGCATCCTGGCAATAAGGACAGATACAAACCATCGCAATATTGCTCATGCCATCAGAAAGACCATTGCGCGAAAATTAAACCCAAAGACGAAAAGGGGGAGGATCGTTCAAGAAATCAAGGGTAGTAGAACTGTCATCGGAGTAAAGGAGTATTTCTTTAGAATGGTAACGGGCATACATTTTGGAATTTACGCCTTGACTCTGAATAAGGAACGCCTTTTCCCCCATCTCCAAGAGAATAAGGAGGTGGTCTATAACTATCTCTCAAGGTTGTTGCTTGAACAGCTTCCCTTTGAAAATGCTGATATTTCAGTGCACTTGGTCCTGGATAAAAGGAAGAGCAAGCCGCTCATCCGCGAATTTAACCAGTATGTGGAAAGAGCTCTGAGGCACAAGCTTGCGCTGAATGTCCTTCTCAGAATTACCCATGAGGATTCGAAGGCAAATCCCTGCCTCCAAGCAGTTGACCTCTTTTGCCATGGAATCTATAAAAAATACGAAAGCGGGGATTCAATCTGGTATGATATTTTCAAAGGGAAAGTTCGGTATGAGGACATCTACCTGCCGCCAAAAAAAGAGAGCGTGCCTTATAAGCCATAATCCCAAGGTTTGACCAGCCGATGGAAGGACCATGCCTCAGGGACTTATATAGGACTCACCGCTCACAACAAAGATAATCGGATGTATCGCCTCGTGTCAATAGGCAATAATGCCGCAGGATCGATTTTCCCGCCCTGGCCCGTGCCTTTTTCCGCCCGGAAGAATCAAGCTAAATCTTCAATGTGGACAGAGCCTAAACTCTGCTGTAATCTCAATCATAGCTCAAAGACGTACTTCTGCTCTGCATCGCCTCTCATTCAGGGGGGAAATAATGTCTCTCCGTGATTTAAACTGGCGCAAAGGCTTTTTCCGATTGTGGCTACTGGCCTCTTCCATTTGGGTGATCGTTTTTGGAATGGTTGTGGTCTATCCGTCCGCTATTAGATACATTGAGAGCCTGAATGCAGTTCAAGAGTTCGATCACTCTAAGGACAAAGCCAAGATTGAGATTGATCCTGCGAAACTACAATGGACAGGGCAGACCAAAGCGGAGGCCGATGCAAGCGGGCAGGTTGTGCCGACCGAAGCTGAGATCATGCCCGGCAAAGGCGTACCGATCATACTCCCCAATGGGGAGATTGTGCCCGACTCGGGCGCGGAAATTACTCCTCCGAAAGAACAGCAGCAGCCCGACATTTCCGGCTATACAATCGAAGAAATATATAAAGCAGCAGGGAAAGGGGTACCCGAATCGGTCAAACATATATCCGGATACACGGTCGGGGAACTGACGAAAATCGCAGAGGCGGAGCTACGCAATCGGGGCAAAGATAAAAATGCGGAACCCGATTTGTCTCAATACACGAATGAAGAACTGCTGAAAATGTCAGGCTTCATTCCGGTTGATAAAATCACAGGGAACAAGTTAACGGCTGACGAATTCTTGGACAAGAAAAAGGAAAAGGACCAAATAGAGTATGTTACGACAGAAAAATGGTATGAGGTGAATAGAATTGCAAAATCCAAAGAAAGCAGGAAAAAGGACCTTTTAGTCTGTTCAGGTATGACCTTCTTGCCTCCCGTCATAGCCTTGGTTCTTGGCATAGGCGTCATGTGGGTATTCTCAGGTTTTGTTCCGAAACAAAACAAGTAAGGCTGGGGGAAAGCCAATGACTCTAAAGGGTTTAAACTGGCGTAAGGGTCTTTTCCGATTATGGCTCTTGCTTTCCGTGCTTTGGGTGGTCGCCATAGGTACTTTCGGTCTATACCCCGCCATGTCGAGATACATCGAAAGGGTGAAAGCCTCGCATGAACTTCAATCTTTGCGAGCGTCTATCAACTATAAATTCCTTGAGGAACCGGGGGAAAAACCAAATGGCGATAGCTTCGGCAAATCACAGCCATCGGGGAGACCCGCGCTAAAGGGTCTGACCGACGATCAGATGCAGGCGCTTAAAAAAGTCCTTAGCCGGGTGTCCCCCGACTTTGCCGGGTTGCCGGAAGCCGAGCAGACAAAGGTTATAAGCTATTTTAATGCTCATTACTTTACTCCACGACCGAGAGGGAAGAGCTACAAAGTGCAGGAATCACATACAGGTGTTACCGTTGTCTTTGATTGGTATCAGGCCGAACCGCCGCCAAGTGAAACAAGTTTGTTTGATGAGGTATTTAGGCTTTCGCTCGGGCAGCAAGAAATAATTTGGGATAAGTCATCTATGCCAAGAAAACACGGTGAAGATTTGTCTTCGATGACTGATGAGGAACTTGCAAAAAAGGCCGGTATTCCCCTGGACGAATTTCAGCCCATCTGGGCAGTCCCCTCCAGACATGAGAAGTTGTCTGATAGTGAGTCTGCTCTCCTCTCCAAGTTACAGAGAATGGGAGAGTTGAAAAAGAGCATGGAATCTCGAAAAAACGGCAAACAAGAACTCTTGTTCTTCTTTGGGATTACTCTTTCCCCCCCTATCGCAGTTCTAATTCTTGGTATTGGCTTCATGTGGGTATTTTCGGGGTTTGCTCCAAAACAGAGTGGGTGAGCCACAGTCACATAATGCAACAGTGCACACTTGTTAGGTTGCTCTGAAAACTACCGAGCTTATTCTATGTGCAGCAACTCGCCGGTGTCCCTGTCGTAAATCCGGCCATCCTGAATTAAGGTCCGACGCCACACACCGCCAATCTTGGTCATGGTGAGCTTATGCGGGAGAGACGGATTGAACCGGGCGGTTTCGGATTCCGGGTTTAACAATTCACCTGTTAAACCCTTGCGGCGCCGTTCCCGCATATAGTCCCGGTGATATTCTCTTTTCTTTTCTAAATCTTTAAATGGCATAGAAAAAATCGCCTTCGATATTCCGATGCAGTGCTACACTCATTAACACGTCATTCGATTTGTTCCTCATTGATCGACGGAGTATTCGCTGCCCATCCCAAAAGTTCATTTATCCGCTCTTCACAGATTGTTTCTGAAGAACTCCCGCCATTATCGTCCGGTAGCCCCCTGGTGGCCCCGTTAATCTCTTCAAGTATGTGTTCGAGAATGCTCTTTTTGGTGCTGGTCGTCGTTTTTTCCAAGTTTTGTATCCTTTGAGCGAGCGACTTCATTCAACATTTCCCTTCTCTTCAGAGGATAATAGCAAACCGTGTTCGATGCACCATTGTCTGTGGCCGCCAGGACCACCCAATCGAGGTTGTTCTTTGACTGCTTGCCCTATCTCTTCGAGCACTTCCCGAATCCTCGCCCATCCTTCTTCTGGAGTCGGTGCACTTGCCCACTTCAGTGCCGCTTTTCTTGCAAATAAGGAAACAAAGGATTCATCCTCCAGGGAAGTGTCGTCGTCTGGATTTTCCAGCCAATAGTCCACCATTTTCAAAAACTTGTTTATAAAATCCTGGCTAGACCGATTGCTCAGTTCCTTCCGTTCTTGTTCTTCGCTCGCTTCCCTTTGCTGTTGCTCTTCCAGGCGCTCGATGCGTTTTTCAATTGATGCCGCCATCGGGATTACCTCTTTTGTGCTTTTGATTGCTCTTCTAGTGCTCGGATTCGGGGTTCCAGTTCCGCCGTCTCCAAAGCCTTTCTGAAGACCTCTACCAAGTCACTAACGGCCTTTGCCTCACCCGGTGTCAGCGCCCCCGAACTAAGTCCCGCCATAATGGTTGAAATGAGCTTGGGTATGTCCGCCGCGCCCTCAATCTTCGGCAGTGTGATGGAAACGGGAACATCCTTCCGTGGGGGGATAAGGCGTTCCAGACAAAGCCGCAAGCATGTGGAATCGCCCTCAAGGGCCTGCTCGATTACCTTGCGGGTAAGTGTTTCAGCTTGGCCGTCGAAGAGTGCTTGGGCAAATATAGTGGCTTGGTTTCGGCCTCCCTCCGGCCTTCCCTTCGGATTACCGCTTTGGCCTTTCTGGAACGGCCTTCCTCGCTGCCTAATCAGCTTTTTTTCAGCGTCAGTCATTTAAATTACCTCCAATTGCTATGGTTTACAAACGTGCTCAATCCTTTATCACCCTCAATGGACTGTCCGTGTGACAAAATCGGGACATTCGAGAAGCGCCGCCATGTTCATGTTTCCGTCTCCTGGTTTCGAGCATCCGCCCTCGCGTCCTACCGGCCCGAACTTCGAGCAGTGGTAACAGCGCGGCCTACCGCTTCCGTTCGTGGTGGTTTCGGCTTGTAGCAATCTGATTATCTCGGATTTTTGAGCAGCAAGCTGCTGTTTAAGGCCTTCGGTCAGAATACCCTTCGGTGCCTCCAGGCGCAGCTTATCCCCTGCAATAGTAACGAGTGCGCCTGCTCTTCTCAGGTCGGTAAGGATTTCAAGTGCGGTCATAGTTCGATAACCTCTTTAGAAAAGGTGTGTTTTTTATCGTTGAAATCGTTGACATCGTGGAAAGCCTTATCGGGTGCTGGTTTATCCATCAACGGTATTCCAACGGTCTTTTCAGCGTCAACAATATCGTTGATCGTATCGTTGATAGTAGAACCGCCACCATTGCCAGTTTCAACGGTTTCAACGGTATCAACGATCTTTTGCAGGCTCTTTCTAATGGTGATATAGCGCCGCCATGATTCCGAACTTGGAAGAGTAATTTCTATGCTTTCCGCCCTCAGAAATGTTGCCGCCCGTCGCAGCCGGTGGCCCAAGCTGTTCGGTGCCTTTGGCCATTCCCTGAGCTTCCGCGTGTCATCTGGAACAAGGTCGCCCAGCGCTGAAAGTAAGTCGGTCGCTGTCCCCTCCCATTGACTTTTATCGCCCATGAATTGCCGAATCCAACAGGCCACGATATCGACATCGAGAGCAAGCTTTACGGCATTTGCCCGGTTGCCGGTGTAAGCTTTCATGAATTCGCCAGGTTTCCAGGGAAGCGCCGGTTCAGCCGCAGTAACCCATTTTGCGAAATCGGCCATGCGTGGGAGGCGGTCGAGTTTGGTTGTGCTGATATTTCTGAGAGCGCAGCTTACCGCATCGCACAGAGCGCCCAGGATAAAAGGTCTTGCCGCCTCAAAGTCACGCCAGAATTCTTTTTCCTCTTTGCGTTTATCGTCGGGAATCACGGGCAGGGTTATGCAGATTGAGCGGTCCAACAAGTCGTGACGCGAAGCAATGCGGTCAATCCCGTTCAGGATTTGTGGCCTCATTGCCTCAAAAATTATTTCCTCAGAATCCGAATAAAGTTCCCTGGTGGAAAGACCGCCGCCCGTTGAAATCCTGCATAGAGCATCAGACAACCAGTTTTCGACGCCTGAAAGATTATCGAAGGCCAGTAGCCAGGAATTTGTCGCCGCAATCATCAGGTCGCGGTCATCTCGTGGCGCTGTCCTCAGCATGGCCGTTGACGGGTCCACCAATGAGCGCAATGTTCGCGCCTTGCTGCTCTTTGCTGCACCTTGCTCGCCCTCCAGGGTGAGAATAGGATATGGTCCCGAAGGATTGAGCGCCTGAACCAAGAAACCGCAATCAAGGCAGAATGCGTCATCATCGGGGAGATTCAGAAACGGCCTAAGCTGATTGAGACTTCCGCCAGGGACGGGATTAGGCAGCGCCAACATTCCCTTTGCGCGCCGAAATCTGACAGGCGGGTCCGATAAGACGCGCCATCCTGACGGTGTGATTTCAACCACTTCCCAGGACGAATTACAAAGGTCCAGATAGACATTGCCGCCATGCCCGCCCACGCGGACGAATACCCGGTGTTCTTCGCCATCGAAAACCGCTTTTGCTTCGAGCAGCCGGATTGCATCCTGCAAACCTTGCGTACCTGGTGGTTTGCCTTGGTCCCGGTAAAACCGATGGTCCAGCCAGTTCTTGAATCCCTTGGTTCGTATTGACCAAACTTCCCGGTGCCCGTTTTGGAGGACAATAGCATAGTGGCCGCTTTCGGGACTGTGGAACAACTCAGCATCCGCCGCCAATTGGATAAGCCATTGCGCCTGAGTTTCCTTCGTCTCTTTTCCGGATTCGCCCGGCTTTGCTAATTTCGCATCACCGCTAATCTTTTGCCGGGCATCCGCCCAGGTGCGGCCCTTACAAGAATTGTGATAGCAGAAGTAAAAAAGTGGTCCATCCGCTTTCTGCCCTACGGCCGCTTCGCCGCCGGTGTGTGTTTCATCGAAAAGACAACATTCAAGAACGTGAAGGGTACTATCGCCATGCGGTTTAACCTGCTTGACGTGGACGCTGTATCGTTCCAGGTAGGCCGGTAAGTCAAATTTCCCGCTTCCCGTTCCCGGTGCGCTCTTCGGTTGCGGGTCCGCCGCTCTGCCAAAGGTGGCGCTCTTAGCCAAAGCGTTGAGCCGTTCGAGCGGTACGGGTTCTGGGTGATCGGGAACTGAAATAATCCGCGCGAGTCTTTGCGGTCTGTCGGGTGTGCTGTCGCCTTTCCGCGCCCAGGTCCCATACAGCTTACTCAGCCGTGAAGGATTAAAGGTGGTTTCGTCAATATGGTGGGTGTCCGTGTTATAACGCTGCGCGAGAGCCTGCAAACACGCCTTAAGTAATTCTATGTTCTCCGTGGTGTTCGGCAAATCGGGAAGGCGATAAATCAAGTGTCCGCCGTTCCCCGAATCGCCCACAAGCGGTTCCGGCCAGCCAAGCGCGCCCTGGTCCGCCTTGATTTGGGCGGATAAATCGAGAGCCGTGTCATGCTCGCTGTCCGTGCTATTGGTGCCCGCAGGTCTAACCGGGTCAGCGTCAATAAAAAGCCTCTGTAGCTTAAGGACTTCGCGGTCTTGTGTCCGCGCCAGGCCCGGTTTGATTCGATTGTTCGCACGGGATAAAAGCGCCGGGTCCGCCGGGTTTATGGTAAGGTAAACGGCATGGTGGTCCATGGTCAGCTTGCACGCTGTTTCAATGGCCTTCTCGTGGTCATCGAAGAATCCGCCATCTACGGCTTTCGGGTAACGGTCTGTCCCTATTCCACAAAGCTCGAAGGTGGTCCCATCGGGATGATAAAAGGTCAGAGTGCGCCGGATAGCATCAGAGATTGGATTCTGCTTGAAATTTTCATTGGTTACAGTCATAATGAGTTAATCCTTGGATTGGTTCTACCATCCCATGCCGCGCCCCCGCGCGGTTTTTTGCCCTGCCGCCCGGTCACTTTGTCCCGCCCTTAGCAATAATCGCGTCGAGCTTGTCAAGGTTCACGTAAACGCCGCCGCCAAGCCGAACAAAGAGTTCCAGGTGCTTCCGAGTATGAATCCACTTATAAAGCGTGGACGCTCTCAAAGGGAAATCCGGCCTGTCGTTTACTTTGGAAACTCTCAGAAGGTTAATCATAAATTTTCCTTTCCATATCTAAGGTTGTTGTTGATTAGCTTCGATTATAAAGGCTTGATTTTACTTGTAAATTAGGTATTTTAAGAATGCCTATATTGGCTGGAAGAATGCCTATATTTATTTTCTCTCAAGCCGTTGGGATAAAAAGAAAAAGCCCTATGCAAAAAAAATTGCATAAGGCACAAGAACACGGAGTTTTAATAAGAATGCCGAGTCTTAGTAATTGCCAGTGCGTCTTTTGCCAGGGGCCAACTTGATGCCAGCCTTGTTTAATCTGTCCCGGATTGTATCATCTAATGGCATTCCGTTGACAAAGCAGGCTTGAAAGGCAGGGTCGCTCTTTATCTCTTCCAGCGTTATCGCCGGGTTCTTTTTGAATAGCAGCTTCGCTATAGGGATTGCCTTTTCCCACTGCTCCGTTCGGTAATCGGTTTTCCTTGTGAGCTGTTCCGGTTTGAATCCGATTTCTTTCGGCTTGGGCGAATCCTGTACTGGTACATCGGCAACATCCACCAAATAAGCGGCGCTCAGTAGCCTCTCTATGGCTTCTTTTTTCAACTCTTCATCAAGTTCCGGGCAGTTCATAAGCATATTGTCGTGGCACTCGTAATGTGATGCAAAGATCGCCCATTGTTTGAGGCATTCTTTTTCTAATCGCCCTCGCTCTTTCTCCGCGTTCTCGGCCTCATGTCTCTTCAAGAAATAGGCAATATTCAGGCTGATATCGTCCAACCGTCCCGCCGCTTCAGGTGGCAATATTGGCGTCTCGGTTATCGGATCAAACGGACACTTTTTGTTGGCAACGACAAATTTAAGGATTTCGTAACCGGAAGTTTTGAGGGATTCTAACAGTTTGCGTCCCGATACAAAAGTCTTCATTCCAGCGCTCTCCTGTAAGCGCCCTGGTGGGACCATGGGAAGATTCTCGATTTTCTCATCATTGCCCTTAATATCACCAGAAGACAGGTCTGAGTGGTCATTAAAACCGTATAGCCCATACTGTTTTTCAAAATCCAAAACATCGTAGGTCCGGAAGAGAAGTTTCAAATGCATTTCCATTGTTTCTTTCTTTCTTCGTATTTCTGTATTGAGCAACCTGAAGGGTATAAAAGCAAGCGACCCTCTCGTAGTACCTTTGCTGTGGAAATATTCAGGGCATGGCGCACTCGGATTCCTTCCAGACAGGCCCATCAATTCCAACCTTGATTCACGTCTGATAGTCTCAGTAACTTCGTGCCCAAGCGGTGCGACAACGTCATTATCGTCTGCTGAGAAAGCCGGAAGTCCTAAAATCAAGCAATGCGACAAATAAGATGGGTGAATACCCCATCGCTCAGTTAATTCCTGCCCCGTGAAAAACCGTTTTTGGCTGGACATATCGTAGCGCCTCCTGATTGACGCTTCCTGGTGAGGTCCAGGGAAGGTCCGCCAGGAAACGGACTTTTCGAGCGGGGTAGCTAATCCCGCTCTATCCCTAGAAATGAATTCATGGCTATATGCGTTAACTGGCTTTCTCAAGCGTGATATAGTCAACTTCGGTATTTGGTTCCGGAATCGGAAGGCCGTCCTCCCTTAATCCCGCCAAGTGCATTTCAAGCGCCTTTGCAAGCCTCTTGATGGTGATTTCCGGGGTGCGCCCCGTAGCAACACAGCCCGGCACATCGGGAAGATATGCCGAATAGTTCTTCTCCCCTTTTTCAATAACAACCGAATATCGCATCCGTCTACCTCTCCAATCCTGCCTGTCTGAAAATACTCTTCAGTGTCTTCGGGTTTACGTCGTCGTTTAAAGCTCCGGCCACTGTCACCCTGCCCTTCTTCGCCTGGTGCTTATATTGCCGGTGGCTTCCTTTCTGATTAACGAGAAACCATCCATCACGACGCAGAATATCAATTATCTCCCTGATTTTCATTCAATTTCCCTGAGATTGACGACCTTGCCTGTCGATTTTGACTTCATGATGTCGGCGCTTGCCTCAGCCGCCCGTTTCAGAGCATTAGGCATCAGGTGCGCGTATCGCTCAGTAGTTGAGGCGTGCTTATGGGTCATAAGAGTTTGGACTACAGCCAGGTCAACCCCGCTCGAAACCATTCTGGAAGCCCATGAATGCCGCAAACCATGAAAGCGGAAATCGGAGGGCAACCCTGCCTTAGACTTGATACTCTCCCAGGGGTCACGGATAGACTTTCTTGGACTTCCATCAATATTCGGGAATACAAACTCCGATATCTCCGCTACCTCTTCCGGGCTATGCGCTTCCTTTTGGAGCGCAATCCGGCCTGTCTGTTCAAGAACCATAATGGCTTCCCCGCTCACAGGGATTGTCTGGGTTTTGCCGCCTTTAGGGGTTCTGAGAGTGATAAGCCGGTGCTCAAAATCAATATCTGGCCATTCCAGCCGAAATAGCTCTCCACGTCTGAGTCCCGTCAGCATACCGAATTTGACCAGGGAAGCCGTTACCCGGCATGGCCATGAATCGACCACATTCCGCAACCGCTCTATTTCGTCATCGGACAGGTATTCGGTTTTCATGTTGTCGAGCTTTGGCAGTTCAACAGAACTAACCGGGTTCGGCCCGTTGTAAATCCGCCATTTAGCGGCCATATTGAAAAGCCGCCGCAAAAGTACGATCTGATGTTTAATTGTGGCAGGCGTGAAGGGGTTGCCGTTCTTATTGGTCCCCTTTTTCAATTCCAGCTTCATGCGCTCAATATCCAGGGCAGAAATGTTTTCAAGGGGCTTTGCGCCGAAACGGGGCTGAAGGTGCCGGTTATAATTCCACTCGTCATCCTTCCATGATTTCTTATGCTCTTTGGCCCAGGGAAGATACTTAGCCCAAACATCGGCTAGGGTGACGGCCTTCTTTGTCTTGTGCGCCGTTATATCGAATTCTTCTCTGAGCAGTTCTGTTTTCAGGTTGGATTCGATTTCCCGCGCCAGCGTCAGGTTTGGTGCCTGCCGGGTTATGCGCTTGCCTTTGAGTGAAACGTCAACACGGAAGGTTTTTTCCCTGACGAAAGCCCCGCCGCATTTCCGGCATTTCTTGGCGTCCAGCTTGTTCGATGTCCGGCACTCATCACAATAGATTTGGATAGCCATCCCGGAACCTCCGATTCTTACGTACTCGTTACGTACCTCATAATTTCCTAAACCGTCAAAAAGTGTCCCATCATGTGACACCATGAATGCCATAAAACCGTTATTGTGTCAAGGATTATCTTAAGGTGTGAAAAATGAGGAAAAGTATAGTTACCGGACTTCAAATCCGGTGTGGGGGCGTGAAGGCGTTCCCAGGTGGGTTCGATTCCCATGCGCTTCCGCCAACTTACCAAACATCAGTTTTTCAGGATAGCGTACTTAGTGCTGCTTGTACACGTCCTGTGCATCAATCTCATGTTTATCTCGGTGAGGAGACTAAGAATCATTTAGCCGTCCTCTGGTACAGATATAACCAGGCGAACGCTAGCAAACCTATCCCCAAAAGACCGGTCAGGTAGCCGATGCCTTCTACATTCTTGTCATGAAGCGTAACCCCTATTCCAATAAGACCAGTGCCTACTGTGCTGCACAGGTTCCTGATTATGTTTTCCCTGGGATGACCACGAACATGCTCTCGGAGCACTGCCACCTCGGTTTTAAGATCAGACAATTTATCACATGCCTGCTTCCGATCTAGCTGGGTTCTCTGGAGTTCCTGCCGTGTGGTTTCTAAATCATGCGAGAGTTGATAAAATGAGCTAGTCAAGAGTTTGGCTGCCGCTTCACCGCCAAAACTTCTTGGATGAGTTGCGGCCAATCCCCCGATCGTCTGGGCAATTGGTAGGCCGACGCGCGGCTGGTCGGCGCAGCACGAAAGACAATGGCTTCTGATCGCCTGTAGCAGTGTGTTCATCGCTGGCCCTTCCTCACAGTGCCGTCCTTCGCAACGAGTGTGTCGGGCTTGTCGAGGTTTACATAGACAGGGCCGCCTAGCTGCACGAAAAGCTCGGGGTGTTTCCGGACGTGAAGCCAATTGTAAAGCGTGCTCGCCCTCAAAGGGAAATCTGGCCTGTCATTGACTCTGGAAACTCGTAGAAGATTTGTCATGGTCCTTTCTCTTGCCTTGCTGTTTATTGGTCGTTATTATTTTGTCGGACAATTTATGAAGATTTTGCCGGAAAATAGATGGTCGCGCGGAGAAGGTTTTTAAGATTTTTCGTGAAAAACAAGGGTGGGGTTTTTATGAAAAATGCAGGAAAACCAAGCTTTTGCAGGGTGTGCTTGCCTTGATCTTTATGACTGATAAGCCTTACTTTTACGCCATTCTTGCAGGCTGGTCTTAACGAAGGTTTCATCAATTCCAGGGTCGTCCAGAACTACACGGGTAAGTCTCGCAAGTAGGCGCGGCCGTGTGCTGTCGAAATGCCTTTCAAAAACCTCACTCATAGCCCGGATAAAGTGATTAGCAGGAGCTTTATCGGCTCTCTGACGAGACACATACCTGTATAAGTGATCATCTTCGAAATCATTCTTCTTTATTGCCTCTGCGTAAAACAGCGCCTCTTTCGCCATGCGTTTCAAGATATAGTCAGGCCCCAATGCAGCGTTTAATTCTTCAGCGATTTTTGTCATTGTTTTGATTTTTGACATTTTGTCACGAACAAAAAGCCCAAACAAACACGTCACGCTAAACATGGAATCTTGTTTAATGGCGAGTGATAACCTCTTGGCGAGTTTAGCTATCTCTTCTAGTTTTTGAATCTCTTCCTTGCGGGTCACAAGACTATGGGGATTCATTAAAACCTGAAGCACACAATCAAAAAGGAAAAGGCTGCTTAGAACCGTCCCTTCCATGCCTGAATCCATCCCTTCCGGGTAAAGGTCGCTCCAAGCCCGCCATACCGGTTCCATATCTTCGTCCGTCAACATGCGTTCCAGCAGTTCCTTTAATTCGCCCCCATCGACACCAGCGAGTCCTTCATAGTCCCCGTCTTCGCCCTCTTCGGGCATGTGCCAGCCGTCTTTTTCGTATTTCAAATACAGTTCACAGAGTTCTTTAGGCGCCCATTCGGGGAATTTCATGGTTCACGCTCTCCTGTAAGCGCTCTGGTGTGGTCCAGGGAAAACCGGCCAGGATACCGGCCTCGTCGAGCAAGTTCATGACGCCCGCCCTATCCCCGGAAGATGAATTCATGGCTCTATGCGTTAACTGGCTTGCTCAAGTGTGATATAGTCAACTACGGTATTTGGCTCCGGAATCGGCAGGCCATCCTCCCTCAACCCCGCCAGGTGCATTTCAAGTGCCTTTGCAAGCCTTTTGATGGTGATTTCCGGGGTGCCCCCTGTAGCGATACATCCCGGCACATCCGGAAGATATGCCGAGTAATTCTTCTCCCCTTTTTCGATGACAACCGAGTACCGCATCTGTTTACCTCTCCAATCCTGCCTGTCTGAAAATGCTCTTCAGGGTCTTCGGGTTTACGTCGTCGTTTAAAGCTCCGGCCACTGTCACCCTGCCCTTCTTCGCCTGGTGCTTATATTGCCGGTGGCTTCCTTTTTGATTCACGAGAAACCATCCATCCCGACGCAGAATATCAATTATCTCTCTGATTTTCATTCAATTTCCTTGAGATTGACAGCCCTGCGTGTCGATTTTGGTTTCATGATTTCAGCTCAGGTTTCCAGCAGCGATGCGGCGTTTCTGTCTACCAGCCAGTAGAGTTTGCCTCCATGACAATCGGGTTCAATCAGCCGGGCGGGAAAACGCTCGGATTCGGGCCGCTGAGTAAGGACCTCTCTGAGCACCTCCGCCTTGGAAGCGCCCGATGCGATAAAGGCCAAAACTAATGCCTGATTGAGAATTGGAGCGGTCAATGTGACCCGGTAAATTTCATCCTTCTCGCTGTATACCTCTGTAACCCAACGATCCTTCTCCAGTACCGCAGGCGTTCCGGGGAAAAGCGAGGCCGTATGGCCGTCGGTCCCAAGGCCCAAAAAGACCAGATCAAAGCGTTTCGGGCCGCCGTCAAAGAAAGACTGCAGCAGGGATTCGTAGCTCTGGGCGCCATCCTTTGCCGAATTGGCGCAAGCAATGGGGTGGACTTGGCCGGGAGGCACGGGAACATGGTCGAGGAGTTTTTCCCGGGCCATCCGGGCATTGCTCCGGGGATCGTCGGGCGGCACGCACCGCTCATCACCCCAAAAGACATGCACCCGGCCCCAGTCCACCAGTCTGTTGAACGGAGGACCGGCCAGAAGCTCGTAGGCGCGCTGTGGGGTGTGCCCTCCCGAAAGCGCGACGCTGAACCGGCCGCGGTCCTTTATCGCCTCGTTTGCCTGCCGTAGGAAAAGTTCCGCGGCGGCCCGGCTCACGGCTTCATAATCGGCATAAACGCAGACTACTCCGGAGGCTCTTTTGTAACTCGGCATATTGCAAGGTCCTCCCGGCACTGCAAAAAGGTGGGCAACGTCCAACTGCGTCCGTCCTGGGCAATGAGGATGTCGGCTGCTTCCGGCCCCCAGCTTCCGGCCTGATAATTAGGAAAATCGGTCGGCCTCACCGACTGCCACATGTCCAGAATCGGGGTAATCACCCCCCAGGCGGCCTCGGTTTGATCGGCGCGCATGAATAGTGTGGAATCCCCCTTCATGATGTCCAGCAGCAAGGTCTCGTAGGCTTCGGGCGAGCGGACCTGGAATGCCTCGCGGTAATAGAACTGCATCATTACCGGGGCAAGCGCCATACTCTGGCCAGGGTGTTTGACCTCGAATCGCAGCAGAATGCCTTCCTCGGGCTGCATGGCGATCAACAGCCGGTTTGGCCGGGAGTCCTGAAGCGCCGAAACCGGGAAAGTCTGATGCGGTACGGGCCGAAAATGAATGGCAACCTCTGAGTTTCTGGCGGGCAGCCGTTTGCCGGTGCGCAGGTAAAACGGCACTTCCTGCCATCGCCAGTTGTCCACGTAGAGCTTGACCGCCGCAAACGTTTCCGTAGCCGAATCAGCGGCCACCCCGGGTTCGGAACGGTATCCACGGACGCGGCCGCCCTCGAGCCAGCCTCCGCCATACTGGCCCCGGACAGCACTCTGATGGACCTGCTCCGGGCGAATGACCCGAATAGCGCGGAGAACATCGACTTTCTTTTGCCGGACTTCATCGCTGTCGAATGAGACCGGGGCCTCCATGGCAATGAGGCAGAGCACTTGGAGGAGGTGGTTTTGAACCATGTCCCGGAGCGCCCCGGCGCGCTCATAATAGCCGCTCCGGCTCCCGACCCCATCGTTTTCCGCCACGGCGATCTGCACGTGGTCGATGTAGCGGCGGTTCCAAATCGGCTCAAAGAGAGTGTTGGCGAACCGGAAGGCGAGGATGTTTTGAACGGTCTCCTTTCCGAGGTAATGGTCTATCCGGAAGACTTGGGATTCGTGGAAATATTGGGTGAGGAGCCGGTTCAATTCCCGGGCCGAATTGAGGTCATGGCCAAACGGTTTTTCCACAACGATTCGGGCATGCTCGCGGTCCAGGTTCAGTTTTGCGCCCGCAAGCCCTTCAGCTATGGGCTTAATCATGCTCGGGGGCAAGGCCATATAATAAATCCGGGTCGCTCTTGCGCCCCACGTTTCATCGTAGGCCGAAAGCTCCTTTGCGATCCCCCCGAATGCCTGCGGATCGTTCAGATCGGCTTTCGAAAAGGCAATATGACCGGCAAAATCGGCCCAGCTCTTTTCATCGGTTTTCCCGCTGATCGAAAACTTATCCACGCCTTCGCGCAGGCGTTGGCGGTAGGAATCATCGGTAAACTGCTTGCGGCCGACTCCCAGAACCGCGAATCGCTCCGGCATATACCCGTCCAGAAAAAGACTATAGAGGGCCGGCGCCAACTTGCGCCAAGTGAGGTCGCCTCCTCCTCCGAAGATGACGAATACGGTCGCGCCGCTAATCTTGTCGCCCTGCATCAGGTATTTTCCTCCTGCTTCCTCGTATGATAAATCTATACAATACCCTGCTCGAAAAAAATGCGCCTGACATCAATAAGAACCGCGACCGTGCGCGCAGCCATGCAGAACGCACAGACATTCGACGTGGTGCGTTTGGAGGCAAGCCAAATGTACAGCGCATCGAAACGTGAAGTGAAAATGGTGTCAAGATCACGCTCCGCGAGCTTCGCACTGCTTCACTTTGTGAAGCGTGCTTGCCGGTCTCCCTGCTCGATGTGTGAGCGCGTAGCGCGGAGGCCGACCGCTCATTTACGACGCTTTCCCTGACCTGTCTATGACCAGAGACGGGGCGGGAGCGGGAGGCCTCCAGACCGTATGCAGAAATTTTCCCGGCATGTCTTTGCGTTCGTAAGTGTGCGCGCCGAAATAGTCGCGCTGCGCCTGGATCAGGTTCGCCGGGAGCCATGCGCTTCGGTATGCGTCGAGGTAGGCAAGAGAGGCTGAAAATCCGGGCGCGGGCACTCCCAATTCTGCCGCCGTGGCGACCACCGTCCGCAGGGATTTTTGCCGGGCATTGACTTCTTGGGTGAAATGCTCATCCATCAAAAGGTTCGCGAGATTGGGCCGCCTGAGGAACGCGGTGCGGATGGGCTCGAGCACGCCAGCACGGATAATGCATCCTCCACGCCAGATCCTTGCCACCGTCTCCAGGTCCAGTCCGTACTCATAGCTTCTTGAAGCCTCTTTGAGCAGGGCAAACCCTTGTGCATAGGTCATGACCATTCCGGCATAGCATGCATTTCGAAGGTGTTCGATCAGCCCAACCCGGTCGCCCTGAAACCGATATTCGGGGCCGTGCAGCACCTCAGAAGCCTTTTTTCGCTCATCAAGACAGCCCGAAAGATTTCGCATTATTACGGCCGCGTCCACATTGGGCGTCGGCACCTCGAGGTCCATCGCATCCCACGAGGTCCATTTACCGGTGCCTTTCTGTCTTGCCTTATCGAGAATTAAATCGATCAGCACAAACCCTGGGTTCTTTTCGTCCTTGTAATGGAATATGTCTGCGGTAATCTCGATGAGGTACGAATTGAGTTCTTCGCCATTCCATTTCGAGTAGATTTCGGCCAGTTCGCCGGCGCCCATTCCCAGGCCGCGCTTCATGATGTCGTAAGTTTCGGAAATGAGCTGCATCAGGCCGTACTCGATCCCGTTATGGACCATCTTTACGTAATGGCCGGCCGAACCGGCCCCCAGGTAAGCGACGCAGGGGTCGCCATTCACGTGGGCTGCGGAAGCCTCCAGGATTTTTCTGACCCGCTCGTAGGCATGGGAAGGACCGCCGGGCATGATGCTTGGGCCGTGCCGAGCCCCAGATTCGCCTCCTGAAATGCCCATGCCCATGAAGAGCATATCGCTTTGAGCTATCAGCTTTTCCCTGCGGTTAGTGTCTGTGAAGTGGGAGTTGCCGCCGTCGATGATGAGGTCCGACTTGTCAAAATTAGCAATCAGCGCACTAATTGCGTCGTCCACGGGCTTTCCGGCAGGAACCAGCAGCAGGACGGCCCGCGGGCGGTGCAGCATGGCCGCCAGTTCCTGCACAGTGTCCCCCGCCAGGATCCTGCCTCCGCTTTCTTTTCCTTGAGCGAGATCCCGAGCTTTTGCTGCAACCGCATCGTAGACGGCAACCGAAAACCCATGGTCGGCCATATTGAGAGCCAAATTACCCCCCATCGTCCCGACACCCGCTATTCCTATGTCGCATTTCTTATCTGTCATGCCGACTCCCGTTCAAGTACTCTTCAAGGCTTAGCCTTGAACAGAGTGGTCACCTTTTACCGGTTCATCAGCCCGCCTCGGCAAGGCAGGTACTGTTGCGCTTCTCTTCGAGATTCGACATCAGGCTGTCATAGGGCTTGTTGAATTTTTCTATCCCCTCGTCTTCAAGCTGCTGAGTTATCTTGTCGATGTCTATTCCCAGTCCGGCAAGGCGATCGAGGTTCGTGTAAGCCTCCTCCAGGTTGTCTTCCAGGCGGGGGGCCGGATTGCCGTGATCGCGGTAAGCCTCCAGGGTCTCCGGCGGCAAGGTGTTGATCGTGTCTGAGCCGATCAGGGCCTCGACATACTTTGTGTCGGGGTATTCAGGGTTTTTCGTGCTGGTGCTGGCCCAAAGAACACGTTGAGTCCGGGCGCCGAGGTAGGCTAGTTTTCTAAACCGCTCGCTGCCAAAAATCCTCTTGTACGTTTGGTAGGCAATCCTTGCACTTGATATGGCCATCTGACCGCGCAGGCGCTTGGCATCGTCAACACTGAATTTTTCGAGTATGTGATCCACAAGAATGTCAATGCGGCTCAAAAAAAAGCTGGCCACCGAAGCAATATTTTCGATAGGCAGCCCTTTGGCGGCGCGATCTTCCAGCCCGGAGACGTAAGCCTCGGCAACCATCCGATAGCGCGGCAACCCAAAAAGCAGAGTGACATTGATGTTGATGCCCTCACTTATAAGCTGCCGAATACACTGCAATCCTTCCATGGTAGCCGGGACCTTTACTAAAACATTTGGGCGGCTGAGTATTTTCCACAGTTGTCGGGCTGCATCATTGGTTCCCTGCACGTCGTGGGCGAGGTGAGGATTCACTTCGATACTCACGAAGCCGTCACTGCCCTGCAGTCTGTCATAGGTCGGTTTGAAAATATCGGCGGCCCGTCCGACGTCTTCCGTCGTGAGCGCCTGATAAATTTCATCGACACTCTTTCCTTGATGGGCGAGAGTCCTGATGGCGTCATCATAATCATCGCTGCCCTCGATCGCCTTATCGAAGATGCTGGGATTGGATGTAACCCCTCCAAGCCCGTCCTCGTCGATCAACCGCTGCAACCCGCCGGACTCGATTAGATGACGCTGAATATAGTCAAGCCAGATACTCTGGCTGTAGGACTCCAATTTTCGTAAAGTATTTTCTTTCAATGTTCTTCCTCCCGTACTTCCAGGTTTTTCACTTTCTGCAGGCGCCGCCGGAAACGCTCATCGCCTTTGAATCGTGCTTTCAGAAATTCGTGAACCAGATCTAGCGCCAGTTCATAGCCGACCACCCTGCCGCCCAGGCACACGAGGTTCATGTCGTCGTCCTCAACGCCCTGATGGGCCGAAAACATGTCCACGATCAGACCAGCACGAACACCGGGAACCTTGTTTGCCGCAATGCAGGCGCCGACACCGCTCCCGCAGACGGCCACACCTCTTTCGACCTCGCCTCTTGATACCCCGAGCGCCAGCGGCACGACGTAATCCGGGTAGTCGTCCATCGAATCGAGTTCGTGGGCGCCGAAATCCACCACATCGTGCCCCATGCCTTTCAGGTCGGACACGAGTCTTTTTTTGAGCTCAAAACCGCCATGATCGGCAGCGATGCCCAGACGCATTCCGTTTTGCCTTTCTCGGCCCGCAACCAGCCGCGCCCAGTACGCTACCTGGTTGAAGCCTGCCGCTCTTTCCTCCACAGGATTTCTTTGACTTTCGATACGATGGCTTGTTGAGAAATTTCCTCGTAATCGAGAAGCTCTGCCGGCATTCCGCTTTTCGGCCTTTTTTGAACGGCCAGGGAATATACCGGCACACTCAAGGGCGTGAGTGCACTCCTCACAGCTTCACCTATTCCCCCAGCGGGATAATGGTCTTCGACGGTGATTATGAAATCCGTGCTGTCTGACGCTTCGCGAAGTGTCGCATCGTCCAGCGGTTTTACGCTGTAGAGGTCGATTACGCGGATCATGATTCCCTGCTCCTTCAGTTCATCGTGGGCTTTGAGGGCCTCGTGAAGAGTGATCCCCGCGGCGGCCACCGTAGCAACATCGCGGTCGCTTTTACGCAGAACTTTGCTCCCGCCGATGGCGAAAGATTCCTCAACGCCGTAAACGATCGGGGTCGCCATCCTCGTGGTCCGAATGTAGACCATCCCCTTGTGTTTGGCGGCCTCTTCGACCAGGCGGTCGGCTGAAACAGCATCGCAGGGATAGAGCACGACGCTGTTTAGAATGGCCCGAAACATGGCGATATCTTCGAGGCCCATCTGTGAGGGTCCGTCCTGTCCGATCGACACCCCGGCGTGAGAGCCGACGAATTTTATGTTCGCATTCGAATAAACGCTCATTCGGATCTGGTCGAATGCGCGACTGAGAAACGCCGCAAAGGTTGAAACGAAAGGGATCTTTCCACGTCGGGCAAGGCCGACTGCTGCTCCAACCATGTTCTGCTCGGCGATGAACATTTCGAAAAAGCGGTTGGGATAGGCATCCTTGAATATTTCAGCCTCGGTCGAGTTGCTCACCTCCGCATCCAGGCTCACCATAGCGGGAAACTGAGGGTAGATGCGCACCAGTGTCCTTCCGTACGCTTTTCTGGTGGCCACGGGCTTATCCATCGGATAGGTTATAGCGCCGGTCGGCTGAGGCTCTGCGGACTCCGGTTTTAGATCCTCGGGCCGGGCAATTTCTCCTCGCGCCGAAAAGTCGATTTCGCCAAGTTCCTTTACGGCCCTATCTAATTCGTCCTTTTTCAGGGCGACCCCGTGCCATCCGTTTTTATCTTCCAGAAACGAGACACCTTTGCCCTTGATCGTTTTGGCGACGATCATCACGGGCTTTTCGGAGCGGCAGGCTTTTTCGTAGGCATCGAGGACCTCGGAATAGGAATGTCCGTCGATTACAATGGTTTCCCAGCCGAAAGACCCAACACTCTGCGCATAAGCCTCGACCTTAGAACCATACATGGTCTCGCCGCGCTGGCCCAGCCGGTTTACGTCAATTATGCCCACCAGATTGTTCAAATTGTAGTGGGCCGCAATCTGGATGGACTCCCATTGCGAACCCTCCGCCATCTCGCTATCCCCCAGGAGCACGTAGGTCCGGTAGGGGAGCTTATCGAGGTATTTGGCATTCAGGGCCATTCCCACACCCATGGAAAGCCCCTGCCCCAAAGATCCGGTCGCTGTCTCGGTATAGCGGAATGCAACCGTCGGGTGGCCCTCGATGGGACTCCCAAATTCGCGGAAGCTCATGAGCTCTTTTTCACTCAGCGCTCCGGCGGCAGCCCAGAGGGAATAGAACAGCGGAGAGGCATGGCCTTTGCTGAAAATTAGCCGGTCATTGTTCGCGTTTTCGGGATGTTCCAGCTCGTATCTGAAGGTTCCGCCAAATAGGAGCCCGGCCATAAGTTCGGTTGCGGAAAGCGAAGAGGTCGGATGCCCCGAACCTGCTGCGGTGGACATGGCAAGAGAGTAATAACGGATCAGTTTGCTTATTTTCTCTAAATTTTCTAATTTCTTACGATCCTGCATTTTCTTGTCTCCTCACGCCCGAAAAAACTCGGGGGGAAACCAATTAACGCAAAGCCGCTGACTTTTTTTGTCGATCTTTTCGGGGCGGCCAAACGGGCTTTAACGCATTTATGTTCTTAATATAATCAGTATTCATCTTGAAACACCGGGTGAGAATTCCACGCCCCGCGAGAGCCTGCCAATGGGGTCCGGGACAGACTCTGATCCGGGGGACCCGATCCGGGGTTTCCGATTCGGATTTTTCGAACCAAAAGTTTTTTGACCTGAAAGTTTCTTGACCTAAAAGTTTCTTGACCTAAAGGAAGGATTTTTTGTTCCGGCAGGGAAATTGAACTCCCCCCTTTTCTAAAGGGGCAGGGGGGATTTTAGCGCTGAGGCTTACAGAATCTGGTCATAATCTGGTCATTCCTCTTACCGCCTTTAGGTGGAAGAATCTGGTCATTCCTTTTACCGCCTTCAGGCGGAAGGAGTACCCGCCTCGCGGGTGGGTGGGCTGTCGAGATCCTGGCTGGCGGTCCCGGTTCCCAAGCCTCCGGCCGGAAACCAGCTAGCAGACAACCCAGACAGTCTTGTCCTTTGCCATATGGATCACCCTGCGGCTGACTCGCCCCATTACGAATTCCTCGGCTTTGGAAAGGCCCCTTCTCCCGACAAGGATGGTATCATATTCACCTTTTTCGGCTTCTTCTACTATGGCGTGCGCCGAACTCCCCGCGCCTCGTGCGATCTTCTGATGAATTCTAACTGGGTCCACTCCACGGGAGATCAAAGTGGCCCTCGCCTTATCAAATGATGGTTCCAGCAGCGCAGCCGCTTTGTCCAGTTCTCTGTCGATTTGTTCTATGGCTGTTTTATCGTTCTCCGAAGAAAAAACTTCGCGAACTAAATTCCTGAAACCGTGAAAGCCGGGAACAGCGTGGAACAGCGTGATTTCGAAATTTTTCGAGGTGTCCAGGACATCGGCAATGTGGGTTAAGGCAAGCATTGACCCTTCGGAGCCATCGAGACACGCGAGAGCCTTTATTGGCCGGCTGCCTCCGGTCACAATCCACATGGGGATTGGTACAAGCCCGAGGATGTGCTCGGCCACGGAGCCGAGCATAAAGTCCTTGAAATTGCTAAACCCCCTTCGCCCGACCACCAGCGCCTTATAGCCGTTTCGGGATTCAGCGGCTATATCTTGAGCGATCCCGATTTTTCTGTCCTCAATTTTTAGCGTTATCGCCTCATTTGGGCATCCGGCGTCCATCAGAATGGCCTCAGCTTTTTCCATGCACTCACGGACGGCCTTTTGCTGCTGTTTCTCCCAGGGTTCTACGCTCACTATCCTGTACTGGTACGCAGGAATTCTCTTTTCGAGGTCGATGAATGATTCGGGATACTTGGTGACAACATGAAACAGGACCAACTCGAACCGATTCAGATCCAGGAAGGAAGAGACATAGCGGACCGTCTCCAGGGACTGTTCGGACCCATCGTTAGCAACCAGTATTCTGTCCCGCACTGCACCGTTCATCTGGCATCCTTTTTATGGCTCGAGTTATTTAAGGCCTCCCGCTCCCGCCCCGTCTCTGGTCATAGACAGGTCAGGGAAAGCGTCGAGAATGAACGGTCGGCCTTCGCGCTGCGCGCTCAAGTGTCGCCAAGGGAGGGCGATTATATAAGTCTATCATACGAGGTTAAAAAACGCCGCAATTGCGGCTGTGCGCTGGCGATTCAATTTCGAACGGCGGCGCTTGAGGACTTCGAGAGTATGACGGAGGAAATATCCAAAAGTATTTTGCTCTTGAGTTGCATACATGAGGCGTCATTAAACATGATCATATCAAGCTGGCGAGTGTGAATGAGCAGGTATCCCAGGATATTGAGCTTTTCCTTCATAACCTCTTCATCGTAGCCTTCCATACGCGCCGTCACGCCGTCGTCTTCGATTTCACTCCTGAATTCGAACTCTTCGAGAATAGCGCCCACAAAGCGTGCGCGGCGCACGCGCCTGCCATGGTCGGCGGCGCCGCCCTTAAAAGCGAAACTGATGTAGTTCTCGCTGGCCCTTTCACCGACAAGGACCTCGATGTTTAAGAAATGAAAACCGAACCGGGAACTGAGGCTGCAAAAATTCTTCGATATCATAAAATAATTACGGTTCGCATAGACGGAAGGCATGGAAGGATCGAGCGCCGGATTAGAGGTGGCTTCCATGAGGATAGACATGAAACCCTTGGAGTCCATTGGCGGAGGTCCTTCCCACGGCACGGCGACAATTCCTTCCCAAAGTGCAAGCATGGGGATCGAGACGATATTGTCCAGGTCCACGAACTTGCCCGGCACATCCGCTCTGAACCCGTCATCAAGGTTTAGCACCCACCACTGCATTGGAATCCGACACACCAACTGCTTACTCGCCCTTTCCGAGAAATGGTGATCTTTTCCGAAACTGAACATCTCCATGACAGATTTCTCGTGGCAGAATCTGGTTATATCGTGAAAGCTCCGGCACTGGGAAGGTTTGAAATCCGATGCCCCCGGATCGAGCAGATGCAGAGGGATTATATTTTCGGATATCCTCTTGAGGATGTCCAAAACTGGAGAGCCATCCATAAGACCTTTGGATGTTTCCTTATCTCGGAGCAAGGTTTCGATTTTCCCTCTGCACACTCTGAGACCGTCCGCATCGACCGTAACGGGCTGAGCGTTTTCGAGCAAATCGGTTGCGCCTTCCAGTCCCAGAATTGCCGGCACGCCGAATTCTCTGGCCACATTTGCGAGGTGTCCGGCCGCCGTCCCCTGTTCGGCGACAAGGGCCGAGGCCCGGTCGAGCAAAGCGGCCCACCTGGGCAGCGCCTGCTTTACAACGAGGACTGCTCCCTTGGGAAAAAGAAGGACTTCGCTTTCATTCCTGACCACGAAAACCGGCCCAAACCCGGCTCCGGGGCTTGCAGTAAGACCGCCCGAAACGATCACTTCACAAGCCGGGATGTCGCAGCCACCCTGCTCCCGTTCCGTGATCGTGTTCCTCTGCCTGAGAGGGCGGCACTGAAGCATTATTATTTCCCCTTTGTCATCCAACGCCCATTCGATATCCTGGGCAACCCCGTAATGATCTTCTATCCGGAGGGCGATGCGCGCCAACTCCAGCGCACTATGATCGGAAATGGAAGCCTGGGAACCCTCATCGCCGACAATTTCAAGCCTGCAGACACCTTCGTCCGGGTAGCAGACAAATTTGAGCCGCTTTTCCGCGATGTGTCTTTTCACGATCTGAGGCGGATGATGCCTGGAGACTACAAAAAGATCAGCCGCAACGCTGCCGTCCACCACCGATTTAGGCAAGCCGAAGACTGAATGAATAAAAATCCGCATATCGCGCGCATCAAGAGGGTTTCTCGAATAAATAACACCACCCGCCACGGGGTTTACCATGGACATGCACCCCACGCACATGTCGACGTCTTCGTCGCGGATTCCCCTGTTCAACCGGTAGATGATCGCCTGGAGGCTGTACTTGCTGGCCGCTATTTCCTTGTAAGCGTGGATGAGGTTGTCGGCGCTGACATTCAATTCGGAGCGGTACAGCCCGGCAAAGGAGCTTTGCCCGGAATCTTCGCCAAGGGCGCTGCTGCGAAGCGAGACTTTCACCCCCTGCCCTTCTTTTCTTTCAAGTTCGGCATAGGCGCTTAAAATAGCTCTTTCCAGCTCGGCGGGCATACCGGTCCGGATGATCTGCTGCTGGATTTGTGCGCTAAGGGCGAACAGTTGGTCAATTTCTTCGGCCGGAGATGACTGCATAAGGCGGTCTATCTCAGCCTGAAGGTCACCGGAGTCTATGAATTCGCGAAACGCCCTCGAGGAAATTACAAAACCATTGGGGACCTTTAGACCGAGGTGATTGCGGATTTCCCCGAGGTTTGCCATCTTGTTGCCGGCCTCATCCGACCTTGTTTTATCTACGTCCTGGAGAGAAATTATCAGCGGACCGGCACTCGTTTCTTTTTTTTCAGACAGGATTTCAGTAATCCTGCCCTGGATCGACCTGAAACTGTCGTATAGGTCAATATATTTGCGGGGCGCCAGTTGATCCATACACCTTATCATGCGAAAGACATTGACGGAGACAGCCGTACAGTTAGCCCGAATAAAGGACATTCCGAACGGCGTGTCGCCTTTGCGGGCCTCCTCAAGCTCAGACATGATCTGCAGGGCTTTGTTATTGGCGCTAAGGAGCAGCTTGAAATTATGGTACCTGGTCTGGAAGGCGGTGCGCAGAGCTTCGGCGTCCAACAGTGTGAGCGTCTTGTCCCTTTTGCCTATTCCAAGTTTTTGCAGGCATTGTTTTATTAAAGACATACGGCAGCGCGCGGCCAAATTTGCCCCCCTTTTCTTAAGGGAGGAGGGGGAAATTCTTGTAAACAGGCTCCTTGACTTATTAAATTCAAACACAACTTACATTGGTCGTGCCCACCAATTTTCACACACCAAATCCGTGGGCCGGGAACATTGAACGGTTCCTCAACCGGATGCGCCCCGCGTTTCCACGAGCTCGGCTTTTTCATTCAGCCTTTTTCTTTTACAGGCGTCCTGAATTTTATATACCAGTTCGTCGATTTCAATGGGTTTCATAAGATAGTCAAAAGCGCCGACATCCATCCCTTCGATGGCCACTTCCATACTCGCATGACCCGTGAGCATTATCACTTCCAGCAGATTGTATCTTTTCTTTATTTCGCGCAAGGTGTCAAGACCGCTCATACCGGGCATCTTTACGTCCAGGACGACGATATCGACGGGGGTTTGCTTCAATTGCTCCAGAGCCGCTTCCCCGCTCGTTACGCCATTTACGGCCAGTTTTCTTTTCCTGAGCCTTTTGACCAGAGTCTCAAGGAACTCGACTTCATCATCCACAATCAGAACGCTTAAAGTATCCACCTGCACAGCCTCCAAAGACCCAGCGGCACACTCGATCCTGTTCAAAGATTAGCAGAGGCGGCGCCGCACGCCTCGCGGAGCGTCGAGATTTCATCGGCGCTCCGCCCAGAGGTTATTATTGCCAATAAGCAGGCATTAATAAAGAAATTTCTTGAACAGTTCACCATCGGGCTTTTGACTCGGCAAATCCGAACCGGTCCGCCCTATGCCTGGAGTTTATCGCACGCATGGGGCTTCCCACGAAAGGCGAGTAAGCGCTCACCGCCGAGCATTTGTCCTGAACCCGATGGACACCAGCTATCGGGCCAGGTCGGCTGGTCCGGTATTAAGGGGATGGTCCGGGTAAAATCTTTTAAGCATATCGGCGATGGCTGTCTTAAGGAGGTCGATATTGCCGCTTTTTTCGATGTAGATTTCCCCTTTGTTTAAGCTAAAATCCCGCTCGGATTCTTCGGTCAGAAAAGTATGGATTACAACCGGCAAAGGTGGCTGGCGTCTCTGGATTTTTTCAAAAATCTTCGAGCTGTCGGCGTCCGGAATTTCAAGGTCAAACACAAGCAGATCCACCCCATTCTCGCGCTCTATTTCGGCAAGAATCTGGCCGCCATCCCCGGCGACCGCGACTTCGTAACCCTCTGCCGAGAGTTCGCGACGAAGAAAATCGCGTATGTTCCTGTTCCTGTCTGCGACCAATATTGTGAATGTCTTCTTCATCTTTACGGGCCCTTGGCATCCGGTAATGCAGTTCAGTTAAAAGGGGCTCACCAAGGCGCTCCCAAGCTCCACGCTCAGCGGGGTGGGGGAATGATTTTTCACTGTAAAGATCCCCGCAACCCCCCGGGGTTTCGGTGGCGCTCGCCAGCGCACGCTCTCTTTATCCCTATATATTTTATTCCTGATAGCGAATTGCGCTCATGGCGCACCCCTGCAGACTGATTGTTTGACAGCAGTTTTCCCATGTGCGTGATCGCCGCACTATTGGCCTCTGCCATCAAGCGCTTCCGGACCCAGCCGGCGTTTCACCTGCCGCCGCCAGGTTACTTTTTCATCAGCACCATACGCGCTGGTCCGGCTAAATAACAGGCGCACCTATGCCCGTGTCCCAGGGACAGCGCTCCAAGTCGGGCGGCCCTGTCCCGCTGGAACCAAAATCAGCCCTGAGCCGCCGGAATCTTCACCACGTACACGGAACAGGGACTGTATTTAACTACCTGGTTTGCGATGCTGCCTCCCCTTAATATGGACAAAGCACCCAGCCCACGGTTCCCAAGAATGATAAGATCGATTTTTTCGGTCTCCGTGAAATCAATTATGGCGTCAGCAACAGAAACCGTTGTTGACACAGTTTGGGAGAATTTAACGCTGACTTGCTGTGTTCTAAGGACTTCGTGGGCGGTTTCGATTGCCTCATCAGCGCGCTTTTGAAGAATTTCCTCATGACGCTCACGTCTGTGCGGCGAAATTTCATGGTCTTCCATACCGCCAATAGAGGGCGTCACACTGATCACATAAATTTCAGCCTGCCGGGTTTTTGCAAAATCGGCGGCTATTTCCAGGGCCTTTAGAGAATGCGCAGAACCATCGACCGGCACCAGTATTTTCATTCTATCCTCCAGAACTCCCCAACGGGTAGCAATCCTGACAATCGCGCAGGACTTTAATGGTCCTATACTTCCCGCTTAACCCTGGCCTTTTTCATGCTGAGGCCTAGACCGTCGAACAGGTAGAAAATCGCAAAACCCCACCACAAGGTATAGAGTACGTAAAAGACCAAAAGACCCGTTGCCGTGAAGGCTTTTTCTGAAATACTCTGGGGCTCGATCTTGTAAAAGTTGTAGGCCGGTTCGATGCCCTTCTTCATGACCTCCAGAATGATGTTGGACTGTTCAGTTTTCCTGCTCTTCTGGAGTTCTTTGACCGCCCGGTTCAGCGCAGCCCACCAGGTCGTCATCACTTCTTTTTCGTCGATTCCGTACTTTTCCCTGACTTCATCGCCTTTGTTGAAATACATTGAGTTGGAGTCTTCCAGAACAGCTCCGAGCAGTTTTGAAAGATTCCCTCTGATACTGAGTTGAACACCCTGTGAGACGGTATCCGGGGCGACCCTTGCAAAAATCTTTGCCGCCCTGGCTGCCTGGTCCGCATCTTCCATTTTGACGCTGACTGCCAGTTCCTGTTCTTCAACCCCCTTAAGGTCGCCGGTGAGTTTCGGAACAAAGTAAGAGGAGCCTTTAGCCAGCTTGTTGAAAAGGGCATCCGAGTACTCCAGGCCGTTCTTTCCCCCTCCGAATATGGGAGAAAAAATGAGGGCCAGAATTCCAAAGAAAGTTACCCCAAGCAACAGACCAATATTCATTGTCTTTTGATGTCTGATCAGCATTTGTTTTTCTCCTCGTATGATAAACTTATATAATACCCTGCTCGATGTGTGAGTGCGTGGCGCGGAGGCCGACCGCTCATTCTCGACGCTTTCCCTGAACTGTCTATGACCAGAGACTGGGCCGGAGCGGGAGGCCTCTGTCCGCTTGATCTAAGCAGCCGGTTTTACGGACATTTTAGGAACACTTGTCTCTTCTCTCAGGACCCCTATATTGCCGAAGAACATGGAAAACAGCCAAATCCCAAAAACGGCTACCACAACCCAGAAAATAATGTTGCCCACAAACTCGACGTTGGCGGTTATAGATTTAGGGATGCTGAGCAGTTCGAGTTCAGCCATTTTTCGGGGCAGAGTTGCAGCCCGGTTTATAAACCCGGCGAGAATCGAGACCGCGTAGAAGCCGCGGATGTAAATGCCTTTAACCACCTTGGTGGTGAGCGCGCCGACCTGAATGCCCAACAGGGAGCCGACCAGCATTCCCATCGCCAGGGAGTAGAATACGTATCCGTAAATGGCGTATTGAACGATAGACGCCAGACCTGCCGTAAAGATGATCTGAAGAATGTCGGTGCCCACGGTCGTCATGGAAGAAACGCCGAAGACATAAACAAACATGGGGAACGTTACGAAACCGCCACCTACACCCATGATGGAGGCAAGAATCCCCACAACGGCGCCGCCCGCTGCAATGACCACCCAGGAAATTCTTTTGCCGCCGGGTACGAAATCCTCATCGAAGGGAATCATCGGTGGAATGTTTACCGACTGAAGTTTTACCGCGAAATTTGGGGTGCCGGAATGAGCGGAACCGTGAGCGCCGCCACTGGCTGCTGCGGGGCCTTTTCTGGATTTCAGAAAATCGAAGAGCGCGTAAAAACCCAGAAAACCCAGTAAAACGGCATAAATAAGGCTGATGAAACCGTCGCTCAACAGGGGATCGATATTATAGAGCATTCTGTTGATTGCCCCTCCGACGAATGTTCCTGCCCCGGAACCGATCAGAAATGCTACCGCCAGTCTTACGGAGACATTGCCGAGCTTCTTGTGTACGGTGGTGCCCATGATGGCCTTGGCAAAAATGTGAAAAAGGTCGGTCCCGACCGCCAGAATTCCCTTTACGCCCGCAGCCATGAGAGCCGGAGTGATGATGAACCCGCCGCCTGCTCCGATACACCCGGTGATCAGTCCGGCAGCAAGGCCGATGGCCATCGAAACCAGAAAGATGGTTGGCGAATAGAAAGCGGGGGCATAAGCCTCTTTGCCGCCCAGCAAAGGAGCTGCTTCAAGAAGAGACACAAGCAGAATCGGCGCGAGCAGCAGAAGCAAAACCAAAAGTTTCTTACGGTTTTTAATGATGGACATGGACACTTCATAATCCCATCGCGCATGTGCTATGGATGAAGCCTTGAGGAACTCGTAAACCTGCCTTGGACCACTCATTGGGGGAAACCTCCTTTTGATCGATTGCAGATGCGTCGCGAAGCCGAAGCGACCGCACAGAGCGAAATTTGGCCTTCGAAGGCCTCCCGCTTCCGCCCCGTCTCGCGGGTGGGTGGGCGGGCTGTCGAGAATGAGCGGTCGGACTTCGCGCTACGCGCTCACACGCCGTGAAGGAAGGCCAGCAAGCAGACTTCACAAAGTGAAGCAGTGCGAAGCTCGCGTAGCGTAATTAGCACACCATTTTCGCTTCACTTTGTGAAGCGCTTGACGTTTGGCTTGTCTCCAAACGCACCACACTTTCTGTCTGCACTGTCTGCATGGCTGCGCGGAAAGAGCCGGTTCTTTTTTTTGAGCAGGGTATTTATAAGTCTATCATACGAGAGATTGGCAACTTGCATGCCATAGACCGTCCTGATGGATCGATTGAGTAACGGTTTAATTTACTTAGATAATTATGGAGCATTGCTTTCGGCTGAATTCAGAATCATCGGGTAAAGTGTCAGTCTTTTTTACAAAGTGTAAAGCAGTGAGGCACGCGCCCCATAGCGAATGAGTACGCCTGGGTTGCTATCCGGGCGAGCAGATCTGCGATTCTGATTTAATGTGAAAAAATGAATTGATTTGCAGAAATCTGCGAGGCGTAATAATTTGACGGTCGAATGCCCGGCGGAAGAGAAACTAAGGGATCCCTCGATAGCGACGCATGATTTAGGCGGGCTCCATTGTCATGAATTTCATTTTTTTAGCCCTGGTGCTTACTGGATTCATCACGGTTGGGTGGCGGCAACTCATGTGGGTCCCCGCTTTCGATGCTATTGCTCCGATGGAAAAGTTGTCGAAAGCCATTGTTGACGCAGCTGGAAGTTCAGTTGAACTGGCACTGAGCCTCATTGGGATAATGACCCTTTTCCTGGGGTTGGTGAAAGTGGCCGAGGCGGGGGGCATCCTCGTCATTATCGCTCGTCTTATCCGTCCACTGATGGTATGGCTCTTTCCAGAGGTGCCCCCAAACCACCCGGCAACCGGCGCGATGATCCTGAATTTTTCCGCCAACCTCATGGGTCTTGGCAATGCAGCCACGCCATTCGGCATCCGGGCCATGCAGGAACTTGAGAAGCTAAACCCTTGCCCCGGCACAGCCACAAACGCAATGGTTCTTTTTGTGGCGATCAATACTGCCGGTATAACTGTACTCCCTGCTTCGGTCATCGCACTTCGGGCAGCAGCGGGGTCGGCAAACCCTGCAGGCATCCTCCCCACGACCCTTTTTGCAAGCTTTTGCGCCACCCTTTTCGTGTTATTCGCCACAAGGGCATACCAGAGATTTTTCCCTTTTCCGGATAGAACCAGCCAACAGACGGGAATCGAAAACAATATCAGCAGTGACAAGGAAGAATTCAAATTCGAGCATTCCAGCGAAGCGCCTGAACCCTATCCGCTATGGGTCAGTTGCCTGGCTTTTGGATTTTTCATCGGGATTGTCCCTTTGACGGTCGTCTACGGCCGGGTCATCTCGCCCTGGGTCATCCCCAGCATCACTGTGGCTTTTCTTGCCTTCGGGGTTGCAAAAAGGGTGCGGATATACGAAGTCTTCGTCGAGGGAGCAAAGGAAGGCTTTGAGGTTGCAGTCAAGATCATCCCTTATCTCGTTGCTATTCTGGTGTCCATTGGCATGTTCAGAGCAAGTGGCGCAATCGAGGCAATCGTCAAAACGTTGGGTGCCTGGACTACATCTGTAGGGCTTCCGCCCGAAGGTGTTCTAATGGCAATAATGCGGCCCCTTTCAGGTTCCGGCGCATACGGAGTTGTGGCTTCCATAATCAAAAACCCCGTAATCGGCCCCGACAGCTATACTGGCTATCTTGTTTCCACACTCCAGGGTTCAAGCGAGACCACTTTTTACGTTTTAGCCGTCTATTTCGGTGCAGTACAGGTCAGACGGATACGCCACGCTCTTGTTGCCGGTCTAACGGCTGAACTCGTTGCGGTGATAGCGGCTGTTGCCATTTGTCGGTATCTGTACGGATGAAACCACAATAGATTATCTTTTGGGGAGCTGCGCAGGTTGCCAGGCAAATGCGCAGCACACGCCTGCAAAGCCAGGGAAACCGTCGCTGCAATTTCGCAACAATACTTCTCTTGTTCTCTATAACTCGGTTAAACTGCTGAAGCTGGCGAAGGGAGTCGAACCCCCAACCTGCTGATTACAAATCAGCTGCTCTGCCATTGAGCTACGCCAGCCCGTTTTTGCAAATGCTTATATCACGAGGGCTTGCGGGAAACAATAGGTTGCCGGAAGACTTATCAAAGGCGATTCAGATGCTGGGGTGCGCCGCCGGCCCAACGCAATCTGCCTCGGAACACTGCCTGGATAAGAAGGATTCCGATCTGGCATATAGGCGCGTTATTCATTAAGGTTGTGTTTCGAGGATCCGTCCAGGTGGCGGAAAAACCTGTGTGCATCTTGACACTCAGAAAAGAAGGTCCACCACTTTTCGGCATAAGACCTGATATCGGCTAATGGACTCAAATGCTTTAGTTCAACCTTTGTGTAAAGGACCTGGGGCTGGAGAAATGATAGTATTTCAAAAATACCTGTTGCTGCCTTAGTCCATCATTCCAATACCGCCGGGGAATCTTGTGGCTGCAGAAAAGAAGAGAAATCCAAGGCGGCTTGTTCCAGCCTTGTATCGAAATTCTTCTGGCTGCAAACCGGGATAAGTGCGCTAAACAACGATGTACGGATTCGGGGCGGGGATCTTTTGAGCGCCAGGCGAAGACGAGAAAACGCGCATTCAGCCGATGGCGTTCTGGATATTATCTCTCCTCCTTGTCAGCGGGAAACAAGGCTGTCAACTGCGGGGAGGAGGTGTGTCCTGAAATTGCAAAAACCAGTCTCTTTGACCGCTCACTTGCGTCTTCGATTGCGAAATTGTATGCTTTTGTCGGCTTTAGGGTTGTTCCAGAAGTTTTTTCGGGCAGAACTGACCCGAAAGTGTGTTTCGGATGCATAGCACACAACTTGATGCATTATTCCGGAAGAAACTTATGAAAAAGCTCGTTTATCTTATCCCTGCCATTTTTTTGGCGCCCGTTATTATTCTAGGCGGCATGATAGTTTTCAGCCACCCTGAAACCCCGCCGCCACTTGAAGCTATCGAGAAGAATGACGCGATGATCGCCAGCTTTTATCAAAGCCTGCCCTCGCTTGAGTTTTATCAGGCCCGCGATGGGCAAAAGCTGGCCTATCGGCTCTATGAAGGCCAGCCAGATCGTGGCGTGGTCATTGCCGTTCATGGTTCAACCGGGTCTTCCATCGCCATGCACGCGATAGCCGCAGCTTTGCAGGCGCGCGGACAGACCGTCTATGCCATAGATCTGCGCGGCCACGGCGAAAGCGGAAAACTGGGTGATGTAAGCTACATCGATCAGCCGCTGGATGATTTGGCTGATCTGCTTCATAAGATCGACGGCGGCGCCCAGGCATCGGAAAAGAAAATCCTGCTTGGCCATTCTCTTGGCGGGGCCTTTGTCTTGAAAGTTGCGGCAAGTTCTTTGAGCCGGAAATTTGATGGCTTTGTAGCCCTGTCTCCGCCCTTGGGCGTCTCAAAAATCGCGAGCAAACCCCATGCAGGTGGTTGGGCCCACACTGCCGTACCACGCATCATAGCCTTGTCGATTCTCAATCGCTTTGGAGTACACATTCTGGATCATCTGCCGACCATTGCTTTTGCGACAGTAGCAAATCCCAAAGGGAACCGCGCCACTATTTATAGCCATGCGTTGTTCGCATCCCTATCCCTGCCAAGGTCCTGGGAACCGGTCGTGGCAAGGATTGACAAACCAACCGTGATCATGATCGGTGAAACGGACGAACTCTTCAATGCTGCCGCCTACGATCCGGAAATCGCGTCTGTCAATCCCAAGATCCTTGTCGTGGTTGTACCGCAAACCGGACATATGGATATGGTTCTCAATTCCAATGCGTTTCCCCCGGAAGGCATGGTTGTCGATGAACTCATAAAAGTGGCCCACTAACGAGAGGCCCCCGTTTGTGTAAATCGCAAATGCCCCTCCAGTTAGACAATCAAAAGTACGATTTTTCCTGTTTCGTGAGTTGACCCTGACATGTAGGCGCCCTGTTATGAGTTACCATTCAGGATCAACAACATGACAATTTGCGCCTTGATCCAGTATACAAAAATATTCTTGCGAAATCCGAATATGAGAGTAACATACTTGGGGTGCCAACACCTGCTTTGCCACTTTTCCCAATAGGCTATAGATATGAAGATGTTCTGGCACATGCTTAAACATAGGCAAATTCAGAAAGTAAGTAGTGTCTATTATGTTGGGAGGTTGGCCCTATGACAAAGTTAGTTTATGTAAGTTTGTTTATTGCTGTAGTTTTGATATACGGATGCGAATTACATAACATTGATTACAGAGGAGAAACCAGCATGAAGTCAAGACAATCAACTTTTGAGTATAAAGGTTTTTCAATCAACTATGAAGATCAAGGCCAGGGTCAACCTATCATCCTTCTGCATGGGTTCGGCGCCGGAACCTACACGTGGAGGCATATTTTGACTCACTTTTCCAAAGCATATCGAGTAATAGCTATTGACTTAAAAGGGCATGGCTTATCCGATAAGCCAAGGGACAATAACTATTCCGTGGCTGACCAAGGTGATATTATTTATGAGTTTATCAAAGAACATAGCTTAGATAATGTAACTCTGGTTGGAAACTCCATGGGAGGTGCAGTTTCTATTACGACATATCTAATGCAGTGTGATCATGGTACTAACTATATCTCAAAGCTGGTACTTATCGATTCGGCCAGCTATAGGCAACGTCTTCCTGTATTTATATCTGTCCTTAGAATACCAATAATAAATGTGCTTTTGCCTTGTCTTACCAGCACTAAATTTAGAGCTAGAAATGTTCTACAAGAAGCCTTCTTTGACCGTACCGGAATCACAGAGGACATGGTAGCATCATATGCATCATACCTATCCCTTCCAGGTTCATCTTACGCTCTAACAAAAACAGCACAACAAATAGTTCCATCTAATATTGATGAGGTTACAGAGAGATACAAGAGCATCACAATACCGGTGCTTATAATATGGGGCGAAAAGGATACCATCATACCATTAGAAGTTGGTAGAAAACTCGCTGCAAACATTCCTAATTCAAAGCTAGTCGTTATTCCAAACTGTGGCCATATCCCACAGGAAGAATGTCCAAGCCAGGCAATTGAAGCGATGGAGTCATTTATGCAATAATACAAAGGGGTTTTCCCTATTAAGGACAAGGTTGTGGCGATAGCCGTCTAGCAGGGTGATGAAAAAGGATTGGAATTCCCATATGAGGGCGAAAGACCCTGTAGACGTCACCCCGGTGAAAGCCGTGGTCCAGTGTCTTTTGCTTTAAAATCAATTAGTTCAGAAAAAGCCTGGATTCCGGCTTCCGAGGCTGTGTCGCAATTCAGTAATGCCCGGGCAAAATCCCACTGGACCAGGTTTTGCTGCCCCCTTTTGTAAAGGGGATCGAGGGGGATTTCGAGTGCCTATGTAGTACCAGAGAATCACAATCCCCCCTGCCCTCCTTTAGAAAAGGAGGGGGACACGAAAAAGATTACGTTTGCGGCACAGCCTCTTCCGCCGGAATGACGAAATCATTAGCAATTTTCAGGAGTTTCTCCCACCAGAGGACACTTTTTCATCACCCTGCTATAGCGCAAAACGGTCCCTCTTGATCGGGTCGAGAGCGGGTTCGCCCTATTCGGCATCCCCCAAGGCTAATACTCTACGAAAAAAGCCTCAGCAGGCCGCTTCTGAATTCCAGGCAAAGTGAATCGGATGTCCTGTGGCGAAATAGATGCCCTTCCGGGCTTACACCGTAGATTACTCCATCCCGCAGGAAAATACCCAGCAGTGTTTTGCCGATCGCACGCCTTCCGGCGGCACGATTCTCAACGCTGCATGGCGCCTTCGGCGCCGCTATTTGGGCCGGAACCGTTTGCGTCGCGTGCTTTTTGGCAAAATTCAGAACCTCCTGTTTGTCCGCTGAGTCAAGCGATTTAAAAAAATTGAGGATCCGCGCCAGTCTCAGCAGTGTGATAGAATCCTTCCTGGTAGTCGCCCCGGAAATTGGGAGGGCCGTTGAGCGCAATTGAGAGAGCGCGGCAGGGAGCAGATTCTGGGCTTCGCATTTTTCGAAATCGGCGCTACCGGGGGCCGGATAGAAAACGGATACCCCTGCAATCGCAGTCTTGCCTGCCAGGTAGACCAGGTCTGCCACAGAGTCTCGCGGGTCTTGCCCCGGCGCGCCCACAATGATGTATGCAACAGTCTCAAGCCCATATTTTTCGGCGTGCAGCAGGGATCTTTCAAACTCCTGGCGCACGTCGGGGCGTCTGAATTTCTTTAGTTGTTCGCGGCAGGTCGTACAAAGCGAAAGATTAAGAGCGGTAAAACCGGCGGCCTTCATCGCGCAAACCACTTCCTCATCCAGGGTGGGAGGAAAAAGGCCGTTCATGGCCCTCAACTCCAGAGCGCAACCCCTAAACTGCGACTCTATTTCATTAAGCAGATCGAGAAACCATTCCCGCACGTACGAAATGTTTTCATCTTCGAAATCTATGAAGCGCGCTCCAATGCCGAAGACCGCACGTTTCATTTCTTCGATGACCCGGGACACGCTCTTCATGCGGAAACCGCACCACGAGGAGCATCCGATTGAGCAGTAGCTGCAACCGAGCGGACAGCCTCTGCTGGCTGTAATCACCGCACTTGGCCTTTTTCTGCGCCGGTAGAAGTTATTGTCGATCAGATCAATTGCCGGAAGGGGAACATCGTCAAGGTCCGCCAAAACAGCGGGCGGACTTATGAAAAGCTTTCCACCAGTGGTTCGAAACCCTATCCCAGGGACAGATTCGACCGAGGTCTCACCGTGAATTGCCTTGGCGAGAAGAGCCATGGCAGCCTCACCCTCGCCTCGGATAATGAAATCTACACAATCGTGCCACCTCAACGCCTCTTCGGGCATCTCGGTCGGATGATGGCCGCCAAGCACGGTCACAGCCTCCGGGTGCAGTTGTTTCACCACTTGTGCGGTCCGTACCGCCTCAGCGCTGTATGCAGTAAAAAGAGACGATATTCCCACAAGGAATGCGCCGGAGCCTTGGACCCTCTCACCGATAAGCTCCTGACTAAGTCCGAAGCGCCTGAAATCACGAAACATGGCCAAAGGGGAAATATCCGGCCCTGAATAAAAATCTCGCAGGTACAACATTTCGGGCGGAAGCCCCACCTTTTTTGACCTGGTTGAAGCAAGCGCGTCCAGGATTTCGACCGAGTAGCCTTCTCGCAAGAGCTGCGAGGCGATACAGGCAAGCCCGTAAGGGATGGTTCTTTTTGCCGTCAAATAGAAATCCCGGATTGGGGGCTGTATGAGAAGTATGTCAGGCATGAAGCGATCATATCTCGGTCGCCGGATCGCGGTCTACAGCTATCTGTACGGACCGGAAGGAGGTATCGCCTCTGATGGATTCGAGCACGCACTCAGTGAAGTTCTGCATATCCGAGCTTGTCCAGGTCTTGATGAACAGATGCCACCTGAACCTGTTCCTGAGCTTCACGTAGGCTGCGGGCGACGGTCCCAGAACGGCGACGCTTCTTCCCGTATTCCTGAAGCAATCTGCCTTTTCACGGCAAACGACGGCAAGCAGACCAGCCCCGTCGCGGGCTGATTGCTCGCTTGCCGAAGTGACCAGCATTTTGAGCAGGCGGGTAAACGGTGGATATTGAAGGATTTTCCGCGATCTTAGCTCTTCCCGGCAGAAACCGTCATAGTCAAGCTTTAATGCCGATTCAATGGTAAAATGCGATGGATTGTAGGTTTGAAGGATGACCCGCCCAGGTTCTTCTCCGCGTCCGGCGCGTCCGGCAACCTGTATGAGAAGCTGAACCAGGACCTCTCCGGCCCGGAAGTCCGGCGCCTGGAGACCGGCGTCGGCGTTGATTATGCCTACAAGCGTTATGTCAGGAAAATCATGGCCTTTTGCTACCATCTGCGTACCGAGCAAAACATCGGCTTTGCCCGAGCGCACGGCATCCAAGGCGCTTACCAGCCGGTCGTAGCTGTTTATTGTATCCCGGTCCATTCTCACTATCCGGGCATCGGGGAAAAGTCTTTTTACCTCCCTTTCCACTTTTTCGGTCCCGAACCCATGCGGAAACAGCGCAGCGTGGGCGCAAACCGGACACCTCTCAGGCAGAGACGTTTCCCAGCCGCAGTAGTGGCAACGGAGGCGGTTATCTTTTTTATGGTAGGTAAGAGTTACGCTGCACGATGTGCACTGGAGCGCCTGACCGCATGCGTTGCAAAGATAGTACTTGTCATAGCCTCTTCTGTTCAAAAACAGGAGCGCCTGCCGACCGTTGCGTATCGTCTCGCCGATTGCCTCCCTGAGCTTGAACGAAAAAATTCCATGTCGCCCTCCCTCACGTTTCATATCCACAACCTCGAAATCCGGCAGAGGCTTGTTCATCACCCGGCTTGGGAGCGCAATCGAGCGATACCGTTTTTCAGTGCATCTGTGTACCGTTTGAATCGACGGGGTGGCTGACCCCATGAGCACGGGCGCGCCCACGATCTTTCCCCTCATCAGGGCCACATCTCTTGCATTGTAGCGCAGGTGGTCTTCCTGCTTGTAGGATGTGTCGTGCTCCTCGTCCACTATGATCAGCTTCAAGTCCTGAACGGGCGTGAGAACCGCAGACCTTGCCCCCAGAACTATTTTCTTCCTGCCCGACCGAATGTCCGCCCATGCGCGCTTGCGCTCCCCTTCAGGTAGAGCGCTGTGCCACACGGCAAGCCTGGCGCCGAATCGTTCTCGGAAGATCGACTCCATTTGCGCGCTGATCCCGATCTCAGGCACCAGTACAAGAGACCCATTCCCGCGTTGAGCAGCTTTTTCCATCAAACGAAGGTAGATTTCCGTTTTCCCGCTGCCGGTCACTCCATATAAGACGAAGGGCTGGAAACAGGGGCTGTCCATGAAAGGAGCTGTTTGATCGATGGCGGCGCCCTGATCCTCGGTCAATTCCAGAGCCCAAAGGTTTGAAAATCCATCCTGCCCCTCTTTGGACAAGGGACGGCTCGCAGTCCCGGCTTTACAAGAGGCGGGATAGTCAGTTCCCGGCCTTGTCTGGGACTCTTCGACTGCGATTATGCCGGCCTTGATGAGCTTTTTGAGCGAATAATCCGGGTTTTCACACAACTTGCGCAAGTCCCGCAAGCGGGCCGTACCGCCTGCCAAACGAAGCAGTCGAACTATTTCCTTTGATTTTTCGGATTTGAGGCTTTCACAGGCTTTTGAATCGATCAGGCGAACGAACTTTATACCGGGGCCGTTCAGTGCAGGCCCGATCGGCTCGGACCCACCGAATGGAATTACCAGGTCGAATACTTGGCCGAGGGGATAAAAATAATACTTAGATATCCAGAGGCACAACTCGAGAAGGTCGGGCGGCATGGCCGGCAGTTCATCGATCGTGTCCCGGATTGGACGGATCTTGATTGTCTCCGGCAGCTCCGGAAGGCAATCTCCAACGCAGATGACGATCCCGACCGCTTTTCTCTTGCCCAGTTCGACCGAAACCCTGCTCCCGGGATGCACCTTTCCGGCAAGGCGGCTGGGAATCGAGTAGTGAAGACCCTTATTCAGGGCCGTTCCCATTATAACTACTTCCGCAAACAAATCCGTCATTGTCAGTCTCTGCCGGACAGTATCTCATGCTTTTGTCCATCGGGGGTTTCTCCGTGCAGGGCGGCCGCACAAAAGTCCCGCGATTTTTCAAATTCTGAGACAATCGTCTTAGGTACTGATCTCGAGCGGGTAAAATCTGCGGTCCGGAAGTTGGCAGGCTTTCCGTTCTTGTATAAATGGAAATTGAGATAAGATTTTCCGCCCCCGGCCGCCCCCATCGAGCCGATCACCTCTGCCTGGGAAACCGGCGACCCGCGAGTCAGCCCACGGCTGCATGAGGAGAGGTTTCCGTACCAACTCGTGTACCCTCCCCGGTGCCGGATTTCAATAGAAAGACCTCTTTTGGCGTCCTTGCGGACGGCTGAGACGACCCCATCTCCGATCGCGCAGACCTCAGTCCCTCTTGGGGCGACATAATCTATTCCAAGGTGGGGACGATAGATCTTAAGGACGGGTTTGATATTCCTGCCCGCTTTAGCAGACAACAACAGCCGATGATAGATGGGACTCCTCAGGAACGCTCGTTTGAGCGATGCTCCTTTTGCATCGAAGTAATCCCACGATCCATCAGGGAGCTGAAATCCAAAAGCCTGGTAGACTTTCCCTGAGACGCTCATTTCGGCGCCAAGGAGAAGAAACTGTTTTCCTTCACTCGATTGGATCGGAGCTTCCTGAAAAAAGGCTGAAAAGCGATCTCCATCATTAAGGTCGGATGTGAAGTCGATATCATAGGAGAAGATGTCCGCAAGGTTCGAAATAAGCGGCGCCGGCAGCCCACCGGCGATACAGGAATCATAAAAGTTTTCCGACCAGGCGCCGCGCACCGTCTTGCCGGACCCTCCGGCGGCGGTTTCACCGGACCTGCATTCCCATCCGGTTGAGTTCTTCCTCAGTCTGTAGGAGGGCCCGTCGGACCGCAGGTAAACTACCTCTACAGGAAGAGCGTCCGCCCGGCTCAGTATAAAAATCAGCTCGTCACCTTCATTAATTCGGTCGAATGGGGCTGATTTGCAGGCCTTGCGCCAGTCACCCGAATACGAGTCAGGCATGCCGGAGGCCTCAACAATCCCCGCCAGAGTATAGCCGGAATGAAGGACCAGATGGCGGATTTCAAACTTGTCGGGGGTCCCGGGCTTGTGTGCGGTCGCCGCCGCCCGAGGTGGCGCCTCAATCGATTTGGAAACAACCGCTTCAATTGCCGGTATTTGCTTAGGACGATTTGCCTTTGGCCTGTAAAGCTTTCTGTAAGTCCCGAAGCCTGTCCCCAGGATGAGCAAAATAATGAATAAATGCCGGCCACGAAAACGCCTTTTAGGCGAGACCGTGTAAAAAATACCCCCTGAAGCGTTTTTCACCCCAAGCTTTTTCATCTGGCTCGATGACATCACCGACACACAAGGCGATAATGGTTTGGAAGAATTTGAAAAGGCGACTGCTCATTATTATCACATGAGTGAACATGGGTCAAAATCAATCAATCCCGCTGGAAATCCGTTGCAAGACGCAGTAAAATAGCCCCCCAAGTCTTTTGGAAATGACCTATGACAAGTCGACCTCCCATATGCCTGCTGAAGAACACTCATGCGTGATAGAACCGAGGAGGGGCAGACATGAAGAAAGCCTGCCTCACCTTGCAATCCTGGTTTTCAGTCCGGAAGATCTGGCTTCATTTTCGGCCTGCTTCTCACAACCTCTCCGGCACTCGAATAAGCTTTATCTCTCCGAGGTTTTCATCGGCGCCTATGAAGGGACGCACGTCGCTCTTGCCGGTCCGATGCTGGGCGCTCCCCAGGCGGTTCTCGTCCTTGAGAGGATGATCGCCCTCGGGGCAAGAAAATTTATCGCGGCGGGCTGGTGCGGCTCTCTGCGCAATGAGGTGCGAATCGGCGACATTGTCCTTCCTTCAGGGGCGATTTGCGAGGAAGGGACTTCCGGTCACTATCCAGGGGTTATGTGTGGTCCCTCTTCAGAGTTGTTCAATTCACTAAAATCAGGTCTGGCCTCAACTGGTCAGGCAATCCACGAGGGGACCGTCTGGACAACCGATGCGCCGTTTCGCGAGACCTACGCCAAAATAAAAGCCTTCCAGTCGCAGGGCGTTTTGGCGGTCGATATGGAAACCTCCGCCCTTTTTTCAGTATCGCAGTTTCGAGGGGTCCATCTTGCCGTGGTTCTGGTCGTTTCGGACGATCTTTCGGGCCTGAAATGGGTACATGGATTTAGAGACCCCCAATTTCATGAATCACGAAAAAGAGTTATAAAATCAATATTGATGACTATTTGCCAGGTGTGACAGGTGACGAAAGACTGATGAGCCAGATGATCGATAAAGAAGATATTGTCGCAAGAATTGAAGATCTGCGCAGACTTATCGATTTCCACAATTATCGTTACTACGCCCTCGATCAGCCTGAAATCAGCGACGCTGAATACGACAAAATCTTCCGCGAACTGGTCGATCTCGAAAACAGGAACCCCGAACTCATAACACCCGATTCGCCGACACAGCGCGTCGGGTTTGCGCCAATTGACAAATTCCTCCCTTTTCGGCATGAGATACCGCTGCTCAGCCTTGAAAACGCGATGAACACGCAAGAGGCTCTTGATTTTGACCGCAGAGTCCGCAAGCTCCTTGGGACCAGCCTGCAAGTTGACTACGTTGCAGAGCTGAAAATGGACGGACTCGCCGTCGAACTTGTTTATGAACACGGGGTGCTTACCGGCGCAGGTACTCGAGGTGACGGATTTACGGGCGAAGATGTTTCACAGAATGTCAAAACGATTCGCGCAGCGCCATTGAGGCTTTTTTCTCATCCGGGGGAAATTGCACCTCCGGTCAAACTTGCCGTCCGTGGCGAAGTTTTTATGGAAAAACGCGATTTCGAAGCTCTCAACGAAGAACGAGGCAAACGCAGCGAGCCTCTTTTCGCCAACCCAAGGAACGCAGCCGCAGGGTCTCTTCGCCAGCTTGACCCATCCATTACGGCCAGCCGGCCCCTTCGCGCCT